>NZ_SRTD01000003.1:125011-584294 GCF_004792105.1 Mesorhizobium sp. M8A.F.Ca.ET.161.01.1.1 | reverse complement strand
CGCTCACGGAGATCGTTTGAAAGCGCTCGCGTCATCAGATGCTGGCCTCCAATCCAGCCAGCATCTTGAATCACAAACCAGCTGCTTTGGGAATCCTACGATTCTCTCAAAACAGGAACCGCTCTAGACCATCGCTCCCGTATCCGCTCACAAACAGGAACGGAATGCCGCGCTGCTTCAGAACGTCGGCGACCGGAAACGATCGCGTGCGGGCCAAGTTTATATCAAGGATCGCGAAATCGATCTCCTCATCGCGCGCAAAGACAATCGCCTCGTCCAGGTTATCGACCGGACCTGCAATCCGGTACCCCATTTCCACCAGCAAATCCGCCAGATGCAAGGCAATAAGGAACTCATCCTCTACGATCAGAATCTTGCTTGCTGGACGCGTCGCCACTATTGCCACCCAAGAACTCCCGTCCTGCGGGCATGGGCGCATCTATGATGCAAACAACGCCGGAGGACTTATACGCAACGTTCACATTACCGTGCAGTTCCGCAGCGAGAGCCTTCTCGATCAGGCGCGAGCCGAAGCCCTTTCGCTTCGGCGTGCTTGCCGGCGGGCCGCCGCTTTCTTCCCAACGCAAGGTCAAGCGACGGTCCTGACCTTCTCCTTCAAGGCGCCAGATGATCGTGACATGCCCGTCCTGGGTAGAAAGCGCGCCGTATTTTGCCGCGTTGGTGGATAACTCGTGCAACGCCATTGAAATCGCAAGCGCCGCACTCGGTGTAAGCTGGATGTCCGGACCTTCAATCCGGAACCGGGTTCCATTCCCGGAATGAGGTTTGACGGTATCGGCGACAATCTCATCCAGTTTCGCACTGGTCCAGCTTTCGCGAGTGAGTACGTCGTGTGCCTTTGCCAGATTGATCAGCCGGGACCCGAATGCTTCTCGCGCCTCTTCCATGGTCAAGGCATTACTCAAGGTCTGGGAGGCGATGGACTGGACGACCGCCAGCGTGTTCTTGACCCGGTGATTAAGTTCACCGATCAGGATCTTCCGATGTTCGTCGGCGCGCCGCCGCTCGGTCATGTCGCGTGCGATCGTCGATGCTCCGATGACCTTGCCTTGATCATCTTCAAGCGGTGAAATCGTCAAGGATACCCAGACCAGGCTGTCATCCTTGCGCCGACGGATGGTTTCAAAGTGCTCGATGTGCTCTCCTCGGCCAAAGCGGTCCAGAATATTCGCCTCTTCGCCGTGGCGATTGGAGGGGACCAAGGTCATGATGGATTTGCCCACGATTTCGTCAGGCGAGTAGCCGAACAGGCGTTCAGCGCCCTTGTTCCAGCTCGTTATCATACCCTTGAGGTTTTTGCCTATGATGGCGTCATCGGAGGATTGAACGATCGCCGCGAGCCGCTCCGCAAGCGCCTCGGCCCGCTTGCGCTCGGTGATGTCCACCAACATGTTTACCGCGCCGGTGACTTCGCCAGTGGCATCGCGAAGCAGGGTTGGATAGGAAATGTAGGGTACACGAGTACCATCCGGCCTCTCGCACACCGCCTCCGCTCCCCCCTTTACTTGCCGCTTTTCTTTCAGGGCTATCGCCAAGGGGGATTCATCGTGCGGCAGCAACTCTCCATCCGGCCTATATAGTCGCCAGGAGCCGTTCCATCGATCCGAACCAAGTTTCGGCTCGCGGCCCCAGAGTTCGACGGCGGCCGGGTTGTAAAAAGTGAGCCGACCCGAGGCGTCGGTTGTGTAGACCGCGTTCGGGAGAGCTTCGATAAGATCGCGAAGGCGCTTTTCGCTTCGCATGGTCTCGTCTTCGCTCTGCTTGCGCTCGGTGATATCGCTGAAAGTGACCACCACCCCTGCAATCCGATTGTCGCGGGTACGGTAGGGCAACATGCGCCGCGAGTACCAGCGGCCGGCGTCGCTTGGCACCTCTGCAACGATCGGGGCAAGCTTTTTCAGCACCGTTTCGGCATCAATTATCAGGTTATCGTCTGCGAACTTGCGCGCGAAGTGGGCGATCGGACGGCCAATGTCGGTCGAAACAAGATCGAAGAGTTCCTTGGTCGCGGGAGCGAACCATTTGATGCGCAGTTTTTCATCGAGGAACAGCGTCGCGGTTTCGGATCCGGCCAACAGATTGTTGAGATCATTGGTGGCCGCTTCCAACTCGCCGATCTTGTGCTGAAGCTGGCTATTGACAGTGTTCAGTTCCTCGTTGAACGACTGGAGTTCTTCCTTGGAGGTTTCCAGTTCCTCGTTCGTGGACTGAAGCTCCTCGTTCATCGAGGTCGCTTCCTCGTTCGACGCTTTCAGCTCCTCATTGGCGGTTTCAAGATGCTCGACAGTGCTCCGCAGCTCGGCGCGCGTCGCTTTCAGTTCTTCCTGAAGCGCGCGTTCACCAGCGGCAATTTCCGCCGTTTCGTCCCGCGGAGCTGCCGGGCCACCGCCGGCCTGAGGCCCCTCCGGTGTGAAGCTCACGAGCAGATGGCCGCTCTCTCCAGGCCGACCAGTCAGCGGCATGACAGTCATGGTGACCGCACCGGTCTTGCTGGACCGGGTGCGTGCACTGACTGTGACGCTTCTGTTTTCCCTGGAAGCGTCACGGATTGCGGATCGAAGTTTGAGAGCGAGCCCTTCGCGGACCATGCTCAGCAAATCCCTCGTCGGTTCGCCGGGCGGCTGCTCCAGATAATCCCTTGTCGTTCCATGAAAATAGAGCGCGCGGCCCTTGCGGTCGATTAGGACGGATGCCGGAGCATAGCGTTCAAGCAAGGCGCGCCGCGCAGCTTCTGCGACCGATGCTGCCGAGTCGGGCGGGGGTGACGCTGGCTTGTCAGTCTGATCTGGTCCCACGGGTCCGCGATGCTCCCGGTAGTCGATGAGGTCATGCCGCGTCGGTCCGACGCGGCGGTATATCCGCCATTTCTTCGAGCAGCTCTCAAACAGATCGTCGAGGTGGCCGACCGTCTCGGCATTACCAAGGAACAGATGTCCGCCCTGACGCAGCGCGAAATGACAAAGTGCGATGACACGCTGCTGCGCGTCGGGTTCGAGATAGATCAGGAAATTGCGGCACGAAACCAGATCCAGCCGGGAAAAGGGCGGATCGCGCAACAGATTGTGCTGCGCAAAGACGATCGTGTCGCGAAGTACCTTGCTGACCTGATAGTTGCCATCGAGTCTTTCGAAAAAGTGCTGGATGCGCTCCGGCGGGAACTCGGCCACTGCCGCCGCCGGATAGACGCCATCGCGGCCCTTGCGAAGGTTGTCTTCCTGCGCGTCGGTGGCAAACACCTTGAGATCGAACCGCTTTCCGGCGGCAGCCGCGTGCTCCATTACCAGCATGGCAATGGAATAGGCTTCCTCGCCCGTCGAACAAGCAGGAACCCAGATCCGTATCGTGGCCCCTGACTCTCTTTCGGCGACCAGTGGAGCGATCACCAGATCCGATAACGTTTTCCATGCCTCGGCGTCGCGGAAGAATCCGGTCACGTTGATCATCAGGTCCGAGACAAGCGTGGTGATTTCCTCGGGATTGGCCCGCAACTCGTCCAGATACCCGTTAAGCGTCTCGATGTTCTTCAGGCCTAAGCGGCGGTAGATGCGCCGCCGCTGGGTGCTGCGCTTGTAGCTGCTGAAGTCATATCCGCTCCGGGCGCGCAGAATTTCGAGAACCTGCTCGATCTTCGCCTCGCCACCGCCCAGTACGGCAGGTGCGGTTTCGATTGGAGCGGCGACATAACCATGGCGAGTGTAAGCAAGTATCACGTCCGGCATCTGTTCAGGTGCAAGGACATGGTCGGCCAAATTCGCCGCTATGGCGCTCCTCGGCATACCGTCGAATTTCGCGGTTTCGGGGGCTTGAATGAGGCTCATGCCGCCCTCGGCCCGGATGTCCTTCAAGCCCTCGGTGCCATTGCTGCCGGTTCCCGACAAAACGATGGCGATGGCCCGTTTCCGCTGGTCCGACGCAAGCGATCGGAACAGGACATCGACGGGATGGCGGTTGCCGCGGACCTCTGCCGGTCGGGACACGTGCAGCCCGCCATCGCTGATTTTGAGGTCGGTATCGGGAGCGATCACATAGACCCGATCGGAAACGATTCGCATGCCGTCCACGACTTGCGCAACCTGCATGGTCGTGTGAGATGCCAGAACGCGCGCCATCTCGCTTTCGTGCTTCGGGTCGAGATGCAAGACGACCACGAAGGCGCAGCCGCTGTCCGCCGGCATCGCATCGAAAAAGCGGCCAAGCGCCTCGATGCCGCCGGCTGACGCGCCGATGCCGACGACGGAAATGGTCGGAGACTCAACATTGGTTTCCTGAGGGGCGTCCGGACGGGCCTGAGCGCTCCGGACTGGCGGGGGCGGTTCAGCAGGCGCGTCGGCTTTCGCTTTTGATCGCCTTTGAGGTCTCCCAGTTTCTTCGTTTGCCATCGATTTTTACGTTTCACATGCTCTCAGCGGGCCACCGAATTCGGTCCCTAAGGTATCTGCCAAGAGCCGCGCGGCCCAAAGCTTGCGCTGATTTTCGCACCCCACCCCATCCCCGGCAACTCTATTTGAATCGACGCTGATTTCGAACTCGCCTTTGGGTTACCTCAGGCCGATCTGTACCGACCTAAAAGTCCGCTCCTGAAGATCCGACGACTGAATCACCCTGTCCGCAATCGGCCCCATTCAAGACCTCACATGTCCCACCAAAGCGTGTGCTATCATTCGGACTCAATTCTTCCGCCCTCGCCCCCCGTCACCCCTTCCTCTTCTCCACCTCCGCCTGCCTCAGCAAAAACCGCTGGATCTTGCCGCTCGGCGTCTTCGGCAATTCCGTCACGAACTCCACCTCGCGGGGATAGGCGTGGGCCGAGAGGCGCTTTCTCACATGCTGCGCCAATTCCTCGGCCAGCTCCGGGCTGCCCTTGTAGGCGGGCGCGAGGATGACGAAGGCCTTGACGATTTCGGTGCGCTGCGAGTCGGGCACGCCGACGACCGCGGCCTCGGTGACGGCGGGGTGTTCGATCAGCGCGCTTTCGACGTCGAAGGGGCCGATGCGGTAGCCCGACGAGGTGATGACGTCGTCGGCGCGGCCGATGAAGGAGATCGAGCCGTCCGGCTCATATTCCACCGTGTCGCCGGTTCGGTAGTAGCCGCCTGAAATGGCCGGAGTTTCGGCCTGGTGGTAGTCGCCGAACCAGCGCAGCGGCGAGTTGGCGATGTCGACGGCAAGGATGCCCGGCTGGTTGGGGCCGAGTTCGTTGCCGGCCTCGTCCAGCACCACCATGCGGTAACCCGGCATGGCAAAGCCGGCGGAGCCCGCGCGGACAGGGTGGGCGAGGCCGTGATGGTTGTTGACCATCATGCCGTTCTCGGTCTGGCCGTAATGGTCGTGGATCGGCGCATCAAGGTGGGCGTCGAACCAGCGGATCACTTCCGGGTTGAGCGGCTCGCCGGCGCTGCTCACCACGCGCAGCCGGCCTTTCACGCGCGCGGCGGCGTCGGCGCCTTCTGCGAGCAGCAGGCGGAAGGCGGTGGGCGAGCCGGCAAGGCTGGTGACGCCAAGCCGCTCGATGACGTCATAGGTGCTTTTGGCGGTGAAGGCGCCCTCGTTGAAGGTGGTGGCGATGCCGAGCAGCAGGGGACCCGTGATGGCGTAATAGAGGCCGTAGGCCCAGCCCGGATCGGCGATGTTCCAGAAGATGTCGTCGGGCCGCAGCCCGATCGCATCGCGCATATAGGCGCCGAAGGCCAGCAGAGCGCCGAGCGGCACCGGCACGCCCTTGGGCAGGCCCGTCGTTCCGGAAGTCGACATCATCATGAACAGGTCTTCCCCCCGGCGCATCACCGTTTCGCAGTCGGGGGAGGCGGCGGAAAGCGCGGCGCGGAAATCGATGTCGCCCGGCGGCAGGGCCTCGCCCGCACCGAGGATGGTGGCGATGTGCGGAGGGTTGGCGACCTCGTCGAGCTTGCCGCGATTGGCGGGATTGGTCACCACCACCTTGGCTGCGCTGTATTCCAGGCGGTGCTCGATGGCCTTCGGGCCGAAGGCGGTGAACAGCGGCTGGTAGACGCCGCCGATGCGCCAGACGCCGAGGATCAGCGCCACCAGTTCGGGAATGCGCGGCAGCATGCCGGCAACGACATCGCCGGGGCCGACGCCCAGTCCCTTCAGCAGATTGCCGACACGTCCGGACATGTCGTCGAGATCCTCGAAGGTGAATTCGCTGAGCTCGCCAATGGCGGAGATCGCCCGCAGCGCCAACCGGTTCTGGCCGGTGTGCCGGCCGCAGCATTCGACATAGGCGTTGATGCCGGTCGCCGGATCGCCTTGCAGCCTGGCGATCTCGTCCTCGATGCGAAAGCCCGCAACGGCGTCCTCATAGCGCGGCAAGCCGGCTTGTGTCGTGGTCATGAAAATCCTCCCTGGCGGTGCGCCATCTCCCCATGGCGCGCTGTCGCGGCGACAATGGCATCAGATGGCGCCCATCGGCAACGATTGATGCAGCCCAGCATCCTTCGCCCTACAAGTTCGCCTCGGCGAAGATGCGCGCCGCCCAGTCGAGAAAGACGCGCATGCGCGGCGAAAGCTGCCGGTTCTGCGGATAGAGCGCCGACAGCGGCGTCGGCGATGGCGGGTATTCGGCCAGCACCTCCACCAGTTTGCCGTCGGCCAAATCCTTCTCGAAACGATAGCGCGGCGCCTGGATGAGGCCGAGGCCGAGCCGCGCCAGGTCGGCGGCGGTATCGGAATTGTTGGCGGCGACGCGGCCGGGCAACCTGACCTCACGGGTCTTGCCGGCGACGGTGAATTCGAAGGGCAGCACCTCGCCGGTGCGCGAGGAGACGAATCCGATCGCCTGATGGCCGTCCAGCGCGTCGGGGGAGGCGGGCGTGCCGTGGCGAGAGAGATAGGCGGGGCTGGCGCAGGTCATCTCGCGGATCATGCCAAGGCGGCGCATGATCATGCCGCTGTCGGGCGGTTCGCCGACGCGGATGACGCAGTCGACACCCTCGCGCACGAGGTCGACCAGCCGGTCGCTCTGGCCGATCTGCAGGTCGATGCGGGGAAAGCGGGCGAGGAATTCCGGCAGGCGCGGCAGCAGGAAGGTGCGGGTGAGCAGCGTGCTGGCATCGATGCGCAGCAGGCCGAACGGCTCGGCATTGCGGAAGGCGGCCTCGGCATCCTCGATCTCGGCCAGGATCGACAGGCAGCGCCGATAATAGGCCTCGCCGTCCTGCGTGGCGTTCACCTGGCGCGTCGTGCGCTCCAGCAGCCGCGCGCCGAGATGCTCTTCCAGCCGCCGGATCGCTTCCGTCGCGGTCGAGCGCGGCAGGCCGAGATCGGCTGCGGCCGCAGTGAAGCTGCGCCGCTCCAGCACGCGGACGAAGAGCCGCATCGTGTCTAGCCGGTCCATGGGCTTTGTTCGCAGTTTCCGAATAGTGATGTCAAGAGATGGCTGATTATCCGGAAGTTGGCGCGGCCTATATCCGTCCCACCAACGAGAAGGAGAGACTTCCATGACATCCGGCCAAACAAGTACGGCCAACCAAACAAGCACGGGTCAAACCAAAGCGGCGATCGTGACCGGAGCCTCGAAGGGCATCGGCGCGGCGATCGCGCGGCGGCTTGCCCGCGACGGCATTGCCGTCGTCGCCAACTATGCACGGGGACAGGCGGAGGCCGAGGCGCTGGTGCGCGCCATCGAAGCCAATGGCGGCAAGGCGATCGCCGTGCAAGCCGACATCGCCGATCCCACGGGCATCGCCAGCCTTTTCGACGCCGGCGAGAAGGCCTTCGGCGGCATCGATATCCTGGTCAACAATGCCGGCATCATGAAGCTTTCGCCGATCGCGCAGGCCGATGACGCCTTCTTCGATACCCAAATCGCGATCAATCTCGGCGGCGTGTTCCGCGGCATGCGCGAAGGCGCGCGGCGGCTGCGCGACGGCGGCCGCATCGTCAATTTCTCCAGCAGCGTCGTCGGCCTCTACCAGCCGGGTTACGGGGTCTATGCCGCCACCAAGGCGGCGGTCGAGGCGATGACGCACATCCTGGCCAAGGAGCTTGGCGCGCGCCGCATCACCGTCAACGCGGTGGCGCCCGGACCGGTCGAGACGGCGCTGTTCACGGATGGCAAGAGCACGGCGCAGATCGAGGCCATCGGAAAAATGATCCCGCTCGGCAGGCTCGGCCAGCCCGACGACATTGCCGGCGTGGTGTCGTTCCTCGCCGGGCCTGACAGTGGCTGGGTCAACGGGCAAATCATCCGCGCCAATGGCGGCGTGATCTGAGGAGGCAGGCCCCTGCTGTCTGCCGACCTGCTCCATCCCCGAACCCTGAAGCCAACCTCCAGAAACAAGGAACAGACAATGCCATTCGCCAATATCAAGATGCCGCAGGCGGCACTCTCCAAGGCGCAGAAGGAAGACCTCATCCATCGCACGACAGCCATGTTCGTCGACTTCTTCGGCGAGGGCGTGCGGCCCTACACGATGGTGCTGGTGGAGGAAGTCGCCGACGGCGGCTATGGTCGCGCCGACGAGGTGTTCATCGTGCCGGAAGCTTTTCGCGCCGAGGAATAGGCCTTCGAACGCGATACCCGTCATATGACGACTGGTCGCCGCGAACGCCAACGTCCACTCTGTCCGCGGGCCTTTCAATGCATGTCGGTTCCCGAAAAACCGATGCCCCCTTTGGGGCGGCATGCATTCGCGGCGGGGGCCAGGTGGGCAGCCCCGAGTTGTCCACCTGTCTCGCTTCGGCCTGGCGCCTGATCAATCGATGGAACCGGATGCGCTCAGCTGGCTTCGGGCGCCTGGCTCTTGGGCGCGCTGACCCAGTCGGCCGCGATCTCGGCGAACAGCCAGTCGCGGAACGCCCTGACTTTTTTCTGGCGCAGCGCGCCTTCGGGATAGACGACGTAGTAGCTGGCCGCTGATTTCAGCGCGAGGTCGAAGGGTCGCACCAGCCGCCCGGCCGCGAGGTCGGCCGAGACCAGCGCGCTGCGGCCGAGCAGCACGCCTTCGCCATGCACGGCGGCCTCGACGGCGAAGGTGGCGGAATCGAAGCGCACGCCGCGTTTGGGGTCGATGCCTTCGACGCCGGCCTGTTCAAGCCATGTCGCCCAGTCGATGCGGAAGGCGTCGTGGATCAGCTTGTGATGCCTCAAATCCCCGGGCTGCCGCAGCGGGTGCTCGCCTTGCAGCAGTTCCGGGCTGCAGACCGGGAAGACCTCCTCGTCGGCGAGGAATTCCGCCGTCACCCCGGTATAGCCGCCGCGGCCGTAGCGGATGGATATGTCGATGCCGTCGCTGACGAAATCGGCCAGCACACCCGAAGTCGCCAGCCGCACGTCGATGTCGGGATTGGCGCGATGGAAGCGGTGCAGCCTCGGCACCAGCCAGCGGCCGGCAAAGCCGTCCGACGTGCTGACGTTCAGGATGCGCGTCGAGCGGTCGGGCATGGCCGCGATGGTGGCGGCGGCGATCTGGTCGAGCGCCTTGCCGACCTCCGCCGCATAGGCCGTGCCGACAGCGGTCAGCCGCACGGAGCGCGTGCCGCGATCGAAGAGCTGGATGCCCAGCCTGTCCTCGATGTTGCGGATGGCGCGGCTGACGGCGCCATGGGTGAGGTTGAGCTCTTGCGCCGCCTTGGAGAAGCTCAAATGCCTGGCGGCCGCGTCGAAGGCGGGCAAGGCGGTGAGGGGCGGCAATCTGCGCGGCATGGGTTCCACCTGTGAGCGTTGCTCACAAATCCTGCACAAAGAGTCGTTTGTCGTCCAGCCCGAAACCGCCCAATATTCAGGCATACCAAGCATCCACACCGGACTTCCGGTTTATCGATGCGCTGAATTGACCAGACAAGTGTGAGCAATCGTCATGCTCGCCCGGTGGGCGACATCGGCATTCTCGCGCCCGCTAGAACACAGGAGACGAACATGAACCTGACCCTTGGACCCATCACTGCCGCGGTGAGCGGCCTTGCCATGCGAAGCGCGGCAGCGTTCGAGCGCCGCCGCACATTGCGCAAGGTTTCCCGGCTTTCCGACCGCCGTTTGCATGACATCGGCCTTGAACGCGACTGGGACGGTTCAATTCTCGGCAATGGGAGGGCGATATGACCAGCACGTTGATCATCGGCGCGACCGGGCTTCTCGGCAGCGAGATGGCGAAGGCCAGCGCGCGCAATGGCGACAGCTTGCATGTACTCGTCCGGCCGGCAACATCAGCCAATGGAGAGCGGATGCGCCCGCTGAAGGAGCTCGGCGCCACGGTGCATGTCGGCGATCTCGACGACTATGACAGCCTTGTGCGCGCCGTCGGCAAGGTCGATCGCGTCATCAGCTCGGTGCATGTCGGCTCGGCCAGCGAGATGACGCTGGTGCGCGCCGTCAGGGATGCCGGCGTCTCCCGCTATGTGCCGTCCGCCGGCTTCGGCCTCGACTTCGCCGCCGCCGCGCCCGGCTCGATCGAACCGCTCGACATCAAGCGGGCCGTCTTCGACGCGGTCCGGGAGGCCGACCTGCCCTATACGGTGATCTACACCAACGGCTTCTTCTCGACCTGGGTGGCGACCCTGGGAGACCTGACGCGCTTCGGCTCCTCGCCGCTGCCGCCCGACGAGGTGACGCTCTATGGCGACGGCAATGTGCCGGCGACGTTTGTCAGCGAGAAGGATATCGCCGCCGTCACAATGCGCGCGCTGGAGGATCCCGATGCTGTTCGCAGCGAAATCCGCATCGCGCAGAACAAGATCACGCAGAGCGCGATGATCGAGCTGTGGCGCCGGGTGAGTGGCCGCTCGCCGCGCGTCAAGCAGATGAGCGCCGATGAGTTGGAGGCGATGATCGCGGCGGTTCCCGGCCTTGGATTGCTGCGGGCGTTCTGGCTCCGTGGCGAGACCGCGCTCGAGACGGCCACTCCGGAAGCGGGCGCGCTTTACCCGGAGCTGAGGTTTGAAAGCATTGAGAGCGCTTTTGTGGCGATGGCCGGCGCGGGTGGGCGGAGGTTGTGAAGGTTAGGGTTCTTGGCAAAGTCGGCTCTCTCCGGCGCCCCCTCTGTCCTGCCGGACATCTCCCCCACGTGGGGGGAGATCGGATGTCGCGACCGCTTTCGCCAATCTCCAAAGCTATAAAGCTATAAAGGGAGAGCCGGCGTCTGAACTGCCAATCTCCCCCCTCGAGGGGGGAGATGTCCGGCAGGACAGAGGGGGCGCCGTAGAGCGCGGCGGTTGACCCAACAGCCCATCCAGCCGATAGGTCCGCGCGAACAGCCCGAGACCTGCTAATGCCCAACCTCAGAGATACAACCCGCGCTCCCGACACCGCCTGGCAGGATGACGTCCGCGCCGGCGTCCGCCATGTGCGCGACCTCGCTTCCCTGCCGCTCTCGCCGGCCGAACGCGAAGCCGCGCAGGCTGCCGCCACGCTGCACAAGGTGCGCGCGCCAAAAAGCTATCTCGACCTGATCGACTGGAACGATCCGGCCGATCCGATCCGGGCCCAGGTGATCCCGTCGCCTGGGGAATTGGAGGAGGCCGAGGGCGAGCTCGGCGATCCGATCGCCGATCATGAATTCAGCCCGGTGCCGCGATTGACGCATCGCCATGCCGACCGGGTGCTGTTGTTCCCGACCTATCAATGCGCGGTCTATTGCCGGTTCTGCTTCCGCAAGGAATCGCTGACCTCGATCGGCCGTGGCTATACGCGCGAGGCGCTGGAGCCGGCGCTGGCCTATATAGCGGACCACCCCGAAATCCGCGAAGTGATCCTGACCGGCGGCGATCCGCTGTCGCTGCCGGATAAGGCACTTGCCGAAATCCGCGTCCGTGTCGAGACTATCCCCCATGTGCGGCTGTTGCGCATCCACACGCGCGTGCCGGTGGCGCTGCCTTCACGCATCACGCCAGGGCTGGTCGCGGCGCTGCAGGGTCGGCTGATGGTGACGGTGGTCACCCACTTCAACCACGCGCGCGAGATCACCGATGCCGCCGAAGCGGCTTGCCGCACCTTGCGACAGGCCGGTTTCGTGCTGCTCAACCAGAGCGTTCTGCTGAAGGGCGTCAACGACACGGTCGAGGCGCTGGAAGAGCTCTGCCGCGAGCTGATGTACCGGCTGGGCGTCAAACCCTATTACCTGCACCATGGCGACCTCGCGCGTGGCATGGCGCACCGGCGCACCACGATCGAGCACGGCCAGGCGCTGGTGGAAGCGCTGCGGGCGCGGCTCTCGGGCATCTGCAATCCGGTCTATGTGCTGGATCTTCCGGAAGGCGGCGGCAAGGTGCCGCTCGGACCTTGTCCTATCGAGGGACAGGACGGGGAAAGCTGGCGCATACGCGGGCTGGATGGGAAGGTGAGGGCCTACCGGGAGGTGGTCGGCGCAGGGCACGATCTGTCTTCGAAGAACCCGACTGCCGGCTCGTGAGGCCAGAGTGCTTTCCGAAGGATATCCCACGCGTCATGGCGACTATTTCATAATGGCCAGCGTCCGCGCCGCCCCTCACCTGCCTGCCGGCATCCTCTCCCCGTATAGTGACGGGGAGAGGGGCGCTACCGTCGCCGATTTCGCCAATCTCATGCGTTGCAGGAAAACCACCGGCGTTGCGGCCGGTCCTCTCTCCCCGTCACTATACGGGGAGAGATGTCCGGCAGGACAGTGAGGGGCGGCGCTGACGCCAAAGATTGCTGCATTCGGCCGGAAACTCATGATGTCGTAACGCAGCAGGAATAGTCGGGCTGACCCTAAACCCCATCACCGTCGACAAACGCCAGCACGGCCACGCGCGGGGCAACGCAGTATGCGAGCCGCGCCTTGCGGCCGGTCCTCGTCGTCGCGTGGCCAGTCTCGAGGTCGACGACGATGTCCTCATAGCCCAGCACCTCGCGGTCCAGCGGATAGGCAGCCTTGTAGACCGCTTCCTTGGCGGCGAAGAGGACGCGGCCGGCAAGCTGCCGGTCGGCGGTACCCGTCCGGTCGGCGGGCATGGCAACGAGGGCGGAAATCTCATCGGGCAGGGGCAGCGCCGGTTCGACATCGATACCCAGCGAGCCGATGCCGGCAACAGGAGCGACCGCTGCCACGGCCATGTCGTCGTCATGGGCGAGCGAGCCGGTTATCCCCTGCGGCCAGGCGGGCGCACCGGAGGGCGTGCGCAAGAGGGCGAAACCGTCGAAGCCGGCATCCGCCAGCAGCCGGTGCGCGATCCAGCGCGCCGCGCCGCTGGCCCGCCGCATGGCGGGCTGGCGGGCGGGGATGGAACCTGCCTCCGCCGACAACAGATGGGTCTCGTCGCCTTCGCGGATGATCCGGCAGCCGGTGCGGACCCCGGCCGGGGCCATGGCGGCCATGGCGCGCGCCAGGGCGATTTCCTCGGACGGATCGACTGACGGCGTCATCGGTCGGCGGGCGCCAGGACGAGATCGGCGATCATTTCCCCGTCCTCGTCGATCCCCTCTTCGACGAAACCGGCGCTGCGATAGAGCCGCCGCGCCGCCTCGTTCTCCGGTTCGTAGCAGATCGACACGTGCCTGACGTGGCCGAGCCCTTGGATTTCCTCCAACACCGCCCGCAGCGCGGCCTTGCCATAGCCACGGCCCTGCCAGGCGCGGTCGACCATGAAGCGGTAGATGCGGGCCTCGTCATCGTCGCGTGGCGCATCGTACATCAGGAATCCGACAAGCTGGTCCCCGGCCATCACGGCGCGCGGCCGCGCGTCCCGATCGGACCGGGCTTCGCGCAGCGAGTCCGCATTGCCGGCGACGAAGTCCACCTGCTCCGGAGCCAGTCGCAGAGCCGTGACCAGGGCTCGATTGGCCTTGGTCACCGGCTCGATACGGATGTCCACGGCGCCAGGCGCGCGGTCCGTCAAGAAGATGCCCCGGAGCCCTCGCTGACCGGCTCGACGAACCGGTGCAGCTTGGCCGGGTTGCCGCGCCAGATGGAGTTGGGCTCCAGCTCTTCGCCCTTCATCACGAAGGAATCGGCATCGACCATCGATCCCTTGCCCATCACGACGCCGTAGTGGACGAAGGCGGACGGCCCGAGCGTGCAGCCATCGCCGATGCGGATGAAGTCGGACTTGAACGCGCCTTCCTCCAGCGAATGGGCCTGGATGACGCAGCCTTCGTTAAGCGTGACGTCGTCGCCGATCTCCACCAGCGAGCGCTCGGTCAAATTGGCGCCGCCGTCATAGACGCGCTTGCCCACTTTGACGCCCAGCATGCGCAGGATCATCGGCCGGAACGGCGTGCCGGCGAACAGGCGCACGATGGGCGAATCCGCCAGCTTCCAGTGGCGCTCATGGCGCCAGAAGGTGACGTCGTAGATCGTCGTCATCTGCGGCTTCAGCTTGCGAAAACCAAGGCTTGCCCGCTCGACGAAGATGTAGAACGGAATGGTGATGGCCGAGGTCAAAAGCACCGCCACGAAGAGCGCGATCTCCGCCCATTCGGTGTAGTAGTTCAGCGCCCGGTCCCAGATCGCCAGCGTGGCGAACAGCATGACCCACTGCGTGGCGATGAACAGGAGGATCGTCACCAGATTGTGACGGTTCTTGAGCGGAATGCGCTTCAGCCGGTCTTCCTCGTCGATGCCGGCGATGAGTTCCTTGTCGCGGTTCACCATGCGCGGGATTTCAAAGGGCGGCGAGCCCAGAAGGCCGACATTCTCGCGCAAAGGCCCGTCGATTGGGACCATCACCTTGGTGCCGAGCAGGACGTTGTCGCCCGTGCGTCCGTCCGGCGGATAGTAGATGTTGTTGCCGAAATAGTTGCGCTCGCCGATCCGCGTCGGCTCGAGCCGGAACGCGGAAGCGGATTTGTGCATGTTGATCATGAAAAGCCCGTCCGACACCATGGTCTGAGTGCCGATCTCGCACAGGAGCGGGTTTTCGTGCTGCTGGTTGGAGCCGAAATTGGAGCCGGTCTGCACCACCTTGTTGAGGTTCCAGCCGATGGCGCTCATGTAATGGACGATGGCCGAGCTGTCGCCGAACAGCAGCCCGAGCACGCGGGAGTTGCTCGAGAACTCGGCAACCGTCTGCAGCCAGTAGCGGAAGCCGTAAAGCGTGTAGGTGCGGCCGGGTTTCAGGATCAGGCTGAACAGGCGCGGCACCAGCGTGGCGGCGAGGAAGGCGACGGCGATGTAGCCGAAAAGCGTGACCGTCGTGCCGATCGCCACAATGCCGATCGTCTCCTGATAGTCGTCGCCGACATTCTCCCAATAGCTGTGGAACAGAAGCGGCAGCGGGGTGATGATGGCAAACAGCCCTATCAGTTGCACGGCTTCGTAGAGGAAGCGACGGATGCGGGGAGGATTGACGTTGCGCACCTTGCAATAGTCCGCCGTGGTCGGCACCGCCGGCGATCCATGCCAGTGTTCGCCGTCCGGGATGCTTTGCCCGCGCTGCAGCGAGGAGGAATGGCCGAGCTGGCCGCCATCGCCGATCGCGGTGTCGATGTCGAGCGTGCAGCCGACGCCGACGAAGGCATCGCGGCCGATGGCCAGCGGCCCGGTGTGGATATAGCCGGCCTGGGCGCGATAGCCGAGGATCAGCGATTCCTTGCGCAGGATGGTTCGGTCGCCGATCGAAATCAGGTCCGTGCACACGGGCACGGCGCGGGATTCGATGACCACGTTCTTGCCGATCCTGGTTCCCAGAAGCTGCAGGTAAAGGCTGTAGAGCGGGCTGCCGCGGAACAGCACGACAGGTGCCGTGCGGATCAAGGTTTTCACCACCCAGAAACGATAGTAGCGCAGGCCCCAGATCGGGAACGCTTCCGCCTTCCAGCGGCCGACGAGCACCCATTTGGCGACAACGGCAAAGCCCGACATGCCGAAGAACACACCGGCCGAGAGCACCACGCACCTGATGTAGAGCTGCAGCGGCTCGTCGAGCGCGTCATAGACCCAGTTCAGGCCGTCATTGATCGCCCACAGCGCCACGTAGCTGTAGAGCGCGTAAAACAGTAGCTGCGCCGCGCCGCAGGTCCAGTAGACGAGATTGGACGCCTGGCGGGTGAGAACGGGCTCGTTGGTGGCGCTCGTCAGCTCTTCCGCCGCGCTCAGGTGCTTGGCCAGGCGCGCCACGGTCGGATAGAGATAGATGTCGCGCATCGACGTCGTCGCCCATTCCTTGCGGGTGCGCACGCGAGCGCAGAAATGCGCCATGAGCAGCGAGTTGGCGCCGAGATCGTCGAAGAAATTGTCCTCGACGGACACCTCCTCGAACTTCAGCACGGTGCATAGCGCGTCGGCCAGGAACCGCTCGTCGTCATTGCCGGGCGCCACCATGGCGCGGTCGGCCGAAAGCCGGACGCTGGTCGGCTTGGGCAACTGGCGAAGATCGACCTTGTTGGAGACCGTCATCGGGATCGCCGGCAGTTCCTCCAGATAGGAGGGCACCATGTAGTCCGGCAGCCGCCGCTTCATCGTCTGGGCAATGTCGGCGCGCGAGAGCGCCGGCTGGCCGGCCTTGGGCGCGTAATAGGCAACGAGCTCGACGCGGCCGGGCTCGATCTCCCAGGTGGTGACGGCGGCCTGCGCGATCTCCGGCTGGTCCAAAAGCACGGCCTCGATCTCGCCGAGTTCGATGCGATAGCCGCGGATCTTGACCTGGGTGTCGATGCGCCCGGCATACTCGATCTCGCCGGCGTTATTGATCCGGCCAAGGTCGCCGGTGCGGTAGATGCGCTTCGACGGGTTGTTCGGCAGGCCGAGGAAGTCGGCGATGAACTTCTGTTCGGTCAGGTCCTGCCGGTTGAGATAGCCGACCGCCAGCCCGATGCCGGCAATGCCGATCTCGCCCAGTTCACCAGGCTCGGCAAGTTGCGGCAGCGAAGGGTCGAGAATGACGATCGAATAGGTGGGCAGCGGCGCGCCGATGGTCACCGGCCGGTCCGGCGTCAGCGCACCCATGGTTGCCGTGACGGTCGCCTCTGTCGGGCCATAGGTGTTGAGGATCTGCCGGCCGGGCTTCGACCAGCGCACCACCAGATTGTGCGGGCAGGCCTCGCCGCCGACCAGCAGCGTGCGCAGGCTGGGCACATCCGATGTCATGGACGACAGAAGCGTCGGGCTGCAGGCCATGCAGGTGATGTCGTGATGGCGCAGGAAATCGGCGAGCTCTTCGCCCACCAATGGCATCTGGCCCGGGGCCGGCACGACGGTCGCGCCGGCGACGAACGGCACCCAGATCTCTTCGGAGGAAAAGTCGAAGGCGATGGTCATGCCCTGGTAGACGCGATCGCCCGGCCGGTAGCCGTAGGACGCGGCGGCGACGCGGATGAAGTTGACGAAGCTCTGGTGGCGGATGGCCACGCCCTTGGGCCTGCCGGTCGTGCCCGACGTATAGAGGATGTAGCAGATGTCTTCGATCGCAGTGGCGGCCGATGCCTTGTGCGGCTTTAGCGGCGCGCTGGACTGGGCGGATATTTCGGCGGCGGCGCTGTCGATCAACAGATGCGGAACCGGCAACTCGCCGGCCCGCGATGCATAGGTGGCGATGGTGACGACCAGGCTGACGCTGGCGTCCTCGATGATGAGCGCCATGCGCTCCTGCGGAAAGGCGGTGGCCAGCGGCACGAAGGCGGCGCCCGCCTTCACCACGGCGAGCAGGGCTACATAGGTTTCCGCGGACCGGTCGAGGATCAGCCCGACGCGGTCGCCCGGCCGCACGCCGCGCTTGACCAGCAGGCGGGCGAACTGGTTGGCTCTGCTGTCCAGCTCCTGATAGGTCCAGGCGCGGCCCTCGGAGATCACCGCCGGCAGCGTGGCAAATGTTTCGGCGAGTTGCTCGAAGACCTTGTCGAGCCGCTCGTCCGACTGACCCGCCCGGGCAAAATCGGCGCCTGCCAGGACCTGGCGGCGCGCTCCGAGGGCAATTTCCGCAGGTGCATGGACGCTGTCGCGGCTGGTCCCGGGCTCTCCGCCCGATCTTGCCGCTTCCCTGTCCAGTTCGGCGATATCAATACCGTGGTCCATTTCCAAACTTTCTCGTCCTGGCCAAGCCGTCACGGGCACATCTCGGTCATGCCGCCGCTCGAGCAGGCATTGTCGGCTGTGCCGCCGCTGCAATTTGATCGTTGTTGATGGAGGTGGAATGACCGAAGCCTCCAAAACGGAAGATTCCGGAATTCCGACCGGCGATCGCTGACCGCCGGGTCCCTCTTTGGCCGCGCGGTTATCACGGAATCGGCCGCTCCCTCTTCACATGTTCGGGAGCATGGACGCGGGGCGTCGCCGGGGCGCTGCCGGCGGCGAGCGACATGCCGGGAAGGGCACCCATCGATCCGTCCGAACCTCGTTGCATTGCCCGTACCCAACCCCGTGCGCCTGTGCGGCGGCCAGATTTCCGGCCGTTGAGGGATTGATATGCCATCCGATCTTTTCGCCAGTTTTTCTGAACTGTTGAATCTTGTTTCTGGATTGTGTCTGGGTGGGCCTGCGCATGCCCGCAACCGCCGGTTTTCCGGCTTTTTGAAAAAAATCTTTCGGCGCCCGGGAATAAAGCGCGGCCCTTCCGGGTCTTGTCATCAGCGGGGCAAATCGGCCCGCGACGCGAAGAAACGAAACAAGGATTTAGCGAAATGACCAAGCTCGCTCTCAGCGTGGCCGCGATGTTGCTTGCCTCGAGTTCCGCCTTTGCCGGCAGCGACCATGGCGCCAACAATTCCAACCAGCCGGCCGCTCCGGTCGACACCAACGCGACCGCTTCGATCCCTTACACGGCACGTACCCATGGCGTCGACACCAAGGTGACGACCGGGCCGAAGCAGGAGTCGGTGCAGGACATGATCAACCGGCACAATGACGAGGGCATCTGGGGCAACTGAGCGCTCGGTCTTCGAACATCCCAGGGGCTTGGCCCTCCGTCATTCCAAGACGTGCCTTTAGCCACCACTCAACAGAGGAGAACCACCATGTTCAGCATGACACGCCGCACACTGCTCGGAACCGCCACTGCCGCCGCTGCCTTCGGCCTCGCCGGCAAGCTTGAATTCACCCGCCCCGCTTTCGCGCAGACGCCGGTGGAGCCGACCATCGGCTTCTACAAATACACGGTCGGCGACATCGAGGTCACCGCCATCTATGACGGCATCTGGAAGAAGCCGCACGATCCGGCCTTCATCAAGAATGTCTCGGTAGACGACACCAAGGCCGCACTCGCCAAGGCGGGTCTGACCACCGACTTCATGCCCATTCCGCTCACCGTCGTGGTGCTCAAGATGGGCGGCAAGCTGATCATGATGGATGCAGGCTCCGGCGTCGGCCAGTGGCAGGCCAACGCCACGCATCTGCCGGCCAACATGGCCGCCGCCGGCATCGACTACAAGGCGATCGACACCATCATGATCTCGCATTTCCACCCCGACCATGTCTGGGGCCTGATGGAGAAGGGTACCAACACGCCGGTGTTCCCCAATGCCGAGCTGATCGTCAACGCCACCGAATACAACTGGTGGACCGACCCGAGCCGGCTGGCCAAGCTGCCCGAGGGCCGCAAGCCGGCGGGCAAGCGCATCGCCGAGAACTTCCCGAAATGGAAGAACTGGAAGCTGGTTCAGGACGGCGCCGAGGTGGTGCCCGGCATCCAGATCATCGCCGCACCCGGCCACACGCCCGGCCACTCGGTGTATCTCGCCAACTCCGGCAAGGAGCAGCTGATGATCTCGGCCGACACCATGTATGTGCCGGCTTTGCTGGCGCCGCATCCGGAATGGCAAGGCGCTTACGACCAGGATGGGGCCACCGCAATCACCACACGCCACAAGATCATCGACCGGGTGATCGCGGACAACATCCGCATTTCCGGTTCGCACTTCCCGTTCCCGGGCACCGGCGTCTTCGTCAAGGACGGCAATGCCTATGGCTTCACTCCGGTCGAAATTTGAGCGTCAGCTCCCAATCCAGACAAGCGAGACAGACAATGAAACAATCCTATCTGGGCAAGCACGCCCTCTACGGCCTGCTCGGCGCCATTGCCGTGCTGACCGTCGTTCCCGTCGCCACGATCATGCCGGCCTATGCGGTCGACGACATCGAAGGCGCCGACGCGCCAGACCTCACCGCCGTCAAGGCCAAGATCGACGCCAAGGACTACAAGGGCGCGCTGGAGGATTTGCGTGACCTCGCGCAGGACAACCAGCAGGCCGACGTCTACAATCTGCTTGGCTTCACGCTGCGCAAGACCGGCGACCCCACCACCGCGCTGACCTACTACAACAAGGCGCTGGAGCTGAAGCCCGACCACAAGGCCGCCCGCGAATATCTGGGCGAGCTCTATGTCGAGACCGGCGACATGGCCAAGGCTCAGGAGCAACTGGCCTCGCTGCAGAAGCTGTGCCCCGCCGGCTGCGACGAGCTTGCCGATTTGCAGAAGGCCATCGACACCAAGGTGACGAAGTAGGGCGGGCAAGGCGGTTCCCTTGCTCGCGAAGGCCAGCGCAGCCCCCGCTCCGACCGCTTCGCGGCCACCTCTCCCCCATTCCATGGGGGCGAGGAACCCAAGCTCTCCAAAGCCGCGACCTCGGCAGCTAGGATTTCCTCGCCCCCGCGAAGCGGGGGGAGGTGGCTCGGCGAAGCCGAGACGGAGAGGGGGCCTTGGCGCTAACCCATCCCCCAACCCACCAAAGTTCGGGCGCTCGTGGCTGGCGCCCATTGCCGGAGCCGGCGCCTCTCCCTCGAGCCGGCTCCGGCCCTTTCGAGCCTCACACATTCGCGCGCGATCCCCACGCGCGGACGACGCCTGCACGGTGTCAAGACACTGGAGCCCGACCATGACCCTGAACGAACGCGCCGCGAAGCTCACCGGCCTCGCCGCCAGACTGTACCTACGGGACGCGGCGCTGCTTGCCGGCCGCCTGCT
Organism: Mesorhizobium sp. M8A.F.Ca.ET.161.01.1.1; assembly: GCF_004792105.1. Taxonomy (NCBI): domain Bacteria; kingdom Pseudomonadati; phylum Pseudomonadota; class Alphaproteobacteria; order Hyphomicrobiales; family Phyllobacteriaceae; genus Mesorhizobium; species Mesorhizobium sp. M8A.F.Ca.ET.161.01.1.1. Next base: position 563,468 of record NZ_SRTD01000003.1, on the reverse strand, counting down.
TTTGTCCCTCATCTTCCTGCATGAGGGCGCCACGCTCGCCAGCCATTTCGAGGGCGCCGCCAAGGCTATGGCGGCCCTTGGCGTCGGCCTGCCGTTGTTCATCGCCACCGTGGCGCTGCAATTGGGGGCGGGGCTTTCCATCGCGACAGGCCTGCTGACGCGGCTTGGCGCCATCGGGCTCGGCCTGTTTTGCCTGGCCACGGCCATGCTGTTCCACACCAATTTCGCCAGCCAGAACGAATTGCTGCATTTCGAAAAGGATCTGGCCATATCAGGCGGCATGTTCGTGCTGGCCGCTGCCGGCGCCGGCAGGTTCTCGGTGGACTGGTTGTTGGCCGGCTATCTCCGGCAGCGCCAGCGCGACAAGGAGATGGTGGCGGCGCTGCTGGCGGTGGAGAACCAGTTTTCCGTGGAGGTGCGGCTGCCGGTTTGAGGAGGAACCGAGCCCGCGCGCCCCGCCTACGCACGCTTGCACGCACTGTGCTGGAACCAGCCTCGATGCTCCGCATTCTATAAGCAGGGGCTCAAGGAGCGTGACGTGAAAGCGATTTTGGCACTGGTGGGCGGCTTTGTTTTGACCCTTGCGGTCTTCGGCAGCGGGCTGGGCTTTGCCGCCTGGCTGCTTGCCGCCAAGTCTCCGCATGAGGCAAGGCGGACCGTCAGCGTCGCGGAGTTGTGGACCAGGGACGCGCGGCCGGTGAACAAGACGGCGCAGAACCTGGAACGCCTGCCGGCCGACCAGCCCGCGGCGCCCGACATCGCCGCCAGGGAGCAGGCGCCCGACCCGACCGCGACCAGCTCGATCGCGCCTTCGGCTGGAGCGGCCGAACTGCCGGGGCCGCATGTCAAATGGTGCGCCAGCCATTACCGCTCCTACCATCCCGACGACAACACCTATATGTCTTATAGCGGGCGGATGCGCCCCTGCGTCTCGCCCTATCTCGACGCCGGCGCCGAGCAGGGCGCGCAGCCTACGGCCGAAGTCAGCTATGTCTCGGGCGACGCCGCTTCGGCCGCGACGACGGGGCTTTCGGCCGACCATGTCGATTCCTGCTTCAGCCGCTATCGCTCCTACCGGCCCGAAGACAACAGCTACCAGCCCTATTCCGGCGGACCCAGGCGCCAGTGCGAGTAGCGCCGGTTGCCGGGTAAGCCTGGCTGAAGGGCGCGGCTTGTGATCCCGACAATCACGCAAATTTTTTGGATCGTTCGCACCGGCGCGGCGTTCATCCCTCACACCAAGGGAGAACTGACATGAACGACGACCGCGACGACAAGATCCGCGACCGCGCCTACGAGATCTGGCAGCGCGAAGGCGGCGGCCATGGCGACCATGACCGGCACTGGCGCCAGGCTGAGATGGAGATCGACAGGGAAGCCGCCCTGCCGCTGACGGCCGACGATGCGCTGCCGCAAACCGGCGAGATCGCCGGCACGGACGTGCTGCAGGTCGAAGCGCTGGCGGCCCGTACCGGCATATCGGGCGACGAGGCGCAGGCGCTGATCGACAGGCTCGGCACCGATCGCGTCGCGATCGAGCAGGCCGCGCGCGGCCTCAAGGCGAAGCGCGGGCGCTGAACGCAAGGCCTTTCGAAACAATGCGTTGGCGCGGTTCGATGAGAAGATGAATCATCGAGCCGGCGGCGCGAAACCATGACCCGGGCGAAGCCGTAGGGCGCTATCCTCCGTCATCTGCCCCGTCATCAACGGCAATGTCGGAACCCTTGGCTGTCTCGCAGGTTCCTTCTGCCCACCCAACAGGAGATGCAGGCCATGGACCACACCCACCACATCAGGCTGACCAATGCCGAACTGACCCCGGATGCGCTCGAAGGCGCCACCATCTACGGCCCCGGCGACGAGAAGATCGGCTCGGTCGACCACCTGCATGCCGGCCAGGTCGTCATCGATGTCGGCGGCTTCCTCGGCATCGGCGCCAAGCCCGTGGCCGTGCTGGCCAACGAACTCGATTTCATGCGCGACGAGGACGGCGACATCCACGCCGTGACCAGCTGGACCAAGGACCAGCTGAAACAAATGCCCGAACACCGCGACTGACAATGAGAAGGGCTCGGCATCAGCCGGGCCCTTCGTCTTTTCCAAGGGAGAGACCGATGATCAGGAAGCTGAAAGACGGAAAATACCGGCTTTATTCGAGGAAGAAGGACGACAAGACGGGGAAGCGGCGGAATTTGGGGACGTTTGATACGCGCGAGGCGGCGGAGAAGCATGAGAAGGAGGTGCAGTATTTCAAGCGGCATTGAGGGATGCTGAGGCGTGCCTCGGTCTCGTTGCTGCAATTGGCGGTGGACAAGAAGCGCTATGGCCAAAGCGTTGCGACGCCGCCAAGCGGCGTGAAACTCGTGTGGAACAAAAAAAGCATCCGCGCGTTTGGGCTTTCGGCTTGGTCTGGCCATGGGGTCCGCGTGGGGAGGGGTTTTTGGGCGTATCTCGGTTACCAAAGGAACATCTGGATTCTCGGCAAATACTCAGCGCTCTCAAGGCATTTCGAAACGGAGATTTTTCCGTCCGCATCGAAAACGTCTATGACGGGCTGAGCGGCGAAATCGCAGATACGTTCAACCAAATTGTCGAACTCAATGACCAGGTGACGCGTGAATTCGCGCGGCTCAGCCGGGTGGTCGGCAAAGATGGGCGCATAAGCGAGCGCGGCCATGTCAGGAACGCCAAAGGCAGCTGGGAATCCAGTGTTCGGTCGGTCAACGACCTGATCGAGGACATGGTGCAGCCGACCGCCGAGGTTGCCCGGGTCATCGGCGCCGTTGCCAAGGGCGATCTGTCCCAGACCATGATGGTGGAGATCGACGGGAGGCCGCTGCGCGGCGAATTCCTGCGGATCGGCAAAATCGTCAACACAATGGTTGAGCAACTCGCCTCGTTCACTTCGGAGGTGACACGAGTGGCGCGCGAGGTCGGCACCGAGGGCAAACTTGGTGGACAGGCGCGGGTCAAGGGTGTGGCAGGCACCTGGAAGGATCTGACCGACAATGTGAACGCGATGGCGACCAATCTGACGAGCCAGGTGCGCAACATCGCGGAGGTGACTACGGCCGTCGCGTCGGGTGACTTGTCAAAGAAGATCACCGTCGACGTGAAGGGCGAGATCCTGGAGCTGAAGTCGACCATCAACACCATGGTCGACCAGCTCAACTCGTTTGCCGGCGAGGTGACGCGCGTCGCGCGCGAAGTCGGCACCGAGGGGAAACTCGGCGGCCAAGCCCGCGTCGAGGGCGTGGGTGGCACCTGGAAGGACCTGACGGACAGCGTGAACCTGATGGCCGCCAACTTGACCGGCCAGGTCCGCAATATCGCCGATGTGACGACCGCGGTGGCGCTCGGCGACCTGTCGAAGAAGATCACCGTCGACGTGAAGGGCGAGATTCTGGAGCTGAAGTCCACCATCAATACGATGGTCGACCAGCTCAACTCGTTTGCCGGCGAGGTGACGCGCGTTGCGCGCGAGGTCGGGACGGAGGGAAAGCTCGGCGGCCAGGCGCAGGTGCGGGGTGTCGCCGGAACCTGGAAAGATTTGACCGACAACGTCAATTCAATGGCGGCCAACCTGACCGGCCAGGTGCGCAACATCGCCGAAGTGACCACCGCGGTGGCTCTGGGTGATCTGTCGAAGAAGATCACGGTCGACGTGAAGGGCGAGATCCTGGAACTCAAGAACACCATCAACACGATGGTGGATCAGCTGAATTCCTTCGCCTCGGAGGTGACGCGTGTCGCGCGCGAAGTCGGCACCGAGGGAAAGCTGGGCGGCCAGGCAGAAGTGCGAGGGGTCGGAGGCACCTGGAAGGACCTGACCGACAACGTCAATCTGATGGCGGCCAATCTCACCGGGCAAGTGCGCAACATTGCCGATGTGACCACGGCCGTTGCGCGCGGGGATCTTTCCAAGAAGATCACAGTCGACGTGAAGGGCGAAATCCTGGAGCTCAAGAACACCGTCAACACGATGGTGGACCAGCTCAACTCATTCGCCTCCGAAGTCACGCGCGTCGCCCGCGAAGTGGGCTCCGAGGGAAAACTCGGCGGTCAGGCCCATGTCGAGGGGGTCGGCGGCACCTGGAAGGACCTGACCGACAACGTCAATGCCATGGCCGGCAACCTGACCGTGCAGTTGCGCGATGTCTCCAAGGTCGCGACCGCGATCGCCACCGGCGATCTCACCCAGAAAATCACCGTCGATGCATTGGGAGAGATTCTGCAGATCAAGGATGTCATCAACACGATGGTGGACCAGCTGAACTCCTTCGCATCCGAGGTGACGCGCGTCGCCCGCGAAGTGGGGTCGGACGGCAAGCTTGGCGGCCAGGCACAGGTACGCGGTGGCGCCGGCACGTGGAAGGACCTGACGGACAATGTCAACGCCATGGCCGCCAACCTGACGGGCCAGGTCCGCAACATCGCGGAAGTGACGACCGCCGTTGCGCTGGGCGACCTGTCGAAGAAGATCACGGTCGACGTTCGCGGCGAAATTCTCGAACTCAAGGACACCATCAACACGATGGTGGATCAGCTCAACTCGTTCGCCTCGGAAGTGACGCGTGTCGCGCGCGAAGTCGGTACCGAGGGGAAGCTTGGCGGCCAGGCACAGGTGCGCGGTGTCGCAGGCACCTGGAAAGACCTGACCGACAACGTCAATTCGATGGCCGAGAATCTTACCGGCCAGGTCCGCAACATCGCCGATGTGACGACCGCGGTGGCGCGAGGCGATCTGTCGAAGAAGATCACCGTCGACGTCAAGGGCGAGATCCTGGAGCTGAAGTCCACCATCAACACCATGGTCGACCAGCTCAACTCCTTTGCCGGCGAGGTGACGCGTGTGGCGCGCGAGGTCGGCACCGAGGGCAAGCTCGGCGGCCAGGCACAGGTCGAGGGCGTGGCCGGCACATGGAAGGACCTGACCGACAACGTCAACCTCATGGCGACCAACCTGACCAACCAGGTGCGTGGCATCGCTGATGTCGTGACCGCAGTGGCACAAGGAAATCTCAAGCGCAAACTCGCCGTGGATGCCAAGGGCGAGATCGCGTCCCTGGCGGACACCATCAACGGCATGATCGAAACGCTTGCGACCTTCGCCGATCAGGTGACCAACGTCGCACGCGAGGTCGGTATCGAGGGCAAGCTCGGCGGCCAGGCCAGGGTGCCGGGCGCCGCCGGTCTGTGGCGCGACCTGACCGACAACGTCAATCAGCTGGCAGCGAACCTGACCACCCAGGTGCGGGCCATCGCCGAGGTTTCGACCGCGGTCACCAAGGGTGATCTTACCCGTTCCATCAGCGTCCAGGCTTCCGGGGAGGTCGCGGCGCTCAAGGACAACATCAACGAGATGATCCGCAACCTGAAGGATCAGACGCTCAAGAATGCCGAGCAGGATTGGCTGAAAACCAACCTCGCGCGGTTCTCGCGCATGCTGCAGGGCGAGCGCGATCTGGCCACGGTGTCGCGCATGATCATCTCGGAGCTCGCGCCGCTGGTGAACGCGCAGTACGGCCTTTTCTACGTGACCAATCGCGACGAGGAAGAATCCTATCTGGAACTGGCCGCGTCATACGCCGCCGAAGGCAAAGCCGCGATCCGCCAGCGTGTGGACTTCCGGGAAGGTCTGATCGGTCAAAGCGCAGCCGACAAACGGGCGATCATGCTCGACGATGTTCCTTCGAGCTTCCTGCGCATCACCTCGGGCCTTGGCGAAGCACCGCCGGCCAGCGCTATCGTCCTGCCGGCATTGTTCGAGGAAGAGGTCAAGGCGGTTATCGAGCTCGCTTCGTTCAGCCGCTTCAGCGACACGCATCGCCTGTTCCTCGAGCAATTGATGGAGTCGGTCGGTATTGTGCTCAACACGATCGCCGCGACCATGCGCACGGAAGGGCTTCTCAAGCAGTCGCAGCTTTTGACGTCCGAACTGCAGTCGCGCCAGACCGAGCTCACCAAGAAACAGGAAGAGCTTCACGCCACCAACGAGGAATTGCAGGAGAAGGCGCAGCTCCTCGAAAATGAGAAAAAACAGGTCGAGAACAAGAATCTCGAGATCGAAATGGCCAGACGGGCACTCGAGGAGAAGGCGGAACAGCTGGCGCTGACGTCCAAGTACAAGTCCGAATTCCTGGCGAATATGAGCCACGAACTGAGGACCCCGCTGAATTCGCTGTTGATCCTGTCCAACCTGCTCGCCACCAACCAGCAGGGCAACCTGAACGACAAGCAGATCGAGTTCGCGCGGACGATCAACTCGGCGGGCACGGATTTGCTCAGCCTCATCAATGACATACTGGATCTTTCGAAAATCGAGTCCGGCACGGTTTCGATCGAGCTCAACGACATGCCGCTCGCCCATCTGCGTCAGCATATGGAGCGAACCTTCCGGCAACTGGCCGCCGACAAGGGGCTGCGGTTTACGATCAACATCGATCAGACTCTGCCCGAAACGATCCGTACGGACGAAAAACGGCTCCAGCAGATCGTCCTCAATCTCTTGTCCAACGCGTTCAAGTTTACGTCCCAAGGCGACGTGACGCTCAGCATCCATGCCGAGCGGACCGGCCGTGGGAACGGCTCGACAGCGCTACCCAAGGCGCTGGCAATTGCCGTCACCGACACGGGCATCGGCATTCCGGAGGACAAGCAAAAGCTGATCTTCGAGGCGTTTCAACAGGCCGACGGGACCACCAGCCGCAAATATGGCGGCACCGGCCTCGGCCTCTCGATCAGCCGGGAAATCGCCCGCCTCCTCGGCGGCGAGTTGCGTGTCGAAAGCCAGCCTGGAACGGGATCGACCTTCACGCTTGTCATTCCCTTCGATGGTCCCCGCAGCAGCAGTGTTGTACCGCAGATCGAGCTTTCGCCGGCTGCCGGGTCCGTTGCGGCTACCAGCACGGCGGGAACGCCAGAACTCGCCGACGATCGTGATTCGATCGACCCGTCGGACAGGGTGGTGCTGATCGTGGAGGACGACCCCACTTTTGGCGGGCTGCTGCTTGGTCTTGCGCGATCGGCGGGGTTGAAAGGCGTGCTTTCCACGGCGGGCTCGGGAACGCTGGCTCTTACACGCAAGCTCATGCCCGATGCGATCACCCTCGATCTCGGCCTTTCGGACATTGATGGCTGGGTCCTTTTCGACCTTTTACGGCATGATCCGAAGACCAGGAACATACCTATCCACGTTATCTCCGGGGCCGAGGACATCGAGCTTCTCACGCGCCGTGGCGCCGCAAGCGTTTCCAGCAAGCCGGTGTCCGCTGGCGAGCTTACGCGTGTCTTCGACGACATTCAGTCGAGGACGCTCAGGATACAGCGCAAGGTGCTGGTCGCCGATCCAGATTCCGAGCGTCGTCTGGCGCTGGTCGAAGCCATTCGCGATGGCGTCACGTCGGTCACCGCCATCGGCCGGGTTGCGGCTAACGCGGACGGGAACGGTATTGCCGGCTATGACGCCGTGGTGTTCGGGTTTGGCCGTTCGGCCAAGGACAACGCCCAGATGCTCGACGAGATCATGTCTCAGTTCGGCGATTCTGTACCGCGCCTGCTGTTCTTCACGCCCCATCCAGATGCCTTTCAGCAGCAGGTCGCCTTGCATCCGCCCCTCAGCGACGTTCCGCGTGCCGACAACTTTGCCCAGCTTGGCTTGTTGATGTCCGCGGCTCTTCCAGGCGACAGGGCCGACAAGGAGATCTCTGCGTCCGAGCAACTCGACAACGCCGATCTGGCTGGGGCCAGGGTTCTCATCGTCGACGATGACATTCGCAACATCTATTCGCTGACCAGCGTGCTGGAGACCTACGGTATCGAGGTCCAGCATGCCGAGCGGGGGCGGGACGGCATAGCCATGCTTGAAGAGGCGCCGGACGTCGATGTCGCCCTGATCGATATCATGATGCCCGAGATGGATGGGTACGAGACGATGCGCAGGATCCGCTCACAGCCGAAGATCGCGCACATTCCCCTGATTTCCGTCACAGCCAAAGCGATGAAAGGAGATCGCCAGAAATGTCTGGACGCCGGCGCGTCCGACTACATCGCCAAGCCCGTCGATCTCGACCTGCTCCTGGCCCTGCTGCGGGTTTGGGTCGGCCGCTCGCGCTCGCGCGCAGGGACATCCCGGATAGACGATGGTGACCGCAATCTGATTGCGCCTCGGCAGATTTAGCCCATGGCCGCGATGGAAGCAGATAACAGCGAACTATTCGAAAAGTCGCTGCCGGTTCGCGTTCTCGCTGTCGACGACGACGAGCGAAATCTCCTTGCCATAGAGGAGGTCCTTGACGGAGTGGGGCAAGTGATTTGCGCCAAGTCGGGCGAAGAAGCGCTGCGCTTTCTGCTCAAGGAAGACTTCGCCGTCATTCTGCTGGATGTGCTGATGCCCGGTCTCGACGGTTACGAAACCGCTTCGCTGATCCGGAGGCGCGAGCGTTCGAACAACACACCGATCATCTTCCTGACCGCCATCAACAAGGAAGAAGCGCATATGTTGCGCGGCTATGATGCCGGCGCGGTGGATTACCTGTTCAAGCCATTCGACCCGGTGATGCTGCGGTCCAAGGTCATGGTTTTCGTCGATCTCTATGAAAAGACGAGAGAAATCGAACGGAATGCGGCTCGGGAGCAGCTGCTGCTTGAACGGGCGCTGAAGGCGACGTCCGACAAACTCGATGCCGAGCGGGCGCTGCGGCATTCCGAGGCCCGGCAGGAGACGATCCTCGCTTCGCTGCCGATTTGCTTTCACGCTCGCGCGGCGCAGGCGCCATACGCCGCGAGCTATGTTTCCAAAGGGGTCGAGCGGTTAACGGGATTTTCTCCGGACCGTTTCATCGCGGATCCCGATTTCGGCATCGGCCGGGTCCATCCCGCTGATCGGGACGCGGTGACAAGATCGCTTTCGGCTGCCCACGAGACAGGCTCTTATGCTTGCGAGTTCCGCTGGCGGTGCGCCAATGAGGAATACCGTATATTCTTCGACCAAGGTGTGGTCGCCAGGAATGGCGCCGGGCTCGAACTGCTGGGCACCATGCAGGACATTACCGAGCAGCGCCATCTGGAAGGCCAATTGCTGCAATCGCAGCGGCTCGATGCAATTGGCAAGCTGACCGGCGGACTTGCCCACGATTTCAACAACCTGCTTGCGGCGATCCTCTCCGGGCTGAGCCTGCTCGAAAGGCAAGTGACGCTCGACGGCAAGGCGGCCCAGGTTCTCGACATGACGCGCCGCTCCGCTTCCCAGGGCAAGGATCTCATCCAGCGCATGCTCGCCTTTTCAAGGCGCCAGGAATTGAAGCCGGTTGCCGTGCGCATGTCGAGCCTGGGAGACACGATGACCGGCCTGGTGGCGCCGATCCTGGGCGGTTTGGTGCGCTTCGACTGGCACGTTGGTGACGACATATGGCCGGTGCATGCGGATCCGGCACAGCTCGAGCTTGCCTTGATGAACCTGGTCTTCAATGCCCGCGACGCGATGCCTTCGGGAGGGACAATCTCCGTCAGGGCCGACAATCGCAGCATCGGCCACACCGGCCAGGGGCTTGGCGCGGGCGACTATGTCAGGCTTGCGGTCGAGGACACCGGGACAGGTATCGCCGCGGATCTGATCAGCAAAGTGATCGAGCCGTTCTTCACGACAAAACCGATCGGCAAGGGCACGGGCCTTGGCCTCAGCACTGTCTATGGTTTCGCCAAGCAGTCTGGTGGCACGCTCAGGATAGACAGCGAAGTTGGCCACGGCACCACCATGGAGCTTTGGTTGCCCCGCTCACGCGGGACGCAAGACGCCGCCAAGGATGAGCCTGTTTTCGAATCCGGTAGCGTCACGAATTCCGGCGCGGGTCTCCCGGCGACGGCCGAGGAACAGTTGCCGACTGTTCTGCTCGTCGATGACAGTCAGTCCCTGCGGGAGTTGACGGCGATGTCGCTGCGGCAATCAGGTTTCGACGTGACGGCGTTTTCCGGCGGCGCCCAGGCACTGGCCGCCATCGAAAGGGAACCGGAGCGCTTCGACGTCATCGTAACCGACTTCGCCATGCCGCTCATTTCGGGCATCGACGTCATCCGCTTCGCCCGCAGCCTGCGCGCGGATTGGCCAGCGCTCATCGTCACGGGCTACGCCGATGCCGAGAAGATCTCGGATCGCCCTCCCGACGTGGCGTTGATAAGCAAACCTTTCGAAGATGCCCATCTGGTTGCAGCCATTCGATCGGCTTCGCGTCGCCGCTGATATTTTGCTTCCCCGGCAGCCGCACCTGTCGTCGGCCGTCTCCGCAGGGCGCCTAGCCACCTTCCAATTTCTCGCACCAGCTGCCGAGTTGCGCACGCCCGTTAACCATTCGTTAACCATTAGCCCCCTAGCGTTTACCTCTCAGTAAGGATTCGCTGGCCGTGACCTTTGCCGCCCCCGTCGAAACAAAATCCATTCGCTTCCGCGCCCGTTCGTTCGTGGCGTTCACGCTCACCCCGGAGGCGCCGATCGGGGCTTGGCTGGAGGGGCTGGATCACTGGATCGGCAATTCGCCGGGGTATTTTGCCGGGCGGCCGGTGGTGCTCGATCTCAATGTGCTGAAGCCCGAGGTCGCCGACATCGCGCTGCTGGTGGCTTCGCTCGGCGCGCGCGGCATCCGGGTCTATGCGATCGAGCTCGAAGGGGCTTCGCTCGGGCTTGACCTGCCGCCGCTGCTCTCCGGCGCCAAGGAGGCGACTTCGGACGGCCTGCTTTCCGGCCGCAAGGGCAAGGCGGAGGCCGTGGAAGAAGCCGGCAGACTGGAAACGGTGTTTTCGGATCGCGGCAAGGACGCCGGCAAGCCCGACGAGGGCAAGGCCGCCGAAATCAAGGCCGAGGCCGGCAAGGGCAAGGCAGCGAAGGCTACGGACGCCGGCGCGACCGACGCGGTGCAGGCCGGCACGCTGATGGTCAAGTCGCCGATCCGCTCGGGCCAGTCGATCTTCCATCCGCATGGCGATGTCATCGTGCTGGGCTCGGTGGCGTCCGGCTCGGAGATCATCGCGGCGGGCTCGATCCATGTCTATGGCACGCTGCGCGGCCGCGCCATCGCCGGCTCGCAGGGCAACCGGTCGGCGCGCATCTTCTGCCGCAGGAACGAGGCGGAGCTGATCTCGGTCGACGGCTGGTACACGACGGCGGAAGAGATGGAAGGCGTCTCGCGCGGCAAGGCCGTGCAGGCCTTCCTCGAAGGCGACATGCTCGCCGTCGTGCCGCTGAACTAGGGCGGCGGGATGCTGGCGCCCGGCTTCACGCTTCCGGCCCGGACAGGCGCCGAGGCGCCGCGCGCAAGCCTCGGACCGGTTTGGCATGGCATGATGGCAGGCTCTGACAACGGCCGTGCGGCGCACGGCACAACAAACGACAACAGGCAACGGAGGCTTTTTCCATGGGCAAGGTAGTGGTCGTCACATCGGGCAAGGGGGGCGTCGGCAAGACCACCTCGACGGCCGCGCTGGGTGCCGCGGTCGCCAAGACCGGCAAGAAGGTGGCGCTGGTCGATTTCGACGTCGGCCTGCGCAACCTCGACCTGATCATGGGCGCCGAGCGGCGCGTCGTGTTCGACCTCGTCAACGTCATCCAGGGCACGGCCAAGCTGTCGCAGGCGCTGATCCGCGACAAGCGCGTCGACACGCTGTTCCTGCTGCCGGCCTCACAGACGCGCGACAAGGACGCGCTGACGGAAGACGGGGTCGGCGAGGTGATCGACAAGCTCCGCTCGGTCTTCGACTATGTCTTCTGCGACAGCCCGGCCGGCATCGAGCGCGGCGCGCAGCTCGCCATGCGCTTTGCCGACGAGGCGGTCATCGTCACCAATCCGGAAGTGTCGTCGGTGCGCGATTCCGACCGCATCATCGGCCTGCTTGACGCCCGCACCATGCGCGCCGAACAGGGCGAGCAGATCGCCAAGCACGTGCTGGTCACCCGCTATGACGCGGCGCGCGCCGCGCGCGGCGAAATGCTGTCGATCGACGACGTGCTGGAAATCCTCTCGGTGCCGCTGCTCGGCATCATCCCGGAAAGCCAGGACGTGCTGAGGGCTTCCAACCTCGGTTCGCCGGTGACGCTGTCGGAACCGCTCAACAACGCCGCCAAGGCCTATCTCGAAGCGGCAAGGCGGCTGGAAGGCGAAGATTTGCCGGTGGTGGTGCCCTTCGAACGCAAGGGTTTCCTCGACCGTCTGCTCGGAAGGAGGGCCGCATGAGCATCCTCGACCTCTTCAAGCGGCGCACCAGCGCCCCGGTGGCGCGCGAGCGGCTGCAGGTGCTGCTCGCCTATGAGCGCCGCAGCCGTGGCCAGCCCGATCTGGTCTCTATCCTGCGCGAGGAGATCATGGCTGTGATCGCCAAGCATGTGCAGATCGACCAGGACTACCTCCAGGTCTCGATGGACCGCGGCGAGACCATGTCGACGCTGGAAATCGACATCCAGATCCCCAACAAGAGCGCCGTGCCGCTGGCCATGGCGGGGTGAGTTAGCACGACTGGTTCCTCGCCCCCACGTGAGTGGGGAGAGGTGGCCGCGAAGCGGTCGGAGATGGAGAGCGCGGCGCTGGCGGGTTCCCTCTGATCATTTCAATGCCACTCCGTCTCGGGCTCCGCCCGAGCCGCCTTGCCGGGGCGAGCCACGGGGCTCGCCCGTCCTTCGGCCCCCTCATTTCATGGCTGCGAGGAATTCCGGTCCGGCGGCGTCGGCGCCGCTCCAACCGACCAGCCCTCCACCGAAGTGGGCAGGGTTGCTCGGCATCCAGATCGCCAATGTGCTTAGTTCACGTTCGCTAACAGGGGCTTCCCCTGCGGAACAAGCGGGAGTAAGGATATATATTAGCAATTTGTTAAATATGCGATTGAGTATGCGTAGGGGAGTTCGCCATGAACTTCAAGAACCTGATCAAGCGTGCTGAAGACGTAGATAACGCACTCCAGGAGTTGCAGGACGATCTGGCGGACGCCCTGGATGCCAGCCTCGACAGCGACTACCAGACGCCAACGGGCGATGATGTCCCCGATGCCGCGTCAGCCGCCGATGCCTCGCCGCCCCAGGCCGACGCGGCGCCTGCGGATGCCGCGGACGTTCCGGATGGGACGGGCAGCGCCGACACCGCCGAAACCACGCCGCGACTGACGCCCCATGCCCAGACCCGGCTGGCGGCGTTGAATGCCTTCGAAGGGATGTTCCACGACGCCAGGGACTATCTGGATGAGATCAACGGCAAATTGTCGGAAATCTCGACCTCGCACCATCTGACGCGCGAATTCCTCAACATCCTGCACACCGACATTCTTCGTGCCAATGAGCTGGAGCTCGCGAATGCCGGCCTGATCGCGGAGCAGAGAGCGCTGTCGGAAAAGCTGCACGACACGGCGGCGAAGCTGCGCGAGCGTGACGGCGCGTGCGAATTGCTGCAGCAGCGCGAGACCAGCCTGGTCCAGGACCGGGAGACGCTTCGCGCAACGCTTGCAGCTGTAAGGCTCGAACTTGCCGAGGCGGCCAATGCCAGCGCCAAGCGCGACGCGGAATTCGGCGACATCGCCAACCGGCTGACGGCCAGGACGGTCGAGGCCAACAGGCGCTTGCGCGAGAGCAAGATGCTGCGGGAAAAACACGTCACCCTGTCGGCCGAGCTCGACAAGGTGTTGAAGCGGGAGACCCAGGCGCGTCACAGGCTGGACGAGCTTTCGACGATCCACGCCAGCGAAGCGGCGCGGCTCGCCGAACTGCTGGCCGCGCTCGCAAGGAGCGAGAAAGAGGAGATGCGGCTGCAGAAGTCGCTCGAGGCCACACAGGCGAAGCTGGCGGAAAAGACCGAATCGGCCAGCATGATGGAAGGCGACTGGGAAGCCGAACGGGCTCGCGGCCAGACGGAAATGCGCGGATTGCGTTCCGAGATACAAGACCTGGAAACGCGGCTGGAGCGGGCCTCGAACGAGAACAGCGCGGCTGCCGCCGAGATCGCCAGGCTCAAGACCGAGCTGGACGACGCAGTGGCCGAAAAGATGATCGCCGAGGAAAGATTGTCCGCGCTCGCCAATGAGAACGAAACCGACAAGCTGAACCTCTCGAAAGCCAACGCCAATCTTTCGCAGCTTGCGCTGCAGCAGGCATCGGAGGACATACAACGAGACGTCCAGCGGCAGGAATGCGAGGATCTGCGGGCCGAAATCGCGTCGCTCAATGCCCGGATCAAGGAATTGCTGCCCTACGAGCGGCTCCACAAGGCCACCAACGCCCGATCGCGTGAGGGCGAGGTGGTCGAGATCGCCACCGTGGTGGCCAAGAAAGCCCGTGCCACGGGCAGGCGGCCCATCCGCAGGACTCTGCGCGCCACGTCGTAGCGCGCCTCGCAGGCGCGGCCGCGGCCCCATTGCTTGGCAGCATCCAGGCTTTGGGCCGCTTTCCACCTTGCGGCATCGCGCAATTACACCGCCGCGAACACCACCGTCTGCGCCAGCCCGCCGCCTTGGCGGTTCTCCAGCGTCACGGTGCCGCCGTAGCGCTCGATGATTTCCTTGGCGATGGCGAGGCCGAGGCCGGCGCCGGGAATGAATTGCTGGCGGCCGGGGTCGACGCGGAAGAAGGGCTCGAAGGCCTTGTTGATGAGGTCGGGCGGAATGCCCGGGCCGACATCCGATATGGAGAGCACGGCGCGCCTGTCGGCGAGGTCGAGCGCGACCGTGCAGGCCTTGCCGTGGGTGGCGGCGTTGACGATCAGGTTGCGCAGCGCGCGGCGCAGGCCGAGCGCGCCGGCGCGCACCGAAACCTTGTCGAGATGGCCGATGGAGACGGAATGGCCGAGCGTGGCCATCTCGGCCGATATGTCGCGCACCATCTTTTCCAGATCCAGCGGCTCGACGGCATCCTGGTTGACCTCCTCGCGCACCAGGCGGATGGCGCTGTCGGCGATGCGGTCGAGCTCGTCGAGGTCGTGCAGCCACTTGTCGCGCTCTTCGTCGAGGAATTCGGCGCGCAGCCGCATGCGCGTCATCGGCGTGCGCAGGTCATGGCCGGCGGCGGCCACCAGCCGCATGCGGCTTTCCATGGCGGTCTTGAGTCGCGACGAGAGCTGGTTCAGCGCGTGCGCCGTCGCCTTGACCTCGGCCGAGCCCACCTCCGGCACCGGCGCCAGCACGCCGTCGCTACCGATCTTGGAGACAGTGGCCTCCAGCATTTCGAGCGGCCGGATCAGCACCGCGGTGAAATAGACGGAGACGGCGGTAGCGCCGGCGACGATCAGCGAAATCCAGCCGGCTAGCACCAGCCATTCGCGTTTGGGCGGATCGATATGGGCAATTTCCAGGACCGCCCAACGGCTGTCTGGCAGGCGCATGGAGGCTCGCTGGCCGGGTTCATCCGGTTTGTCGCTGATGACGGCCAGGGCGTCGAAGCCGCGACGGCGCAGCAGATCATTGAGCATTGCCGTCTCCTGCCGGTCCACCTTGCCATTGGCCGGCCGGTCGCTGAATTGCACCCGCAGCACGTCGGGTATGGGTCCCGGCAGCAGCCGCACCACGAGCTCCATCTGCTGGGCAACCCAGGGCACGACGAGTTCCGGCGGCGGCCCGCCGCCGCGCACGCTGATGACGGCGGCGGTCGCCAGGCCGACGACGCCGACGATCGAGGCAACCAGCAACAGGATGAGGCGGCGGCGCAGCGAGTTCACGCCTGCGCCTCCACCGTCTCGACGCGCGCGGTGAGCTGGTAGCCGCCATTGCGCACGGTCTTGAACAGCGGGCCGTCGCCGGTGTCGGCGAACTTGCGGCGCAGCCGGCTCATCAGCACGTCGACCGAGCGTTCGAGCGGGTCGCGCTCGCGGCCTTGCGTGAGATCAAGCAGCTGGTCGCGCGACAAGAGCCGGCCAGGGCGGTCGAGGAACACCTGCAACAGGTCGAATTCGGCGCCGGTGAGGTCGACGGCCGCACCTTGCGCATCCGTCACCTTGCGCGTGTCCGGCTCCAGCCTGTAGCTGGCGAAGCGGTAGGCGCGGGGCGGCGGCGCGGGTGCCGCTTCCTCCGGCGTCGAGCGTCTCAGCACGGCGCGGATGCGGGCGGTGAGCTCGCGCGGGTTGAACGGCTTGCCGAGATAGTCGTCGGCACCGAGCTCCAGCCCGATGATGCGGTCGACATCCTCCTTCAGCGCCGTCAGCAGGATGACGGGGATATGCGGCTTGCGGTCGCGCAAGGCGCGGCAGATGTCGAGCCCGGACCCATCCGGCAGCATGACGTCGAGCACGGTCAGGTCGAACTGGCCCGAGGCCAGCTTCTGCTCGCATTCGCGCCGGTCGGCCGCCACCGAGACGCGAAACCCCTGACCGTCGAGATAGCGCCCGAGCAGCGTGCGGATTTCGCGGTCGTCGTCGACGACGAGGATGTGGGGTTGTGACTGCATTGCCGTGCCCTTTGCTTGGCGCCGATTATAGGGAGAGCGGCGCGCAAGCGGCATGGAAAATTGCAACGCAATGTTTCTGGCCCGGGGCGGGAAACATTGGGAAACAAATTGCCCTTTTGCGGAAACCTTCGGCAACACGCCGACGCGAAGCAGACAAACACGCTTCCTATCCTCCCGGCGTCCAAAGCATGGATGAAAGGAACACCGTCATGCGAAGCAGACTTCTTGCGCTCGGCCTGTTTTCCGCCGCCGCCATCCACCCCGCGCTGGCGGCGCAGCCCGGTCCGGGCGCGGCGCCCGGCGAGCCGCCGGTCATGGCAATGCAGGATGGACCAGATCACGGCCCGATGCGGCATCCGCCGCAAGGATGGGGTCCACAGGGTTTTGGCCCACACGGTTTCGGCCCGGAAGGTTTTGGCCCCCGCCGCATGGGGCCGCCGCCGGAATTCATGCTGGCCGCCCGGCTGGCCGCGCTCGAAACCCGCGTCGGCATCCGCAGCGAACAGCTCGACGCCTGGCGCGACTACACCAGCGCGCTGCAGGCGGTGCTGTCGCCACCGCGGCCCGATCGTGGTCCGGGCGGCACCGGGGGGCCAGATGGCGGGCCGCAGGCGAAAGGCCCCGATGCGGGGCCTGCCGGCAAGCCCGATCCCTTCGCCTTCCAGGAAAGGTTGGCCGACGACGTCACGGCGCGCGCGGCCTCGGCCGCGAAGCTGAAGGACGCAATTGCCGAGCTGCGCGCCAAGCTCACGCCGGAACAGCTCGAGATCCTCGCTTCGGCGGAACGCCCCCTCGGACCACCCCCCGGTCCCTGGGGCGGCCCGCCGAATGATGCAGCCAGTCCGGCAGGCCCGCCCAATGATGGCCTGATGATGCCGCCACCCCAGCCCGGGAACGGCTGATAATCCTGACCGGCTGCGCCGGCCGGCCCCGGTACCCAACCCGTTCCCGGGCCGGCCGGTTTCCTTCCCGGGCCGGCGGATCGCGCCGTCCCGGGTTCTCCCCATGAGACTGAAGGCACGACAATGTGGGACGCCCTGATGCTGCTGCGGCTGATCGCATCGGCCAGCCCGAAATTTTCGCTCGGCCATCCCGGGCGCGCCAGCCATGCGGCGCTGCCCGGGCGCGCCAGCCATGCGGCGCTGCCGGCCGACACGCTGAAGGGCGCCATCCGGCTGGCCTTCGCCGCCTCGCGCCTGTCGCTGCCAGTCTCGCAGCATGCCAATGGCCACGGCAATCATGATCGCAAGATCGCGTCAGACCTGGCAAGGCGCTTGGCATGTCGGCGCTGATCGGCATAATGACGCGGGGGGCATCGCGGCCAGCCACTCGATCCTCGAGTGCGCGCCAGTCGCGAAGCAGGAGCGCGACATGAGCCGCTTCGAAGCACCCCTCGACGCCGCCCTTGGATGCGCGCGGCCCCTCGTTACGACATCGACCGTCCTCGCCTCCGACCGCCGGCATTCGGCCTCGCCCCCATTGGGCGATCCGATGCCCAGGCGGTAACCGCTCCTCCAGCGAAAGATCATTCAACCCATGTCTATCCAGTCCAGCCAGTCCTTTTCGCCGGTTCGCCGGTTCGCGCCCTGGACGGCGCTTGCCGCGGCCCTTCTCCTGGCGGCCTGCTCACAGGAGGGCGGCAAGGCTCCCGCGGGCATGGGCGGTGTCGGCAAGCCCGAAGTCGGCGTCGTCACGCTGCATCCGCAATCGGTGGCGATAACGGCCGAACTGCCGGGGCGCACGGCGGCGTCGCTGATCGCCGAGGTGCGACCGCAGGTCGACGGCATCATCCAGCGGCGCCTGTTCAAGGAAGGCAGCGAGGTGGCGGCTGGACAGCCGCTCTACCTCATCGACCCGGCGAGCTACAAGGCGGCCTATGACAGCGCGATCGCCGCGCAGCAGAAGGCGGCGGCGGCGGTGCCCACCGCGCAAGCCAAGTTCGACAGATATGCCGGCCTCTTGAAGCAGAACGTTGTTTCCAAACAGGATTATGACGATGCCGCCGCCACGCTTGCACAGGCGCAGGCGGATGTGGCTTCCGCCAAGGCCAGCGCGGAAACCGCGCGCATCAGCCTCGACCGCACCTCGATCACCGCGCCGATCGCCGGCCGCATCGACAAGTCGACGCTGACGCCGGGCGCGCTGGTCACCGCCAACCAGGAGACGGTGCTGACCACGATCCGTTCGCTCGACCCGATCAATGTCGACGTCACGCAGTCGAGCACCAATCTGCTCAACCTGCGCCAGGCGATCTCGGAGGGACGGCTGAAGTTCAGCGGCCCCAATGTCAGCGTCAAGCTGAAGCTCGAGAACGGCACCATCTACGCGCAGACCGGCAAGCTGGAATTCTCCGGCGCAAATGTCGACCAGACCACCGGCACATTCGCCTTGAGAGCGGAGTTTCCCAATCCCGACCGCCTGCTTCTGCCCGGCATGTATGTGCGGGCGCTGGTCGAGGAGGGGGTCGCCCAGAACAGCTTCCTGGTGCCGCAGCGCGGCGTCACCCGCAACACAAAGGGCGAGGCGACGGCCATGGTCATCAATGCGCAGGGCAAGGTCGAGACGCGCGTGCTCGCCGTGCGCAACACCGTCGGCAACAACTGGCTGGTCGATAGCGGTGTCGGCGATGGCGACCGCGTCATCGTCGAAGGACTGCAGCTCGTGCGCCCCGGCGGCGACGCGACCGGCGTCGAAGTGACGATCGACGAGGCGACCGGCGAGATCAAGGACCGTGGTCAGACATCGGCCTTGCCGGCCCCATCCAAGATGGCCAGCACCGGCCAGCAACCCGCCGCCTCGACCGGGAACTGAGACGATGTCAGCATTTTTCATCAACCGGCCGATCTTCGCCTGGGTGATCGCCATCGTGATCATGCTGGGCGGCCTGCTCGCGCTCACCACGCTGCCGATCTCGCAATATCCGCAGATCGCGCCGACCACGGTCAACATCAGCGCCACCTATCCCGGCGCCGACGCGCAGACGGTCGAGAATTCGGTGACCAAGGTCATCGAGCAAGGCATGACCGGCATCGACAATCTCGACTACATGACGGCGACGTCGACCTCGACCGGTTCGGCCTCGATCACGCTGACTTTCACCAGCACGGCCGATCCCGACACCGCGCAGGTGCAGACGCAGAACAAGCTGCAACTGGTGCAGTCGCAACTGCCGCAGGTGGTGCAGAGCAACGGCATCACGGTTTCAAAGTCCTCGACCGGCTTCCTGATGGTCATCGGCTTCGTCTCCAGCGACGGCAAGATGAACTCGACCGATCTCGCCGACTATGTCGACGCCACGGTCAACGACACGCTGAAGCGCGTCGAGGGTGTCGGTTCGACGCAGCTCTTCGGCTCGGGCTATGCCATGCGCATCTGGCTCGACCCGGACAAGCTCGCAAAATACGCGCTGATGCCGAATGACGTGGCGAGCGCCATCGAGGCGCAGAACACGCAGGTTTCGGCCGGCCAGCTCGGCGGCCTGCCGGCGCGCAAGGGCCAGCAGCTCAACGCCACGGTGACCGCCAAGAGCCGGCTGCAGACCGCCGAACAGTTCCGCAACATCATCCTCAAGAGCCAGACCGACGGTTCGCTGGTCCGCCTCAACGACGTCGCCACCGTCGAACTCGGCGCCGAGAGCTATACGACGCAAGCCAACTACAACGGCAAGCCGGCGGCCGGCGTCGCCGTCAACTTGGCGACCGGCGCCAACGCCATCAGCACCGCCGAAGCGGTGCGCTCGACGATCAACCGGCTGAGCTCGACCTTCCCGCAAGGGGTCGAAGTCGTCTACCCCTACGACACCTCGCCCTTCGTGCGGCTGTCGATCGAGGAGGTGGTCAAGACGCTGGCCGAGGCGATCGTGCTGGTGTTCCTGGTGATGTTCATCTTCCTGCAGAATTTGCGGGCGACGATCATCCCGACCATCGCCGTGCCGGTGGTGCTGCTCGGCACGTTCGGCGTGCTGTCGCTGTTCGGCTATTCGGTCAACACGCTGACCATGTTCGCCATGGTGCTCGCCATCGGCCTGCTCGTCGACGACGCCATCGTCGTGGTCGAGAATGTCGAGCGCGTCATGGCGGAGGAGGGGCTGCCGCCGAAAGAGGCGACGCGAAAATCGATGAACGAGATCACCGGCGCGCTGATCGGCATCGCCACCGTGCTGTCGGCGGTGTTCGTGCCGATGGCCTTCTTCGGCGGCTCGACCGGCATCATCTACCGGCAGTTCTCGGTGACCATCGTCTCGGCCATGGTGCTGTCCGTGCTGGTGGCGCTGGTGCTGACGCCGGCGCTGTGCGCCACCATCCTGCGGCGGCCGAAGGACCATGCCACGCAGACGGGTCCGTTCGGCTGGTTCAACCGGATGTTCGATCGCGGCACGACGGCCTATCGCGACGGCTCGCACGGCATCATCAACCGGTCCTGGCGTTTCCTTGCCGTGTTCCTGGCCATCGTCGTCGCCATGGGGTGGATGTTTGCCCGGCTGCCGAGCTCGTTCCTGCCGGAAGAGGACCAGGGCATCCTGATCACCAGCGTCCAATTGCCGGTCGGTGCCACGCAGGACCGCACCGAGCGCGTGCTGAAGCAGGTCACCGACCACTATCTCAACGACGAAAAGGACGCTGTCGACGGGGTCTTCACCGCGTCGGGCTTCGGCTTCGGCGGCGCCGGGCAGAATGTCGGCATCGGCTTCGTGCGGCTGAAGGATTTCAGCCAGCGCAAGTCGCCCGCAATGGCCGCGCAGGCGATCGCCGGCCGCGCCATGGGTGCGTTCTCCAAGATCAGGGATGCGCAGGTCTTCGCGCTGGCGCCTCCCGCCATCCAGGGTTTCGGCAACACCAACGGCTTCGACTTCTACCTGCAGGACGTCAATGGCGCCGGCCATGACGCGCTGATCCAGACGCGCAACCAGCTTCTGGGTCTTGCCGGGCAAAGCAAGCTGCTCGCCAACACGCGCCCCAACGGCCAGGAGGACCAGCCGCAATTCTCGGTCGACATCGACCAGGAAAAGGCCAGCGCGCTGGGCGTCAGCCTCGCCGACATCAACAACACGCTGTCCAGCGCCTGGGGCAGCGACTACGTCAACGACTTCATCGATCGCGGACGGGTGAAGCCGGTCTACATGCAGTCGGACGCGAATTTCCGCATGCAGCCGGAGGACCTCGACAAATGGCAGGTCCGCAATGCCAGCGGCGCCATGGTGCCGTTCTCGGCCTTTGCCTCCAGCCACTGGACATTCGGTTCGCCAAGGCTCGAGCGCTACAATGGCTCGGCGGCGGTCGAAATCCAGGGCGCGGCGGCGGCCGGTGTCAGCTCGGGCGCGGCGATGGACGAAATCGACAAACTCGTCGCGCAATTGCCGGCCGGCTATTCGCATGAATGGACCGGGCTGTCGCATCAGGAGCGGCTTTCGGGCAACCAGGCGATGTCGCTCTACGCGATTTCGGCGCTGGTCGTGTTCCTGTGCCTGGCCGCGCTCTATGAAAGCTGGTCGATCCCGTTCGCGGTCATGCTGTCGGTGCCGATCGGCATCTTCGGCGCGCTGGCGGCGGCAAGCCTGTTCGGCCAGACCAACGACGTCTATTTCAAGGTCGGGCTTTTGACCACGATCGGGCTGGCCGCCAAGAACGCCATCCTGATCGTCGAGTTCGCCATCGAGCGGCAGGCGGTCGGCATGGGGCTGGTGGAGGCGACGCTGGAGGCGGCGCGACAACGATTGCGGCCGATCCTGATGACGTCGCTGGCCTTCATCCTCGGCGTCACGCCGCTGGCGATCGCCACCGGCGCCGGCTCGGGGGCGCAGAACTCCGTCGGCATCGGCGTGATGGGCGGCATGATCGCGGCGACGGTGATCGGCGTGTTCCTGGTGCCGCTGCTGTTCGTCACGGTGCGGCGCATCTTCAAGGGCAGGGTGGCTAAACCAGATCCCGGGCAGGATACGGGCGAAACGCCGGTGACGGCCAACCAGCAATAAGGGGTTCTCACATGACAGGTCTTGAACGTGGCTCGGTGGCCGCGAGGCGGCTCCTTGCGCCTATTCTCGGCGCGGCCTTGCTCGCGGGATGCGTCGTCGGTCCGGACTATCGGACGCCCATCCTGCCGATGCCGGCAAACTGGAGCGGCCAGAAGCCGACCAAGTCCGCCCAGCCGGCGCGGCTTTCACAATGGTGGCAGCGCCTGCGCGACCCGCAGCTCAACATGCTTGTCGCGGAAGCGGTCGCCGGCAATCTCGATGTCGCGACCGCGAAGGCCAAGATCCGCGAGGCGCGCGCCAGCTACCGCCAGAGCGCCGGCACATTTCTGCCGTCGGTGGATGGA
This sequence comes from Mesorhizobium sp. M8A.F.Ca.ET.161.01.1.1, assembly GCF_004792105.1. Lineage (NCBI taxonomy): Bacteria > Pseudomonadati > Pseudomonadota > Alphaproteobacteria > Hyphomicrobiales > Phyllobacteriaceae > Mesorhizobium > Mesorhizobium sp. M8A.F.Ca.ET.161.01.1.1. The sequence continues at coordinate 540,751 of NZ_SRTD01000003.1, read as the reverse complement.
TCCGGCTCGATCACGCGCAACAAGTCGGCCGAGACGACATCGGGCGCCAATTCCATCTACGCGGAATACCAGGCCGGCTTCGACGCCAGCTGGGAACTCGACCTGTTCGGCGCCAACCGCAGGGGTGTCGAGGCCGCGCGCTTTGGGGTGGATGCGTCCGAGCAGGAATTGCGCTCGACCCTTCTGACCCTGGTCGGCGATGTCGCGTCCTATTACACCCAGGCGCGCGGCTACCAGGCGCGCATCGCGCTCGCCCGGCGTTCGGCCGTGTCCCAGCGACAGACCGCCGAACTCACCCGCACCATGGCGCAGGCGGGGTCGGCGACGGCGGCCGATGTCGCCAAGGCGATGGGCCAAGCGGCCAGCACCGAGGCCGCTGTGCCGACGCTGGAAGCAAGCTATGCCGAAGCGGTGCATCGCCTGTCGGTGCTGACCGGCCGGCCGCCGGCAGCGCTCAACGAGCGGCTGAAGCGCGGCAAGCCGATCCCGGCGCCACGCTTGCCGATGCCGACCGGAATTCCGGCCGACATCCTGCTGTCGCGCCCGGATGTGCTGATGGCCGAGCGGCAATACGCGCAATACACCGCCAAGGTCGGCCAGGCCGAGGCGGCGCGCTATCCCTCGGTCAGCCTGACGGGAGACATCAGCACGGCGGCCCTCAATCTCGGCGACCTCGGCAAGAATTCGTCCATCGGCTGGTCCTTCGGGCCGACGCTCAGCGTGCCGCTGTTCAACGCCGGCCAGTTGCAGGCGGCCGCCGACGTCGCCCGCGCGCAGCGCGACCAGTATTTCATCGCCTACCGGTCTTCGGTGCTGACCGCGCTCGAGGATGTCGAGAACGCGCTGGTGCTGATGGCGCAGGAGCGCATCCGCATCGGCAAGCTTGCCGCGTCGGCGAAATCCTACGGCGATGCGGCGCGGCTGGAAGGCACGCTCTACAAGGCGGGCGAGACCAGCCTTCTCGACGTGCTCGACGCCCAGCGCTCGCTCTACTCGGCCGAGGATTCGCTGCTGCAGAGCCGCGTCCTTTTGGCGACCAACTACATCGCCCTCAACAAGGCGCTCGGCGGCGGCTGGGACGGCGCGGTCGATGCCGCCAAGCCCGAGATCGTCGACGTCAAGACCGGGCCGCGGCTGGCGAAGGTGGAGCCCTAAGCGGCTTCATGGAGACGGGCTGTTCCGTCCGTCCCGCAGGGTTGCCACTTTGGCGTGACATGTGATCGCCAGCCTGACGGCTATCCCTTGTTGGACTCCCGGCGCCGAGCTGGCGTTTGCCGGGCCGCAGGGCGCGCCTGGCCTCCGCCGGCATCAGGCGCCGCCAGTGCCTTCACGACCGTCGCGGCGCCGCCATTCGCCGCATGCGCAACACTCGGTCCGATCTGGCCGGCGGCGAGTTGCGAGAGCTCAGTCCGCGAGGAGACCTGCAATTTGCGGTAAATGTTGTTCATATGAATTTTCAGCGTACCTTTCGAGATGCCGACGTCGAAGGCGATCTGCCCGGTCGGCTTTTCGGCGAGAACCTGCCGCGCGATCTCGATTTCGCGGCTCGTCAGCCTCTGCGAGAGGCTCCGCCATTTCGTCCTGCGCGACGCCTCGTTCTGGACGGCCTCGCTGACAATCTCGGCGGGCAGCCACCGGCCGCCGGCGGCAACCCGGTGCAGGCATTTGAGCAGGGCGTCGACGGCGGCCTCCTTGAACACGATGCCGGCAACGCCAACCGCGACAGCGTCGTAAAGCTGGGCCTGAGAGGCGCCGACCGTCAAAAGCACACAAGACGTCGCGAGCCCTTGCCGGCCGATTTCGGCGGCGACATCGAGGCCGTTCAGTCCCGGCATGCTGATGTCGAGCACCGCGACATCAGGCACGTCGCGCTGGATGGCCGTCAGGGCGGCCGCGCCGTCCCGCGCCGAACCGACCACCGCGAAATCCGGGTCGCGGGCAATCATGTCGATCAGGCCGTGCAACAGCAGCGGGTGGTCGTCGGCGACGAAAACCGTGACCATGTTCAGTTCGCTGGCTGCCGAACTTCTCGGCCAGGGTTCCATGGCGCGGTGCGGCCATCGATGGCTTCCGGTGGCCGCCGGCGCCCGTGCTCGGTCATGGCGTCTTCTCCCCTTGCGTGTCTTTGTGACACATCAGCGACTTCATCGTGCCGGAAGCGAACATCGCGACCCGGCCCTCATCCTGCGAAGCGTGAGGCCATGCTGACAGAAGCAGCGTGGTTGCGCAAAACATTAGCAACTGCTTAGTTAATCCTCAAGCGGCGCGCCGTGCAAAATGCGTGGCGGCGGACTGAAAGCAGATGCCACGCCGATGTGCCGATGCTGATCTTCATCTTGGATGATTCATCGGCGCTATCACGAAATTTTTGTAGATCCGACCGTGAATCTCCGGTTCGTGAAATAACTAAGCCAAAGCGACGCAATTATTCTTGTCTGCAAAAGCACTTTTTCAGAACTGAAATCGACTTTTCTGCCTATAACCGGGGTTATATAGACGGACGCATTGCAACCTGCGCAATATGGTTTGGGAAATATTAACGTCCAGGCAATCGTAGGATTGTTGGGGTTGGGGCTTTGGGTGTGGGTATAACGGTCAGTCCGACGGCGGGCCAGTTCCGTCATGCGGCAATAGCTGTGTCGGCGAATGGGAGGCAGTCTCCCCGCCGAACCTTTCTCCTTTCAAAGTCGTCGATTTTGTCACGAACGATTGCTCGCCTGGCCGGCCGCGTCCCTCGGACGCTGCGCGCCGGCGCTGCGATCAGGCCGGAATAGATGGGGGCGGCCCGACCGCCGACCGCACAACAATGTGGAGGAAGTAGCATGGCGATCGATATTGGCAGTGGCGTCCTTCTCGAGGCAACGACGGTAGGGTCGGGCACCGGCAGTTACGATTCCTTCCTGAGGCTGCAGGCGACAGGTATCGAGGAGGGCTTCAACACCGACCAGAACGGCAACGTCGTCGACAACAAGGCGTCCTTCACCCACGACCTGCAATACGGCAACATGCAGTCGATCAATGTCGACGGCGTCGACTATATCGAATTCCGGCTCGACCTCAATGAAAGCAACAATGCGACAAACGGCAACATCACGCTGACCGGCCTGGACATCTACATTTCAAACGCCGGAGCAACGCTTGCCGACTACGATGCGGACTTTGCGGGATTCACCACCGTCTTTCATCTTGACCTGAACGACCCCCAGTATTTGATTGACTCCAATCATGGCTCGGGAACGGACGACTACCGGGTGCTCGTGCCGGTCAGCGACTTCACGGCGGCCGGTGTCTCTCCCGACTCCTATGTGACGCTGTTTTCGAGCTTCTCAGGGGCCAATGGGGGCTTCGAGGAGTGGCGCACGCTTACGACGCCCGGCACCGGCACTGATGCGCCTGGAATCGGCATCGACAAGGTAACGGTCGACGGCTCGGCGATCGGCGACGATCTGCAGGTTCTCTCCGGGGACACGATCACCTGGCAATACACGGTCAGCAACACCGGCAATGTCGCATTGTCGAACATCGTCGTCACCGACGACCACAATGACGTGGTCGTGACGGCGGTTCTCAGCGGCGGTTTCAACGTCGGGGACACCAACCAGGACGGCAAGCTCGACACCACCGAGCACTGGAGCTTCATCGGCACCAGCATCGACAAGGCCGTCATCGGCGACTACGCCAATATCGGGACGGTGACCGGCTCGGCCGGGGCGCTCACCGTGACAGACAGCGACGGCTCCAGCTATTTCGGCGCCGATCCCGAGATCAAGATCGACAAGGTGACGGTCGACGACGGAGTCAAGGGCGACACTCTGACGATCCTGACCAACGAGCCGATCTCGTGGGAATACACGGTGACCAATATCGGCAACGTCGCGCTGTCGGGTATCTCCGTCACCGACAGCGACGGCGGCGTGACGCCGGTCGCGGTGCTTGGCAACGGCCATGTCACCAATATCGGCGACAGCAACGACAACAACATGCTCGACGCCGGCGAGATCTGGAAGTTCTCGGCAACCGGTACCTCCGTGGCTGGCCCTTACAGCAACACCGGTACCGCCTCCGGCTCCTTCACCGACGATGCCAACCACACACGCACCGCCACGGCCACCGACGACTCCGGCTATACCGGCGCCGATCCGCATATCACGCTCGACAAGAAGACCAACGGCGTCGACCACGGCCTCAACATCTTCCAGGGCCAGCCGGTGACCTGGACCTACGATGTCAAAAACGACGGCAATGTCGCGCTCGCCCATGTGGTCGTGACCGACGACAACGGCACCGCCGGCACCGCCGGCGATGATTTCCATCCGACCGCTATCCTCAGCGGCGGCTTCAACAGCGGCGACATCAACCAGAACGGCCTGCTCGATACAAACGAGACCTGGCACTACCAGGCGACCGGCGTCGCGCAGCTGGGTAGCTACGTCAACAACGCAACGGCCACCACCGATGCCTTCGTCGACACGGCCTTGCATTCGCGTACGCCGCTCGCCACCGACAGCAGCGACTATGAAGGCTTCTCGAACAAGGCGCTGACGCAGGGATTCTGGGGCAGCCACGCGGATGCATGGGACGGTGTCACCGGCCACGAGAGCAATCCCACCAAGAGCGCCGTCGCCAGCCACGTTCTGTCCGGCCTCGACGTCAATCCGCGTACGGACGGCTATCTGCTGCTCGGCGACAGCAACGGCGACGGCATTGCCAACGATGCGCACGATCTCCTGATTTCGAACGCTCTGGCCAAGTCCATCGAATCGAGTTCGACCGGCGGTGACGCACGCGTCATCATGTTGCAACAGGCGATCGCCACCCAGCTCAACATCGACAACCATGTCGGTCAGCCCAACGACCTGATCGACGAGGCGGTGATGTGGCTGACCAAGCAAGGAGCGTGGTCAACTGTCGGCGTGAATGTCGATACCAACAATGACGGGGTCGTTGATGAGAATGGGGCTCACACGGCGCTTACGGGTGCGGCGGTGAAGACTTCGTCGGCTGCCTGGACAAGCTATGTCGACGTCACCGATCCGAGCTCCGGCATCACCGACTGGAACGGCGGCAAGGAGGCCGATGGCGAGGGCCTCAAGAACGCGCTGATGTGGTTCAACCAGGGGCAACTGGTGACGTCCGGGCCGGGCGGTCATGTCGCCTGGTTCGATGGAACCAACATCGTCGACGAGCATCCCAACACGCTCGACCAATTCTGGCTCACGCTGCATCAAGTGGGGGGCCTGACGGGCATCGCCTGAGGCTGGTTTCCGGCCGTCGGCCGGGTGCCTTGCCGCAGCGCCGCCCACATGGATTGGCATGGAAAGGGGCTCCACGATCTTCAATTCGGCGCAGGCCAGGGTCAGGTCCTTGGGTCTGGTTTTGATAGCCTGCGCCCTTTTTCCTGCACTCGGTGGCATGTTGACGACATCGCCAGGCGTCTGGCTGTTCTGCCTGGCGTTCGCGATGTTTGGCGCTCTTCTGCTGTTTCGGGGACGCAATCCTTTTCGCGCTGAAACCGCTCCTGGCGCAGCCCCCGGCGTCGCGGCGACGGCGCGAAAGGCTGCCGGGCCCGGTGCCCGGCAGCCCAATCCTCGGCAGCAGGGATCGGAACTCTCGGCGGCAATCAAATCCTGCCGCTCGGCCTTCATCGCCATCGCACTGTTCAGCGGCGTCCTCAACGTCCTGATGTTGTCCAGTTCGATCTATATGCTCGAGGTCTACGATCGCGTGCTGCCGAGCCGCAGCGTGCCGACGCTGATCGGCCTCAGCCTGCTCGTAGCCATCCTCTACGCCGGACAAGGCGTGCTCGATTTCATCCGCGGCCGCATCCTGGTGCGCATCGGGGGAGCCCTCGACGAAGCGCTCGGCGCCCGCGTCTATTCCAGCGTCCTCAAGCTGCCGCTCAAGGTCGGGCGCAATGGCGACAGCATGCAGCCGGTGCGCGATCTCGACAGCGTGCGGACCTTCCTGTCGGGCACCGGCCCGACCGCGCTGTTCGACCTGCCGTGGCTGCCGCTCTATCTAGCCATCATCTTCATGTTCCACGTGCTCCTCGGCGTGACCGCCCTGGTCGGAGCGATCGTGCTCGTCCTGTTGACCGTCTATGCCGAGCGGCTGACGCGCAAGCCGGTCACATCAGGCACCCAGACCGGCATCATCCGCAACGGCCTGACCACGACCGGCAACCGCAACGCGGAAGTCATCGCGGCTCTCGGCATGGGCGGCAGGATGGCGAAGCGATGGGAAGAGGCCAACCGCGACTATCTCGCCGAGCAGCGCAGCGTCAGCGATATCGCCGGCGGCTTCGGCGCCGTGTCCAAGGTGCTACGCATGCTCCTGCAATCGGCCATGCTCGGCATCGGCGCCTGGCTGGTCATCGAACAGCAGGCGACCGCGGGCATCATCATCACGGCATCGATCCTGAGCGGGCGGGCGCTGGCGCCCGTCGATCTGGTCATCGCCAACTGGAAAGGTTTCCTGACCGCGCGGCAGGGCTGGCAGCGGCTGACCAGGATTCTTGCCGCATTGCCCGCCGATGCCGAGCCGATGGTCATGCCCGCGCCGAGCCGCCACGTCTTCATGCAGAACGTCAGCGTCGCCGCGCCCGGCGTGCAGCGGCTGCTGGTGCAGGACGCCAGCTTCGCACTGGAAGCGGGACACGCCGTCGGCATTATCGGTCAGAGCGGTTCGGGCAAGTCGACGCTGGTCAGGGCGCTTGTCGGAGCCTGGCCGTCGGCCGCCGGCAGGATCCGGCTCGACGGCGCCGACCTCGATCAGTGGTCGCCGGAAGACCGCGGCCATTTCATCGGTTATCTGCCGCAGGACGTCGAGTTGTTCGCCGGCTCGATCGCCGAGAACATCGCGCGTTTCGAACCCGACGCCGATCCCGCATTGGTGATCGCCGCCGCCAGGGCCGCCGGCGCGCATGATCTCATCGTCGGTTTCCGCGATGGCTACGAGATGCAGATCGGCGAACTTGGCGAGGCCGTCTCGGCCGGTCAGCGCCAGCGCATCGCGCTGGCCCGCGCGCTCTATCGCGATCCGTTCATGGTGGTGCTCGACGAACCGAATTCCAACCTCGACGCCGAAGGCGAACAGGCGCTGTTTCAGGCTATTGTGTCGGTGCGGCAACGTGGCGGCATCGTCGTGCTCGTGGCACACCGGCCAAGCGCGCTCGGCACGGTCGATTTCATCCTCGCCATGAGCCAAGGCCGCGTCCAGGCGTTCGGGCTCAAGGACGATGTCTTGGCCAAGCTGTTTCCGCGGCCGCAACCGGCGGTGAGCGCCGTGCCGCACCTCAGGCTCGCCACCGAGGAGCCGGCGCCGCGGCCGGGCGCGGCGGTGGCAGGCGAGTAAAGGGAGGGATGATGCCGAGTTCCTCCCACCAGTCCATTCAACGCTACATGCGCTGGGGCCTCGTCGCGGTCGCGGTGCTGGTCGGCGGCGTCGGCGGCTGGGCCTCGCTGACCCGCATTTCGGGAGCGGTCATCGCGTCGGGGGTCCTCGTCGTGGATTCCCACGTCAAGGACGTACAGCATTCGACCGGCGGCATCGTCGGCGAGATCGCGGCGCGTGACGGCGACCGTGTCAAGCGCGGGGCGCTGCTCGTGCGCCTCGATCCCACCGTGCCGGCGGCCAACCTCGCCGTCGTCACCAAGGCCCTCGATCAGTTGTCGGCACGCGAGGCGCGCCTCGAAGCGGAGCGCCGGGGTGCCGATGCCATCGCCTTCCCCAGGGATATTCTCGATCGTCGCGGTGATGCGGCGATCGCGGAGATCATCGCCGGCGAGGAACAGGTCTTCGAGACAAGGCGTGCGGATCGTTCCGGCCGGAAGGGCCAGTTGCAGGAGCGCATCCTGCAGCTGCAGAAAGAGATTGGCGGGGACACGGCCCAGGCGGAAGCCAAGTCGCAAGAAATCGCGCTTGTCGAGGAGGAACTGGCCAGCATACGCGCGCTGTGGAAGAAGCGGCTGATCTCGATCGACCGCCTGACCGCCATGGAGCGCGAGTCGGCGCGGCTCGATGGCGAGCGCGGCCAGTTGACGGCGGCGCTGGCGCAGGCCCAGGGCAAGATCGCCGAGATCAATTTGCAGATCCTCCAGATCGACCTCGAACTCAGCACCGACGTCAACAAGGATTTGCGCGAGATCGACGGCAAGGTCGGCGAACTGACGGAGCGCAAGATCGCCGCCGAGGACCAGCTCAGGCGCATCGACATCCGCGCGCCGCAGGACGGCATCGTGCAGCAATCCATCGCCCACACCGTCGGCGGCGTCATCACCCCTGGCCAGACGATCATGCAGATCGTGCCCGACAGCGACAGCCTGACGGTCGAGGCCAAGATCGCGCCGAGCGACATCGACCAGCTGTGGGTCGGCCAGCCGGCGGCGCTGCGCTTCTCGGCCTTCAACCAGCGCACCACGCCGCAGATCAACGGGACGGTCGAACGAACCTCGCCGGACACGACGACCGACCAGCGCACCGGCATCAGCTACTACACTGTCCGCATCGCGACGACGAACTCGGAGATCGCGCGCCTCGGCGAGGTCAAGCTGGTTCCGGGCATGCCGGTCGAATCCTTCATCAAGACCGCCGACCGAACCGTGATCTCCTACCTCGTCAAACCGCTGCAGGATCAGCTCAACCGCGCCTTCAGGGAATGAGCGGGACATCTGGGATCGTTCGATCCGGTTGACGAATTGCCTCGGATTGCCGGGTGGCCGGCACAGGACCTGGCCCATGGCTGTCCGGGTAGTTCACGACGCGATGACCAAAATGTGCAACCCGAACCATCGGCTGTCCGTTTATGGTGTCATCGAGGCTATGCGATGTCCCGCGTCTACGATCTTGCATCCAATGGGGTCCGGCGTGTCTATGAAAGGCGCATAGACGCGCCGGCTATCCTCGATGCCGCCACCGATTTTCCGAACGCGGCGAAATTCATCGCCGCCTGGCGCGGCATACGCGACGAAGCGCTCGCCGTGCGGCTGGGCGGGGCGCCGCGCTTCCACGACATCATGCCGGAGCAGGCCGAGATCTCGGCCAATGACGGCCTCGACTGGCGCATGTTCGTGCTCAAGGCCTACGACATCGGGGTTCCCGAAAACCTGGCGCGGATGCCGGTTCTGAGCCAGTTGCTCGCCGAGTGTCCCGAAGTCAAATCGGCGGCCATCTCGTTCCTGGCGCCGCGCAAGCACATTCCCAGCCATCGCGGACCGTTTCGCGGCATCATGCGCTTTCATCTCGGCCTGGTCATTCCGCGGCAGACCGATGGCCGCCCCGCGACCATCATGATGATCAATCATCAGGAGAAGCGGATCACGGATGGCGAAGGCATGCTGTGGGACGACACCTTCCCGCACGAAGTGATGAACAACGCCGACGAGGCGCGCATTGCGCTGTTGCTCGACGTCTGGCGTCCGGGAATGCCGCTGGACATGGAAATCCTGTCCCGGCTCATCGTGCGCGGCGTGCAGGCAGGGATGCGCCACAGGGGCGTGTCCTTCTCCGGCTGAACCCTATCCCTTTGTTTTTAAGCAATTTCCAAGGGAAAGCGCTAGGTCCTCACTCTTCTGAATTGCTTTGATCAAGTGACGACGACCAGCCGACGCGGCGCGGTCGTTCGCCCGGTGGTGGCCGTGTCCTTGACAGCCTTAATTAATTTATTAACATTAGAAAATAATAGGGAGGAGAAGATGGGCGTCCATCACGGAGCAATCCTGCGCATCCTGCGCGACGACGGTCCGCAGTCGCGTGCCGAACTGGCGCGGCGGACCGCGCTCTCGCCGACCGCGCTGACCCATCTGACGGCGCATCTGCTCAGGGAAGGGACGGTCGTCGAGCTCAACCAGGCCGCCGCCGGCGACGCACCCGTCGGCCGGCCGGCCATCGGCGTCGCGCTGGTGCCGGATGCCCTGTCGGTGGTTGGCGTGCACATCGGCGCCGGCACCATCCATGCCACGATCACCGACCTCAAGGCTTCCTCGAAAGCCATGGCCTCGCAGTATTTCGACACCGCCACCAGTGAGCCGGCCGCGGTGATCGGCATGGTGGTGCGGACCGTCGAGCAACTGATCCGCAAGACAGGCGTCGAGCGGTCCCGCCTGATCGGCCTCGGGCTCGGCGTGCCTGGCCCGGTGGACACCAAGCGGCGGCGCAATTTGCAGTCGGTCAATTACGACTGGAAGGACGTGCCCTTCGCCGACGAACTCGAGACGGCCCTCGGCATACCCGCCGTGGTCGAGCACAATGTCAGCGCCATGGCGCTGGCGGAGTCGCGCTACGGCATCGGCCGCGACGCCACCGCGCTGCTCTACATCTACCTGCGCACCGGCCTCGGCGCTGGGCTGGTGATCAACGGCATGCCATTCCGCCCCGGCGGCTATGGGGCCGTCGAACTCGGCCATGTCCAGGTGGTAGAGAATGGCGAGCGCTGCGCCTGCGGCAACAGAGGCTGCCTGGAGACGTTCCTGTCCGAACGGGCGCTGGCCCGCGACGCGCATATCGAGGCGCCGCATCCCAAGCGGCTGCTGGCCGAGTTGGAGAAATATCCCGGGCCCTGGAACGCGGCACTCAGGCACCTGACGACAGCGATCGCGACCGCGACCAACCTGCTCAATCCGGACCTGATCGTTTTTGGCGGCCATCTCGCCGAAGCGCCGGAAAGCTTCATCGACCATATCCGCGAGGGCGTTCCGCCCCGCGTGCTGCCGCCGATGCGCGATGTGCTGCGCATCGAGCGGTCAAGCCTCGGCCCCGGCGCTGGCGCCATCGGCGCGTCGGCCGCGGCGCTCGACCACTTCTTTTATTCGGGGGTTTCGCGATGAGCGAGACAGCCAAGACGACACGCCCAGGCGGTACGCCGCCGGAAGGGCAAGGCATCGACTATCCCGCCCTCGCGCTCAATCTCGTCGGGCTCGTCGCCGGTGTCGCCATCTGGTGGGCGCTTACGGCGGGCGGCGCGGTCGGCCTGCCGCCGCCGCCGCAGGTGGCGGCGCGGTTCGGCGATGTCATCGCCAGCGGGCAGCTTGCCACCGATATCGCCTCCAGCCTGGCGCGGGTGCTGACCGGCTTCCTGCTCGGCGTCATCCTCGCGATCCCGGTCGGCTTCGTCATGGGCTGGTACAAGGTCGCCCGTTCGCTGATCGAGCCCTATCTGCAGTTCTTCCGCATGATCCCGCCGCTCGCCATCATTCCGCTGGCGATCGTCACCATGGGCATCGACGAGACGCCAAAAATCTTCGTCATCTTCCTGGCATCGTTCCTGGCCAGCGTCGTCGCCACCTATCAGGGCGTCATCAGCGTCGACAAGACGATGATCAACGCCGCGCGGGTGCTTGGCGCGAAAGACATGACGATCTTCCTGCGCGTCATCATCCCGGCGTCGACGCCGTTCATCCTGGTCGGGGTACGCATCGGGCTTGGATCGGCCTGGGCGACGCTGGTCGCCGCCGAACTGATCGCCGCGCAGTCCGGGCTCGGCTTCCGTATGCAGCAGGCGCAGCTTTATTACGACCTGCCGACCATCTTCGTCAGCCTGATCACCATCGGCCTGCTCGGCCTTGCCATGGATCGCATCCTCCTGGTGATCGAGCGCCGGCTCACCGTCTGGCAGGAGCGCGTGTGATGGCTTCCAGGATCGTTCCAAAGATCGTGTTCGACAAGGTCACCCGCCGCTTCGATCTGAGCGACAACAGCTTCATCGCGCTCGACCGACTGTCGCTCGACATCGCCGACGGCGAGTTCGTCACCGTCGTCGGCCCCTCCGGCTGCGGCAAGTCGACGGCGCTCAACATCGCCGCCGGCCTGTTGCGGCCGAGCGAGGGCAGCGTGCTGGTCGACGGCAAGGCTGTCGAAGGGCCGGGGCCGGAGCGCGGCATGATCTTCCAGCAATACGCGCTCTTTCCCTGGCTGACCGTTCGCCAGAACGTCGAGTTCGGGCTGCGCATCAAGGGCGAGGAGGCTTCGCGCCGCAGGCAGATCGCCGAGCGTTTCATCGACCTGGTGGGGTTGCGCGATTTCGCCGACGCGCTGCCCAAGACACTATCGGGGGGCATGAAGCAGCGCTGCGCCATCGCGCGCGCCTATGCGGTCGACCCTTCCATCCTGTTGATGGACGAGCCGTTCGGCGCGCTCGACGCGCTGACCCGCGTGCAGCTTCAGGACCAGTTGCTCGACACCTGGAGCCGCGAGCGGCGCACGGTGATGTTCATCACCCATGATGTCGACGAGGCCGTCTACCTTGCCAACCGCGTCATCGTCATGGCGGCGCGGCCCGGCCGGCTGAAGGAGATCATCGATGTCCCGCTGCCTTATCCCAGAACCGAGGAAATCCGGCTTTCGGCCGAGTTCATGACCATCCGCAACCGCGTCTGGCAAGCGGTGTACCACCAGTAGCGGCGAAGCCGTTTAGCACCAGTAACAGGAGGAGAGTAGCGTGACACTGACAAGACGGAATTTCATGGCATCCTCGGCGGCGCTGGCCGCGTTCGCCGCCTCTGACATCAAGGCCAGGGCAGCGGGGACGCCGGCGCGCATCGGCTACAATGGCGACTTCTGGGGCGCGAGCATCTCCGGCGTGGCCGCCGATCAAGGCTTCTATGCCAAGCATGGCGTCGACGCCGATATCAAGGTCTTCACCAACGGGCCGATCCAGGTGCAGGCGCTGGGCGCCAACAGCCTCGAATTCGGCTATCTCGGGCCAGGCGCGCTTTGGCTGCCGGCGACCGGCAAGGCCAAGATCATCGCCGTCAACGATGTCGGCTTTTCCGACCGGGTGATTGCGCAAGCCGGCATCAAGTCGATCGCCGAGCTCAAGGGCAGGAAGGTGGCGATCGCGGCCGGCACGTCAGGCGACATGCTGCTGCGGCTGGCGCTGCGCAAGGCCAACATGGCGATGACCGACCTCGACATCGTGCAGATGGACCCGAGCACCATCGTGGCGGCCTTCGCCTCCAAGCAGGTCGACGCGGCCGGCATCTGGTACCCGTTCGTCGGCATCATCAAGACGCGGGTTCCCGACCTGGTGGAACTGGCCAAGAACGACGATTTCTACCCGCAGACCACGTTCCCGAGCGTCTTCATCGCCCGCAACGATCTGGTCGAGGGCAATCCCGATCTCGTCAAGAATGTGGTCCGTGCCATCAAGGACGCGCAGGATTTCCGCGCCGCCAACCAGGACAAGGCGATCGAGATCACCTCGAAACTGCTTGGCATTCCGGCCGAACAATTGAAGACCGAGGCCGGCTACGGGCGTTTCATGACCTCGGCCGAGCTCACCAAGCTCACCAAGGACGGCAGCGTGAACGGCTGGTTCGCGACGATGAATGACCTGTTCAAGACCTTCGGCAAGCTCGAGACCTCGCTCGACCCGAAGGACTACTATCTCGGCGATCAATATATTTCGGCCTGATGCCGGCTCTTGAACACCGCGGGCCCCGGTAACGAGCCGGGGCCTGCCTTTGACAACCATGGAAGCGGCGAGTCCTTCATGAACGTTCTCTATATCGACATCGACAGCCTGAGGCGCGACCATCTCGGTTGCTACGGCTATCATCGCAACACCTCTCCCGTCATCGACAGCCTCGCCCGCGACGGCATCCGCTTCGAGAACGTCTATGTCTCCGACGTGCCCTGTCATCCGTCGCGCACGGCGCTGTGGAGCGGCCGCCACGGCATGCGCACCGGCGTGGTCGGCCATGGCGGCACCGCCTGCGAGCCGTTCCGCGACGGCGCCGGGCGGGCCTGGGCCGGCACCTTCTACGAGGAGGGCTGGATGCGGGCGCTGCGCGATCTCGGCTACCACACGACGACGATCAGCAGTTTTGGCGAGCGGCATGGCTGCTGGCACTGGTATGCCGGCTTCAACGAGATCATCAATCCGGGCAAGGCCGGCATGGAGAATGCCGACGAGGTGTCGGGCCTGGCGCTCGACTGGCTGAAGCGCAATGGCTCGGCAAAAAAATGGTTCCTGCATGTCAATGTCTGGGATCCGCACACGCCCTATCGTGCGCCGGACTCGTTCGGCGATCCGTTCGCCGGCCAGCCTTTGCCGGAGTGGATGACGAAAGAGGTGTTCGAGAAGAGCCATGCCGGCTACGGTCCGCACAGCCCGCAGGAGCCCTCCGGCTTCGACGTAACACCGGGCGGATCGAAATACCCGCGCATGCCGTCGCCGATCGACGACATGGGCAAGGTCAAGGCCTGGTTCGACGGCTATGACACCGGCGTGCTCTATGCCGATCACCATGTTGGTCTCATCGTCGAGGAGCTGAAGCGGCAGAACCTGTTCGACGACACGATCATCGTCATCGGCGCCGACCATGGCGAGAATCTCGGCGAGCTCAATGTCTGGGGCGACCACCAGACGGCGGACGAGTTCACCTGCAACGTGCCTCTGGTCATCCGCTGGCCCGGCGCTAAGGACATGCGCGGCGTCAATGCCGGCCTGCACTATCATTTCGATTGGGCCGCGACACTGATCGACCGGCTTGGCGGCAGCGTGCCGGCGCTGTGGGACGGGCAATCCTTCGCGACCGCGCTTGCCGCCGGCGAGGAGGGTGGCCGCGATTTCCTGGTGCTGAGCCAGGGCGCGTGGGCCGTGCAGCGCGGCGTGCGGTTCCGGCTCGACGGCGCCGACTGGCTGATGCTGCGCACCTATCATGACGGCTACAAGGACTTTGGGCCCGTCAGCCTGTTCAACCTCAGCGAGGATCCGCACGAGCAGCATGACCTTTCCAGCAGCCGGGGCGACGTGGTCGATCACGCCAGCCGCCTGCTCGAGGACTGGCGCACCACGATGGCCAGGAGAAGCGACAGCGATGTCGATCCGCTGGTGACGGTGATCAGGGAGGGCGGGCCATTCCATTGCCTTGGCGAGTTGCCGGGCTATCTCGAAAGGCTGCGCCGGACCGGCCGCGCGGCGGCCGCGTCCGAACTGGAGCAGCGACACCCGGCACCGCCGCCACGCCGCCAGTCCCTGAACTGAGGGACGAAGCCTTCCTCGCTTGGTTGTGGGCGACTTATCGGCAGCAAGGCTGCGCCGAAGCGGAAGGCCCGCAACAGGCCTTGGCTTTTCTCTCTTCCTCGAGCCAACGGTCGCGCGGCTTGCAGCTTGCCGGCCGGGGCGAAAGGTCGACATGCACCGCGCCGCCGACGAGCCGGGGAAGGGCGGCCCGATACAGGGCGATCGGGCGCACGCCGTCGCTGACCTCGAAGGTCAGCCGGGCGGAAGGGTCGAGATCGACATGCTCCGTCACCTTGCGGATGATCGCCGAGAATTTTCCGGCCGGCATATGCGTGCGGTCCTCGTCGACGTCCCACAGCTGGACGAAGATCTCGGTCCAGGATTCGGGATTGGCGCCGCAATCCAGCGCGGCGAATGTGCCGGCCTTCACCTCGGTGACGTGGTAGCCGGGCTTCACCGGCCGGCCATCATGGAAAAACACCAGCTGCCTGTCCTTGTGGCCGGCGAGAAACGCCAGCAGGCCAGCGATGGTGATGTCCTCGGGATCACCGGCGATGGCGGGGGTGGATTCAAATTCCCGATTGTCAGAGGCGAGCATGTGCGGTAATCCTCGTTTCAACATTTCTAGGATTGTTGAAATATGGATGAACGTCAAGCCCTGTCCGCATTCGCAGCCCTTTCGCAAGAAACACGACTGCGCATTCTGCGGCATCTGGTGATCGCGGGTCCGGATGGTATTGCCGCAGGCGCCATCGCCGAGAAGGTCGAGGTCTCGGCCTCGAATGTGAGCTTCCACCTGAAGGAGCTCGAACGGGCAGGGCTGGTAAGCGTGCGCCGTGATTCCCGCTCCATGGTCTATAGCGCCGAGTATGAAGCGCTGAGCGGGCTGATCCGCTTCCTGATGGAGGATTGCTGCTCCGGAAGGCCGGAAATCTGCGCGCCGGCACTGGCGCCGGGCTGCTGTGCGGCCGATGCGCAAGAGGCGGCCCAATGACAGTCGAGCGCCAGTTCGACCTGCCGCGCCGTCTGGTCGCGGAAAGCCTTGGCACGGCGCTGCTGGTGGCTACGGTTGTCGGTTCAGGGATCATGGCGCGGTCGCTGACGGCCGACGGCGCACTGGCGCTTCTCTGCAACACGCTGCCAACCGGTGCGAGCCTCGTCGTGCTGATCACAATCCTCGGCCCAATATCCGGTGCCCATTTCAATCCGGCCGTGTCGCTCGCCCTGACGTTTTCGCGCCGGCTGTCGGCCGGCGACTGCCCCTGGTATATGCTGGCCCAGCTTACCGGTGGCATTGTCGGCACGGTGATCGCGCATCTGATGTTCGGCTTGGCGCCGCTGGCGCTGTCGACGCATGGCCGCACCGGCGCCGCGCAATGGCTTTCGGAGGGCGTCGCGACCTTCGGCCTGCTCGCCGTCATCCTGGCCGGCTTGCGCTTCGAACGCGCGGCCGTGCCCTGGCTGGTCGGCCTCTATATCACGGCTGCTTACTGGTTCACCGCATCGACGTCCTTCGCCAATCCCGCGGTCGCGGTGGCGAGGGCGCTCACGGAGACGTATTCGGGAATCAGCCCGGCAAGTCTTCCCGGCTTCATCGCCGCCGAGTTCGCCGGCGCCGGCTTCGCGCTGGCGTTGATGACGTGGCTGCTGCAGCCGCAATCCGAAATCCAACCTCTTGCCGTCGAGGCCGCGCCATGACCGTCACCGTCTACCACAATCCCGACTGCGGCACCTCGCGCAACACGCTTGCCATGATCAGGGCGAGCGGCGAGGAGCCGGTGGTCATCGAATATCTGGAACATCCGCCCAGCCGGGACCGCCTGCGCCAGCTTATCGCCGCCATGGGAATTCCGCTGCGCGCCTTGCTGCGCGAAAAGGGCACTCCCTATGCCGAGCTTGGCCTGGCTGATCCCAAATGGAGCGACGAGCAGCTGCTCGATGCCATGCTGAGGCATCCGATCCTGATCAACCGGCCGATCGTCGAGACGCCAAAGAGGACGCGTCTGTGCCGGCCGTCCGAGCTTGTGCTCGACCTGCTTGACCATCCGGTGACCCACTTCACCAAGGAAGATGGCGAGGTGGTGACAGGTGACCGTGGCATCAAGTAATCGGGGCCTTTCCGAGCTCGATGCCTCGGAACGCGCGCCGATAGCCGCGATTGCCGCCCTTGGGGTCACCCAGATCATCGGCTACGGCACGCTCTATTACAGCTTCAGCATCCTCGCCGCCGACATGGCCAGGGATTTGGGATGGCCCACCGAATGGATTTTCGGCGCGCTTTCGGCCGCCTTGCTGATTGGCGGCCTGACGGCGCCCTGGCTGGGGCGCTGGATCGACCGCTTCGGCGCCGGAAAAATCATGACCGCCGGCTCGGTGCTGGCAGCGGCGGCACTCGCCGGCTGCGCCAGTGCTCCCACCGCCGTGGCCTTCGTGGCGGCGCTGATCGTCCTCGAAGTGGCATCGAACCTGGTGCAGTACGGCGCCGCCTTCGCGCTGCTGGTGCAGATCAGGCCGCATGCCGCGCAACGCAGCATTACCTACCTCACCCTCATTGCCGGCTTCGCATCGACCGTGTTCTGGCCGATCACGTCGGCCTTGCACGCGCATATGCCGTGGCAGGGCGTCTATCTTGTCTTCGCCGGCCTGAACCTGCTTGGCTGCCTGCCGCTGCACGCCTGGCTCTCGCATGGGCTTGCCAAGGGCAGGCGGTCGGCAAGCGCGCCGCCACGGCATATCAAGGCATCGCTTCCCGCCACGTCGCGGCCGCTCGGCCTTGCGCTGATGGTCATCGCCTTCTCGCTGCAGAACCTGATCGCCGCCGCCGTGCTGGTGCACATGGTGCCGCTGCTTTCCGGGCTTGGCCTCGGGGCGACCGCCGCCATCGTCGGAACGCTGTTCGGGCCGTCACAAGTCTTGAGCCGTTTCATCAACATGGTCTTCGGCGGCAAGCTGTCGCCCTTGATGCTCGCCATCATCTCGGCCAGTCTGATGACAATCGGTGTGGTCGTGCTGGATAGCACCGCGCCTTCCATCGCCGGCGCAATGGCGTTCGCCGTCATCTTCGGCATGGGCAACGGGCTTTTCAGCATCGTCACCGGCTCGCTGCCGCTCACATTGTTCGGCAGCGATGGCTACGGCCGGCTGCAAGGCCGGGTGATGTCGGCCCGGCTGATCGTCTCGGCCGTCGCGCCTTTTGCCTTGTCGGTCGCCATCGTGCATATCGGCATCGCCTGGTCACTCGGGGCGATGGCGCTTCTGGGCGGTGCCGCGCTGCTGGTGCTGGCGGCGATCCCGAGACTGACCGAGGCGCGCGGCGACCAGGCGTGATGTCCGACGGCGTTGCCCGCTGGCTCATGCCATCTGGCCGTGCCCTCATCGAGGCATCCGCGCTGCCTCACGACAAGCGGGCCGGTTCGCTCTATCTCCCATGCGGCCGGCCTTCGCGCCTGCCGGCATGGAGGATGAACCAAAGTGACATCAATGCCGGTTGCCAGCCGCGAGGCAGCACCCTTGCCGGTCGCGGCGCTGATGGGTGCCATGGTGTCGATCCAGATCGGCGCCACCTTCGCCAAGACGCTTTTCCCGGTGATCGGCGCGCAAGGCACGACGACGCTCAGGCTCGTCATCGGCGCCCTGATGCTGATCGCGGTGCTGCGGCCCTGGCAGATGCGGCCCTCGCGCGCCACGCTGCCGTGGCTCGTCGCCTATGGCGTGACGCTCTGCGCGCTCAACCTTCTGTTCTACGCAGCGCTCGCCAGGATCCCGCTCGGCGTCGCGGTGGCGCTGGAGTTTTCCGGTCCGCTGCTGGTGGCGACGCTGACCTCGCGGCGTGCCAGCGACTTTGCCTGGATCGCGCTGGCGGTCGCCGGCATCGTGCTTTTGTCGCCCTTCATCCACTCGCTGCAGCCGCTTGACCCGGTGGGCGTGATGCTGGCGCTGGCCGCCGGCGGTTTCTGGGCGCTGTATATCGTGCTGGCGCAGAAGGCAGGCGCGGAGCTCGGCACCCGCACCACCGCCTATGGCATGGCCATCGCCGCCGTGCTGGTGCTGCCCTTCGGCATAGCCGAGGCGGGAAGCGGCCTGCTCGCGCCGTCGATCCTGGTCAGCGCGCTGCTCGTCGGCCTGTTCTCCAGCGCGCTGCCGTTCTTCCTCGAGATGGTGGCGCTGACCCGCATGCCGGCCCGCATCTACGGCACGCTGACCTGCCTGGAGCCGGGGCTCGGCGCGCTCGCCGGGTTTCTGTTCCTGCGGGAAAGCCTGACCATGCCGCAACTTGCCGGCATCGCCGCCGTGATCGTGGCCGCCGCCGGCACGGCGCTGACCTCGAAGCCGCCGGTGCCTTCACCGGAGTAAGGGAAGGCCGTCTCTTCGGCCGTCGCCGATCTGCGACGTCGGCTCCTTCATGGACTTCGCAAAAATACAACCCATATTGAGTCCATGGAGCTTTGAGCGTGACCTTCGCGCGGGTGGCCCTTCTTGCCGCGGCCTTCGTCGTCGCGGCTGTTCTTTGTCCCTTCTCCTCAGCCGGGGGCGAAAGGGTGGCCCTAAGCGTCGCCATTGACGGCGCCATCGGGCCGGCAAGCAGCAGGCAGCTCAAGGAAGCGCTCGATGCCGCGGCCAGGCGGGATGCCGCAGTCCTCATCCTGCAGCTCGACACGCCGGGCGGGCTGGTCACCTCGATGCGCGAGATGATCGCCGATATCCTGGCGTCGCCGGTGCCTGTCATCGGCTATGTCGCGCCGGCCGGCGGCCATGCGGCGAGCGCCGGCACCTATATCCTCTACGCCACCCATGTCGCTGCCATGGCGCCCGGCACCAATCTGGGCGCGGCGACGCCGGTGGAGATTGGCGGGCTGCCGTCGCTTCCGGGCGGCGACAAGAGCGACCAGAAGGGCGAGGGCGACCAGAAGGACGCCAACGGCCGGCCGGCGGGCGACGCGATGATGGCCAAGGTGACCAATGACGCGGTCGCCCTGATCCGCTCGCTGGCGGAACTGCGCGGCCGCAACGGCGACTGGGGCGAGAAGGCCGTGCGCGAGGCGGCGAGCCTGTCGGCCAATGCGGCATTGCAGGAACATGTGATCGATTTCGTCGCCCGCGACACCACCGAGCTCTTGCTGCTGGCCGATGGGCGCACCGTCGATGTGGCCGGCAAGAAAGTGGTGCTGGCGACGAAGGGGCTGCCGGTCGAGACGCTGAAGCCGGGCTGGTTCATCCAGCTGCTTTCCGTCATCACCGATCCGAACACCGCCGTCATCCTGATGTTGGTCGGCGTCTACGGCATCGTCTTCGAGTTCACCAGCCCGGGGGCCGTGGCGCCCGGCGTCATCGGCACCATCTGCCTCGTGCTCGGCCTCTATGCGCTCGATCTCCTGCCGATCAACTATACCGGCCTTGCCCTGATGCTGCTCGGCGTCGTTTTCCTCATCATCGAGGCCTTCAATCCCACCGTCGTGCTCGGGCTCGGCGGCGTGGCCGCCTTTCTGTTCGGTGCCGCCATGCTGCTGCGGGTCGAGGGGCCGGGCTTTGCCTTGTCATGGGCGATCATCGGTCCCGCCGCCGCGCTGACGCTTGGATTGGCGCTGCTGAGCGGCACCTATCTCTGGGCGGCGCGCCGAAACCCGCCGCGCGTCGGCGGCGAAGCGATGCGCGGCCAGCCGGCCGAGATCCTCGACTGGCAGGGCGGCGAGGGCCATGTGCTGGCCTTGGGCGAGCGCTGGCGGGCGAAGGCCGATGAACCCGTCGCGGCCGGCGACAGCGTCGAGGTGACCGACATCAGCGACCTCGTGCTGACCGTGCGGCGGCGCGACGCGGGAAGGAATGGAGCAAGGCAATGAACATCGGCTATGTGGCCTACCTGCTGCTTGCGGTTCTTGTGGTTATCTTCCTGTCCGCGGCGATCCGCATCCTGCGGGAATATCAGCGCGGCGTGGTCTTCACGCTCGGCCGCTTCACCGGGGTCAAGGGGCCGGGCCTCATCATCCTCGTTCCCTTCGTCCAGCAGATGGTGAAGGTCGACCTGCGCGTGGTGGTGCAGGACGTGCCGCCGCAGGACGTGATTTCGCGCGACAATGTCTCGGTAAAGGTCAACGCCGTGCTTTATTTCCGCATCGTCGACGCCGAGCGGGCGGTCATCCAGGTCGAGGACTACATGGCCGCCACCAACCAGCTGGCGCAGACCACGCTGCGATCGGTGCTCGGCAAGCACGAGCTCGACGAGATGCTGGCCGAGCGCGACAGGCTCAACAGCGACATCCAGGAGATCCTCGACCAGCGCACCGATGCGTGGGGCATCAAGGTGTCCAATGTCGAGATCAAGCATGTCGACCTCAACGAGAACATGGTCCGCGCCATCGCCAAGCAGGCCGAGGCCGAGCGGCTGCGGCGCGCCAAGGTGATCAATGCCGAAGGCGAGCAGCAGGCGGCGGCGAAACTGGTCGAGGCGGGCCGCATGCTGGCGGCCGAGCCGCAGGCCATGCAGCTGCGCTATTTCGAGGCCTTGCACGATATCGCCGGTGAGCGCTCGTCCACCGTCGTGTTCCCGCTGCCGGTGGATTTGCTCAGCCAGTTCCTGAAGCAGGGGAAATAGAGGAGAGCCAGCATCGGAACTGCCAATCTCGGTCGCGTGCGGGAGATTCCCCGTCTTCGCCCTTGCTGCCGCCAAATTGTCTGACCTTCTCGTTGTCAGAACCTGACGCTGAGATCTGCCTTGGCGCCGTTGTCGGTGTTGTGGCCACCGAACTGGCCGACATAGGACAGGCCGAGCGTGGCATTGGTCGACATTTGCAAATCGAAGCCGGCCTCGATCACCGCGCTGTCGCTGGCGACAGGCACGCCGGCGATGGCAAAAGCATCGCCGCCGGCGAAGGCGAAGGTCGAGGTCGGCGTGACGTCGCCAAAGGCGTGGCGCCATCCGAGCGTGCCGCGCGCGGTCGCGCTGATGCCGTCGAGCGCGACGTCGGTCGAGGCGCGCAGCCCGAGCGTGGTGAAGGTGGCATTGGTGGTTGAGCTGGCGCTGGTCAGCGCGGCGGCGCCACCTTGCTCGGTGAAGCCGTCAGCATGCACACTGACATAAGCGAGATTGGCGAAGGGCTCGAACTTGAAGCGGCCGACACCAGCCTTGTAAGCGAGTTCGCCGAACACCTGCGCCGTGCCGGCGTCATAGTCAGCCGACAATTGGTCGGCGAAGCCGTTGAAGGCCACCGAGCGTTTTGTCGAGATGCTGTTCCAGCTGTAGGCGGCGCCGGTGCGGAAGGCTATGGCGCCCCAATTGGTGCCGCCGTAGAGTCCGAGATGATAGTTGTCGCTGGCGCCGCTGGAATGGCGGTCGTCGGCGTCGAAGGACGAATGGCTGTAGCCGCCGATGATGCCGACCCGCCAGTCGCCGATCGGGCTGTCGGCGCCGACCAGGAGGCCGCCGGTCGAGCGATCGAAGTTGGCTGCATTGCCGTCGCTGCCGGTTTGACCCCAGGAGCCGAAGGCCTGGCCCCAGACGGCGAAGCGGTCGGTGTCGGCGGCCACCATCCCGGGCCCGCCCTCGCCATAGGCCATGACCGGCAATGCGGCTGCGCCGGCATCGCCGAAGGCTGCGCTGATTCGCTTGGTGGCGGCGTCGCGGATGAAACGGCTGTCTTCCAGCAACATTCCCTTGGCCGAGGCGTGGATTTCGCCCGAGAGCTGGTCGAAGGCGTCCTGGGCGGCTGCCTCACTCGGCAAGGCAAAGATGGCATCAAAGAGCGGATTGCCGCTGCCAAGGCTTTCGGCGCCGCCGCCGGTTGCGATCTGGTTGGGCGTCAGGCCGACCGAGGCGAAGGACTTCGCCTGCACCACATCGAGATAGACATGCGTGGGGTCGTAATTGGCGATAAGGCCAATGAAGGGGCCGGCCCCGCTGAGCGTGTAGGTGCCGGTGACGCCCGCATCGGCTTGCAGCACGGTGTAATGCGTGCCCGGCACATAAGGCGCGGCGTCCGTCTTGACGACATCGAGGACCGTGCCGTCGGCGATCGTCGCCGTGCCCGTCGCCAGGATGAGGTCCGACTGGCCGGTCGAGGTGAGTTCGACCTGGTAGATCGAGCCCGCCGCCTGGTCGATGTCGCCCGCGACATTGAGCGTGCCGATCGAATTGCCCGGTGCGATGACGCCGCCTGATTGTGCGACGATGCCGCCAACCGTGCCGTTGCCACCTAGCATTCCGCCCGTGATCGTCACCAGCGAACTGGCCAGCGAACCGTTCACGGCCAGCCGTCCGCCGTTCACATTGGTTCCACCGGTGAAGCCGCTCGAATTGGCCGTCAGGTTCGTCGTGCCGGCAATCTGGTCGATCGAGCCCGCGCCGCCGATCGCCGATGCGAAGGTGTAGCTTGTGTCGGTGTGGTTGAAGTTGATCGCACCCGCGCCTTGTCCGAACTGAACGCTCGCCGCATTGAGCGCGCCGGCCGCCGCCGCTGGCGATCCGCTCGCTGCACCGATATTCAGCGTGCCGACGGAGCCCGCCAGAAGGGCGATGTTGACCACGCCGCCGGCCGACACCACGCCGCCATTCGCGATCGTCAGTGAGCCTGTGCCACTACCTCCAATGTTGAGATCACCGCTACTGGTCCACGTCGAGCCGGAGCCGCTGACGTTGGCGGTACCGATGGATCCGCCATTAAAGCCCAAATAGCCATCGGCATTGGCGACCGTGCCGCCGTTCGAGACGATCAATGAACCGGTTCCGCGCTGACCGACAATAAGGAGGCTGCTGCTCGTCCAGGTTGAGCCCGCGCCGCTGACCATTGCCGAACCCGTCGATCCGACATCAAAACCCAGATAACCAGCAGCGTCGGTGACCATGCCGCCGTTTGAAATTGCCAGCGTGCCGGCGCCGTAACCGCCGAGAACGAGGGAAGAACTGTTTGTCCAGGTCGCGCCGACGCCATCAACAAACGCCATGCCCGTCGAGCCCACCTTCGCGCCAATAATCGCAGAGCCGTTGCTGACCGCGCCATGCGAGATCGCCAGCGTGCCGGTGCCGTAATCGCCGACAAACAGATCCGCGCTGTTGGTCCAGGTCGAGCCGGCGTTGTCGACAATCACCGTGCCGGTCGAGCCCGCCTGCGAGCCAATGACGCCAGTATCGCTGCTGACCGTGCTGCCATGCGAGATCACCAGTGTGCCCGTGCCGGCACTTCCGACGAACAGGTCTGCGTTCGTCCAGGTCGAACCGGCACCGTCGACGAAAACCATGCCGGTCGAGCCCGCCGAGTTGCCGACATAGGCGGTGTCGTTGCTGATGGCGCCGCCATTGGTGATCGTCACGTTGCCGGCGCCGAGATTGCCGACATACAGATCCGCGCTGTTGCTCCAGGTCGAGCCGGGACCATCGACGAAGACGGTGCCTGTCGAGCCCGCGAAGTCGCCGACGTAGCCCAAGGCGTTGCTGACCGCGCCGCCATTCGAGACCGTTAGCGAGCCCTGGCCTTGGAAGCCGATGAAGAGGTCGGAAGTGTTGGTCCAGGTCGAGTCAGCACCATTGACCGTCACCAGGCCCTTGGAGCCCACGTCATAGCTGGCATAACCCACCGAACTGGTGACCGCGCCGCCATTCGTGATCGTCAGCGCGCCGAAGCCCGCGTTCCCGACCGCGAGCGCTGCGTTCGCCCAGGTCGAGCCAGCACCGTCGACAGTTGCCGTGCCAATGGAGCCCGCCAAATTGCCCAGAATGCCGCTCAGATTGCTGACCTTGCCGCCTTTCGAAATGTTCAGCGCACCAGTGCCCTGATCGCCGACGAACAGGTGGGAAGAATTCGTCCATATCGAACCCGCTCCGTCGACCGTCACCGCGCCGTTGGAGCCCGCGTGCCAACCGATGGTGCCCATGGCATTGCTGACCGCTCCGCCATTGGTGATGTCCAGCGTGCCGGTGCCAAATTCGGCGATGTAGAGATCCCCACTGTTGGTCCATGTCGAGCCCGGGCCGTCCACCGTTACGGTGCCGGTGCCCAGGCCGTAGCCGACATGACCCACGGTGTCGCTCACAGCGCCGCCGCTGGAGATCTTCAAGGTGCCAGTGCTGCCGGTGCTCAAGGCAAGGAAAAGGTCGGAGCTGTTGCTCCAGACGGAGCCCGGGCCAGTGACGCTCACGGTGCCGCTCGCGTTCGAAACGTAGCCGAGATAGCCGGCAGTGTCGGAGAGGGTGCCGCCGTTCGTAATCGTCAGCGAGCCCGAGTAACTGGCAATGGTGCCCACAAACAGATAGTGGGCGGCCGCACTCGCCGCATCGACCACGGCCGGGTGCGGAAACACCGGATCGAGAATCACGTCGTCGCTCGATGTCGGGACAGCGGCGGGGTTCCAGTTTCCGGCGGCGAACCAGTTCGTGGAGGCGGCGCCGGTCCAGACCTCGGCTGCCGATGCAGGGATCGGCTGGCCAAGGCCGACCAGCGCAGTCGAGGCCAGCGCCAGGCATTTCAACGCGTTAGCCTTGCGGCCTCCAAATGCATTCCGCGGCATTTAACCCCCTGACATGACAGTTGTTTCACCCTGAAGGCTGACATGTCATTGGAGCCCGGCCTTGTCTTGGGCAGGGCGGCACTGGAATTGGACTGGAGCGAAAAGCAGCGTCTTTTGCGCGCACTGTGGCAGTTCGGCGTCATCGGTCGCGCAGGCGCTGCGGATTCGGCCTCGCACGGGCTGATATCGGACCGAAAGGTGCAAACTTATCTGGCGCTTGTCGGCGTATAGCCGAAGCGGCGACGAAAGCAGCGGTTGAAGTACGATACGTCGCTGAATCCGCTTGTCAGGGCGATGTCACTGACCCGCATGTCGCTGTGTTTGTGCGAGAGCATCCTGTGGGCGCTCTGCAAACGCAGTTCGAGAACGCGTTCGGAGAAACTCATTCCCGTCTCCTGAAGGAGGTCGTGGACGTAGCGCACCGACAGGCCGAGTTGTTGCGCCACACTTTGGGCGGAGATGCCGGGATCGATAAAATCCTCGGCGATCCTTGCCAGGACGGCCTCCAGCCTGGCAGCGCGCAGGCCTCGAAGCCCGGCCAGTTCGGCAGCCCGACCTTTCGCGCCGGTCGCCAGGCCGATCAGATCCACGATCGTGTCCGTCGCGTGCGTGATCAGATCCGCCGAGGCAAGCGGGCTGCCGCTTTCAAGAAGCAGGCAATAGCGTTTGAGAAGATCGAGGGCTTCGCTGTCGGCGCCGATCTTCAACCCCAGCCTGTCATCGATCTGCGGGAAGGCACGCAGGAGGATCGCGCGTGGGATCACCACATTCGTCCAGACATTGCTGTCGGCACCGGTCATTTTCAGAGCTTCCGATGCAGTGACGAGCACGGCCTCTCCCTGACCGACGGCATATTCGCGGCCGACCTGTACCCCTGACAACACGGTGTCGGCCTTGTTGATCAGCAACAGATAACCGTCATTGGCGATGTTGCTCGCTTTCCTTGTCGCCTGCTCGATGGTTCCGGACATCTGGCCGAGAACCACTGAACCGACAGCCGTGGCCTCGATGGACGCTTCGAAGGGCAGGTTTTCCGGACTGCCGTGTTCGACCGACAATATTTCCGCGACATGGATGTTTTGCCACAGGGAAAATCGTTCGCGTTCGTCAAGATGCGGTGACAGCCGCGCCGATGAAAACACCGTCTTTCGAGACAATGGGGAACCTCGACAAGTATCCACGGCTTAAAAAATATCGAACGCGATGCTTTCCATTGCGACAATAACCGGCAACAGTGGCGGCCCGGCGTTCAGGCGATCAAGTTGAACCCATAGTCGAGAGCGGCCGCGACTGGCGTCATCCAAAAGTATGACGTCACAAATTCCTCCGAGGCGAGATCGGGGCGTGCCTGGAGGTGTGGTGGAAAGGCTGAGCAGCGAAGTCCTGAGTTCGATTATCGGCGATATCTATGATTGCGTCTTGAACCCGGAAGGCTGGGCCGGAGTCATGACCCGCGTCACGAAAGCCGTCGACGCGGCCTACACCACCATCGCCCTTGCCGGCACCGCCCATAATAGCGGCCGCTTCGCGGCTCAGTCGCCTTGGGATCCCGTGCAGATGCGGGTGCTAGAGGAGGACTATGACTTTGATGGAATTCCCGGACTGAAGGCAGCGGTGGTCGGCGATGTCGACCGGCCGGTTGCGACGCTGTCGCTCATGAGCGAAAGCGAACTCCAGCTGACGCCGTTTTTTCAGAACTGGGCCAAACCGCAGGGACTGCGCGAGGCTTGCATCACCAAATTCGTTCATACGCCGGACCGAATCGGGCTTTTGGGCTGCACCACGCGCGCCAGCAGGGGAGGTATTTCGATCGAAGAGCAGCATTTCCTGGCATTGCTCTCGCCGCATCTGCGCCGTGCTTCGCTGATCGGAGATCTGCTCGACCAGGGCCGCGTCACCACCCATCTTTATCGCCAGGCGCTCGATCATCTGGCTGTGCCTGTCGTGCTTACCCACGCCAACGGAGCAATCCTCCATGCGAATGCGGCCGCCGAACAGATGTTTTCGGTGCAGGGTCCCATTCTCTCCAGGAACGGCGTGCTCCAGGCACAGAATCCGGTGGTGGCCCGCGCCCTCCTGGACGCGATCGCCAGTGCGGCGAGCGCGGATGCTTCGCTTGGCGCGCGCGGCATAGGGCTGCCGGTTTCGGCCCAGGGCCAGCCGCCCGCCGTTGCCTATGTGTTGCCGCTGACTGAAGGAACGGCGCGCGCGGTTTTCCGGCCGGCATGCGCGGCAGTGTTCATATCGACGACGACATCGTCTTCTCCCCTCCCGGAGGCCGTTCTGACCACGCTGTTCGACCTCACACCCGCGGAGGCGCGGGTGCTGCTGCGGATCGGCAGCGGATTGTCAGCGTCCAAGAGCGCGTCGTCGCTCGGCATCGGTGAGAACACCTTGAAGACCCACCTCAATCGAATCTTCGCCAAAACCGGCACGAGACGCCAAGCCGACCTCGTCAAACTCGTGTCGGATATCGGCACGCCGCTGGCGGCTCACGGACCCTGAAGGCGGAGCGCGTAGTCTCTACCGCCAGCGGGTCAGAGGCTTTACCGCCGCCAGGGCGGCTCCGGCGCGAAGCGCTTGCCGATCCAGTCGGCGAAGGCGCGGGTCTTGGCGGCTTTTCCCTTGGCCGAGGGCGTGACGACATAGACCGCGCCTTCGTCCGCCAGCGTCCACTCCTCCAGAACGGATACCAGCCGGCCATCGGCGAGTTCGCGGCCGACCAGCCAGTCGGTGCTCATCATCAGGCCGATGCCTTGCACGGCGGCCTGGACCAGCACCTCGGCATCGTCGGTGACCAACGGCCCCGAAACCTCGACACGCGCACGCCGGCCCTCGCGGTCGGTCATCTCCCAGGCCGGAAAGGTCTGGAAGCCCGAGAAGCCCAGGCAGGAATGGTCGAGCAGCGCTTGCGGTGTCTCCGGCCTGCCCCTGCGGGCGAGATAGGAGGGAGCGGCGCAGAGCAGCCGGCGCCGCGTCGCCACCTTGCGTGCCACCAGGCGTGAATCCTCCAGGCTGCCCAGCCGCACAGCGACATCGAAATTCTCGGCGACCAGATCGGTGAAGCGGTTGGAGAACTCGGCCTCGATGCGGACATCGGGAAATTCGGCAAGGAATTGAGGCAGCAGCGGCCCGATCCACATGCGCCCGAACGTGCCGGGCAGCGCCAGCCTGAGCAGGCCGCGCGGGCCGCCCCCGGCATGCGCGGACGCGATGGCCTCGGCCTCGTCGACGGATGCGAGAATGGCGCGCACACGCACCAGGAATTCGGCACCCGCTTCGGTCAGCGACACGCTGCGCGTCGTGCGCGAGAGCAGCCTCACCCCCAGCCGCGCCTCCAGCGACTGCAGGCGCCGCGACAGGATGGTCGCGTCGCGCCCGACACGGGCCGCCGCCCTGGTGAAGGAACGCGCCTCGGCGATGGCGGCGAAGGCAGCCATCTCGGCATGGGCCGCGGGTTCGTGAGATTGCTGCATTATTCACAGTTCTCAATTGCAGAAAACAAGGATTATCCAGAGATAGCGCAGCAAATAGGTTCACTCAATCCATCAAATCGTTCCACCGGAGTGAAATCATGAAAGCCATCGAACTCAGCCAGCCCAGGTTGGACGCCTTCCGCGCCGCCACCGTTGCAGCTCCCGAACCGCAGCGCGGCGAGGTGCTGATCCGCCAGCGTGCGGCGAGCCTCAATTTCGTCGATGTGGCGGTGGCGAGCGGCAACTATCCCGGGCCGAGCTTCCCGCTCATCCCCGTCGCCGACGCCGCCGGCGAGATCGTCGCGCTGGGCGAGGGCGTTACGAGGCTCGCCATCGGCGATCGCGTCGTCGCGCATGCCAAGCCGCGCTGGATCGGCGGGCCGCCGCGGCCCTACGAGATGACGCAGATGCGCGGTGTTTCGCTGCCCGGATCGCTGGCGGAATATGTCGCGCTGCCGGCCAATTCGGTGGTGCCGGTCCCGGCGCATCTGTCCTTCGAGGCGGCCTCGACGCTGCCGATCGCCGGCACCACCGCCTGGAACGCCATTCGCGCCGCCAATGTCGGTCCGGGCTCGGTCGTCGTGCTGCTTGGCACTGGCGGCGTCTCGATCTTCACCCTGCAGCTGGCGAAAGCCGCCGGGGCCACCGTCATCATCACCTCGTCGTCGGACGAAAAGCTGGAGCGGGCAAAAGCGCTCGGCGCCGATCATCTCATCAACTACCGCGCGACATCAGACTGGGACGGCAAGGTGCTGGAACTGACCGATGGCCGCGGCGCCGATCTTGTCGTCGAGACCGGCGGCACCGCCACCTTCGCCCGCGCCGTCAACGCCACCGCGCCCGGCGGCACGCTGTTCACGATCGGCTTCGTCACCGGCGCCGAAGCCACGATCAACCTGCTGCCGATCATCATCAAGGCGCTGAAGGTGACCGGAAACAACACCGGATCGGTGTCCGATCTTTTCGACGCCGCCAGGGCCATCGGCGCGGCCCGGATCGAGCCGGTGGTCGACAAGGTGTTTTCACCTGATCAAGCGACCGAAGCCTACGCCCACATGGCCGCCGGCGGCCTGCATTTCGGCAAGCTGGCGTTCGCATTGGAATGGTAGGGAAAGTGATCTCCCCCCTCGAGGGGGAGATGGCCGGCAGGCCAGAGGGGGTCGGTTCGACTGGGCGCGACTTTCTTGCGACGATCGGAGGTTAGCGCTTCACGTGAGACGACCCCCTCTGTCGCCTTCGGCGACATCTCCCCCTCGAGGGGGGAGATTACGTGCTCAGATCAGCTTCTCCAGCGTGATCGGCAGATCCCTGATCCGCTTTCCCGTCGCGTGGAACACCGCATTGGCGATGGCCGGCGCCATGCCGACGATCGCCAGTTCGCCGACGCCCTTGCCGCCGAGTACCGAGGAATGCAGGTCGGGGATGCCGACCGAGATCACCTCAATGTCGGAGATGTCGGCATTGGTGGGGACGAGATAGTCGGCGAGGTTGTTGTTGACGATGCGGCCGTGGCGGCGGTCGACGATGCCTTCTTCGAGCAGCGCCTGGCCGATGCCCATGATGATGCCGCCCTTCCATTGGCTTTCGGCCAGCTTCGGATTGTAGAGCCGGCCCGAATCCAGCGCCGAAACCACGCGCGACACGCGCACCGTGCCGAAATCCTCGTCGACGCGCACCTCGACGAAATGCGCGCACCAGGAGTGGCGGGAATAGTCGCCCTCGGTGTGCGGCAGCGCCATGGCGATGGTGGTGTAGTTCTTGTAGCGGTCTTCCGCCGTCGAATTGGCGGGCATGGTGTCGCCCGTCGCCTCGATGCGGTCGCGGCCGACGCTTTTGAGCAGGTCGGCGATCGAGACATCGGGGCCGTCGCCGCGTGGCGCGGTGATGCGGCCATTGGCGACGACCAAAGTGTTGGCCTGCAACGCGTTGAAGGGCGAGCGCGGATCACTGATGGCCAGACCGATCAGCTGGTCGAGCGCCGATGTCGCCGCCTTGTAGACCGCGCCGGTCATCACGCCGGCCAGCCGTGAGCCGCCGGAGACGCCGGCACGGGCAAAGCGGGAGTCCCCCAGTTTCACCACGACGTCGTCAGCGGCCACGCCAACCGTCTCGGCGGCGGTCTGCGCCAGGATGGTGTAGGTGCCCTGGCCCATGTCGATCGAGGAGCTCTCGACCTCGACCGAGCCGTCGGCCAGGATGCGCACGACCGCCTCGCCATAGGCGCGCCGCACCGGATAGGTGCCGGCGGCCACGCCCCAGCCGATCAGATGGTTGCCGTCGCGCATCGAGCGCGGCTCAGGGGTACGCCTGGCCCAGCCGA
Source organism: Mesorhizobium sp. M8A.F.Ca.ET.161.01.1.1 (assembly GCF_004792105.1). Taxonomy (NCBI): domain Bacteria; kingdom Pseudomonadati; phylum Pseudomonadota; class Alphaproteobacteria; order Hyphomicrobiales; family Phyllobacteriaceae; genus Mesorhizobium; species Mesorhizobium sp. M8A.F.Ca.ET.161.01.1.1. Next base: position 509,499 of record NZ_SRTD01000003.1, on the reverse strand, counting down.
AGCGTTCGGCACCTGCCGCAAAAGCCTCGCGCAACTGCCTGGTCGACCAGGCTTTTTTGGCATGCGGGTCCTGCTCGGCGTAGTTGCGCAGCCGGATCTCCAGCGGATCGATGCCGACCTCGTACGAAAGTTCGTCGATGGCGCTTTCGATGCCGAAGGCCGACGGGTTTTCGCCCGGCGCGCGCATGGCGCCCGGCACCACCGAATTCACCCGCACGACATTCTGCCTGGAGGAGAAGTTCGGCGCCGCGTACATGATCGAGGTGACCGATCCCAGCGGCTCGACCCACATGCCGTCGATCGAGGTCTCGTTGACGCCGCGATGCACGATCGACTGGATCCGGCCGTCATGGTCGGCGCCGATCGTCACCGTCTGGCGGGTCGCGGCGCGGCCACCATAGCCGGTGAAGGTCTGCGCCCGCGTCATCACCAGCCGCACCGGCCGGCCAAGCATTTTGGCGGCACTAGCGGCAATCGCGCCATGGCTCAGCGCCAGCGCCTTGGAACCGAAGCCGCCGCCGACATAGGGCGACACCAGCCGTACATTCTCGAACGGCACGGCGAACCATTCGGCATAGGTGCGGGCCATGCCGTCCAGCCATTGGCTCGGTTCCCACACGGTGAGGTGGTCGCCTTCCCAGCGGGCGATCAGGCCATGCGGCTCCATCGGCGCCTGGTATTCGCGCGGCGTGTTGTAGGCGGCGCAGATCCGTACCGGGGCCGAGGCGAAGGCGGCCTGGGCGTCGCCCCACTCCTTGGTCATGGCATCGATCGCAATGCCGTCGCCGGCCTTGCCGTCGCTGAGGTCGACGATGGCAGGCGTCTCGTCGTAGCTGATCTTGACCATCGCCGCGGCGGCCACGGCCTGCTCGAAGGTCTCGGCGACGACGGCGGCGACATGCTGGCCGGAGAAGGTGATGTCGCGCGCCAGCGGGCAGTAGGGTTTGTCGGGCGGCGGCGTGCCGAACCAGTCCGAGGCGGTTTTCAGGCTGATGATAGTGTCCGGCGTCAGCACCTTGAGTACGCCCGGTGCCGCCTCAGCCGCCTTGCTGTCGATGGCGCGCACCTTGCCGGATGCGATCGTGCTTTCGACCAGCACGGCATAGGCGAGCCCTTCGAGCTGCTGTTCGACGGCGTATTTGGCCGCCCCCGTGATCTTGGCCGGGCCATCGACGCGCGACAGCCGGCCGCCGACCGCGTCCGCGCCGCCGTCGGACGCATCGCCCCGTTTCGATTCACCAACTCTGATGTTGTGAACGGTCATGCCGTTTCTCCCATCTTGAGAATAGCCCGTGCGACGACGCGCGGCGCGAGTTCGATCTTGTAGTGGTTGGCGCCATGGTCGACAGCGCCTTCGACGGCGAGCAGGCTGGCCGCGCGAACAGCTTCCGGCTCCAGCACCTTGCCTTTCAAGGCGTCTTCCACGGCCCGCGCCCGCCAGGGTTTGGTCGCAACGCCACCGAGCGCCACGCGCAGGTCGCGGATGGTGCGTCCGTCGGATTCCAGTTCGAGGCCGACGGCGGCACTTGCGGCCGCGAACTCGTAGGACTGCCGGTCGCGGACCTTCAGATAGGTCGAACGCCGCGCGGCCGCGGAGGAGGGGATTTCGATGGCGGTGATCATCTCGCCCGGCTCGATCGCGTGTTCCTTGCCCGGCGTCGTGCCGGGCAGCAGGAAAAAGTCATCGACCGGGATGCGCCGATCGCCGAGATGAACTGTTGCGTCGAATGCGACGAGCGCGGCGGCGAGGTCGCCGGGATACAAGGCGATGCAAGCCTCGCTGGTGCCAAGCACGGCATGGCCCTTGGTGACGCCGCCGATCGCCGAACAGCCGCTGCCTGGTTCGCGCTTGTTGCAGGCGGCAAAGTTCGAGGGATCGCGGAAATAGGGACAGCGCGTGCGCTGCATCAGATTGCCGCCGATGGTCGCCATGTTGCGGATCTGCGCCGAAGCCGCTTGCCACAGCGCCTCCGAGATGGCGGGGAAGCGGTTCTTGATGTCCGCGTGGTCGGCGACATGGCCCATCCTGGCGAGCGCGCCGATGATGGCGCCGCGCTCGTCGATCTCGATCCGGTCCAGCCCCTCGAGATGGGTGATGTCGACCAGCGTGTCTGGTTCGGCGACGCCGCATTTGGCGAGGTCGATCAGCGTGGTGCCGCCGGCGAGCAGCATGGCGCCGGGCAGCGCGGCCGCCTGGCGGGCGGCGTCGGCCGAGGTGGCGCGAAGATAGGAAAAATCCCTCATGACGCGGCCTCCAGCGCTGCCTGGCGCACGGCGGCGACGATGTGCGGATAAGCGCCGCAGCGGCAGAGATTGCCGGCCATGTATTCGCGGATTTCCTCATCCGATCCGGCATGGCCCTCGCGGATGCAGGCCACCGCCGACATGATCTGGCCTGACGTGCAATAGCCGCACTGGAAGGCGTCCTGTTCGAGGAAGGCAGCCTGCACGGGATGCAGTTCGCCCTCCCGTGCAAGCCCCTCTATGGTGGTGATGGTGCGGCCTTCGGCCTGGGCTGCCAGCGTCAGGCAGGCCAGCACGCGCTCGCCGTCGACATGGACGGTGCAGGCACCGCACTGGCCGTGGTCGCAGCCCTTCTTGGTGCCGGTCAGGCCGAGCCTGTCACGCAAGGCATCGAGCAGCGTGACACGCGGTTCGAGCTGCAACTCGTGATGCCGGCCGTTGATATCGAGATGGACGGGGATTTTCGTCATGGGCGTCTGGCTCCAGTTGCTTGACGCTGAGGGAATGAATTGGCGCTTTGGAAGGGAAGGGCAAGGTCAGGCGACAGCCAATCCACCGGGGGTGAGGAAGCTGACAGCTTGCGGCTTCGAAAGACGTGACATACCGGGCTCCCTGATTATATGATAAAGGTGCTCCACTAAAACGGAGGCGCCTCCGTTTATTTACGTGGGGGCTGGCCAGGCATGGTTCAAGCCCCCATATCCCTGGTGGAGAAAAAATTGGCTTTTGAGCCCGTCACAACCGTCGACCAAAAACCCGCCGCCGCCGACAAGCCGTTGCGCGCGGATGCGCAACGCAACCGCGACCGGCTGGTCGAGGTGGCGGCATCGGTCTTCGCCGAGCGCGGCATCGACGCCTCGCTGGAGGAGATCGCGCGCCGCGCCGGCGTCGGCATCGGCACGCTCTACCGGCATTTCCCGACGCGCGAGCATCTGGTCGAGGTGGTCTACCGCCGCGAAGTGGAGGGGTTGTGCGCGGCGGCCGGCGAGCTTGCGGCAAAACATCCCTCGGATGTCGCGCTGGAAGAATGGATGCGCCGCTTCGTCGACTACATCGCCACCAAGCGCGGCCTTGCGACCAGCCTGCGGATTCTTCTGACCACCAATTCGACGCTGTTTTCCGACACGTCGGGACGAGTGTCGCAGGCGCTGCGGCAACTGGTCGAGGCGGCGGTCGCCGACGGCACGATCCGCGGCGACGTCGATGCCTCCGACGTGCTGCACGCGCTCGGCGGCATCTATTCGGCGCCCGACACCCCTGAGTGGCGCGACCGCTCGCGCCGGCTGGTCAAGCTGTTGATGGACGGGTTGCGGTTCGGGGCTGTAAAGGCGGGATGAAGAGGCGCCTGGACTGCACAGGACGCGCCAGCCCCGGCTTCGATTCCGAGCGGTGATCGGTTATGCTGCGCTGCAAAACACCAATCATTTCATATAATTCTCTGTGTCTAATTTGTTATAAATCGCATATTGAAAATATAATTTTCGATGATTTATAGAGAAATTTGCAGGTTTCTTCCCGGATGCAACCGGTAATATGTGCGGTTCTACACGGACAACCTCACGCGCTTCGCTCGGCTAACGATCACCTTCGCGTTAGCGGCTAAATCAGGACGGTTTTTAGTCGTTTTTAGCCCTCCAATCACAAAACTATTTCAGCGCGGTAAATCTTTTGTGTTGCGCCGCACCATTGCGTGGAAGCACTCATTGGCCAACTGGAAACGCGCGGCGAAGGGTTCCGTCAAGTTGACCAACTTGAGCTTTCCGCTGGCAGACATCCGATATCGGACCCGTCCCGGGCGGGCTCGTGGAGCGCGGATTTGGCACTGTCGGCGCGTTGGCGAACATGAGCGGCGGCAAGGATGCGGGTCGTCCGTTGCGAACCACTCCTTTGACTCTCGAAGCCGGGAATCCGTGATGATAAGCCGGCAGCCTCATCGGAGATGTTCCGCCGGCGGAAGCGGCTGATGGGAAACTCTCGCGATACCCAGCTGGACGGATTGAGGGCCATCGCCGTCACGATGGTGCTGTATTCCCATTTCTTCGCGGCGGGAGGCTCTTCTTTCTGGGGCCACATCGGCGTGCGGCTGTTCTTCGTGCTGAGCGGCTTTCTCATCACGCGCCTTCTCCTGGAAGCGCGTTCGGCGGCTGAATTTGAAGCCGCGCCCGCGCTGAGATCCTTCTACATCAGGCGGGCATTGCGAATATTCCCGCCCTATTTCGCCGTGCTGGGCGTCGTCTGGATGGTTGACCTGGAGCATTCCAGGGGATCGCTGATCTGGCATGCGCTTTACCTGTCGAATTTCTGGTACGCGCTGCGCAACGACTGGTCGCCTTGGCTGCTCTGCCATTTCTGGAGCCTGAGCATCGAGGAGCAGTTCTATATCGCCTGGCCGCTGGTCGTCTTGCTGGCGCCACGCCGCCGCCTCGAAGCGATCTGCATCGGCGTCATCGTGCTGTCATTGTCGTATCGCTTTTACTGGCCGATCACTGGAACCCCCGCGCTGGCGCGCGACCTGCTTCCGCCGGCGTCCATGGACGCGCTCGCCTCGGGTGCGTGGCTTGCCGTCTACCGAACCAGGGCCACCGTCTTGCCACAGTGGCTACGGCTTGGCTGGCCGGCGCTCGCGGTCGCGTTTTTCGTCCTGCAGTGGTTTGCTCCGGCGCCGCCAGACACTGTCCAGGAATGGGGCCGCTGGCTGCTGTCGCAAGTCCTTCCGCTCGGGCCTCTCGTGATGATCGTCGCGAGTTGTTCTCGAGGCCATCGCGGGTACCGAGGCTGGCTTCTCGAACTGCCGCCGCTCACCGCCCTTGGCCGCATCAGCTATGGCGTTTATCTGTACCACCCCATACTCCTGTCGTTGGCCGTCAAGTCCCAGCCGTGGATCCCCGTCAACGTCTCGGAGCAGGGGGCGGGTCGGTTCCTGGTCGCAGGAACGGCCACCCTTATCCTGGCCTCGGTATCGTGGCTGGTTTTCGAAAAGCCGCTCAACAGCCTCAAGCGCTACTTTCCCTATGTCGCGCCGGGAGCTGGCACGCGCATCCGGGCACGCACCGACACGACCGACGCCGGATGGCCCAGAGGTGCGGCAGGGGCTTATCCCGGTGGATTGCTCGACGGCCGTGAGGCGACAGGCGATCTTCAACGAACGGATCGGAGCTGACCATGGCCGCTCCCCTGGTATCCGTTGTGCTGCCAGTCTACAACGCGGGACCCTATCTCAGCACCGCGCTTGGCAGCATCCTGCGGCAGGACCACGATCGCCTGGAGGTCGTTGCGATCGACGACGGCTCGACGGACAACTCCCTGCAAATCCTGCAGCGGCACCGGCAGGCCGACAATCGGATCTCCATCATCTCCCGCGAAAACCGGGGCCTCATCGCAACCCTCAACGAGGGTTTGGCCGTCGCTCGGGGCGACCTTGTCGCCAGGATGGACGCGGACGATATCGCCTATCCGTCACGCCTGTCGCGCCAGGTGGCGCTGTTCGACCGGCGGCCCGATGTCGCTCTGTGTGGCGCCGGTTTCGACACCTTGCTTCGCAACCGCGTCGCCAAGGGTACACCCGACCCGGTATTCCGGTTCGGCCAGCTCCGCATATTGTCGATGTTCTTCACGATATTCATGCATTCCACGGTTGTATACAACCGAAAGGTCATAAAAGACGACGTTCTATTCTACGATCCGAAATACAAACACGCCGAGGATTTCGACCTCTTCAGGCGGCTCGCCGATCGTTATCCGGCGGCGATGATCTCCGAAAACCTGATCGTCTACCGTATCCATGATGGGAGCGTAACGAGCAGGCACAGGAAGGAGATGCGCCGGACACATCTGACGATCGTGGCCGAGAACCTCGAGCGGGAAGGCCTGGCACAGGACACGCGCGATCTGCGCGACATCGGCGAGGCCGTTTCGACCGACACGGTTCGCCGGGCCGCGGCGTTCATTGTTGCGCTCGAGGCGAGGATCTCCGCGCTGCCGACGGAAACGCGGCCGAGTTTTGCGGCCGGCGCGTTGAACCTGTTCTATTTCCTCTACCAACTCATAGGCGACGAAATGCAACCTCCGCTGACGCACGAATTCCTGACGCGGACCGCGAAATGGGATTTCATTCGACGCCGCGAAAAGTACGCGTTGCGTCCCGCCGCCTACGCGCCATGGTTCAGTCTTGTCTCGATGTCGGCAGGCCGCCAGGCGGACGCCGTGGCGCGGTACCTGAAATCCACGCCTGCCGCTGCTGTCCTGGCGTCCCATCAGTTGAGCTAGCCGCAGGGATGATCGTCAAAGCCCGCCCACCCACGCAGCGCGATCGCCAGACGGAGCTTGTTCCCGTCGATCCCCGGCCCGATCGGTCGCCGCCGGCGGTCAGCTTCATCATATGCACGCGCAACCGTGTCGCCGTGCTCGAGGCTTGCATCAGGTCGGTCCAAAGCGCGTGCCGCGCCCATGCCGCCTTCGCGGCCGAACTCGTGGTTGTCGACAATGGTTCGGTCGACCGCACGGCGGAGCGCCTGGCCGGCATCGCCGAAATATCCGATATCCCGTTCACAGCCGTGCGCGAGCCGCGCCCCGGACTGGCCGCCGCCCGCAACGCCGGAGTGGCGCGCGCGCGCGGCCGCGTGCTGGTCTTCGTCGATGATGATTGCGAGGTCGATGGCGATTACCTCCGCGATCTGGAACGACACTATGCTTCCGGCGAACAATGGCTCATCCGTGGCGGCTGCGTCGAACTCGGCGATCCCAGGGATTTGCCGTTCACGATCAAGCGCTCGCGGGTGCGCGAGCGGCTGACCCCCGATGTTCATCCGGGCGGCTTCGTGCTTGGCTGCAACATGGTGATGCACCGCGATGTCGCGGCCCGTATCGGTCATTTCGACGAACGGTTCGGCGCCGGCGGCCCGCTGCGGTCAGCGGAAGATACGGATTACCTTGTTCGAGCGATGCTGCTCGGCATTCCGGTCGAATATGTGCCCGATATGACAGTTTTCCATCATCATGGCCGGCGAGACCGCAAATCGATCGAAAAGCTCCACCGCGACTACAGCTTCGGCAATGGCGCCCTTTGCCTGAAGCATGTCCGCCATGCGCCCTGGCTGCTTCGCCATTTCTATTGGGCCACCAGAGGGGCTTTGCGGGAGTTGGCGGGTGGTCCCCGGTTCGACCGCGAACTCCAGCTGTCGCATTGGCCGATCGTCGTCATGAATCTGACCGGCGCGGCCAGATTTGCGCTTCTTTTGCTGGCAAGATGGCCGGAAGAAGTGCAAGTGCCGCAGGATCGGCAGGCAGATGCCCAGGCGAGGTGACAGGCCATAATGCGATTTTTGCCGCCAAGCTTGCCGATGCTGGGTCGCGCGCTCGGAACGAAGCAGTTGCGACTGCTTCTGGCCGTGGTGGTTCTTGGTCTTGTCGGCGCCGCCCTCGAAGGGTTCGGCATAGGCTTGATCATCCCCTTGCTGGGCATAATCATGGGACACGCGGATGCGGCCGGGATGGCCGGCTTCTCCGCCGTCTTTCAGTATTTCGGATCAGGCCTGAACGAGCGCGACCGGCTGATCGTCATTTCGGTCGCCATCCTCGGCTCGATCATCCTGAAGAACGTTTTCGCATTCGCGAACACGCTGCTGACCACCTTCATATACGGCAAGGCAAGCCATTCGATCCGCAGCGCGCTGTCGCAGCAGCTCCTCAGGATAGGTTACCCGTTCTTCCTGCAGCAAAGTCCCGGACGGCTGCTCAACATCATCTCCAACGAATCCTGGCGGGCATCGGATGCGATCCAGATCATGCTGTCGGCCATCGTCAGCGCATCGGCGGCCATCATCCTGCTGGCATTTCTGCTCCTGCTGTCGTGGCAGATGACACTGTTGGTGACAGTGGGCCTGGCCCTCGTCCAGGTCGTCCATGCCGTTCTCTCGGCCAATCTGAAAGCGCCCAGCCGCAGCGTCGCCTCCCGCAACAGCGATCTCGCATCCCAGATGCTCCACCTCGTCCATGCCGGACGCCTGATCCGCATCTTCGGACAGGAGAGCCGCGAGCAGGCGGTGTTCGACCAGGCATCGGACGCGGTTCGCCGGGCTGCTTTCGTCCTGCTCACCCGGCAGGGCGCATTGCCGCCGCTGACCGAGGTCCTCCATGCGATGCTGTTCCTTGCGGTGGTGATCGGCGCATGGTTCGCCAATGTGAGCTTCCCGCTGATCGTCGCATTCGTCATCCTGCTCTACCGGCTGCAGCCGCATATGCGGGCTTTGCAAATGTCGTGGAGCCAGCTGCAAGGCTTGAGCGGGTCGCTCGAAGAGGTCGATTGGATGCTGGATCCGGCGGACAAGCCAAAGCCTCCGCAAGGCGACGGGCCATTCCACGGTTTGCGTCAAGGGATCAGCTTCGACGACGTGGCATTTACCTATTCCGGCGCGGACGCACGCGCGGCGGCGCTGCATTCGGCGACTTTCGATATCCGAAGCGGCCGCTCGACGGCGCTCATCGGCCGGTCGGGCGCCGGCAAGACGACGATCGTCAATCTCCTGTGCCGCTTTGTCGAGCCGAGCTCCGGAGGGATTCTTGTCGATGGATCGCCGCTCGACCAGATCGACCCCAGCCAGTGGCGAAGGCACGTCGCACTTGCCAGCCAGGAGCTGGAACTGGTGGACGGCACCATTTCCGAGAACATAACCTACGGCCAGGATGGCGCCACGAGCGGCGATGCCGAGCGTGCCGCGAGACTGGCCGAAGCGCATGAGTTCATTGAACATCTGCCCCAGGGCTACGACACCGTCGTCGGCTACAGGGGTGTCAATCTGTCAGCGGGACAAAGGCAGCGGATTGCCTTGGCGAGGGCGCTGGTGCGCGATCCCGATCTCCTCATCCTGGACGAAGCCACGAATGCCGTGGACGGCCTGTCGGAAGCGGCGATCGTCGAGACGTTGAAGTCGAGAGCCGGCCGCCGCACGACCCTCGTGATCAGCCATCACCACAGCACCATCTCGTTCTGCGATGACGTGGTGATCCTGAGCGGCGGCCGTGTGAAGAAGCAGGCCCCATTCGCGGCCTTGGCGTCGCTCAGCATGGACGAGCTTTACCAGCACGAACCGACCCTCTGACAGGGTCCGAGGCCCTGTCTCTTTCCGGCCTGTGGTGGGGTTACAGGGCGGCTGCTACCGGGCCTGCCGGCCGGAAACCACCCGCAGCCAGGGCGTCAGATGGAAGGCGCTCATCAGGAGATACATTGCCGGCATGCCGGTAAGAGGCGAGGCGCCCATGCACAGCATGGCGGCGGCACTGCCCTGAAGACAGGAGACCAGCGCCATCAGGGCGAAGGTCGGCGCCGCGGCGAGGCACAGCCAGTCGGCGATGCCGGGGGTGGCGGTGTTTTCCGGGGTCGCGCTTCCGGAGCCGGAATGAATGTCGCTCATGGTCTTTTTCCTTGATGGTTGGCAAGGAGTTGGGTTCCTCTCCCCCAATCCGCGAGGGAGAGGAAACCAGGCAGGATGGGGCGTGCCACCCTTTCCCGCCAGGCGCTGCTACTCGCCCTTGTCGCGGAACGCGGCCTCGCCGGCGGCGGATACCTCGGCCCATTTCTTGTCGGCTCCGGCATCGTAATTGTCGTGCCAGTTCCACCAGCTGTAGAGCGGCGTCTGCGGATAGCCCTCGGGCGAGTCTTCCCAGATCTCCTGGCGGCCGAGCGGGGTGGCGTCGAGGTAGCTCCACACCGTGCCCATCGCCTCGTCGCCGCGGCTGTTGATGAAATAGGTGCGGAAGATACGGTTCCCGTCACGGATGAACACGTTGTGGCCGTGCCACTCGTCGACGCCGAAGTCTTTGTCGAAGCTGTCGGTGATGGTGTACCAGGGAATCTCCCAGCCCATCCGCTGCTCCAGCCGCGCAATGTCGGCCTGCGGGGCGCGCGAAGCGTAGGCGAGCGTGGTGTTGCGGGCGTTGAGATGGGCGAGGTGACCGACCTGGTCGGCGCCGAGCGAGCAGCCGCGGCAAGCGTGATCGGGCCAGCCATAGACGCCGGGCTCGAAGAAGGCGCGGTAGACGATCAACTGGCGGCGGCCTTCGAACAGGTCGAGCAGGCTGACCTTGCCGTCGGGGCGATCGAAAATATAGGCCTTGTCCACTTCCGTCCACGGCATGCGCCGGCGTTCGGCCGACAACGCATCCCTGGCGCGCATCGTCGCCTTCTCCTTCACCAACATCTCTTTGTGAGCGGCTTCCCAGTCTTGCCGTGAAACGATCGGCGGCATCTTCATCGTCATGGTCATTGGTCTTCTCCTTTGCCAGTCGTGGCGTCGTTGCGGTGTGGTGTTGCCTGGGAATGTCGGGGCATTGCGGGCGCGGCGGAATCCAAGAGTTCCGGCCCGGCGCAGCAGGGGTGGCGTGCGGCGTGCTTGGCCGTATCATTCGCCGTGGCGAGGTCGAGGTCGGTGGAGGCAGGCATTTTCTGGTTCTCCCTTGCGTGCCGTCATTGCCGGCACGACTTGCTGGTTGACGGTACCGACTTAAGGTAGGGCGGCGCCGCGCCGAGGTGGGAGTTACAAGTGTGACGGGATTTGAATGGACTCTCTGATCAACGCGGCGGCGCTGGCGCTGGCTTCGGGCGATGCGCTCGGCGCGCTCGACCGCGTCGCCCTGCGCGAGGATGCGCCGGCGCTGGCGCTGCGCGGCATCGCCATGGCGCAGCTTGGCGACTTCGATCGCGCCAAGGCGCTGCTGCGACGGGCCGCGCGTGCCTTCAGCCCGAAAGAGGCCGTCGCGCGCGCCCGCTGCGTCGTCGCGGAGGCCGAGATCGCGCTGGTCTCGCGTGACCTCGGCTGGCCGGCCAAGGCGCTCGACGCGGCACGCGCGGCGCTGGAAAAGCATGGCGACCGGCTGAACGCGGCGCATGCCGGCCATCTCAAGGTACGGCGGCTGCTCTTGATCGGCCGCCTCGACGAGGCCGAGCATGTGCTGGCCGGGCTCGACCCGGCACCGCTTCCGCCGGCGGCCAGGGCGGCGCACGAGCTTGCCGTCGCCGGCATCGCCATGCGGCGTCTGCGAACCAGGCCGGCGCGCGCAGCGCTGGAGTGGGCGCGCCATGCCGCCCGCATAGCCGGCATTCCAGGTCTCATCGCGGAGGTCGAGAGCGCAAGCCAGGCGCTCGAGACGCCCGCGGCGCGGCTGATCGCGCGAGGCAGGGAGCAGCCGCTGCTGCTCGAGGAGGTCGAGGCGTTGCAGGGATCGCCGGCGCTGGTCGTCGATGCCTTCCGCTACGCCGTGCGCGGCGGCGGGGTCACGATCTCGCTGGCGAGCCGGCCTGTGCTCTTCGCCTTGGCGCGGACGCTCGCCGAAGCATGGCCGGGGGACGTGTCGCGGGGGGAACTCGTGGCGAGGGCCTTCGGCGGCAAGCATGCCGATGAATCGCATCGCGCGCGCCTGCGCGTCGAGATCGGGCGGCTGCGCGCCGAGCTTCGCGCACTGGCCGGCATCAGCGCCACCAAGCATGGCTTCACGCTGGCGCCGCGCCAGGCGCACGCGGTGATGGTGCTGGCGCGGCCGATCGAGGAGCGGCACGCGGCCGTGCTTGCCTTGCTCGCCGATGGCGAGGCCTGGTCGAGCTCGGCCCTGGCGCTGGCGCTCGGAACCGGCCAGCGCAGCGTGCAGAGGGCGCTCGAGCCGCTTGCCGAGGCCGGCAAGGTGCAGTCGTTCGGCCATGGCCGGGCGCGCCGCTGGATGACGCCGCCGGTGGCTGGATTCACGACCACCTTGTTACTCCCCGCGCCGCTGCCAGATGGCTAAGGTGTGTTGATATTCAGAATCTCGACACACCTTGGAACATGATCCCCAGAAGTCAGCGGGATGACGACCACCATCGAGGACAAAGACATGAAGCATTCGGCGGCCGAAATCCTGAGGGAATACGGACCTTTTCCCGGCGCCAAGACGGTGGCCGGGGTGAGCTTTGACGGCAAGAACGTCTGGTTCGCCTCGGGCGACAGGCTGAACGCCTTCGATCCGGAGAGCGGACAGGCGTTGCGTTCGATCGATGTCGCCGCGCATGCCGGCACCGCCTATGACGGCCGGCATTTCTTCCAGCTCGCCAAGGACCGCATCCAGAAGATCGATCCCGATACGGGCGAGGTGCTTTCCACCATTCCGGCACCCGGCAATGGCGGCGATTCCGGGCTGACCTGGGCCGAGGGCACGCTGTGGGTGGGGCAGCACCGGGAGCGCAAGATCCACCAGATCGATCCCGAGACCGGAAAAATCCTGCGCACCATCGAATCCAACCGTTTCGTCACAGGGGTGACCTGGGTCGACGGCGAATTGTGGCACGCCACCTGGGAGGGCGACGAGAGCGATCTGCGCCGCGTCGACCCGCAAACGGGCAAGGTTCTGGAGAAGCTCGACATGCCTGCCGGCATGGGCGTCTCGGGGCTGGAATCCGATGGCGGCGACCGCCTCTTCTGCGGCAGCGGAAACGCCGGCGTGGTGAGGGCGGTGCGCCGGCCGAGGTGAAGGGACACGAATTTTCCCCCGGCGAATTTTCCCCCGGCGACTGGCCGTTGCGCGGCGTCGAGCCTAGATAGGCTGGACCATCCCCCCGCAAAAGGACCAGACCATGCCCCAACAGATCACGTTGAACGACGGCGCCGCCATTCCCCAGCTTGGCCTTGGCGTGTGGCAGGTCGATCACGACATCACCGCGCAAGTGGTGGGCTGGGCGATCGAGGCCGGCTACCGGCTGATCGATACCGCCGAGGGCTACCAGAACGAGGAAGGGGTCGGCGAGGCGATCCGCGCCGCCGGCGTGCCGGCAGCAGAGCTGTTCATCACCTCGAAACTGCGCAACGGCGCCCACCAGCGCGATGCGGCGCTGCGCGCCTTCGACGACACGATGAAGAAGCTCGGCGTCGAGCAGCTCGACCTGTTCCTGATCCATTGGCCGGTGCCCAGCCAGGACAAATATGTCGAGGCCTGGAAGACGCTCGTCGAGTTGAAGCAGGCCGGCCGCATCAAGTCGATCGGCGTCTCGAATTTCAATCCTGATCATCTGGAGCGCATCATCGGCGAGACGGGCGTGGTGCCAAGCGTCAACCAGGTGGAACTGCATCCGCGTTTCCAGCAGCGTGCGCTCAGGGAATTCCATGCCAAACACGACATCCATACGGAAAGCTGGAGCCCGCTGGGCAGCGGCAAGCTGCTCGGCGACCCGACCATTGCGGGCATTGCCAAGAAGCATGGGAAATCCGCCGCGCAGACCATGATCCGCTGGCATCTCCAGCAGGGGCTGATCGTCATCCCGAAATCGATCCGCCAGGATCGCATCGCGGCCAATTTCGACGTCTTCGATTTCGAACTGGACGCGCAGGACCTGAAGACGATCGCGGGCATGGATTCGGCCGACGGCCGCGGCGGTCCGAACCCGGCGACGGCGGCGTTCTTGTTTTAAAGCTGGCGCCGAAGCTGCCAATCTCCCCCCCTCGTGGGGGAGATGCCCGGCAGGGCAGAGGGGGGCGCTGTCCCGCCAGCCTTTCATTCGATACCACCCAAACCCGCCATGATGACAATATGCTGGCTGACATTGTCGATGTCGCGGATGACATCGTCATTCCAAAACCGGAGCACGGTCCAGCCGTCCTGCTCCAGACGCCTCGTCCTGACAGTGTCGTTCACTGCAAGATCTGCATCACCATGCTGCGATCCATCGAGTTCGACGACGAGCTTCTTCTGCGGGCACGCAAAGTCGGCGATATAGCCGGCAATCGGAAATTGTCTTCGAAAGCCAAGCCCCATCAGCCGATGCGCGCGAAGTTCATTCCAGAGCTTCAACTCCTCGTCGGTCATGACTTTGCGCATCGATCGAGCATTCGCTCGGTTCTGCGGCGGCAATGGCGTATGAGGCATGGCAGTTTCGATTGTGATTGAGGTTGGCGCTCTACGGCGCCCCTCTGTCCTGCCGGACATCTCCCCCACGAGGGGGGAGATTGGCGGTTTCGGCGATTTCGCCAATCGCAGAGGGGAGGAAGAGCGCTAAATCCCCGAGCCGTCCAGCTGCTGCGCGTCGTCGCCTTCCCAGGGCGCCGGCATCGAGGCGCCCCGGCTGAGATTGGCCGAGGGCATCGGCATCCAGCATTTCAGCTCCGGCTCGGCATATTCGACGACGCGGCCAGGCGAGGAATCGGAAGCGCGCCAGCCTTCCTCACCGAATTGATCGGCGCGTGACCAGTAGGCAAGGTCGACTTCCGCCGGCCCCTGTTCGGATGGGCGGACCGTAACGAGGATCCGGCTGCCGTCTTTCGGCGCGTTCGACATGTGGCGCCAGCGGTCGGGCTCATCCATCGTTCTTCCTCCTGCCTTGCTGCGGGATGAAGTGTCGCCTCGCCATCGGAGACGGTCAACCCAAACTTTGCGCGACCATCCTGTTTCGATGGGCTGTTCGTTCCGCCCGCTCCCGCGGGATGTATGATTTGTCGGATTGCGCCAGCCGCATCCGTCCTTGATCTGGCGGTGGTCGCCGGGGACAAGGAGAGCATTCATGAGTGACAGGGTCGAGGCGATGCCGGCTGGGGTGGGAACAAAACTGTTCTTCAGCCGCAATCCCAATCCGCGCCTGGCGGTCGCGGTGGCGCGTCATCTCGGGGCGAGGCTGACCTTCGAATTCGCATCGCCGTTCGCGCCGGGGCAAGCCGAGCGGTTCCGGCCGCTTAATCCCAACCTTTCCCTGCCCATACTGGCGTGGCCGGGCGGCAGCTTGTGGGAGGCCGACGCCATAGCCTGCCGGTTGTCGCGCGACATGGGTTCGGATTTCTGGCGCGGCGGTGAGGATGAGCCCGACATGATCCGCTGGCTGAGCTGGGGCAAGGAGAATTTCGCGCGGGCCTGCGACATGGTGCATTTCGAGCGCGGCACCAAGCAGCGCTACGGGCTGGGCCCAATCGATCATCAGTTGGTCGAGGAGGGGCTGAAGCTTTTTCAAGCGACGGCGGCGATCCTGGAGACTGCGCTTGTCGGCAGGCAATGGCTGGTCGGCAACTCGGTCTCCTATGCCGACTTCCGCATGGCGACGTTCCTGCCGTTCAACGACGTCGCCGGGCTGCCGCTCGGTGATTATCCCGCTCTTGCCCGCTGGTATCGCCGGCTCGAAGCCGTCGAAGCCTGGCGTGATCCCTTCAAGGGACTGGCCGCACCGCGCTTGCCGCCGGTGCCACGGCAGGATGCGATGAGGTGACGGACAGACCTGACGACCGGCGCATACACAGAGGAACTTGAAGACGCCGGCCGCCATTTGGGGCGTTGGGTGCATCACGTTGGGGCACGATGCAGGGTCAGGTTAGGCGGATGCCTGGTGCCCGCAATCGGAACGCCGGCCCATGGTGAACAGGGGGTTACTATCCACAGGCCCGAGGCGGTAACCGGCAGGCGGCGCGCCGGTTTGCGGCCGTCCATGGTGGCCACGTCATCATTGTCTCGGCTGTGCGCAACGCGAATCGCTTGGCCTGCGCGGCTCGACGGGCCGCGATCGGGTTGATAAGCCCGTCTGCGAAGGAGCCGATGAGTCTGGCATGACCGTTGCGATCGAGATGGGACACACGACGGCGGGCGCTCCGGCGAAGCTCGATCTCGAGGAGCTGCTGGCGACCCGCCTGCTGGTGCAGGGCAATTCGGGCTCCGGCAAGTCGCATCTGTTGCGGCGCCTGCTCGAACAGAGCGCGCCCTGGGTGCAGCAGACCATCATCGACCCAGAAGGCGACTTCGTTTCGCTGGGCGAGCGTTACGGCCATCTGGTGATCGATGCCGAGGAGCACACCGAGCGCGGCCTGCAGGCGGCCGGCGAGCGGGCGCGCATCCACCGCGTCTCGACAGTGCTCAACCTCGAAGGGCTCGACGCCGAGAACCAGATGCGGCGCGCCGCTGCCTTCCTTGGCGGGCTGTTCGAGGTCGCGCGCGACCATTGGTACCCGATGCTGGTGGTGGTCGATGAGGCGCAGCTTTTCGCGCCGGCGGTGGCCGGCGAGGTTTCCGACGAAGCGCGAAAACTCTCGCTCGGCGCCATGACCAATCTGATGTGCCGTGGCCGCAAGCGCGGGCTTGCCGGCATCATCGCCACGCAGCGGCTGGCCAAGCTCGCCAAGAACGTCGCGGCGGAAGCCTCCAACTTCCTCATGGGCCGCACCTTCCTCGATATCGACATGGCGCGCGCCGCCGATCTGCTCGGCATGGAGCGGCGGCAAGCGGAGGCCTTTCGCGACCTGGAGCGCGGACAGTTCATGGCGCTGGGGCCGGCGCTGTCGCGCCGCCCGCTCGGCCTACGCATCGGCCCGACCGACACCAGCCCGCGCAACGGCACGCCCAGGCTGATGGCGATGCCGGAATCCGCTCTCGAGGACGCCCGCGCGATCATCCTGGCCGCCCCGCCGCCCGAGACGATGCGCGCGCCGCGCCGGGTGGCGTCGCCGGATCTGCTGGAGCAGCTGATGGCGGCGAAATCGGCGCCGCGCGACATTCGGCCCGAACCGGCCGAGCCCGCGCCCAGCGCCGAGGATCTGGCCGAACGGCGCGAGCGGATGGACCGCATCCTGCGCGCCATCCTGGCCGAACCCGATGCGGGATTTCGCGTCATCGGCGTCCTCTACCAGGAATTCGTCGTGCGCTGCCGCATCGAGGGACTGGCTTCGGTCATGCCCGATCTCCAGGAATTTCGCCGCATGCTGACACGCGCCCGTGCCGGGGTGGGGTCCGACATGGCCGAGGATGACGCGTGGCGGGATGTTTCGGTGCGCGCCTCACTGCTGCCAGAGGACATGCAGGGCGTGTTCATGATGATCGCGCGCGCGGCGAAGGAGGGCTGGCCGTGCCCGAGCGATGGCGCGATCGCCCGCGCCTATGGGTCGCACTCCATGCGCCGGGCCCGGCGGCTGCTGACCTATATCGAGGAGCAGGGCCTCATCGTCTGCCAGCTCGATGGCACGGGAAAGCGCACGGTGACGCTGGTCGAACTCGCCTGGGCCACCGCGCCGGGCGACCCCAACGCCGAGGCGGCGGAGCAGGGCAGCCTGGCGCTGTGAGGGCCGATGACTAGCCCAGGTCCCGGTGGATCGCGGACGCAGGCCGGCGGCACTGTCGCCCGGATCCGCATCATGGGGACGCCGAAATCGGGCACGAATCTCGCAAAACATCTGGTCGAGGCCTATCTCGGCGTGCCCGTCGTCTTTGACCAGGGTTTTTGGAAGCATGGGATCTTTCCGGCCCTGATGAACGGGCGCGCGCTGCAATATGGCGACTTGCCCATCATTGTCATGAGCAAGGACCCGATCACTCAGCTCCTGTCCTGGTTCCGTTTCACCAGGCACAACAGCATTTTGAGGCCGGCCAAACATTTCGGTTCGTTCCTGAACCAGCCTTTCGAAATCAGGCAGGATTTCACGCGGCCGCAGATGGAATACAGGTTCCGCGCACCCGCCGACTACTGGAACCAGTTCTACTTTGCTATGGAGGCGCTGCGCCGCACCGGCACGCCCGTGCATTTCGTATGCTATGAGCAACTCGTCGCGACCCCGGCCCTTTGCCTGAGTTCCATTTCCCGTTTCCTCGATCTGTCCACGCCGTTCGAAGCCAGCACCGACGTGACAATTCCACGCCACGCGCTTGTCTCGAGCAATGACATCGACCGGTCCGGGGACCCGGCCGCCAACGAGAGCCTGTTTAACCCCTCGCGGGCGGATCTGGCAGCCGCGTTGGCCAGGATCGGCTGGCGCAATGCGCACAGAATCCTGCGCGATATCGACGACGACGTGCTTGAGGCAACGGGCCGGGCCGGATTTCGCATGACCTGCAGGCAGGCGATCGGTCCCGCGGCGATATTGAGGTCGTTCATCGGCTTCTGGTGAGGCCTGCGTGCGCAACGACGCCGCCCTTACTGGACGGTGATAACACCGTCGACCGCTCGCCATTCCGATGGGGTGATGAGCCGGTGGTGGGCGATGTGGACGGAGTGAAGCGGTCCCTCCAAGCGCTCGGGGTGGCGCGCGGCCGCGACGCAGCACGCGTCATGGACGGCGGGATACTCGATCTGCAGGAGGCCCCATGCGTGGTCGCAATGAACTCCTAGATATCGAGGATAAACTTGGCTATCGGGCCGCCGGGCGCCACCATCGGGCAGTTGGAAGGCAGCTCCACTTCTTTCGATATTGTTCGGGCGCCAGGCCATAGTTCCAGCGATCGGTTGGTTGCCGTCAAGACGCCGGCGCCTCGGACAAGCTCAGCCGGTGAATGCCTTGAACTTGTCCTTGGAGGTCAGCAACACATCGCCCTTGAACGAAATCGAGAAATCGCCCAGCTGGTACTGGCCTTGGTCGTTCTTGAGCAGGATGTCGCCAGTCACCTTGTTGGGGCCACCCTCGATGCCTTTGACTATCCTGGCGACGTAGCGCAGATTGCTCTTGGCAAAGAGCATATCGTTCCTGGCCAGTTGCTGCGCGAGAAGCTGGCGTTTCGAGTCGTCGCCGATGCCTTGCAGGCGCTTTTCAATGGCCTCGGGGGTGACACTCGCCAAGGCGCTGTTCAAAGCTGGCAATGCCTTCTGCAGGCTGAACAGGGCATCGGAAGTCATCCTGCCGGCATCACCGTAGGTCAGGCTCTGGTTGCTGATCGCCTTGTTGGCCTGCGCCTGCGGGCTGCGGTCGGCAGCGGCCTCCATTTCGTCCTGGACGGCCCACATATAGTCATGTTCTCCCATCGCCATCACCGTTTCCGGTGTCTCGCCCGTGGGGATGAAGTTGCGCGCAACGGTGGAATCTTCGTGTCGGCGGTCTGCCTCGACCATCGAGCCGATGAAGCGTGTATACTCCGCTTGGAGTTCGTCAAAGTTGGCTTCGCCCGCGCGCAAATAACGGTCTTGTGCCGTCGTGGTGGACGTTGCACTGATGGGTGAAGACGCCTGCGCCCCAGCGGCCTGGCCAAAGCTGCCGAACGGATCGTATTCGGCGTCGTCCTCATCACCTGTTGCACCCGGACGAATGACAGGAGGCTCGGTCCGCAGCGCCGTGCCTGCTTTCGCGAACGCGGGCTGGTTGGCGCCTGCAAAGCCGCTCTTGGCCGACATCAGCTTCTGTATCGTAACGGTGAGATCCGGCATGATCCGCATCGAGCAAGCTCTCGTGTTTCACATGCCTTGTGCATGCGATTCACAGAATGAAGCATAGGCGGTTAATCAATGGTTCAAAGTGAACGCTGGCCGAAAACAAATAGTGGTATCCAATGGCATCACGCCAATACACTTCAACAAGGACTAATATAGTTGGCAAAAATACGGAAGCGGCGAGTTTCTCAAAATCGATCCTTTCGCCGCTTATCTCTTGTGCGCAGGCACTGGATTGCTTGATGATCCAAAACGGTGGCCTTCGCGGGATCCTTTCACCGCTCCTCGACGATCCGCAAATAGGCCGCCGTGACGAACAGCACGATCAACCCGAACAAGATCCTTCTAGCCCCCTCCGGCATCTGCAGGATGGTCAGGAGCGTCGTCAGCACGGTGAGGATCAGCGCGCCGATGATGGTGCCGGTGTAGCCGCCGCGGCCGCCGAAGATGGAGGTGCCGCCGATGACGGCGGCGGCCACCGAAGGCAGCACCAGCGGTTCGGCGAGCGACAGGGAAGGGGCCTTGATCAGGCCGATATAGAGCAGGCCGGTGATGCCGGCGAGCACGCTTGAGGTGACGTAGAGCGCCGTTATGACCTGCCAGTATTGCACGCCCGACAGACGCGTCGCGCGCTCATTGTCGCCGACGGCGTAGAGCAGGCGGCCGAAGCCGGTGCGGGCGAGCGTGAAGACGATGAGCGCGGCCAGCGGCACGAAGAGCAGCAGCGCGTTGGGGAAGCCGTAGGTGACGCCGGTGCCCAGCCAAGCGAGGAAGTCGGGGATCTTGGCACCCGACGCGATCACCGTGCGCTGATAGACCTGCAGACAGCCGGTGCCGATCAGGCTGGTGCCCAGCGTCATGATCAGCGGGTGGACGCGGAAGACACCGACGCCGATGCCGTTGACGAGGCCGATCAGCACCGCCGGCATCATCGCCAGCAGGAACGCCACCGCCGGGTCCTGGCTGACGATCTGCGTCGCCATGATGAAGGCGCTCATCGTCGCCACCGTGCCGACCGACAGGTCGATGCCGCCGGTCAACATGGTCATGGTCTGGCAGCCGGCAAGGATCGCCAGCGGAATGGCGAATTTGATGGTGTTGGCGATCCAGCGCTCGTTGACGATGCCGGGACGCAGGATCTGCAGGATCACCACCAGGATGACCAGCAGGATGATCAGCGGGATGAGCGGCCGGTCGGCCATGAAGCGTTTTAGACGGCGGCCGAGGGGGACGGGGGTGATCGCTGATGTGCTCATGGGGTGGGTCCGATGTTCTGGGAGGGTAGCGCTCTACGGCGCCCCCCTCTGTCCTGCCGGACATCTCCCCCACAAGGGGGGAGATTGGCCGCTTTGGCGCCCCACTCTTTTCTGCAACGTTGAAGATTGGCGAAAGCCGCAACAACAGCCAATCTCCCCACAAGTGGGGGAGATGGCCGGCAGGCCAGAGGGGGGCGCCGTAGAGCGCTACGCTCTATATTTCTCTCTCCCATCATTGCCGCCCCCGCATCGTGATAAACGCGCCGAACATCACCACGGCGACCATGATCAGGCCTTCGATGATGGCGGTGACGTTGGGGTCGATGGCGAGCAGCGTCAGGTCCGTGCGCACCAGGCGCAGCACGAAGACGGCGACGATGGGGCCGAGCAGGCCGCCCTTGCCGCCGCCGAGCGCAACGCCGCCCAGCACCACGGCGGCGACGCTGGCGAGCAGATAGGGGCCGGGAATGGGAGCGCCGATGCCGGTGCTCATGGTCAGCGCCAGCCCGCCCATGGCCGCGAACAGCCCGGACAGCGCGTAGGCGATGACCCTTGTGCGAGCGACAGGCACGCCGCTGCGGAACGCCGCCAGCTCGCTCGAGCCGATGGCGTAGATGGAAAGGCCGAGGCGCGAGCGCCGGAGCGGGACCCAGATGACGCAGAGGCAGACGATCAGCACCAGCAGCGCCTTGGGCAGCCAGGCGTCGATGGCGTCGGGCAGGCCCGGTATCGGCACGGTGCCCGAGATCATCGCCTTCAGCCATTCTGCCGCGGCGCCGCCCGGCGCGCCGAGCACCAGCAGGGCCGCCCCTTGCAGCACGAACAGCATGGCGAGCGTAACGACGATGTCGGGCACGCGGGTGACGACGATGAGCAGGCCGTTGAGGGCGCCCAGCACAAAACCCATGGCGAGCACGAAGGGCACGACGAACAGCGCGTATTCCTCGCTGGCGCCCGCCATCATCGAGGCGGCGGTGACGCTGGTCAGCGCCATCATGGCGGCGACCGAGAGGTCGATGCCGCCGGCGATGACGACAACGGTCTGGGCCGCGACGGCAAAGGCGTAAGGCAGTACCGCCCGCGCCAGCGAGCCGAAATCGCCACTGCCATAACCGGGCTGGATCAGTTTTGTGACGATGAACAGAATGATCAGCAAGGCGAACAGGCCTGACACCCAGCCTTGGCGGCGCAGGAAATGGTTCATGATATCGTCCCCGAAGACGGGGACTGGGGATCGGCCAGGATGCCGATATCGGCCTTGGCGCCGCGCGGCAGGCCGTAGGCGGCCCGCATCAGCGCCGGTTCGTCCGCTTCCTCGACCGGAAAGATGTCAACGAGACGGCCGCCGAAGATGACGATGACGCGGTCGCAGACGCGCTGCACCTCTTCGAGTTCCGAGGTGTAGAACAGCACCGACTTGCCGTGGCCGGCGAGTTCGCGCAGCAATTTATAGATCTCCTGCTTGGTGCCGACATCGATGCCGCGTGTCGGATCGAAGCACAGGATGGTGCGGGCGTCCGCCGCGATCCAGCGCGCGATGGTCACCTTCTGCTGGTTGCCGCCGGACAGGCGCTGCACCTCGCCCTGGGCGCGGGTGTCGATCTGCAGGCGCTGGATGGCGCTCTGCACCGTGGCGCGCTCCTTACGCATATGAATAGGCCCCCAGTTGCGCAGGGCGGCGCTGAAAGGGAGTGCAATGTTCTCACGCACCGAGCGCTGCATGGCGAGCGCCTCGGAACGGTCGCCGGGCACATAGGCGATCCCCGATCGGATGGCGTCGATCGGATGTGAGAATTTTACTGCCTGGCCGTCGACCTCGATCGTGCCGCCGGATGGCCGGATCGAGCCGGCAAGGGCGGCGAACAGCTCGTCCTGGCCCTGGCCTTCGAGCGCGACGACGCCGGCCACTTCGCCATCGGCGAGATCGAAGGAGACATCGCCGAGCTTGATGCCGACGCGCAGGTTTTTCACGGTGATGCGCGGTCGGGCAGGGGCGGATGCCGCCTTCTCGCTGACGCTTCGGGCGGCGACCTTGGCCTTTTCGATGCGGGTGCCCAGCATCAGCTCGACGATCTTTTCCTCGACGCCCGGCACGATGTCGACGACGCCGACGGTCTCGCCGTCGCGCAGCACGGTGGCGCGGTCGCAAAGGGCTGCGATTTCGACGAAGCGATGGGAGATGAAGATCACCGCGCGGCCGGCGTCACCCTGGCGGCGGACCACTTCCAGCACCTTTTCGGCAAGGTTGGCGGGCAGCGCCGCGGTCATCTCGTCGAGCAGCAGCACGTCGGGTTCAACGGCGAGCGCCCGGGCCAGATCAAGCACCCGCAGCACGGCCAATGGAATGTCGCGCGCGCTGTCGCGCAGGTCGAGGTCGGCGATGCCGAGTTCGCGCACCCAGGCGCGGAACGGCTCGACCGGCGTTCCGGTGAGCCGCAGATTGGACAGCACGTCGAGATCGGGGATCAGCGACGGCTCCTGGTAGACCGGCAACAGCCCGGCGCGGCGCGCGGCCGCCGGCGAGCGTATGTCGCGCGCCTCGCCACGGATCAGGATGCGCCCGGCATTGGCCGATATGGCCCCGGTCAGGATCTTCAGCAGCGTCGACTTGCCGGCGCCGTTGGCCCCCATCAACGCATGCACCTCGCCCGGCAGGACGGACAGCGACGCATTGCGCAGGGCGGCGACCGCGCCGTAGTTCTTGGCGACGCCCGTGGCGTCGAGGAGGGGGCTGGTGGTCAAATTGATTGGTTCTCGATTTATGAGGTCGAATAATTAGAAATGTCGGCGCCGCCCCTCACCTGCCTGCCGGCATCCTCTCCCCGTATAGTGACGGGGAGAGGGGGGCTTGTCGCCGGCATTGCGGCCAGCTTCTCTCTCCCCGTTTACGGGGAGAGATGTCCGGCAGGACAGTGAGGGGCAGCGCCGACGGATGGTCCGTTGGCAAACCTCAGCCTTACTCCCCCGGCCCCTTGCAGGCCACGATCTGCTCCTTGGTGTAGGTCGTCCAGTCCGGGATCGAGATCGAGACCGGCCATTCGGGGCTCAGCGACGGGTCGGCGGCCGCCTTCAGCTTGGCCTTGCCTTCGTCGGTGGCGTTGTCCCAGAGCTGCGGGTCGACCAGCACGGTCTGCTGGGCCGGCTTCTTGCCGTCGAGGATCTGCAGGGCCAGCGTCACGCCGGCACCGCCGATCGAGCCGGGGTTGGTGACGGCGGCACCGACGAGGCCCTTGACCGAGCTCAACTGGCCGACGAAGCCGGCATTGTCGGCGCCGACGACCGGCACCAGCGGCGCCTGCGATTCGACCAGCGCGTCGACGATGACGTTGTCGATGCCGGAGGTCCATACGCCGTTGAACGGCGTGCCGGTGGCGAGGAACGACAGCATCTGCTGCTTGGCCTGGTCCTGCTGCCAGCCGGTGAAGACTTCCTGCGCGACCTTCACGTCGGGGAATTCGGCCAGCGCCTTCTTGAAGCCTTTGTCGCGATCGCTGTCGGCCGAAGCGCCGGCCGCACCGCGCATGTAGAACACCTCGCCCTTGCCGCCCATCTGGCCGAACAGCCATTTGGCGCCGAGATAGGCATACTGCTCCTGGTTGTTGGAAATGATGTAGGCCGACGGCTCGGTGACCGCCTGGTCGACGGCGACGACGACGATGCCGGCCTTGGTCGCCTCTTCGAGGCCCGCCTTGATGCCGGCCGGATCGGCGGGGTTGACGACGATGGCGTCGACCTTGGCGCTGATCAGGTTGCGGATGTCTTCGAGCTGCCCGGCGGCATCGGTGTTGCGGTGGGCGATGTTGAGCTTGGCCACTTCGCCCGAGGCGAGCGCCTGCGCCTTCATGGCGCAGACCATCTCCTCGCGCCAGCCATTGCCCTGCACGGTGTTGGAGATGCCGATCGTGTATTTGCCGGCCGCCGACGAGATGCCCACCGAGGCGAGCAGGGCGGCGCTGGCAAGCAGCGGAACCATGGTCAGATATGTCTTCATTTCAGTCTTCCTCCACATTGTTTTTCAGTTCAGTTCCAACCCGTTAAGCCGTGCCACTCACAAACGGAGTCAAGTGGCTCGCCTTGCCGTCATTTGACGAAGGGACGCAGCACGTCGCGGGCGAGCAGGAAACCTCGCTTCACCTGCTCGTCGCTGCCTTCAAATCGCCTGTCCTCATGCTCGATGATGACCGAGCCGTCATAGCCGGCGCGGTAGAGGCCGGAGAAGAAACCGCTCCAGTCGACATCGCCCAGCCCCGGCATGCGCGGCACCTGCCAGCCTATCCCGGCCGAAAGGATTCCGCGCTCGTACAAACCATCATGATCAATCATCAGGTCCTTGGCGTGGACATGCAGCATGTAGGGGCCGAATTCCCTGATGAAGCGGGCCTGGTCGATCATCTGCCAGACCAGGTGCGAGGGGTCGAAATTCATGCCGACATCGCCGCCCCAGCTCTCCAGGATGCGGCGCCAGACTTGCGGCGAATAGGCGATGTTGTGCCCGCCCGGCCATTCGTCATAGCTGAAGATCATCGGGCAGTTCTCGAAGGCAAGCTTCACCCCGTGGTCGCGTGCATGGGCGACGATCCCGGGCCAGACTTTCAGCGCATCCTGCCAGTTGACATCGACGGTTTTGGAGGCATCGCCGCCGCAGAAGGTGTTGACGACCGGCACGCCCATATTGGCGGCCAGCACGATCACCTTCTTCAGATGGCCGATGACCGCCTCGCGGTGGGCGGGATCGGGATGCAGCGGGTTGGGGTAGTAGCCGAGGCCGGAGATGGACATGTTCTTTTCCGCCAGCGAAGCGGCAATCTCTTTCGCCTGCGAGGCCGAGGTGCCGGCGGCGTCGATATGGCTGGTGCCAGCATAGCGGCGGGTGGCGCCGGAGGTTTTCGGCCAGCAGGCGATCTCCAGCGCCTCGAAGCCGACGGAGCTTGCCCAGCCGGCGACCTCGCCGAGCGGAGTCTCCGCGAATGGTGCGGTGAGCAGTCCAAGTTTCATCATGCCTCCCCTGACCGCGAACCCGCGATCGATGCCTATAATGCCGATTGTTTGGATCGTTTCAACCTCGCGACCCCGTCTTGCTCCAGACTGTGTCGAACGGCCGCCATCGGATCGTCCGAAAGCAGTTCGCCCAGCACTGAAGTCACCGTCTTGCGAAACGTCTCGTCAGCGGCAAGGCCGGGGTCGAAAATCGTGTCGATGGCCAGGATGGCGGAAGCCAGCGCCGGCGCATCGCGTCCGCTTTCGTCGGCGATCGCTGCGATCCTGCCGGCATAGGGATCCGACACCGGCCAGCGTTTGCCGAAGCGCGCCGAGGCCAGGATGAGATAGGCCATCCAGCCGGCGACCGGCACCGACAGCAGGCCGATGCTGGCGCCTTGGCTCAGCCGGTCGCGGATCGGGTTGAGCAGGCGCTGGACGATCTTTTGCGATCCATCGGTAGCGATCTGGTGGTTGCGATGGCGGATCGCTGTGTTCTTCAGCCGGCCAAGGCTCTGCTCGACATAAGCCAACGGCTCCATGCCGGGCACCGGCGTCAGTGTCGGAAGCGTCTCCTCGACCAGCATGCTCCTGACGAAGACCGACAGCAGCGGGTCGGCGATGGCATCGAATGTGTGTTCGAGCCCCGCTAGCACGCCGAGCGTGGCGAGCGTCGTTTGCGCCCCGTTCAGCACCCGCATCTTGAGATGCTCGAACGGCGTGACATCGTCAACGAAGGTCGCGCCGGCCAGGTCCCAGCGCGGCATGCGGCCGGCGAATTTCTGCTCGATCACCCACTGCCGGAACGGCTCGCCCACCGCAACGGCCCCATCGCGATAGCCGAACCATTGTTCGACGCTGTCGAGATCATCCGGCGACACAGCCGGCGCGATGCGGTCGACCATGGCGGAGGGGAAGGCGGCATTGGCCGCAATCCAGTCGGCAAGCCCATTGCCACGCCGTTCGGCAAAGCTCCGCACGACATTTTCCAGGATGACGCCGTTGGTCGGAATGTTGTCGCAGGAGAGCAGTGTCAGCTTGCGGCCATGCGTGGCCCTGCGCTGCTCCAGCGCCAGCGCCAGGATGCCGGGCAGGCTGCGTGGCGCTTCCGGATTGGCGAGATCATGGACGATGTCGGGATGGCCGAGATCGAGCGCGCCCGTCGACGGGATATGGCAATAGCCTTTTTCCGTCACCGTCATCGTCACCAGTTCGATGTCGGGCGAGGCGAGCACCGCGAGCGCCGGTGCGGCGCTGTCCTGGCTGTCGACCACCTTCACGATGCTGCCGATGATGCGCGCCTCGACATGGTCGTTCTCGCGGATCAGCCTTGTGTAGAGGCCGCCTTGCCGGCCAAGGGTGTCGGCGAGCGCCGGCGGGCGGATGTTGATGCCGACAATGCCCCAGCGGTCGAACTTCAGCGAGAGCAGGTCGTCGGTGTATTCGGCCTGGTGGCAGCGGTGGAAGGCACCGACGCCGAGATGGGCCATGCCGGGTGACAGCGATGCGCGGTCGTAGGTCGGCTTTTGCACGGCGGCGGGAAGCCGCTCCAGCAGGCCAGGCCCAAGCGTTTCGATGGCGTTCACCGGTTCGCCCCGATCACCGACTGCTCCTGGTCGATCACCGCCCCGGTCATCGGCCCGGCCGCGTCGGAAAGCAGGAAGACGGCGAGGTTGGCGATATCGTCCGGCCTGAGCAGCCGGCCAAAGGGCTGGGCGGCGTTGGCGGCGTCAAGCCAGCCCGGGCCATGACCGAGCGTCTGCGCCTGCATCACACGCTCGGCCGGCGTGTCGGTCCAGCCGACATTGATGCCGTTGACGCGGATGCGGTCGAAGCGGTGGGCGTTGGCGGCGTTCTTGGTGAGCGTCGCCAGCGCGCCCTTAGTGGCGGAATAGACGGCAAGCTCGGGTGAGCCGCAATGGGCGTTGATCGACAGGATGTTGACGATCGCGCCCCCCTGGCCGCGTTTCCGCATGTCGGCAATCGCCGCCTGCATCAGGAAGAACGGCGCGCGCGCATTGACGGCGAACAGCGCCGCCCAGTCTTCGGGGCTGGCGTCGAGGAAGGACGCGCGGTCGGTGAGGCCGGCGGCGTTGACCAGGCCGTCGATGCGACCGAAGCGCTCGATGCAGGCCTGCGCCAAAAGGGCCGGAGTTTCCGGGTCTCCGAGGTCCGCGGCGACGAAGAGTGTCGGCGTGCCCAGCCGCGAAAGCTCCGCCGCGACCGCATCGCCACGCGTCTTCTCGCGGCCGGTGACCAGCAGCCCGGCCGCGCCGGAGCGCGCCAGGGTCTCGGCGATGGCACGGCCGATGCCTTGCGTCGACCCGGTGACCAATATCACCTTGCCTTCGAGCCTGATCTCCATTCCTCCTCCCGGAACAAAGTTTCTATTTTTCAAAATATGGAACGATAATTCCCGGTAGTCAATTGTGCCAGTGGCGGTTCATCAGATGACATCCTAAAGTCTGCGCCGCCCCTCACCTGCCTGCCGGCATCCTCTCCCCGTATAGTGACGGGGAGAGGGGCGCTGTCGTCACCGATTTCGCCAATCACCAATGTTGCAAAGGGGGTGCCAGCGCTGAGGCCAGCCCCTTCTCCCCGTCACTATACGGGGAGAAGTGCCCGGCAGGGCGATGAGGGGCGGCGCGGGCGTCGATAATTTATGGTCGCCGTCACAAGTCGAAACTCTCCATCAAAACCTCCAATATTCACTTGCCGCGCTTTGCCGCGACGCCTTGGACCAGCGCCATGCCGACGGCGAGCGACGCGGCCAGCGAGCGGAAACCGGCGAAGTCGGATTCCACCACCTCCAGCCAGCTGTCCGAGAGCCGGATCAGCGGCGAGAAGGTGCTGTCGGTGATGGTGACGATGCGGGCGCCGCGTTCGTGCGCCACCGCGACGAGGTCGGGCGTGATCGAATTATAGGGGCTGAAGGATACCGCCAGCACCGCATCCTGCCTGCCGATACAGCCGACCTGGTCGAGCGCGGTCGAGCCGACATTGTCGACCAGCACGTTGCGCACGCCTTGCTGCGAAAGCGTCAGCGACAGATAGGTGGTGACGGGGAAGGCGCGCTTGGAGCCGATGACGTAGATCAGGTCGGCGTCGGCCAGCGTCGCCAACATCTTCTCGAAGCTTTCGACATCGAAGCCGCTTTCGATGCGGCCGAGCGAGGCCAGCGAGGCGCCGACCATGCCGCGCAGGAAATGCATGGCGGCGTTAGGCTCGGCCTCGGCGCGCTGCTCGCCACGGCCTTCCGGCCAGGATCCCTTGACGTGGTCCTTGAACAGGCCCTGGAAATCGGAAAAGCCCGAATATCCGAAGATCTGCGCGAAGCGCACCAGCGTCGAGGGCTGCACGCCGGCCTGTGCCGCCACTTGGGCGATGGTGCCGAGCGCGACCTCGCTCGGATGCTGCCACAGGAAGATCGCCACCTGGCGCAGGCGCTTCGGAAAATGCACCGTGCCGGAGGACAGCACCGCGCGCAGCTCTTCATAGGTCTGCGGCTGTATATAGCCAAGGGCCGCCAGCGAACGCCCGCGCTTGCGCGTCGCCGCCTCGTCGGCATTGGATCGTCCGGATGGTTTTCTCGCCCCGCTCATGAATTCAGGCTAGCGCGATACGATCGTTTTACAATATGGAAATTGGAAATCCTGTTCGAGGGTGGTAGGGGGGCTCGGTAAGTCCTTCCAACGTCGTCATCCCAGGGCGAAGCAGGAGCGAAGCTCCGTCGCGGAGACCCCTGGAGCTGCTCCGCAGCCCAAGGGATCCATGCCGTGACAGTTGCCGAGGAACGCGGCGGAATCAGAAGATTCTGCACCGTCGCAACGCCTTGAAGCCACGGCATGGATCCTGGGGTCTGCGCCGCGTCGCTGCGCTCCTTGCTCCGCCCCAGGATGACGAAGTGATAGGTGGAGGAGGAAACATGGTCTACGCAACATCGGACGGGTCGGCGGGCACGCGCTTGAGGGTGGGCATGGTCGGCGGCGGCCGCAACGCCTTCATCGGCGCGGTGCATCGGCTGGCCATGCGGCTTGACGACCAGATCGCGCTGGTCGCCGGCGCGCTGTCGTCCGATCCGGACAATGCCGCCGCCTCGGCCGCCGAAATCGGCATCGCGCCGGATCGCAGCTATGCCGATTATCGCGCCATGGCCAAGGCGGAGGCCGCGCGGCCGGATGGCATCGAGGCGGTCGTCATCGTCACGCCCAACCATCTGCACGCGCCGATCGCCACCGCCTTTCTCGAAGCCGGCATCGACGTGATCTGCGACAAGCCGCTGTCGACGACGCTTGATGACGCGCGAGCGCTGGTGGCGCTGGCGCGCGCGAAAAAGCGCCGCTTCGTCGTCACCCTCAACAACACCGGCTACGCCATGGTGCGCCAGGCGCGCGAGATGGTGATGGCGGGCGAACTCGGCCGGATCGTGTCTGTGCATGGCGCCTATATCCAGGACTGGCTGACCAAGCCGATCGATGCCGACGGCCAGAAGCAGGCGGAATGGCGCACCGATCCGGCGAGGGCAGGGCAGTCGGCGGTGCTGGCCGATATCGGCGTGCACGCCTTCAACCTGGCAAGCTTCATCTCCGGCCGCGAGGCCGACTCGGTCTCGGCGGACCTGTTCACCGCCGTGCCGGGGCGCCGGCTCGACGACAATGCGCATGTGCTGGTGCGCTGGACCGACGGCGCGCGCGGCACGATCCTGGCCAGCCAGACGTCGCCCGGCCACTACAACGACCTCTCCGTGCGCATCTATGGCGACAGAGCCGGGCTCGAATGGTCGGGCACGCGGCCGGAGGAACTGCGCTTTTCCGTCCATGGCGAGGAAACCCGCACGCTGGTGCGCGGCGGCCATGGCTCGACGGCGGAAGCCCGCCGCGTGTCGCGCATGCCGGCGGCGCATCCGGAGGGCTATATCGAGGCCTTCGCCAATTTCTACCGCGACGCCGCAGACATCATCCGCGCCCACCGTTCGGGAGGCGCGGTCGATCCGGCGCGCGCGGCACAGGTGCCCGACGTGGTCGACGGCGCGCGCGGCGTGAAGTTCGTCGCCGCCGCCGTGGAGTCGAACGCGGCCAGCGGGGCGTGGACGGCGGCGCGGTTTGGGGGATGACAGCCAATCTCCCCCTCGTGGGGAGATGCCCGGCAGGGCAGAGGGGCCGCCAAGGATCACTGCCTATCGGTATGATCCTCTTTCACGCAAGCCTCCGACGGACATACCTGATTGACCGAGACGTTGGCGGGACAGCGCCCCCCTCTGGCCTGCCGGCCATCTTCCCCTCTTGGGGGAGATTGGCAGCTTTGCCGTCGGCGATCATGCCACGCCCAGTTGCCCCGCCAGATCCGACAGCATCGGGCGCTGGCCCTGCAAAATCTTCACCTCGGCCTCGGCCAATGTGAACCAGCCGGCTCTGTCGACCTCCGGGAATTCCTTCATCGATCCGGATCGCGGCGGCCATTCCATTGTGAAGGTGTTGCTCCTGATGACGGCGGCATCGATGTCGGCCTCGACGGACCAGGCCGAGACGATCTTGCCGCCCGGTTGCCGGTAGTCGCCAAGACGCGCGAAGGGGCCTTCGACCTTCGTGCCGAGCTCTTCCCCGGTCTCGCGTCGCGCCGCCGCCAACTCGTCCTCGCCCTGGTCGACGAGACCCTTCGGGATCGACCAGGCGCCATCGTCCTTCTTCGCCCAGAACGGGCCGCCGGGATGCACCAGCAGCACCTCGATGTCACCACCGCTGCGGCGATAGATCAGCAGGCCGGCGCTGCGTTTTGCCATGTTTGCATGTCCGTTTGCGGCGCTGGTGCGAAGTCGGCCGATCCTGCGTTGATCACTGCCGATCTTGCACCGGGAAATTGCGACGCTATGTCAGGCGCATCCGGATTGCACCTCATGCGCGAGTCCGGCAATCTGATAGCATCGCTTTTGGGGCGGCGTCGAAAGTCAGGTGATTCGTCCGAATGCAGCTGGGTCTGATCGGCTACTATAGCGACTTCGTGGTCTATCCGCTGGTGATCGCCGTATTGGGCGTGGCCGGGCTGATCGAGGCCGGAGAGGAAGGCGCGCCGGACTGGATCGGCACGGCGCTGATCTGCCTTGGCCTGTGGACGCTGATCGAATACGTCCTGCATCGCTTCGTGCTGCACCACGTTCCCTGGATCCGGGACCTGCACGACCGTCACCATATCGAGGAGCGCAGCCCGGTGGGCACGCCCACATGGCTCAGCCTCGGCGTTCATGCGCTGGTGGCATTCCTGCCTGTCTGGATGGTCTCGGATTTCGCGACCGCCAGCGCGGTGAGCTGCGGTCTGATGCTGGGCTACCTCTGGTACATCAGCGTCCACCACATGATCCATCATTGGCATCCGACCCATCCGAGCTATCTCTACATGCTGAAGCGCCGCCACGCGGTGCATCACCATGTCGACGAGAACGCCAATTTCGGCGTGACGTCGATTTTCTGGGATCGGATTTTCGGCACCGCGCGGCTTTGACGTGGGGCTGCCGGGGCAATGAGAAACGCCGGGCCTGAAATCTAGGCCGAGCGATCTGGCCAGAACAACCAGATGAGCGCGGCGGCCATCAGAACCCAACTTCCAACGATGAATGCCAGACCGCCGCGGCTGGTCGGCCTGGATCGGCGAATGGCTTCCGCGCGAAACTCAGCCATCAAAGCGGCGGGGATCAACTTCACCGCAAGCAGGATGCCGAGCGGTACGATGATCAGATCGTCCAAATATCCGAGGACGGGAATGAAATCGGGTATCAGATCGATAGGACTGAGCGCGTAGGCGGCGACCACGCCGGCGGCAACCTTGGCGTACCAGGGAACGCGGGGATCGCGGGCGGCCAGCCACAAGGCGACCACATCACGCTTGATGGCCCTTGCCCATTGCTTTGCCTTGTCAAGGATGGTCACACGGCAACCCTCTTTTATTAGATCTCGACAGTCGGCGCCGCCGCTCCCTTCGCTTCGATCATTGCAACCATTTTCGCGATCTGCAAACTGCCCCGCTAGCCAATTTCGCCTCTTCTTGACAAGCGGTGCCTGCCGGATGCTAGTTGCCGCCAGACGCCTGGATGTGGGGGAATTGCCGTGAGGAAGACCTATCAAAAGCCGGTGCTGGTGAAGCGCGAGCTGCTGTCGGCCGTGACCGCGGCGCCGCCTGGTTCGGCACGTTGATCCGCAAGGCGTGAGCGACGGGAGGGCTTCTCCGCTCACAGTTCCTTTTCCGCCAACTTCCTGAATTCGTCCGGCACTGATCGCGCCGCCTCCAGCGCCACCGTGCCGTAGCCGACCGCCTGTTTGCCGAAGCGCTCGCGGATCTTGTCGACGGCGCGGTCGGCGCCGAAACGGGCGAGGCCCTTTCGGCTGCCGGGGCGGCGCTTTTCGTCGGCAAGGCCGAGCGGCAGGTCGAGCTGCAGCTCGGCGCTCTCTTCCAGATGCGAGACCGAGATCGCCAGCAGCGAGATGGTTTTCTCCCGTGGATGGTCAGCGAGCACGCCGCGCACCAGGTCCGTCGCGATCTCGGCCAGCATGATCGTTGCCGAGATCGGCTGTTCCAGCGTGATCGAGCGGGTGACGGCGCTGAGATCGGCGAAGCGCACGCGCACCGTCACCGTGCGGCCGGGGCGGTTCTTGGCGCGCAGCCGGCTGGCGACGCGGTCGGCCAGATGCAGCAGTGTCGGCACGATCACCCGCGCCACGGCCGGCTTTTGCCCAAGCGCCGATTGCGCGCCGGCAGAATGCGCCCGGCGCTTCGTCTCCAGCTTGCGCGGGTCGCGGTTCCACGCCAGGGCCGCGAGCTTGTCGCCGGCGGCGGGGCCGAGCAGCCGCGTCAGCGCGCCGCTGTGGGTGCGGGCCAGTTCGCCGATGGTCTCGACGCCGATCTCGGCCAACCGCGCCCTGGTTGCCGGCCCGACGCCCCACATCAGCGAGACCGGCAAATCGTGCAGGAAGGCAAGCTCGGTGCCGGGGTCGACCACCACCAGCCCGTCGGGCTTTGCGACCTGCGAGGCGATCTTGGCCAAGTGCTTGGTGCGCGCCACGCCGATCGAGATCGGCAGGCCGAGTTCTGCCCGCACACGGCGGCGGATCACCGTGGCGATCTCTCGCGGCGAGCCGAACAGATGCGTGCAGCCGGCGACATCGGCAAAGGCCTCGTCGATGGAGATGCGCTCGACCACCGGCGTGAAATCGTCGAGCACCTTGATCGCCGCGTCGCCCAGCCGCTGGTAGTCGCTGAAATTGCCGCCGACGAAGATCAATTGCGGGCAAAGCTCGCGCGCCTTGCGCCCCGGCATGCCGCCGCGCACGCCGAAGGCACGCGCCTCATAGGAGGCAGCGAGCACCACGCCGCCGCCGACCGCGATCGGCTTGCCGCGCAGCGTGGGGTCGAGCAACTGCTCGACCGAGGCATAGAAGGCGTCGAGATCGGCATGCAGGATGGTGGCCGTTGTTTCCATCCTGTTCCGCTCATCCGCGATTGCTGATAGACCGGAACATATAGAGAACAAAAGTGGACCATTGTCAATCGGGAGGCAGGTTGTGGAGGCATCTCGTTGGGGAGTGTGACCTAGTTCAAATGCTTCGACTGGCTACCCAGGCGGCAGTGCTGCCCTCATTGCCCTGCCGGGCATTTCTCCCCGTATAGTGACGGGGAGAAAGGGCGGCGGCTCCGCCGGCGACCCGCGGCGCCGACTTTCAAGGAAGCTGCTTCGCCCTTAGAACAGCGCTCCCGCCTACACCATATGCTCTGCCCGCAGTGCCACCTTCATCCGTTCCAGCGCCGGCTCGCCGCCGGCAGCCAGTTCCTCGGCGATACGGGCCAGCTTGTCATCGGCGTTGCGGTGCTTGCTGCCCCAGGCGCCGAGCGTGGCAAGCACCGGCAAGAGGTCGATACCGGCCTCGGTCAGCCGGTAGATTGCCTTCAATCCGTGGCTCGGGTCGTCGCTGCGGGTAAGGATGCCTTCGTCCTGCAGTGTCTGCAGCCGCTCCGCCAGGGTGCGCGAGGAGATGCCTTCATCGGATTGAAGGAACTCGCGGAAATGCCTTTTGCCGGCGAAGATCAGGTCGCGGATGATGAGCAGCGTCCAGCGGTCGCCGAGCAGTTCCAGCGACAGGTTGATCGGGCAAGCGGATCGTTCGCGCGTCGACATCCCTATGGTTCCAATTTTAAATCACTTTACTATTGACATCATTTTTCCCGACAGGTCAAATGGTTCCGAAAGTAAACCATCCTTAGGCAAATCTGATGAGGACACCCGATGAAAAAGCTCATCCTGCAGATGCAGATGTCGGTCGACGGTTTCGTCGGCGCCGACGCCGATCACCCGTGGCAGCTCTGGGAGTGGGGCGACGACAATGGTTGGGACGCCGAGCTGAAACAGGATTTCAACGCCGTGTTCGCCGGCATCGACACCATCCTGCTCAGCCGCAAGATGGCCGAGGAGGGCTATCTCACCCATTGGGGCAATGCGGCGAGGAAATATCCGGCCGATCCCTTCTATGCTTTCGCCCGGCGCATCGTCGAAGCGCGCAAGGTGGTGCCGAGCGACAGGCTCGAAGCCTCGCGTTGGGAGCGCACGACGGTGGTGAGCGGCGACCTGCCGCGCGAGGTCAACGCGCTGAAGGCGGGCGAGGGCGGCGACATGGCCGTCTTCGGCGGCGCCGGCTTTGCGTCGGCGCTGATCGCGGCCGGGCTGGTCGACGAGTTCCAGCTGTTCGTCAATCCTGCCGTGCTGGGCGCCGGCCGCCGTATCTTCGACGAGGGCGGGTTCCGAAACCTGCGGCTGCTCGGCTCGAAGGCCTATGCCTGCGGCATGGTGGTCAGCCGCTACGCGCAGGCAGGCTGATCCGGCGCATACTGGCCTCGCCCCGATAAAAAAGACGTTTGGCCGGAATCCTTTGCCCGCTTCTCTTCGTCTTCAAGATGCGGTCGTCGAAAGGGCGGCCGCATCGATGCTGAATGGAGAGACAGACCATGATCCTGGTGACAGGCGCCACCGGCCTGAACGGCAAGGCAATCGTGCGCGAGTTCGCACGGCGGAAGTATCAAGTGCGGGCGCTGGTTCGCGATCTGGACCGGGCATTCGCGGCAGGGCTCGGCGGACTTGCCGGCGTCGACCTGATCGAGGGCGATATGCGCCGGGCGGAGACGCTTGGCGCGGCACTCGACGGCATCGATCGCGTGCTGATGATTTCGACCGCCGCGCAAGACATGGTCGAGACGCAGTGTCGTTTCATCGACGCCTGCAAGCAGGCCGGCGTCACGCATGTGGTGAAGTTTTCCGGTGCCGAATCCAACATCGGCTATGACGCGACCAAGTTCCGCTTCACGCGCATGCATGAGGAGGTCGAGCGCTATCTGGAGGGAGCCGGCATGGCGTGGACTCACCTGCGCCCCAGCCAGTTCATGCAGGTCTATCTGCGCGACGCGCCGACCATTGCCACGGAAGGCGCTTTTTATCTCGCGCTCGGCGATACCGAACTGTCGCCGGTCGATGTCGAGGACATCGCCAAGGTCGCCGTCCGGCTGCTGCGCGATGGCGGCCACGAAGGCGAGAGCCTCGACATGACCGGACCCGAGGCGCTGACCATGAGCGACATCGCGGCGCGGATTTCGCAAGGGATCGGCAAGCCGGTCCGCTATGTCGATATCAGCCCGCAGGAGCGCCGGCGCAATCTGCTGGCCGCCGGCGTCCCTGCCGACTTCGCCGATGCGCTCGACGAGCAACTGGCGGAGCGGCGGCGGCGGCCGAAATCGCGGGTGCATCTGGCCACGCATGAGATGTTCGGCGTGCGGCCGACGCCGTTCGTCGAATTCGCCCGGCGGCATGCCGCGATGTTTGGCGGCTGAGCGCGTCGGCAAAAAAGCGCCCGCCACCACGTATCCTTTTTGCCTGCCCGTACGTCTCTGCCTTCGAAGGTCGCGCCTTCCGCGATCCGCAACCCCAGGAGAATATCATGGCGAGCATCGAGAGCGAGGCAAACAGGAACCATTACGCGGCGATCGCGGCCAATGCGGGCAAGCTGACCAGCCCGCAGGCGATCATCGACCACAACGATGTCCATTGGACGGCGCTGACCGGCGAGCCGCGCGGCGTTGACTATATCGAGGTCGATGCTGGCGGCGTGCCGGCGATGTGGGTCGTGCCCAAGGGCGCCGACGAGCAGCGGGTGCTGTTTTATGCGCATGGCGGCGGCTTCATCGGCGGCTCGATCTACACCCACCGCAAGCTGGTCGGCCATCTCGCCAAGGCCGTCGGCTGCCGGGCGCTGGTCTACGATTATCCGCTGGCGCATCAGGCCAAGCATCCGGCCCAGCTCGAGGCCGCGATGGCAGCCTGGAACTGGCTTGTCGACCAGGGCTTCGACACCCGGCGGATCGTGATCGCCGGCGACTCCTGCGGCGCGGTGCTGACCTATGGCGTCCTGCAGCGGCTGCGCGCGCAGGGGCGGCCGCTGCCCGTCGCCACGCTGATCATCTCCGGCTGGTTCGACATGGCGATGACCGCCGCCAGCTACGAGACCAACCGCGAAAAAGATCCGGCCTTCGCCAAGGCTGGCGTCGACTGGCTGGCGGCCAACTTCATCGGCGATGCCGATCGGCGCGATCCCGA
Organism: Mesorhizobium sp. M8A.F.Ca.ET.161.01.1.1; assembly: GCF_004792105.1. NCBI lineage: Bacteria > Pseudomonadati > Pseudomonadota > Alphaproteobacteria > Hyphomicrobiales > Phyllobacteriaceae > Mesorhizobium > Mesorhizobium sp. M8A.F.Ca.ET.161.01.1.1. Next base: position 472,283 of record NZ_SRTD01000003.1, on the reverse strand, counting down.
GGTCAGCGCGCTCTACGCCGATCTCTCCGGCTTTCCACCCGTCTTCCTGCAGGCCGGCGCCGACGAGACGCTTGTCGACGAAAGCCGCATGTTCGCCGAGCGGGCGAGACAGGCAGGCGTCGAGACCCGGCTCGACGTCTTCGACGGCATGCTGCACTCCTTCCAGATGATGGCCGGGCGGGCGCCGGAAGCCGATGATGCCATTGCCCGCTTCGCCGCCTGGGTACGGCCGAGACTGGGGCTGCCGGCAGCCGGTGAGAAGACCAGCGAAAAGGCGGCGTGATCATGCGGCGGCTGATCGTGTCGAGTTTCGTCTCGCTGGATGGCGTCATCGAGGGACCCATGACATGGGCCTCGCCGTTCTTCGTCGGGGAGAATGTGGACCATGCCTTGCAGGCGCTTTCGAACGTCGAGTTCTTCCTGCTTGGCCGCGTCACCTACGAGATGTTCTTCGCACGCTGGCCAGACATCAGGGATAGCCCCTACATGGACCGCATCAACGGCCTGAAGAAGCTGGTCGCCTCGACGACGCTGAAGACGGTGTCGTGGAATGCCACCTTGCTTGATGGTGACGTTGTGCAAGCGCTCGCCGCGATCAAGCGGCAACCGGGCGGCGACATCCTGAAATATGGGGTGTCGCAGCTCGACCGCACCTTGCTTGGCGCGGGGCTGGTGGACGAGTATCATCTGTCGATCGTGCCAACATGGGTCGGGCACGGCAAGCGCGCCTTCGACGATGTCGGACCGGTCGATCTCGATCTTGTCGGCACGCATCGTTTCGCCAACGGCGTGGTGACCCTGACCTATGTGCCGCGATGAACCAGCAGATCCGCAAAACCCCCGAGACGACGCAAGCCATGCGGGCCTGGCCTGAGCCCGACCGCGTGTTCGACCTGCGCTATGCCGCGTTCCTGGAGACGGTTTCGCATCTGCGCGCCAGGTTGCATCGCTATTGCGCGCGCATGACCGGCTCGGCGCTGGATGGCGAGGACATCATGCAGGAGGCGCTGTTCGAGGCCTATCGCAAGATCGAGCTGCTCGACGATGCGCAGGCGCTGCGGCCGTGGCTGTTTCGCATCGCGCATAACAGGTGCATCGACTTCATCCGCAATCGCCGCACGCGGCACGCGGCCGAAGCCTTCTATGCCGGCGACGATATCGTGCTGCCGGTCGAGCCGGCCGGTCCGGGCGCCGGCCGCGCCATCGAGCGGCTGGTCGTGCATCTGCCGCCGAAGGAGCGCGCCTGCGTGCTGCTCAAGGATGTCTTCGACCATTCGCTGGACGAGATCGCCGATTTGGTCGGCTCGACATCGGGCGGCGTCAAGTCGGCGCTCAATCGCGGCCGCGCCAAGCTCGCCGCCTTGCCCGCGCAACCGGTCGCGGTGCCACCACATAACCCGGAACTGGAGCGGCTGCTTGACCGCTATGTCGCGCTCTTCAATGCCAGGGACTGGGACGGGGTGCGGGCGCTGACCAGCGCCGATGCGCGGCTGCGGGTCTCGGACTGCTATAACGGCCTGCTCTCCCGCTCGCCCTACTTCGTCGAATATGAGCGCAGCGAGCTGCCCTGGCGCATGCGGCCAGGCACGATCGAAGGGGAGATCATGCTGGTCGTCGACAGGCAATATGGCGAGGTCTGGCGGCCGGCCTATCTGGTGCGAATCCATGCGACCGGTGGGGCGATCGACCGCATCGCAGACTATTATGCCTGCCCGTGGATACTGGACATGATCGCCGCCGACGGAGTGACCCGCTAGGCCGTTACCTGGAGAGGAAATCCGTGATCAGCTTGACGGTGGCATCGGGGTTTTCCTCCATGATCCAATGGCCCGATGCGGGCACGACGGCTCCGGTCACGTCCGTGGCGACGAGACGCAGGATGTCGGCCTGGCTGGTGCCGGCCGATTTTTCCGCACCCGCGGCGAGCACGGGCATGGACAGCTTGCCGCCGCTGGCCAGCATCGCCTGGTTGTCGATGGCGTCCTGGTCGAATGCCTTGAACTGCTCGAAGGCGTCATGCATGGCATGCGGCCGTGCATAGAGTTTTGCGTAGTGGGCGCGCGTCGCCTCGTCGATCTTCTTCGGGTCGGCCGACAGTTCGTTGTAGAAGCGGTCGAGGTAGATGCGCTCGCGACCCGCGACCAGCCGCTCCATGTCGGGGCCTCGGAAGTTGAAGTGCCACAGCAGCGGGCTCTGCTTGATCTTGTCCCAGTCGCCTATACCCGGCAGCGGCGCGTCGATGACGACCCATTTGGCGATGCGCTTCGGATATTGCGCGGCCAGCGCATAGCCGACCATGTTGCCGATGTCGTGCGTTACCAGCTCGGCCTTGTCGATCTTCAGCGCGTCCATCACGCCGGCGATGTCGACCGCCTGGTTCTTCTTGGTGTAGCCGTCGTCGGGATGCGCCGAAAGGCCCATGCCGCGCAGGTCCGGCACGATCACCGTGTGATCCTTCATCAACGCAATCGCTGCCGGCGCCCACATGTCGCCGGTATCGGCGAAGCCATGCAGCATCACGATCGCCGGACCCTTACCGCCGACGCGGACGTGCAGGCTGGTGCCGTTGGTCTTGATCGTCTGCGTCTTGAAGCTGGCAGGAAAGGCGACCACGCGGGCTGAGGCCGGAACGCTCATTGCCAACAAGCCGAGCACGATGACCAAAGGACGAAACATGTAAGCACTCCTGGAGATTTTGTTCTATCACCGCGGTATCGCGGTTTTGTGAACTATGACACCATGCCCTTGATTTCGTTAGGCGACGGTCGCCTGATTGTGAATTCGGGAAAGCCGAACAATGCTGAAGCTCGAAGCCGCCGCCGCCTTTGTCGCCGTGGCGGAATCCGGTTCGATCACCGAAGCGGCCCGGCGCATGGCGCTGTCGAAATCCGTCATCAGCGAGCGGCTGTCGGAACTCGAACGCGGCCTCGGCACGAAGCTGCTGGACCGCACGACGCGCAAGCTTTCCATCACCGAGACAGGACGAAGTTTCTATGAACGCGCCAAGCGCATCATGCAGGAGGTGGCCGATGCCAGCGCCGAGATCGCCGAGCGCCGCGGTGAACTCGCCGGGCCGCTCAGAATAGCGGCGCCGACCAGTTTCGGAATCCTGCATCTCGGCCCGGCGCTGTATGGCTTCCTGGCCAAGCATCCGGGGATTGAGCTGACGCTCGATCTCGACGACCGCTTCGTCAGCATAGTGGCCGACGGCTACGACGCCATTTTGCGTCACGGGCCAGTGGTCGACGACGGCCCCGTCATCGTCAGGAAGCTGGCTTCCAGCCGGCGCTTCCTGGTGGCCGCGCCGGACTATCTCGAGACATTCGGGCGGCCCGAGACCGTCGAGGACCTGAAACGCCACAAGGGCATCATCTATTCGATCCGGGGCGCCGCCGACTGGCGGTTCAAGGTTTCACGGCGGCTGATGACTGTCCGCTCTCAGACCACGTTGCGCGTCAACAACGGGATCCTGATGCGCGATGCCGCGCTTGCCGGCCTCGGCCTGGCCCTGCTTCCCGCCTATTTCATCCAGGCGGAAATCGCCGACGGGCGGCTGGTGAGCGTCGATGTCGGCGCCGAGCCGGAAGGAGCCAGCATCTACATGGCCTTTCCCGAGGACCGGCGCGGATCCGCCAAGCTGCGTGCGCTCACCGCATGGCTGCGCGATGTGTTCGGCGACCCGCCCTATTGGGAAGCATGAGGCCGGCATTCACCTGGCATCGTGGAAGATAATGCCGACCGTGTGGCGCATGCCTGAGCGCAGCCGGCTGACGCCGTGGCGCAAATTGACGCGGTAATTGCCTTTCGTGCCCTGCACCGGCCGGTTGTGGACGGCGAAGGCCACCGCATCACCCTGGCGCAAGGGCACCACTTCGACCCGGCTCTGCATGCGCGGCCGCTGTTCGGTCAGCGCGAATTCGCCGCCGGTGAAATCCTCGCCGGGCTCTGAAAGCAGGATCGCCACCTGCAGCGGGAAGGCGAGGTCGCCATAGAGGTCCTGGTGCAGGCAGTTGAAGTCGCCGGGCACATATTGCAGCAAAAGCGGCGTCGGCCTGACCTGGCCGGCGGCATGGCACTGGTCGAGGAACGCGGCATGCGTGGCGGGGTAGCGCATGGCGATCCCCATGCGCTCGTTCCACCGGTTGGCGACCTCGGCCAGCCTGGGATAGAGCGCGCCGCGCAGGCCGCCGATCAGGTCGGGCAGGGGATAGCGGAAATAGCGGTATTCGCCCTTGCCGAAGCCGTGCCTGGCCATGTGGATGTGGCTGCGGAAATGCTGCTCCTGGGGGTAGAGGCCGGCGAGTTGCCGGCACTCTTCGGGTGAGAGCAGCTTTTCCATCACCGCGCAGCCGAAGCCGTCGAGCTCGGTGGTGAGCGCCGGCCAGTCGTAGGCGGCGATTCGTGTCTCGGCGGCTTCGACCAGCGATGGGGCAACCCTGGCGTCGGCGTTCATATCGCGGCCTCCCGCTCCAGCAAGGCGCGCTTGCGTTCGGTCCCCCAGCGGTAGCCGGACAGCGAGCCGTCGGCGCGCAGCACGCGGTGGCAGGGAATGCCGAGCGCGATGGGGTTGGCGGCACAGGCCGTCGCCACGGCGCGGGCGCCGTCCGGCATGCCGAGGCGCCGGGCAAGGGCGGTGTAGGTGACCTTGGCGCCGCACGGAATGGTGCGCAGCGCCTCCCACACGCGCTGCTGGAAGGGCGTGCCGTGGCGCATGTCGAGCGGCAGGTCGAGGCCGGCGCCGGGCATTTCGATGAAGCGCGCAATCGCCGCGAGATCGCCGCGCAAGCCGGCCTCGTCTTCAAGCTGCATCCTGCCGGGGAAGCGGTTGGCGAGGTCCTGTTCCAGCGTATTGGCGTCGAAACCGATCAGGATGGCGCAGACGCCGATGAGGCTGCGCGCCACGAGGATGCGTCCAAGCGCGGACTGGCCGATGGCATAGGTGATGGTGTCGAGGGCGGCGCTGGCGGCCGTCGCCGGCATATGGGTCTGCATGTGGTTCATTGCCTTCACTCCTTCTGTGTGCCTGAACCCTAGCCACGGGCCGGATGTTCCTCACTCCGATGCTTGCTTTCAAATTCAAATCTCGGGCGCCTGAGGACGCGGAGGCAGGTGCTCTACGGCGCCCCCCTGCCGGACATCTCCCCCACGAGGGGGGAGATTGGATGTCATCATCGCCTTCGCCAATTTCCAACGTTGCAAGAATGAGCGGGGCGCCAAAACTGCCGATCTCCCCCCTTGTGGGGGAGATGTCCGGCAGGACAGAGGGGGGCGCCGTAGAGTGCTGAGGTGTACTAGGCGACACGTGTGACGCAGGCCTCGCCGAGCAAGAACACCTCGCCTGATAACAGCCGCAGCTCGATCTCGCCGGTGGCGGTGCGGTTCCACTCAGCCTTGCCTCCGTGGACCAGTTCGCCGATGGCGGCCATGACCAGCGCCTTCGCGTCCTCTCTGACGGCAGCGCCGTTGGCGATCTGGCTGTTGGCACCGGTGGTGGGAGACCTGGCCATCGCGCGCATTGCCGAATCCTCGTCAGGCCCGCGAGGACCGGTAGGTCGTCGCCGTCCCGCCGGCCTCGCGGTCGAGCAGCGCGCGTTTGCGCTCCGCGCCCCAGGCATAGCCCGACAGGGCGCCGTCCTTCCTGATCACGCGGTGGCAGGGAATAGCGACCGCAAGGGCGTTGGCCGCGCAGGCGGCGGCGATGGCGCGGGTCGCCTTCGGCGCGCCGACACGCCGCGCGATCTCGGCATAGGAAACGGTGTGGCCGGCCGGGATGTCCCGCAAGGCCTGCCAGACGCGCTGCTGGAACGCGGTGCCGCGCACGTCGAGCGGCAGGTCGAGACCGAGCGCCGGCGTCTCGACGAAGCCGACGACGCGGGCGACCAGAGCCTCGTAGTCGCCGTCGCCGCCGACCAGCCGCGCCTTGGGGAAACGGTCCTGCAGGTCGCGCACCAGCGCGTCGGGATCCTGGCCGAGCAGGATGGAGGCGACGCCCTTGCGGCTCGATGCGACCAGGATTGTGCCGAGCGAAGTTTCGCCGACGGCGAAGCGGATCTCTTCGTTGGCGCCGCCGGCGCGATAGCGCGTCGGCGTCATGCCGAGCATGCCGGTCGACTTTTCGTAGAAACGCCCGCTCGAATTGAAGCCCGCATCGTAGATCGCCGATGTCACGCTGACGCCGTCTTCCAGCCCCTGGCGGACCCGGGCGGCACGGCGGGCCGCTGCATACTCTTTCGGCGTCAGCCCGGTGACCGCCTTGAAAACGCGGTGGAAATAGCCGGGGCTGCGGCCGGCGGCATCGGCCAGTTCGGCGAGCGAGGGTTCCTCCTCGCTCGCCTCGATCCTGCGGCAGGCATCGGCGACCATCGCGACGTTGGCGGCCTCGAGCGAAGGGCCGTCCGGATTGCAGCGCCGGCATGGGCGAAAGCCTGTCGCCTTCGCCTGGTGTAACGTGTCGTGCAACTGGACATTGGCGGGGTTGGCGCGCCGGGACGGACAGGACGGCCGGCAATAGACGCCGGTCGTGGCCACCGAATACCAGAATGCGCCATCGGCCGACTTGTCGCGCGCCACGATGCGCGCCCAGCGCGGATCGTCGTCCACCGGCAGTGGCGCGGGTTGCAGATGTTTGGTCAGGGTGATGAACATAAGCGCATAGAAGCCGCCAAAAGGCCGCCTCGCCACCCGTTTCCTGCCAAACGGCGCAGATCGCGGTCGATGAGCCTCGCTGTCCTACGCCGCGCGCTTGGGCTCCACCGCGAAGGGGCTGAGGCCGAGCCAGGTCTGCATCTGCCTGCCGATGGCCTGGTCGCCGGTCAGGACGACCTTCGCGCCGGCCTTCTCGACGGTGAGCAATCCCATCCAGATCGCCGTCATCGTGTGCAGGTCGGTCGAGACATAGAGGTCGACGTCGAAGCCCGGATCGTACCAGCACAGGTCGACCTCGCCGTGCTTTTCGACGATCAGCCACCAGGAGCGTTTGGAGGCGGGGAGTTCCTGATACAGAAATTGTATCACCGTGCGTCCTTCCGGCAGCGGCGAGGGGTTCAAATTGCGCCGCATGTCCCACATCAGCAGCGACGGATCGAGATTCTTCAGCGACAGCCGGGACTCGACCCATTTCTGGCCCCAGAACCCCATCGCCTCGACGACCGGGCGCAGATCGCGGCCGGCCTCGGTCAGCCGGTAGTCGAAGATCCCTTTCTCTCCCTGGACCTCCTTGCGCTCGACGATCCCCGCCAACTCTAGCTCCTTCAGCCGTTGCGACAGAAGGGTCGGCGACATTTTCGGCACGCCGCGGCGCAGGTCGTTGAAGCGGGTCGATCCCGCCACGAGCTCGCGCATCAGCACCATCGTCCAGCGGGTGCACAGCACTTCGGCGGCCATCGATAGCGGGCAGAACTGTTTGTATCCGTGCTGGGTCATGACTGTGCCTCTCCCTCGAACCTGCGGCCAACATTAGTCCTTCGTGATTGAAGCGGCGAGTACAGAAACTGTACCGGCCCGGTACAGATCGCGGACTGGCTGGCGCTGGCCCTGCCATGCGAGCCCTTTGGCCGGTGCACGGGATACCCCTGTGCGCCGCAACCAGGAGACCACAATGACTGCTTACGTTATCGCGGACATCAAGATGAAGGACCCGAAGTGGGTCCCGGCCTACGCCGCCTCGGTGCACGACCTCGTCCACAAGCATGGCGGCAAATATCTGTCGCGAAGCGGCAATGTGACGACGCTCGAAGGCATGCCGCTCGACACGACGCTGATCGCCCTGATGGCGTTCCCGTCGGAAGCCGCGGCGCGCGCCTTCACCAGCGATCCGGCCTATGCGCCTTTCGTTTCGGCCCGCCAGGACGGCAGCGACAGCCGTTTCCAGCTGATCGACGACACCGATCTGGCCGGAACGATCCCGTACCTGCCGAAGGGATGACCGGCATTCGCCGCGTTTTCGGGATCTCCACGCAACAACAGCCACGGCGCTTGCCTGTCGCGCCGCCGTATTGCCGGCGGCCGGCCAGCCGTGCTTTTTCAACAGGAATGGAATGGATATGAAGTCAAACTTTCGCAGCGGGCTTCTCATGGCGGGGGCCGTGCTGGCTGTCTGCACGACCTTCGCACAGGCGCATCAGGAGGCGGCGGGCGCGCCGGACGCCAATCCGCTGGCCGAAAAGGTGCGGGCAGCCAACAGCCGGTTTCTCGACGTCAACGCCGCGACGGCGGAAGGCTATGCGCCCATTCCCTGCGCCAGCGGCATCACCGGCGGCGCCATGGGCATCCACTATGTCAATGGCGGGTATCTGAAGGACGACAAGATCGATATCGCCCGTCCCGAAGCGGTGATGTACGAGCCGATGGCCGACGGCACGCTGAAGCTGGTGGCGGTCGAATACATCACCTCGAAGGGGCCGGCGTCGCTCGAGGGACAGCTGTTCAACTTCAACAGCGCGCCCAACCGCTATGGCCTGGGTGAATTCTACGAACTGCATGTCTGGGCCTGGAAAGGCAACCCGACCGGCACCTTCGCCGACATGAACCCGAAAGTGTCATGCGAGCACGTGATGGCACCGAGCCAGTAAACGGCACGGCCAGGCGGCGCCAACGCCGCCTGGCCGAACTCTCGAATTGCATGAGGCTCTCAGGCGGCCTTGATCAGGCCGAGCTGGGTGAGGGCGGCGACGCCGTCGTCGAGGCCGATTTCCTCGACGATCCTGCCGTCGATCACCTTCAGCACCGTGGTGCCGGTGAAACGCATGGCGCGGCCGGTGGCGGCGGGCAGCGAACCGGTGAGGAAATCGCTGAAGGCCGGGCCGGTATGCGTGCCGCCGCCCTCCCACTGGCCGACGACATAGTCGCCCTCGGCGATGAGATCGGCGGTCGCCCAGAAGTTGAGATCCGGGAAAGCGGCACGGAAATCGGTCATGAAGGCCTTGATGTCGTCGCGGCCGCGGCGCGGCTCGTGCAGCGAATATTTCAGCAGCATGTCGGGCGCGGCGACGGCGTCGACGACTGAGAGGTCGCAGGTTTCACCCCAGAAGTCGGTGAACCATCTGACGACGACGGCCTTGTTGTCTTCCTGCTTGGTCATAGGGAGGTCCTCTTCTTGTCTGGTTTGGAGATCACCTGTGTCGATGATCCCCAGCCATCCCTAGGACGACCCGACGCGCGCAGAACTCCGGATCTTGCCGGCCAATCGAAAGGCGCAGAGCAGCAACGGCCGGTCATGGCGGCGCACCTCCGCCGCCTTGCGCGACAAGTAACGCTTTCTTCTCTGGTTTTGCCGCAGATTGCCCCGCGGGATGGGGCAGGCGAAACGGACAATGGCTCGTCAGGGCAGGAAAAATCGCAACGGAGCGTTCTGGGCCAAGGCCCTGGAGAGCGCCCATCTTGGCGTCTGGGACTGGAATCTTCGCACCGGCGACAGCTTCTATTCGGCGACCTGGGCGCGAATGCTGGGTTACGGCGAGGATGAACTCGCCAACACCAGCGACCTGTGGCTGCAACTGACCCATCCCGACGACCGCGAGCGGGCGCTGGCCAGCGGCGACCGCCACATTGCCGGGCTGACCGACGCCATCGAAACCGAACTCAGGCTCAAGCACAAACAGGGCCATTGGATATGGGTGCTCGACCGCGGCGGCATCGTCGAGCGCGACGTCGACGGCAAGCCGCTCAGGCTGATGGGCGTGCAGACCGACATCTCGAAGCAGAAGGCGGCCGAGGCCGCGCTCGAACAGGTCAATGTGCGCTTCCGCCTGGCGCTCGCCGCCAGCGGCACCGGTATCTGGCACTATGACATGGCCACCAACAAGAGCTATTGGGACGCCCGCACGCGGGACATATTCGGCCTCGTTGCCGACACCGACGAAGTGTCGGGCGGCCTCTGGCATACCTATCTGCATCCCGACGACAAGGAAGCCACCGAGCAGGCGCATTTGCCGACGCCCGGCTCGGACAAGGTTACCGCCTCGCAATACCGCATCATCAGGCGCGACGGCGCCATCCGCCATGTCGAGTCGCTGGTGCGCTTCGTTGCCGCGGCGGGCGCGGCCGGCCTGGTTCTCGGCACGGTGCGCGACATCACCGAGGACAAGCTGCGCGAACAGGAGCTTGCCTTCGCCGCCCGCCATGACGCGCTGACCGGCTTGTGGAACCGCGCCGCCTTCGACAGGCTGCTCGCCGACCATATCGCCACGGGCGTGCCGCTTGCGGTGTTCTACATCGACCTCGACTACTTCAAGGCGCTCAACGATTTCGCCGGCCATGCCGCCGGCGATCTGGCGCTGAAGAGCGTCGCCGCGGGCATTGGCCGCTGCCTGCCGCCATCGGCGCATGCGGCGCGGCTCGGCGGCGACGAGTTCGCGCTGATGGTGCCCGATTGCGACGCCGTGCAGGCCGAGCGGCTGGCCGGCGCCATCCTGGCGGCCGTGCGCGACGCCGATCTCGGCGTTGCCGCGACCTCACGCCGGCTGGCCGCCAGCATCGGCATCGCCATCGTCCGCGACCGCGTCACCACGGTGGCCGACGCGCTGGCCTGCGCCGACGATGCCTGCTACGCGGCCAAGGCCGCCGGGCGCGATCGCTTCGCCCTGTTTTCGACCGATGCCGTCTCCGGCTCGGGCGGCCTCAACGCGGCACGGCTCGCCGCCGACACGGTGGACGCCATGGAGGATGGCAGGCTGAAGCTGTTCGGCCAGGAGATCCACCGGCTGGGCAGGCCCTGGGAAGAGAACCGCCATGTCGAGGTGCTGGCGCGGCTTGCCGGAAAGGACGGTCGGCTGATCCCGCCCGGCGAGTTCATACCGGCCGCGGAGCGCTTCGGCATTGCCGCGCGGCTCGATCGCTGGATCATCCGCACCGCGCTGTCGCGGCACGGCGCGGCGATGAAATCCGGCGCGATCACGCTCGGCTTCAACCTGTCGGCGCAGACGCTGAGCGATCCGGGACTATGGGACTTCGTCGACAGCATCATCGAGGAAACCGGGGCGCCCCATTCGGGCATCGGCTTCGAAATCACCGAAACCGCCGCCGTCACCAATTTCGATGCCGCAGAAACCTTCGTGCGCAAGGCGCGCGAGCGGCACTGCAGGGTCAGCCTCGACGATTTCGGCGCCGGCATGAGCTCGTTCGAATATCTCAGGCGCTTTCCGGTCGATGCCATCAAGATCGACGGCTCCTTCATCGAGCACGTCACGGAAAGCCGCTTCGACCGCGAGATCGTGCTGGCCATCACCAGCATTGCCCGCAGCCTCGGTTGCGCAGTCGTCGCCGAGAAGATCGAGCGGCAGGACACGGTGGCCATGCTGGATGACATGGGCGTCGAGTTCGGCCAGGGATTTCTGCTGCACCGGCCCGAACCGCTGGAGCGGATCGTGGCGCGGGCGGCGCGAATGGCCGGCGGCGCATCGAGACGCATGGCGTCCTGATGGACAAAACGCATGTCGCTCCAAAAGCGACCTGGATAGCGACATGCGTGAAGACGAAGACTTGATGCGCGCAGACCCGTTCAGCGCGACGCGTTCTGTTCAGCCGAGCCGGCGCGCCGCCACTCGCGAAAATTCCAGTACCCCCGGTTCCGGCTTCCTGTGCTGTGCTTCCGCCACGGTCTCGATCAACAGGTCGAGGGCCTCGCATGTCGAACGGCTCGCCTCGTCATTGCCGCGCAGATAGTGGTAGGCGCGTTCGAGATGGAGCCGGGCGGCTGAAAAATCGCTGGTCAATGGTCCCTCCATGATCCCGCCCTAATGTATTTTGGCCGGCCTGGCGCAAGGTGGGGTAAATATCCACAGGCGCTTTTAATTCAAATGCTGGCAAATGCCGCGCGGCGATGGCGCCGCCGTGTCAGGAGTGGCGGCGCCGCGGCTTTGCGCGGTGTGGCGGCGTGGCTAGACTGCGCTCTTTTGTCCGAGGTGAAATCGATGATCGTCCAAGCCTGCATCAACGGCGCGCGTCCGCGCGATTTCCATCCCAGCCTGCCGCTGACGGCGCAAGCGATGGCCGGCGATGCGGCGGCCTGCGTTGCCGCGGGTGCGGCCGAACTGCACATCCATCCGCGGGGCGCCGACGGGCGCGAAAGCCTGGCGGCGGTGGATATGACGGTCCTTGCCGTGCGCCAGGCCTGTCCGGGCACATTGATAGGCGTGTCGACCGGCGCCTGGATCGAGAACGATGTGGCGCGGACCCGCGCGGCGATCGCGGCCTGGCGCGAACTGCCCGACTACGCCTCAGTAAATCTCTCGGAAGCCGACGCACCCGATGTGATGGAGTTGTTGCGCGGGCAGGGCGTCGGCATCGAGGCGGGGCTTGCCACCACGGAAGATGCCGAGCGCTTCGTGGCGCTGGCCGATCATGGCCGCGTGCTGCGCATCCTGATCGAGATCGACATACCGGACCTGCCCACGGCCCTCGATGAGGCGCACGGCATCGCCGCCGTGCTCGAGCGCGCCGGGGTGCGGCGGCCGATCCTGCTGCACGGCGTCGACGGCACTGCCTGGCCGTTCGTGGAGCTTGCGCGGCAAAAGCGCTGGTCGACACGGGTCGGGCTGGAGGACGGCAAGACGCTGACCGACGGAACGGTGGCGAAGGACAATGCGCAGATCGTGGCCGCGGCCGCCGCAATCTTCCGCTCCACGAGTTAAGCTGAACCGCGGCCCGCCTCAGACTTGCTGGCCGTCTGGTGCAGTCCACGCACGCAAAACGTGTTTCTGGATCTTGCCGGACGCGGTGCGCGGCAGCGCCTCGGCGGGCAAGAACTCCTTCGGCACCTTGTAACGGGCGATGTGGGCGGCGCAGTGACTTGCCAGAGCGGCCGAATCCAGGACCCGACCGGATTTGACCACGACGAAGGCGCGGCCGACTTCGCCCCAGCGCTCGTCGGCGACGCCGATCACGGCGGCTTCGGCGATATCGGGATGGTCGAGCAGCACCATCTCGATTTCCATGGGATAGACGTTCTCACCACCGGAGATGAACATGTCCTTGCGGCGGTCCACGAGGGTGACGAAGCCTTCGTCATCGCGCCGCGCGATGTCGCCGGTGCGCAACCAGCCATCGCTGGTGAAGGCGCGCGCCGTCTCTTCCGGCCGGTTCCAGTAGCCCGGCGTGATCGAGGGGCCGGACAGCCATATCTCGCCCGGCTCGCCGGCGGCGACGTCTTGCCCATCGTCGTCGACGATGCGAAGACCGATCGTCGGCGCCGGCAGGCCGGCCGAGCCGGCCTTGCGGGCGATCCGCTCGGCCTCGACCGGCATGCCAAGCACGGTGCCGGCTTCCGTCATGCCGAAGCCATCGACCATGCGGACGCCTTGCCCCAGCCACCAATTGATATCGATGGCCGGGTTCGGCGCGCCGCCGGTGAAGATGGCTGTGAGGGACGTCCAGCGCGCCGGCGCGAAGTCGGGGTGTTCACGCAGCATCCTGGCCATTTGCGGCACGCAGAAATAGTGGGTGACGCCGAGCGCCGGATCGGCCAGGCGGCGATTGGTTGCGCCGGCATCGAAAGCGGGCGAGATCAGCACCGTGCCGCCCTGCAGCAAAGGCGGGCGCAGATTGGTGATGAGGCCGATGACATGGAACATTGGCGCATCGCAGAGGAAGACGCTGGCATGGCCGACGCGCCCGAGCACGCCGAAATTGACCGCAGTGGCCAACGCGTTGCGCTCCGTGACGACGACGCCTTTCGGGCGGCCCGAGGTGCCCGACGTGTAGAGGATGATCGACGGTGCATCGCTGTCCGGCAAGGGACGGCGCGGCGCAGGTGCCTGGGCCTCGACCGCCCTTGCGAAGGCCGCGACTTCGACCGACAGGCAGCCTACCGGCAACGCCATTTCGAGTGGCGCGTCATGCAGCAGCAACACCGGGCCGCAATCGGCCAGGATCGCCTGCCGTTCGGCGCCGGCGAGGCGCCAGTTGAGCGGCACGAAGACGGCGCCGAGCCGCATCGCGGCCTGCTGCAGGATAAGCAGGTCGGCGCTGTTGCGGGCAAGCGTGGCGATCCGTTGCCCCTGTTCGATGCCCCAGGCGGTTTCGAGGACGCCGACGGCGCGCTGGATGGCCCGGTCGAGCACCGCATAAGTCCAGCGCCGGCCGGATGCCAGGTCGACGCAGGCAAGACGATCCGGCTGCGTCCCGGCGTGCAAGGCCACGGGATCCGATGTCGTCCAGGCCGGCATTCGCATCTCCTCCCAGATTGCGTCGATGGTTTATTGCGTCATCTGGCCTTGTCGTAGGCGCCAAGACCCGGTTTGTAGCTCTTCTCGTCGATGAACTGGCGGATGCCTTCCTTGCGGCCGTCATTGTCATGGAAGTTGGCCGCTTCCTGCGCCCGCACGAGATAATCCTCGGCATTGTCATAGGTCATTTCGGCGACGCGGCGGATGGCGTCCTTGGTCGCCTTCAGGGCAATCGGGTTCTTTTTCAAAAGGACGTTCGCAACCTCGGTGACACGCGTCTTCAACTCGGCCAGCGGCAGGCTTTCATTGACCAGCTTCCAGGCGGCGGCTTTCCTGCCGTCGATGAGTTCGCCGGTCAGCGCGTGATACATGGCGTCGCGCATCGACAGGAGATCGACCACCACCTTGGTGGCGCCGCCGCCGGGCAGGATGCCCCAGTTGATCTCGGACAAAGCGAATTGCGCCTCGTCGGCAGCAAAGGCGAGATCGCAGGCGAAGAGCGGACCATAGCCGCCGCCGAAACACCAGCCATTGACCATGGCGATGGTCGGCTTGCCATACCAGCGCAGGCGCCGCCACCAGCCATAGGCTTCGGACTGCGCCTTGCGGATGGCGCCGAGGCCCTTGGCTTCGGTCTCGCGGAAATACTCCTTGAGGTCCATTCCCGCCGACCAGGCGCTGCCTTCGCCCGACAGCACGAGCACGCCGACATCGTCGCGGAATTCGAGCGCGTCCAGAACCTCCATCATTCGCCGGTTGAGCGGCGGGTTCATGCAATTGCGCTTGTCCGGCCGGTTGAATCGCACCCAGGCGATGCCGTTCTCGACATCGAAGGCAACGGGCTCTTCGGTCATGGTCAGTGTCCTCCCATGGATTTCACATGCGGAAATTGCTATGATGCATAGCTATATATTTGCTATGTCGCATAGTCTTTTCTGCTTGACAAGGACTTTGATCGCGGCGATCGGTTCAACATGGATGAGATTCACACCGATCCCAGCGCGCGCCCCGATCCTGGTGAGCCGGGGGCGATGGCCGAAGACGCGCTCGATGCGCAGATCGGCTACAATCTCAGGCGTGCCTCGACCTTGGCCTTGAGTGATTTCGCGGTCGAACTGGCCGATGCGGCGCTGCGCCCGGTCACCTACGGCATGCTGGCGCTGATCGACGAACAACCCGGCATCCGTGCCGCGGAACTTTGCCGCCAGCTCGGCATGAAGAGCGCCAACATGGCGCCGCTGCTCGCCGAACTCGAGGGGCGGGGGCTGGTCGAGCGCGACGACCATGCCGACGACAAGCGCGTACAGGTGCTGACTCTGACAGCGGCCGCACGCAAGGCGATGCCCGGATGGCGGCAACAGGTTCGCCGGCACGAAGACCGCTTCCTGCATCGGCTGACAGCCAAGGAGCGGGCAACGCTGCTTCGCCTGCTGCGCCTGATCTGGACGGAGCAAGGCTAGGACCTCGCCTCAGGCAGCCGCCAGCGAACACAACACCGCCAGCTCCGCGGCAACCCATGTCATTTGAGGACAGATGAAATAAGGCCACATTCGAGGGCGATGGGAGATGTCAAACAGCTTTGGAGCTCTCGCATGTCGCTATCCGGTACGACAACCCGCTATGGACGCCTCGCCCAGGCATTTCATTGGCTGACGGCACTGCTGGTGCTCATTGCCTTCCTGGTCTCCGCGGGTGGCCCTCCGGAGCGGGTCTATTCAGCGGCCAGGGCATCGACGCTGTTGCTGCACGAGTCGCTCGGCTTCGCCGTTTTCTGCTTGCTGGCCATTCGCCTGATCTGGCGCCGCTTCGATCGCATTCCCGATGCTCCGGTCATGCCGGCCTGGATGGAGGTCGCCTCCAAGGCAACGCATTGGGCGCTCTATGCGCTGCTGTTCGCGGTTCCGGCGACAGCCATGATCGGCGCCTTGTTCGGCGGCCATCCGGTCACTGTCTATGGGCTGGGAGCGATCGGTCCGTTTTCCGGCACCTGGGGCGCTCCGCTGACCGAGATCCACGGCACGCTCGGCGATATCATCATGTGGCTCGCCGGCCTGCACGCGGCCGCCGCCATCTTCCATCACGTCTTCCTTCGCGACCGGGTGCTGAGCCAGATGCTGCCGGGCCTGCCCGATCCATCGTCCGGGCAGGGCGGCTGAACGCGGTCAGTCGAGAATGATGCGGATCGCCTGATCGACGACCGGATGCAGGCCGCTGGCCTGGAAGGAGAGGCGATTGCCGGAGCCGACATTGCTGGTCATGGCGATGGTGAGGTCCGTCTCGGGATCGTGCAGCATGACGGCGACATAGCCTGGAATGCTGCCCTGATGTCCATAGAAGGCACGGTCGGCATAGGTACTCTGGAACATGCCGGCACCCGTCTCGCGCATGCGCGTGCCTGGAAAACTCGCTGGCACGCGGTGTTCGAACATCTCGGCGAAGAAGGGCTGATACAACAGCTTGCCGCAGAACAGGCCCCGCATGAAGCCCACCATGTCGGATGGCGTCGACACCATGTCGCCGCAGCCATAGGCGGCGCCGAACGGGAAGGAATCCGAAGAGTCCTGCAGTTCGTCGGAATAGGGCAGCACGCCGTCCATGCGCCACATCTCGCCGCCCGAGGCGATGTCGGTGGGCGCGTTCGGCGCCGGCGGCGGCCGGTGGTAATAGCCGCGCACCATCGATGTTTCCGGGAAGGGTTCGGTCGCCGGCGACCAGGTGTTCTTCAGGCCAAGCGGGTCAAGGATCGCGCTTCTGACATAGGCGCCCAGCGGCTGGCCGGTGACGGCCTCGATCACCATGCCGGCCAAGACATAGCCGGTGTTGTTGTAGACGGCGGGTCCGCCCGGCGCCTTCTGCTTGTCGGAGGCGAAGGCGATGTCGACCAGCTGTCGCGGCGTCCATTGCCGGGTCGGGTCCATCGGAATGTAATATTCGAATTCCGGCAGGCCGCTGCGATGGTTGATCAGCTGGCGCACCGAAATGTCTTTGGCGCCGGGCAGGTCCGCGAACCAGGAGGAGATCGGCGCGCCAAGGTCGAGCTTGCCGGTCTCGGTGAGCTTGACCAGGGCGGCGGCGACGAAGGTCTTGGTGCAACTGCCGATCTTGAACAGCTGGTCTGAATTGACAGGGGTGCCATGCGCGCGGTCGGCGAGGCCGGCGGTGAGGGCGGTTGGTGTCTCTCCATTTCGCGCATAGGCCAGCGAGGCGCCTACAGCGCCATCGGCGAGGTAGCGGTCGAGGAGGGAGGTCAGGTTCTTTGTCATGGATGTCTCGCTTTCCTTTTTCCTTCTCCCCTTGTGGGAGAAGGTGGATCGGCGCGCAGCGCCGAGACGGATGAGGGGTGCGTGACGGAGTGAGGCGTTGGCGTTCCCTGGAGCACCCCTCATCCGACCTCGCTTCGCGAGGCCACCTTCTCCCACAAGGGGAGAAGGGAAGGGCGGCGCTCCGCTCTATTCCGCCATATCGACGGCGGCGAAATTCTGCCGGCCGAACGGGTCGAGCACATAATTCAGCACGCTCTTGCGGATCGGGATCGCCACCATCGAATGGGCGATCGGCGCCACCGGCACGTCGGCCTTGAGGATCGCCTGCGCCTTGCCGTAGATCGCGGCGCGTTCTTTCGGGTCGGCGGCGACGCGGCCTTCGTCCAGCAGTTTTTCGAAATCCTTGTCGCACCAGCGCGAGCGGTTGGAGCCGCCCTTCACGCCGTCGCAGGACAGGAGATAGCTCAGCATGTTGTCGGGGTCGCCATTGTCGCTGCTGCCGCCGAGCAGGAACGTGTCCTGTTCGCCCGCCGCGGTGCGCTTGAGATATTCGCCCCATTCGAAGCTGACGATCTCCGAGTGCACGCCGACCTTTGCCCAGTCGGCCTGAATCATCTCGGCCATGCGCTTGGCGTTGGGGTTGTAGGGGCGCGACACCGGCATCGCCCACAGGCTGATCTTGAGGCCGTTTTCGTGGCCGGCTTCCTTCAGCAGCTTCTTGGCGCCATCGGGATCATAGTCGATGCCGGCATCGGTGACGGCGCCGAGCTGCGCCGGCGGCACGACGCTGCCGGCTACGGTGCCGGCGCCGGCATAGACCGCTTCGACGATCGCCTTGCGGTCGATGGCCTTTGCCAAGGCCATGCGCACGCGCACGTCGCCCAGCGGCTGGTGTTCGACGTTGAAGCCGAGGATGCCGATGTTCTGGCCCTTGAGGTCGAGCACCGTGATGTCGGGGTCGCCGCGCAGATCGGCGACCGCGCTTGGCGGCGGCGGCGCGGCGACCTGGCATTCATTGGCCTTGATGCGCTCGACGCGGGTGGTCGGCTCGGGCGTGACGGCGAAGACCAGCGTGTCGATCTTCGGCGCGCCGCGCCAGTAATCCTTGTTGGCGGCGTAGCGGACCTGGCTGTCGGGCACATAGGCCTGAAGCACGAACGGGCCGGTGCCGACCGGCATGCTGTCGATCAGTTCGGGCGTGCCGGCCGCGACCATCTTTTGCGTCTGCTCCAGCGACAGGATGGAGAGATAGTCGAGCGCCAGCCCGGCCAGGAAGGTGACGTTGGGAGCGGTCAGCGTGAAGCGCACCGTGTGATCGTCGACCTTGTCTATCTTGTCGATCAGCGTGCCCATGCCCAGTGCGTTGAAGTACTCGTAAGCGCCGCCGCCGAGCTTGTGGTAGGGATTGTTGGCGTCGCGCTGGCGGTTGAAGGTGTAGAGCACGTCGTCCGCGTTGAAGTCGCGCGAGGGCGTGAAATGCTCGTTCGACTGGAATTTCACGCCGTGCCTGAGATGGAAGGTGTAGGTCTTGCCATCGGGCGAAACATCCCAGCTTTCGGCCAACGCCGGACCCACCTCCGTCGTGCCCGGCTTGAACTCGACCAGCCGGTTGAAGATCGTCTTGGCGGCTGCGTCCATGGTGGAATCGGCGATGCCGATCGCCGGGTTGAAGGTCTCGGGATTGGCTTCCGAGCAATAGACCAGGGTCTTGGCATAGGCCTGCCCGCCGAGAAGGACGGACGAGGCCAGAAGGGTCGAGGCCAGAAGGGATGGGGCCAGAAGGGATGAGGCAAGCACTGCGCGCAGGGATTTCATCGCAAACGCTCCTGATGGCACATTCGGGTTGAGGGAAGGAACTTCATGGCGTCGCCGCCGGGGTAAGGAAGCGGTCGGGCGCCAGCGCTGCGGCGGCGACGCCGAGTGCCGTGACATCCGCGGGCAGGGGCTCGCCGCGTATCAGCGCCGCGCTCATCCTGGCCAGTGTCAGCGACACCTGAAAACCGTAGCCGCCCTGGCCGCCGAGCCAGAAGAAGCCGGGCAGGCGGGGGTCGAACCCGGCGACCGGCGTGCGGTCGGGCGCGAAGGTGCGCAGCCCCGCCCATGGCGTCGATGGACGGCCGATGCGCATTGATGTCGCCTGCTCGATGCGGTCGACGGCGGTGGCGACGTCGATGTCTTCCGGCCAGGCGTCGCAAGGCTCTGAATCGGTCTCGTCGGCAAGCGAGCCGATCAGCCTGCCGGCATCGGGCTTGAAATAGAACTGTTCGTGCAGGTCGACCACCAGCGGCCAGTTGGATATGTCCGCGCCGGCGGGCGCATCGAACAGGAAGGCGGTGCGCCGTTTCGGCTGGAAGCCGAGGCCGGAAAGACCGGCCAGGCCGGCGACGACATCGACCCAGGCGCCGGCGGCGTTGACGACGATGTCGGCCGAGTAGACGCCGGCGCACGTTTCCACCCGCAGGCCGCGGCCGTCGGGCGAGATGGCGCGGACTTCCTCGCCGGTGCGGATGATGCCGCCGCCGGCCTTCAGCGCCGAGGCGCTTGCCGCCAGCATCTTGCCCGTGTCGACATCCACCGCGTCCGGCTCGTAAACGCCGCCGCAGGTGGCTTCCCTGGCTATGACCGGGACCAGCGCGTGAAGCTCGGCCGCCGACAGGCGGCGCACGCTGGGCACCAGCGCCTGCAATTCGCCGGCCAGCCGGTCGATGGCAGCGTCGTCACCCGTCCAGCCGACATGCAATGCGCCGCGCCGATGGGCGGCGAAGCCGCCGTCGGCTATTGCCTGCCGGCTGGCCAGCGTCAGCGCGCGCACCAGGCGGTTGCCATAGGTCTCGCTGAACAGGGCGGCGGAGCGGCCGCTGGCATGGTAGCCGAGATGCGGTTCGCGTTCGATGACGGTGACTTCGGCCGTGTCCGCCATCTCGGCGGCAAGCGAGAGGCCGGCAATGCCGCCACCGATGACGATGATCTTTCCGGGAGAGTTCGACCGCATCCTCCAGTCGTAAAAATAATTTCGTATCCAGTCAATATTTAGCGTATAAGAAAATTGTTGGTGTTGTTGATGGCGGTCGGGAGTTCGACTACCTAGGGCGGACAAACGGCCCGACCGCCGCGCCATGGAGCTGACAATGTCGGAGCAACCGAACCTCGGTGATTGTCTGCGTTCTTTGAGAAAGAGACATGGGTGGACCTTGCAGGAGGTCAGCACTCTCACCGGCGTCGCGGTGTCGACGCTGTCCAAGGTCGAGAACGACCAGATGTCGCTGAGCTACGACAAGCTGCTGCAGATCTGCGAGGGGCTCGGCATCAATGTAACGGAACTGCTCAGCGGCGACCGCAAGCAACCGGCGGCGCGCACCCGCCGGTCGGTAACCTCGCAATCCAACACGCTGCGCCAGCTGACCCGCAACTACGACTACCGGTATCTGGCCACCGACCTGGTGCGCAAGCGCATGGTGCCGATCCACGCCTATGCGCGCGCCCGAACGCCCGAAGAGTTCGGCCCGCTGACCAGGCACGCCGGCGAGGAATTCCTGATCGTGCTCAAGGGCGAGATCGAGTTGCATACCGACCAGTACGCGCCGGTGCGGCTGAAGGCGGGCGAGAGCGTCTACATCGATTCCACCATGGGCCATGCCTACCTCTCGGTCGGCGAGGGCGACGCGGAGATGCTGTGCGTCTGCTCCGGCGACGAGCCCGACATGGAAGGCACGCTGCTCAGCGTGCTGGAGACGGTGGAGGGGTAGCAAGATCGAGGTAATCGGCTTGTTGCACTGCTCCTACGGGCTGGCAATTGTAGATATGCCGTCTATTGTCCAGCTTCAGTCCGACATCGGTATTGTCGGTAATGATCCAGCAGCGACCGATGACTACTGACCAACCTTTCGTACTTCAATTCCAATCACGCGAGGTGCTAGCCGAAAGCATCGACCGCGATCCGTCCAGCTATGCAGCTTGGGAGGAGTTGATCAATCTGGAGGCCTGGGAAGGCAATGTAGACACCGCCGTTGCTCTGCTTCTGCGAGCAGTTGATGCGGTGTCCGACAGGGACCGGCTTTGGCAAATGGTCGATGAATTTTCCTGGGTTTATGGAATTAGACGGGAACCCATCATCGGCTTGTATGAGCGATGGAAAATCGATGCGCATCAAAGTGCGTCAACAAGCATTTTCTTCGCGAAACAATTCAAAGAGTTCGATCTTTCGGAGTTCTGCAACGAGTGCATCACGCGCGCGGAGGGCGAAGAGCATACTGCGCAAGATTGCGTATGGCTTGCCGGATATATGCGAGAAAATGGGGAGGCACCGCGGGCGCTGGCCATGTTGCAGCGTGGAGTAGTGGCTCACCCACGCGACGCGACAATATGGGATTGCGTCGCTGACACACATCGCCTCGGGCACTCGGCGCGCGAACTGGCGGAAGCGAGCTATCACTCATTCAAGCAATGCCGCCTAGACGGAACTACTGAAAAGGCGGATGTTGCCTGGGCATCCTTCGGCTGGATGCTCGACGCGGTCGGGAACTATTTCGCGGCCGAGGACGCCTATCGCCACGCAATCGAAATCGACCCCCACTATAGCTGGCCCATAGGGAAGTTGTCAGGATTGCTACGTCGTCGTTTCGGCCGCTATCAAGAGGCCGAACGTCTTGCGCAACGTTGTGTTGATCTCGACCCTAACGATGCCTGGTCGTGGTTCAACCTCGGCTTTCTTCACCACCATCATCTGAACCGCTTTGGTGACGCCAAGGCAGCATATATAAGGGCGATTGAGCTCAAGCCGGACTATGTCAAGGTTTGGGAGAATCTTGTGGCGCTGATGGCCTTCGAAACAGATACGCCAGCAGAGACTCAGAAGACTTTCGACAAGCTATTCGGTCTGAGCGGCATTTCGGCTTTTGCGTACAATCAATATGGCATCTTTCTCCGCGAAATGACCGATCGGTACGACGATTCGGAGAAGGCCTTGCTGCAAGCGATCGACATGGAGCCGGCTGAGTGGTCTCACAGGCTGGCGTTGGCCGTCTTGTATGAAAAGCGCATGCTCAGATTCGGGGACGCCCGGAAACGACTGCTTGAAGCAAAGGAGCGCGGCGCCCCGGTCGACAATATCGACTATCGTCTGGCCTTGATTGCTCAGCGTCATCGGCCTCTGAAAGTTGTCAAGTAACGAGCACCGGAGACGGTGAGATAGGATCGGCGGCTTCGCCTATCCGGATCAAGGCGACTTGATCGGCAATATGAAGCCGGACGCCTTGCTGCCGTTGCAGACCGGCGTCGACCTCACGACAACGCCCGTTCCCCCGCATCCAGCAGCCACTGCCGCACGGCCTGCGTCGGTTCGGGATGGCGCTGCTTTCTCGGCATGACGACATAGAAATCCTGCGTGCCGCGCATCTCGCCACGCACCGGCTGGATCAGCCGGCCGGCGGCGAGGTCGGCTGCGACGAGGAAGCGGCTGGCCAGCGCTATGCCCTGGCCGGCGACGGCCGCGTCGATGGCGAGCCCCGTCTGGTTGAAGCGCATGCGTTTCAACTCGGTCGTCATCTTCAGGCCGACCGCCTTTTCCATGAACTCCGGCCACAGTTTGTGCGCGTCGTGCAGCAGCACGTGATGCTGGATTTCGGCCGCCGCGATTTCGCTTGCGCCGGCCGTCAGCAGGGCCGGACTGCAGACGGCGATGATCTGCTGGGGGAACAGCAGGTCGACGATCAGGCCGGGGCCAAAGGGGGCGCGGCCTTGCCGCACCGCGATGTCGACGCCGTCGGCCTGGAAGCTCGACAGGCTTTCGCTGGCCAGCACGCGCAGGTCGACCAGCGGATTGTCCGCCATGAAATCCTGAAGCCTGGGGATCAGCCATTTGGTGGCGAAGCTCGGGGTCACGCTGATCGTCAGCCGCGCCGGTTCGGGGCGCAACAGCAGGGTCGCCTCCGAGATCAGGTCGAAGGCGCGGCGGATGTTGGGCACATAGGCGCGGCCCTCATCGGTCAGCGCCAGGCCGCGTGGCAGCCGCTCGAACAGTTTCGTGCCGAGATCGGCCTCCAGTCCGCGAACGTGCTGAGCGACCGCTCCTTGGGTGACGTTCAACTCCTCGGCGGCGATGCGGAAGTTGAGATGGCGCGCCGAGGCCTCGAAGGCGCGCAGCGCATTCAGTGGGGGCAGGCTCAGGAAGGCTTCGGGCATGCAGGAGTTTTTCTACTGGTTGATTTCAGGCATTCTGGTTCGAACCGCGTGGAAAAACCAGCTATGTCAGCGCTCGGATCCCGAAGACACCGTTTGCGGCTCCCGCCAACCCGAAGAGGAAAATCCAATGAGTGTAGAAAAAGTAGCCGTCATCGTTGCCGGCGGCAGCGGCATGGGGGCGGCGGCGGCCAAGCGGCTGGCGGCGGACGGGTTCAAGGTCGCCATACTGTCCTCGTCGGGCAAGGGCGAGGCGCTGGCCAAGGACCTGGGAGGGCTCGGCGTCACCGGCTCAAACCAGTCGAATGACGACCTGCAGCGGCTCGCCGACCTGACGCTGGAGCGCTTTGGGCGCATCGACGTGCTGGTTAACAGCGGCGGCCATGGGCCGCGCGCACCGATCCTGGAGATCACGGACGAGCAGTGGCACACCGGCATGGACGTCTACCTGATGAACGTCATCCGGCCGGTGCGCATCGTGGCGCCGCAGATGATCAAGCAGAAGGGCGGCGCCATCATCAACATCTCGACCGCCTGGGTGGCCGAGCCGAACGCGATGTTCCCGACCTCGGCCGTGTTCCGCGCCGGCCTTGCCGCCTACACCAAGATCTTCTCCAACACCTATGCGGCCGACAATGTGCGCATGAACAATGTGCTGCCCGGCTGGATCGACAGCCTGCCGGCCACGGAAGAGCGCCGCGACAACGTGCCGATGCAGCGCTATGGCACATCGGAGGAGGTCGCCGCGACCATCGCTTTCCTGGCGTCGGAAGGGGCGGGCTATATTACGGGGCAGAGTATCCGCGTGGATGGGGGCGTTATCCGGGCGCTGTGACATATTAAGGGGCGTCGTGTTCCTTCGCGCGCCCCTCTGTCCTGCCGGACATCTCCCCTACAAGGGGGGAGATTGCAGTGTTGGCGCCCCGCGCCCTTTTTTGGAACGTTGAAACAATGGGCGAGAGCCGCAATCAAAGCTGATCTCCCCCCTCGTGGGGGAGATGTCCGGCAGGACAGAGGGGGGCGCTGTCCCGCCGCGTCTCAGGTTATTTCGCTGCCACCTGGTCTGCATCCGTCAGCGTCTGCAGGAACGCGACAATGTCGTCTATCTCGGCATCCGTCAGCGCCGGCTTGCCGCCAGGTCTCCTGCCTTCGAAGGGCGGGTCCTGATTCAAGTTCGGCCAGTAAGCCTTTGGCAAATCGTCATATTTATCGATCGTGCCGTCGGCGTTTTTCGGGTACCAGTGGCCGGGGTCGGTGTCGCGGCTGGCGTAGAAGGCGACGGCGTCGCGCAGCGTGTGGAACTCGCCATTGTGGAAGAAGCTCTTGCGCAGCGCGACGTTGCGCAGCGTCGGCGTCTTGAACAGGCCGCAATAGTCGGTGCGGCCGCGAAAATTGGTGCGCAGCGGGCCGCACAGGCCGAGATCGGCATAGGCTGGGTCGGTGTTGGCCGTGATTGCCGGGTTGCGCGGTACGGCGATGGCGATCAGGCCGAAATCGGTGAATTGCGGCGGCTCGCCGTCATTGGCGGGTTCGCTGAGGTGGCAACTGGCGCAATTGCCTTTTTTCTCGTCCTCGAACAGAGCGCGACCATGCAGCTCCTGCGTCGACAACGTCGCCTTGCCGGCGAGGAAGGCGTCGTAGCGGCTGGAATAGGGATAGAAATCGGCCGCGCTCTGCTCGAACGTGCCGAGCGCCTCGGCGGCGGCGTCGAAGGCATCGTTGGGATGGTTGAAGACATCCTGCCCGAACACCGTCTTGAACTCGCCGGCATGGGCCGACTTGCGCAAGGCGGCGGTGACGGCCCCGGCGTCCTTGTTGCCCATCTCGAAGGGCGAGAGCAGGGGGATTTTCGCCTGGTCCTTGCCGTGGTCGGCGCGGCCGTCCCAGGTCAAGCCGCCGGTCGGACCGTTGTCGACGCTCTCGTCGCCCTCGTCCTCGGAATCATGGAAATGCTCGGTGAAGGCGGGCGCGGCCTGGAGATAACGCAGCGATGGCACGGCGCGCATGCCGGGCTGGTCGAGGTTTGGCCCGCCCATTTCGACCGGCGTGGCCGAGGCCGGCCCGAAAGCATGGCTAGGATCATGACAGGACGAGCAGGCCTGCTTGCCCGAGGCCGAGAGCGAGGGGTCGAAGAACATTTTTCGCCCCAAGGCGGTCAGCGCCTTGGCGCGCGCGAAGGCTTCGGCGCGCGACAGTGGGCCGGGATGGAAGCCATCCGGCCCCGCCGAATTCGCGGGCGCGGCAAGGCCAAAGGTCGAGATCGCGGCAATGGCGATCGCCCGAATTTTCCATCGTCTTCTGGTCATGGGGCATGGTCCGCTTTGGCCCGGCAATAAGAACGCAGTGCAACGGATTGATGACCGGCTCCAGTGCTCACGAAACCGTGTTCGCCGTGGCGGCGGCTGTCACAAAGGTGACAAGGCAGCCACGTTAGCTGCCCTATGGTTCCCGCACCCCTCTAGCCACAGTCAAGCCACGAGGTCTTCCCATGACGAGGCTCAAGCTCTTCACTTCCTTCGGTCTGGCCGGTTCGGCCCTGCTTCCCCTGGCGGCCGCCCATGCCGCCCCTCCCGGCTTCGACAAGATCGACACCGTCGTCGTCATCTATGCCGAAAACCGCAGCTTCGATAATCTCTATGGCGGCTTCCCCGGCGCCAATGGCCTGGCCAATGTCTCGGCCGACCAGGCGCGCCAGCTCGACCGCGACGGCAAGCCGCTGACCGAATTGCCGCCGGCCTGGGGCGGGCTGACCGGCAAGGGCGTCACGCCCGTGGTGACGGAGTCCGAGACCGCGCATCTCGCCAACGCCGCCTTCGCCATTGACGATCCCAGGGGCTTCCATGAGGGAACCAACGTCATCACCCACGACTTGTGGCACCGCTTCTACCAGGAGCAGATGCAGATCGACGGCGGGAAGAACGACAAATTCGTCGCCTGGGCCGATTCCGGCGGCCTCGTCATGGGCCACTATGACGGCTCGAGCCTGCCGATGTGGCAGGTGGCGAAGAAATACGTGCTGGCCGACAATTTCTTCCAGGGCGCCTTCGGCGGCTCCTTCCTCAACCATTTCCAGCTCGCCTGCGCCTGTACGCCGGTCTATCCGCATGCCGACACCAGCCCGGTGAAGGCGCAAATCGCTGTCGTCGAGGCCGACGGCACGACCTTGAAGGTCGCCGACAATTCGCCGGCCTCGGCCCTTGGCGGCGTGCCGAAATTCGTCAATGACGGCGCCATCACGCCCGATTTCCATGCCGTCAACACCATGCAGCCGCCCTATCAGCCGAGCGCCAACAAACCGGCCGAGGGCGGCGACAAGGCGCTGGCCGACCCGACCGCGCCGACCACGCTGCCGCCGCAGCACGACATCACCATCGGCGATCTCCTGTCGCTGAAGGGCGTCGACTGGGCCTGGTATAGCGGCGCCTGGCAGGCAACGCTGGACGGCAAGAACGCCACTCCGGTGCCGAACTTCCAGTACCACCACCAGCCCTTCAACTATTTCGCCGCTTACGCACCCGGCACCGCCGCGCGGGCCGAGCATCTGCGGGACGGTGGCCTGGATGGCGCCGAGTTCATCAAGGCGATCGACGACGGCAAGCTGCCCTCGGTGAGTTTCTACAAGCCGCAAGGCAATCTCAATGAACATGGCGGCTATGCCGACGTGGCGAGCGGCGACCAGCATCTGGCCGACGTCGTCGCGCATCTGGAGAAGAGCCCGCAATGGGGCAACATGCTGGTGGTCGTCACCTATGACGAGAATGGCGGCTTCTGGGATCACGTCGCGCCGCCCAAGGCCGACCGCTGGGGCCCGGGCAACCGCATCCCGGCCTTCATCGTCTCGCCCTATGCGAGGATGGGCACGGTAGACCACACCCAGTACGACACGACGTCGATCCTGCGCTTCATCACCGCGCGCTACGACCTGCCGGTGCTGACCGGCATCGTCGCCCGCGACAAGGCGCTGGCCGCCAATGGCGAACCGCCGATGGGGGATCTGAGCGAGGCGCTGGACCTGAGCCGGTAGAGCGGACCGCGGTCATGCCGCCGCGCCGTGTGGCGCGGTGGCCGTTCTCAGCCGCCATTCACCAGCGCAAGGATAAGCTTCTGCAGATTGCCGCCCTGGCCGAGTTCGACGCGGTCGAAATCGCGGCTTGCCTGGCGCTGCGCCTGCGAGAGCGCGGCCAGGCGTCTGGTCATCTCGGCCCGGATTTTGCTGCATTTGGGGTCATCCGCGACGGTCAGGCCGACTGTCACCGCCTCGATCTTGCGCACCATGTCGACAATGGTCGCGCCATGCACCTTTTCGTGGGCGCTGACCCCGGCGAGGAAAACCTCCCAGTTCTTCTGGATGGCTGAAGGCAGCGGCGAGGAAGGGCTGGGCAAGGTGTAGGTGATGATGAGCCTGGGCTTGGCCGAGACCAGCACGCAGGCTCCGGCACGCGGCTGATAATCCCTGGTCCAGGTCAGCTTGAAATTGGTGTGGGCGATAGCGCGGCCGACGCCGACATTCGGCCCATTCTCGCCGATCGAGCGGTAGAGCTCCGGTCCGGACTGGCCTGAAATGGCATAGGTCTCGACCTTCTCGACCGGCTTCCATTCGGCATGGGCGGCGAGCGGCAAGGCCACCAGGGCGGCGGTCAGAAGACACAGGCGAACACAGGCTCTCGACACCGCTCTCTCCAAGGCGCGCGGCCTTGCCGGACGGCAATGCCATTCAACGGCTTTTCCTATATGCTGCCGGCGGGTGCTGCAAATGCCCGGAGGGGGAAGTCATGAGAAGATATCTCGTTGCCGCTGGCGCCTTGACGGCATTGCTCGGCGTGCAGCCGGTTCTTGCCGCGTCCTGCGGCTGGAGCGCCAAGATGGAGGAAGACGAGGGCGGCAGCCTGCTGACCGCCTCCGTCTGCGGCGGGCCGAAAGGCGACGCGCATCTGATGCTGACCTGTTTCGACAATCCGATGCTGAGCTACGATCTGGGCGACAGCGGCCAGCAACTGGAGCCGGGCATCAGCGGCGAGTTCGACTTCAAGGCCGATGGCAAGACGGTGACCAAGACGCTGCAGCTGGAGGCCATGTACAATTATTTCGTGGTCGATCTGGCGAAAGCCGACCCGCTGCTCGACCTGCTGCGCTCGAAGGGAGATGTGTCGGTCAGCGCGGCCAAATATGGCGATATCAGCTTTCCCCTGAAGGGGTCGAGCGCGGCCATCGGCAAGGTGCTGGCGCAGTGCGGCAAGGCCAAGCCTGCCGATGGGGATTGATTGGTGATACTGTGCGGCGGCTGTGGCAGCTACAATTGGGCTGAGCATCCGTACCGTCGTCATCCTAGGGCGGAGCAAGGAGCGAAGCGACGCAGCGCAGACCCTAGGATCCATGCCGTGACGTTCGCCGAGGAACACAGCGGAACCAGGATGTTCTCCCGACGCGTTACCCGATAGCCTTAACTTATGACCGGCTATGTCTACATGACCGCGAGCCAGGAGGGTGGCACCATCTATATCGGCGTCACGAACGATCTCGGTCGCCGCATGCCCGAGCACAAGTCCGGCAAAGGCTCGTATTTCACAAGTCGATATGGTGTGCAGCGACTGGTCTGGTATGAAGAATATTTCGACATCACCGATGCCATTCAGCGCGAGAAATCGCTAAAACGCTGGTCGCGACAATGGAAGATCGAACTGATCGAAAAAGCAAATCCGGAATGGTTCGAGTTGTTCCGCGGCACTGGGTGGTAGCGTTGTGTCCTGCCCCGCTTTGGTCGTTGCAGGCGTCCCGGCATGGATCCTAGGGTCTCCGCGACGGAGCTGCGCTCCTGCTTCGCCCTAGGATGACGAAGATGGGATAGCTTAGGCTAACCTTCGAAGGTGCCTCACCATCCTAACATCTGATGTCAGCCTGCCACTAGCCCATTGTCGTGAGAAGCATGTTGCCAAGCCGGAACATCCCCACGAAGGGGGAAGGGGAGCCGAACCTTGCCGCCGGTGACGGCTAGCCGTATCTCATCCGCCATGACCAACATCCAATTCCGCAAGGCGCAAGCCTCCGACCTGCCGGCCATCGTCGCCATGCTCGCCGATGATCCGCTGGGAGCGAGCCGCGAAGATGCCTCGTTGCCGCTGGCGCAAGGCTATGTCGATGCCTTCAACGCCATCGACGCCGATCCAAACCAGCTGCTGGCGGTGGCCGTGGACGGCGCGGCGGTGATCGGTACCTTGCAGATTACCTTCCTTGCCGGGCTCTCGCGCAAGGGCGCGTGGCGCGGGCAGATCGAGGCGGTTCGCGTTGCCGGCGGCAGGCGCTCCGGCGGCATCGGCAAGAAGATGTTCGAATGGGCGATCGGGCAATGCCGGGCGCGCGGCTGCGGCCTTGTCCAACTCACGACCGACAAGGGCCGGGCGGATGCGCACCGCTTCTATGAAGGGCTCGGCTTCACCGCCAGCCATATTGGTTACAAGAAGAGCCTTTAGGCCTCCTTGCGACTGGCGCATGCGGGAATTGTTTCAGGCTCTATTCAATTTGCCGGCAAGATCCGATATAGGTCAGCTAAGTTGACCTATATTCGAAACGTCCGGGGAGGCGTGACTTGACCCTTTTGAACCTGTTGGCTTCGCGCTCGTCGCGCATGAAGGCGTCGGAAATCCGCGAGCTGCTGAAACTGCTCGACCAGCCCGACATCATCTCCTTCGCCGGCGGCATTCCGGATCCCTCGCTGTTTCCGGCCGATGCCATCCGCGATGCCTATGCCGATGTGCTGGGCGGGGCGGAAGCCGGGGCGGCGCTGCAGTATCAGGTCTCGGAAGGCTATCTGCCGCTGCGGAAGTGGCTCGCCGGACAGATGGGCAAGCTCGGCATCGCGTGCGACGAGGCCAACATCTTCATCACCTCCGGCTCGCAGCAGGCGCTGGATTATCTCGGCAAGCTGTTCTTGTCGCCGGGCGATACGGCGCTGGTGACATGGCCGACCTATCTCGGTGCGCTGCAGGCCTTCAACGCCTATGAGCCACGCTACGACCGGCTGCGCCCCGAAGGCGGCAACATGACGCCGGCGGCCTATCGCGCCGCTGCCGCCGCCAATGGCGGGCGTGTGAAGTTCGCCTATCTGGTGCCCGACTTCGCCAATCCGACCGGCAACACGCTGGACCGAAAGCAGCGCGAGGCCGTGCTCGACCTTGCCGGCGAGCTCGACATCGCCGTCATCGAGGACGCTGCCTACCGGGCGCTGCGTTATGACGGCGAAGGCGTGCCGCCGATCCTGGCACTGGACTGCGCGCGCTCCGGCGGCATCGATAAGGCACGCACGCTCTATTGCGGCTCGTTCTCGAAGATCCTGTCGCCGGGCATGCGCGTCGGCTGGGTCTGCGCGCCGCGCCGCGTGATCGAGAAGCTGGTGCTGATGAAGCAGGCCTCCGACCTGCACAGCCCGTCGGTCAACCAGATGGTCATGCACCGCGTCGCTGAATCCGTGTTCGACGGCCAGGTGGACAAGCTGATCGGCGCCTATCGCGAGCGCCGCGACGGGCTGCTCGGCGCGCTGGAAGCCAACATGCCGGAGGGCGTGACCTGGAGCCGCCCGGAAGGCGGCATGTTCGTCTGGGTGACGCTGCCGGAAGGCGCCGACGCCACCGAACTCCTTGCGCGGTCGGTGAAGGAGGCGCGGGTCGCCTTCGTGCCCGGCAATGCCTTTTATGCCGACGGCACCGGGCGCAACACGCTGCGGCTGTCCTTCACGCTGGCCAATCGCCGCGCCGTGACCGAGGGCATTCCACGGCTGGCGGCGCTGCTCAAGAGCTAGGCCCGCGCCCGGCGCCTACGCCGGCACGTTCACCAGATATTTGAGCTTCGCAAGCCTGGCGCGGGCGAGCTTGCGGATCGGCTTTTGGAAACCCTCTACGCCGGTCTCGACGACGAAGACCAACGTCTTGAAGTCCAGCATGAACTCATCGATGGCCCGCGTCGTCTGTTCGGACCTATCCTTGAACCGGCGCAGCAATGCGTTCGCTTCCTCGATGCCGTCGGCATCGGCGCTGTCGATCAGCGCTTCAAGCTTCTGAAAACAATCCAATCGCAAGTCCTCCCGCCGCGCCCCCAAACTCGCCGTCAGCCGAATGGTTCCATCGCGCCCGAAGATTTGTCGCTGGTTGTCAGCAGATGCACGTGCCGCGCGTTGACGCCCTGCCGCCCGGACCTAAATTCGAGACCTTGCGAGGAGGAGCTTTCATGGAAACACAGGAATTGCATCGCGGCCGGCTCATCGACCACCTCCAGCTCGTGGTGCGGGATCTCCCCGCCAGCCGGCGCTTCTACGAAGCGGTCTTCCAGGTGCTCGGTGTCCCGATCGGCGGCACCGGCGAGGATTATTTCTGGGCCGACGAATTGTTCATCTCCAGCGCCGACAGCCGGGCCGCACAGGGAAAGCTGACCGGCCGTCATCATCTGGCCTTCCAGGCCAGGGATCACGCCATGGTCGATGCCTTCCACAAAGCCGGGCTGGCGGCCGGCGGCACGGACAATGGCGCGCCGGGCGAGCGGCCCTATCATCCCGGCTACTATGCCGCCTTCGTGCTCGACCCCGACGGCAACAACATCGAGGCCGTCCACCACGGCCCGGCCAACCGCAGTGCGGCTTCCGTGAAGATCACATTCTAGGTAAGGGCACTCGGCCGGCCACAGCGCCGAGCGATGCGGGTGATTCCGCGCCGCATTTTTCCGGGTATTTGGAAATTCGAGCCCCGCGCTGGCGAATCCGCTCCGATTCTTGACCTGTGCCGCACTGAAATTGTCCTGCAGGGCATGGATAGCGCCGCCTCTGGACAGGAGGCAAATCGGTCCCATACGGTGCGGCTTCAGGGAGGACGCGTGCGCGGGAAAGGCCGGTTGCTCGTTGAAAAAGAATGTCTTCTCGTCGGTCGACCTGCCGCCGCATCTCGACGACCGCGCGCGCTTCGCGCTCTGGCAGGACATCCACGTCGCGGAGATATGGTCGGTCGAATACGCCATCTCCGCGAACGTGCCTTTCCAGGCGGATATCGAAGCCACCGCCATCGGGCCGCTGGTGCTCGGGCGGATGGCCGGAACGATCAGGCATGCCAGCCGCAAGACACGCAACATCGCCGATGACGGTCGCGACGGCTATCTGCTGCTGGTCAACGATGGCGACACCAGGCTGAGCGGCGTGCAGACCGGCCGCGACTACAGCATCGGCAGGGGCGAAGGCGCGCTGGTCTCGGCTTCGGAAGCGCTGGAAATGACCGGCGGCGACCACAATGTCTGGACCAATGTCGTGGTGCCCCGCGAAATCCTGGAAAATGCCTTCGCCCATGTCGAGGATCGCCTGGCGCTGACCATCGGCGCCGACAATGAAGCGCTCGACATGCTCAAGCGCTATTGCGGCTTCCTGGAAGCGGGACCGGCGTTGGTCTCGCCCGATCTCGTCGCCCACGCCACCGAGACGATCGTCGACCTGATCGGGCTGGCGACAGGCGCCAAGGGCGAGATCGCCGAGCTGGCGGGCGTGCGCGGCTTGCGCGCGGCAAGGCTGCAGGCCATCCTGCAGAAGATGCGGGACAACTTCGCCGATCCCGGCATCTCGGCCCAGCACATCGCCCAGCAGTTACGGCTTTCCGCGCGCTACGTGCATGATCTCTTGCAGGAGACGGGCTCCAGTTTCGCCGAGCATATTCTCGAACTGCGCCTGCAGAGAGCCCATCGCATGCTGCGCGACCGGCGCAACGACCGCATGCGGGTCAGCGAGATCGCGCTGTTGAGCGGCTTTTCCGACGTCTCCTATTTCAATCGCTGTTTCCGCCGCCGCTTCGGCTCGACGCCAAGTAGCGCTAGGTAGCGTCTCCGACAGCGATCCCCCGTGGGATACCCGACACATCGATCGAGCGCCGGAAAGTCCAATCTCTTCATCGCCGGCGGCGGCCTCGGCGGAGCCTCCGACCTCAACGCGTCCCTCGACCCGGACGGTTTTATCGGCGGCATCCATATCGGCGCCAATTACCAGATGGAGAGCCAAT
The DNA here is from genome assembly GCF_004792105.1 of Mesorhizobium sp. M8A.F.Ca.ET.161.01.1.1. Lineage (NCBI taxonomy): Bacteria > Pseudomonadati > Pseudomonadota > Alphaproteobacteria > Hyphomicrobiales > Phyllobacteriaceae > Mesorhizobium > Mesorhizobium sp. M8A.F.Ca.ET.161.01.1.1. The sequence continues at coordinate 438,662 of NZ_SRTD01000003.1, read as the reverse complement.
TCGTGATCGGCGCCGAGGCGGACATTGCCTACAGCAACATAGTCGGATTGACGCCGATCGCCGCCGGTGGCGGTGGCGTCAACACGCTGCTCAAGAGCGAACTCAAATGGTCGGGCTCGGCGCGGCTGCGGGCCGGCTATGCGTTCGACACGACCTTGCCCTACATCACTGCCGGCGTGGCCGCGGCCAAGTACGAATTGATAGCGGTCAGCGCCGGCGGCGCCGCCGGCGAAATCACGCTTCACGACGACAGCCATGTCGGTTGGACCGTTGGCGCCGGCATCGAGCATGCCTTCACCGACAGATGGATCGCGCGGGCCGAATATCGCTACTCCGACTTCGGCAGCCAGCAACTCTCGGTAGCCGCTGGCTTTCCAACGGAAACGAAAGTCGATCTCCAGACGCACGATATCCGGGTTGGGCTCAGCTACAAATTCTGATCGGCCGGATCGAACAAAATCCCGGCGTCCCGCGCCGGGGTTTTGCCTGTGGCGCCCGGCTGATGCGCAACGGCCACATCGGCGGGGCAAATACCACGGTGCTTTCCAGGACAATTGCGGTGCGGCTCAGCCCAAGACGCTGCTGGCGAACAATGCAAAACGGGTGGCTCGGACAGCTGATCCGCCCGGAGTATTTTCCCGGGCGGGACACGGCATCTTTTGGGGCGGCAAACAATGAAAACGATTCTTCTGGCAACGATCCTTGCAGCGGTGCCAGCCGGCATGGCGTTCGCCGCCGACGCCACTCAAACCTTGCCCGTGGCTGCCAGCTACAGCTGGTCCGGCGGCTATGTCGGCGCGCAGGCCGGATATGCCTGGGGGAACGCCAGGGTCGGGCAGACTTTCGCGCCAGGGGCCTTCGACGACTACGGCTGGGGCTACGGCCCGTCCGGCGGTTTCGGCGGTCTCTATGCCGGCTATGACAAGCAGTTCGACGGCGGCCTGGTCCTCGGCATCGAGGGCGACTACAGCTTTGCCAGCGTCAAGGACACCACACTCTATCGGGCGGCTGGCGTCGACGATCCCGGCTTCGGCGGCGTGCTCGAACTGGAGGCAGTCGGATCGGTTCGCCTGCGGGCCGGCTATGCGATGGATCGCTGGCTTCCCTTCGTCACCGGCGGCCTGGCGATGGCGAAGTACAAGCACACTACGGTCGCCCTTCCAGGCGGAGCCGCCTATGCCGATGTCGAGGACACCGTCAGCGGTTACACGCTGGGCGCGGGTGCCGAATACGCCGTCACCGACAATTGGCTGGTTCGGGGCGAATACCGCTTTGCCGATTTCGGCCGCCACCCCTCGACACGCATCGCGGTTCCCAGCGGGGTTCCCTTGCATGATGAGATCGACCTGAAGACGAACGATATCCGGCTCGGCATCGCCTACAAATTCTGAACAGTGCTTATCTTTCGCCGCTGGCGCAGCGTCGGAAATTCGTATTCGAGGGCTCCAAATGCATCGCTTTTCCATCTGCCTCGCGTCGCTGATCGTTGCGACATCGGCTCGCGCGGCGGATATCCTGCAGCCGCTTGCCACCGAGACGGCGGTGGCGCCGCGTATTTCCGGTTATGGCGAACTCTATCTCGGCGGACTGCGCTTCGTCGGCGACGATTACACGACGCGGGCCGGCGGCGGTGCCCTGCGCGTCAACATCCCGTTTGCACAGCGCTGGAATTTGCAGGGCGACCTGACTTACGACCGCATATGGGGCCACTACGACGCGCTGGATGAAACGCGCGGTGCGATCCATGGCTTCTACCGCGATCCCGACCGTTTTGCCGCCGGCATCTTCGCCGCCTACACATCGGTCGGCGAAAGCGGCGTCACCGTGAACAATTATGCTGTCGGCCCGGAAGCACAACTCTATCTCGGCAACCTGACCCTCTATGGCCAGGCCAGTGTCGGCCAGCTCACCATCAGCGACTTTCACGGCGACCAGTGGGGCGTGCGCGCCGTGGCGCGTTATTTCGTCCGCAAGAACTTTCGCCTCGATGCGGAACTCGACTTCAACCGAACCGACTACGACGGCACCAACGAGGACGTGGTCGGTGCGGCCGTCCAGGCCATGTACCGGTTCGACGAGACGCCCTGGGCGGTGTTCGGACGCTATGAATTCGAACGGAGGAAGTTCGAAACGTCCACCCAGGACCTCAGGGCAAACAAGGTCGTCATCGGCCTGCGCGCCAGCTTCGGCAGCGACTCCCTCTTCGACGAGGACCGCAACGGCGCGACCATGGACACTTACCGGCCCGCTTCGGTGGTCAATACGAAGTGAGCCGGCGGCACGGCTGAAAGCGCGGCCGTGATCGCATCGCAATTGGCTGCATGACTGGAGGCAATCGCGTCCCGCCGCTCACGCTTGGGCGGTGCGTCGCTTCGAAAGCGACTGCCACAACTCGGTTTCCTCGGTGAAGCCACCTTCGAAAGCTTCCATGACTTCGCGCGCCAGCTGGTCTCTCTGATCCTTGTCCTTGAGGGCCAGACGGCGCTCTCGGCACAGCTGGTCGAACACCTTCTGGAGAAGGTCCAGATCGTCGGACGTGAACATGCTGGTGAATTTTGAGAAAGCCATGGCGCTCTCCTCCCTCGTCGGGCGAAAGCACCTGAGTTGACTTTCAAGCGTCCGTTTGCCTGGGTTGGTGCGGACGACAAGGCACACTACACCCGCGGCGGCGGCTTTACGAATCTTTTGTAGTCGTAGAACCAAACCGGCCCACTACCGATCGCTGCCTTGCGTTGCCAGATCGGTGGCTGCGGTGCTAACCGAAAAAGGCGGACGGGAATCGGCGTTGAAGCAATGCGCGCCGCCTTTCTCAACAACATCCCGAACAGAACATCTCTTGCCCACCGTGGAGAAACAATTTTCATGCAAAAATCAACCAAGGCGATCCGGGTCGCCGCGCCGTTGCTTGCGATTTTGGGCATGGTCGCACCATTCATATTACCAATGACTCATATATCTTCGGCGCAGGCTCAGGAGGAATATCTTCCGACCCAGAAGGACTTTGTCGGCAAATGGCAACTCAGCGGCGCCACCACCCGGCCGCCGCGCGACATGAAGGATGCGCCCACGCCGGAACAGGAAGCCGCCGCAAATGAGTTCCAGCAGACGGTGACCGCGTTTTACGGCGCGTTCGATTATCTGGAGATCACGGCGGATGGCCGCTACAATTTCCATCAGCCCGGCGACCCGACATCGGGTTCCTGCGTCTGGTGCGGAACCTGGTCCTTCAGCAAGAGTTCGCTATGGCTCGAGCTGGACACGGCGCCCAGGCTCGATATCTACGCCAAGGGCGGCGACATCCAGATGACCTACACCGCCGAACCCGACGAAAAATCGAAATACGCCTGGCTGGTCTTCGGCTGGACGAAGGTTGATTAGACGGCGCCCCGCGACGCCCCCGAGCAAATTCGACGGGGTCCGAGCGGCTTTTCATCCATCTCGTATTCTCGTATACGAGATGGATTGGCTACCCGAGGAATCCGCATGAGTCCACTGCCTGAAGCCGTGCCGTTTTTCAGTCAGTGGGAGACGCCCGACATGACGCTGGCGGTGCTCGCCGATGGCGCCGAGGCCGCGTTGCGGCGGGATCCGCTATGGCAGGGATCGGGTGCCGCCACGCGCGACGAATACGCGGTCTGGGCCGCCAATGTCTGCGGCATGGCGTGTCTCAAGATGATCCTGGCGACGCGTGGCCAGATCGTGCCGACGATCGAACTGGCAAGACGGTGCACCGGATATGGCGGCTATGTCGTCAATGAAGGCTCGATCAAGGGGCTGATCTACGCGCCTTTCGTTGCCTTCGTGAAGCAGGAATTCGGCCTCGAGGCCGAGGTGATGACCAATGTCGCGACGGCGGACATTCCAGCGATCCTCGCCCGGTCGCGCTACTTCATCGCTTCGGTCAGCAGTTCGATCCGCTGGCCCGAGCGCGAGCCGCCATCGAAGGGCGGACACCTGGTTCTGGTCACCGCCGCGTCGGATGAGGGTTTTCGCTTTCACAACCCATCCGGCCATACCAGCGCCACACAGGCAAACGCAGTGTTGGCGCCAGGCGATTTCGATCGTTTCTTCGCCAATCGCGGCATTGCCGTCGCCATTTGATTTTCGACAGTTGAGGGATTTCGATGACCGGAAAGATCAGGGTTGCCATCCTCTATGGCGGGCGCTCGGCCGAGCACGACGTGTCGCGGCTGTCGGCGGCCAACGTGCTGAAGGCGATCGACCGGACGCGCTACGAGGTGGTGCCGATCGCCATTTCCCGGGAGGGCAGGTGGCTGCTGCAATCCTCGTCCGAGGCTGGCGGCGATGGGGCAGGGGCTCCGGTGTCGGAGGACGGCGTGGAGGTCGCCCTGCTGCCCGGCGGCAAGGGCCGGCTGATCCCGGCGTCGCACGAGGGAATACGGGCTGACCTTACGCCTGTCGATGTCGTCTTTCCCGTGCTGCACGGTCCCTTCGGCGAGGACGGCTCGGTGCAGGGCTATGCGGAAGTCGCCGATGTCGCCTATGTCGGCTGCGGCATTCTGGCTTCCGCCGCCGCCATGGACAAGGACGTCGCCAAGCGGCTCATGCGCGAGGCCGGCCTTGCCGTCGCCCGCTCGGTCACCGTGCATAGAGGTGATGTCGGTTCGTTCCAGGAGATCGCCGGGGCGCTTGGGCTGCCTTTCTTCGCCAAGCCGGCACGCCAGGGCTCGTCCTTCGGGGTGAGCAAGGTGAACGACGGGGATGGCTTTGAAGCGGCCGTCGAAACGGCTTTCCGCTACGACGGCAAGGTGCTGATCGAGGAGTTCGTCGAAGGCCGCGAGATCGAGTGCTCGGTGTTGCAACGGGCAGGCGGCTCGCTCACGGTTTCGCTGCCGGGCGAGATCATCCCGGCCGGCAAGCATGGCTTCTACACCTATGAGGCCAAATATCTCGATGCCGACGGCGCGGTGGTCAAAGTGCCCGCCGACGTCCCCGCCGCGATCGCCGACAGAGCGAGGGACATGGCTGGGCAAGCCTTCAAGGCGCTGGGCTGCGAGGCCATGGCGCGCGTCGACTTCTTCCTGCGCGCCGACGGCTCCCTGCTGGTCAACGAGGTCAACACGCTGCCCGGCTTCACCGACATTTCGATGTACGCCAAGGCGCTGGCGGCGATCGGCATCGGCTACGCGGAGGTCATCGACGCGCTGATCGAGCACGCGCTGGCGCGGCACGGCGTGCGCTGATCCGATCCGGGCAGGCAGCCAGTCGGAAGGCCGGTGCGCCCTTTCAGCACGGTCGCCACGCCGGATAAACTGCGCCTTGAACGACGTGTGTTCCACCTCTGGCTAATGTTGTACGCCGGCTCTATATGCCCGATCATGGAGCCGGCAGGAGGGACAGGGAATGGCGGCCAATCGTCGAAACGGGATGGCATCGCCGTCTCATGGATTGGAGGATATTCTTTCGCCCGCCGCCCCACACCCTCGAACGTCATTGCCCAACGTGGCCACCATCGTCACCACGGTGGCGGCGCTCTATTTTGGGCGTGAGGTTTTCCTGCCGATAGCAATCGCGCTGTTGCTGACTTTCGCGCTCGCCCCTCTTGTGTCCGCGCTCAAACGGGCCGGTATTCCCCGGATTGCCGCCGTCATCGTCAGCGTTTTGGGGGCGTTCGCCGCACTTGCCCTGTTCAGCTTCATTGTCGCCACGCAGGTCAGCGAACTGGCGCAGAATATCCCGGTCTACCAGACCAACATCCTGACCAAGATCCGCTCGCTCAAGGAGACCGGAGTCGGCGGAGGGATCATTGCCAGGTTGGGCAAGGTTGTCGAACGTGTCGGCCAGGAGATCGACAGGCAGGAGACGTCGCCGCCGGCCGCCACCCCGGAAAAGCCGCCGCGTGAGCCGGTGCCGGTCGAGATCGTCTCGCGCGAAAGGCCGCTGGAGGTCCTGCAGAACATAGTCGGGCCGCTGATCAGCCCGCTCGGATCGGCCGGGCTGATCATCGTGGTCGTCATCTTCATGCTGCTCGAGCGAGAGGACTTGCGCGACCGCTTCATCCGGCTTGTCGGTTATGGCGACCTTCACCGCACCACCGAGGCGCTTCAGGATGCCGGCAAGCGTGTTGGCCGGTACCTGCTGATGCAACTGGTCGTCAACATTTTGTACGCGATACCGATAGCGATCGGGTTGTGGATCCTCGGCATTCCAAATGCCTTGCTATGGGGATTGCTCGCGCTAGCCCTGCGGTTTGTTCCTTACATCGGGCCTGCCATAGGCATGCTGCTGCCGCTGTTCCTGGCGCTGGCCGTGGCGCCAGGCTGGTCGCTCGTGCTGTGGACAGCCGCCCTGTTCGTGGTGATGGAACTGGTTACCGGCAATGTCGTCGAACCCTGGCTTTATGGTTCGCGAACCGGGCTGTCATCCCTCGCGATCATCGTAGCGGCCATCTTCTGGACGTGGCTCTGGGGGCCGCTTGGGCTGGTCTTGTCAACACCGCTCACCGTGTGCCTGGTGGTGCTGGGCAGGCACGTGCCGCAGTTCGAGTTCCTCGACGTGCTCTTCGGCAACGAGCCCGTGCTCGAACCCCATGCGCGCCTCTACCAGCGTCTGCTCGCCGGTGATCCGGACGAGGCCACGGACCACGCCGAAGAGATGCTGGAAGAGAAATACCTGGTCGATTTCTACGACAAGGTGGCTATTCCCGCACTTCTGCTGGGCGAGCAGGACCGTGCGCGCGGTGTCATGGGCGATCAGCAAAGGCGGCAGTTGGCGGCCAGTGCGCAGGCGCTGGTGGCAAACCTCGACGAAAGTGCGCAGGAGGAAGCGGATGAGGAGGATGGCACGTTCGTGGCCGCGGAGGCGAGCGACGACGGTGAGACCGCCGGCGAGGAGGAGGCCGATCTGCCCGACGGCACGGATATGTCGGTGCTTTGCGCTGGCGGGCGTGGCGAGCTTGACGACGCCGCAGCAGCCATGCTGGCCCAGGTCCTGGAAGTCCAGGGCACGACGGTCTCGAAGGCAGGCTTTGCAGACATGGAACCGGGAGGTATTCGCCGCCTCGAACTCGACACCGTCGACACGGTCGTGGTTGGCTTCCTGAACGCGGATTCCATCAAGCACGCCCGGTTTCTGGTTCGCCGGCTAAAGCGTACGAAGGCAGCGCTGCGGGTGGGAATCGTGTTCTGGTCGGAGACCGGAAATGAGGACAAGGACGCAGCCGTCAAACTGGCCCAGGACATCAACGCGGATTTCGTGGCGCATGGCATGATGGATGCAGTGGTGGGCGCACTGTCGAACGAGCCGCCGGTCGCCCTGAAGCTCGTTGCCAAACGCCGCATGCGGCGTCAGCGGGCCACCCCAAGAAAGGCCTCGGCCACCGCTGCGAGCTAGGGCAATTCCCGGAAAAGTGTGTAGGGGTTTCGCGGTCGTTTACATATTTGAAGCAACGTCGCGGGAGGAGGGCGGCTTGGGCTTGTGGGCTGGCCGCATCTTCGCGGTCTGGTGGGGAAGGCGGGAAACAGGTTTGACCGGATTTCCAGCGACCGGTGCCTGAACCTTGCGGCGCCGGAGCCAGTTGGAAGACAGTTCGGCAAGCAGACTGCGCAGGGTCTTCACAACATTCTCCTCCGTCGGGCGATGCAGTAACCTCCAGAGACCGGACTTGTTCCACTGCGCTTGGAGCCGTGGCGGTCCGCAGGCTTTTTTGACTATTGCATCGAGGCTGACCGAGGAAGATCGAACGGCATGACCGCACTCTCCTCGCCATTGTCGACGAGCCCGTTCCCACTCGCAGCCAAGCCGTTGCCCAGAGCGTCGAATTCGATTGCCGCGCCAAGCACCTGGGCAGCGTGCAGGGCAAGGTATTCGACATCCTCGAGGGCGACATTCTCGGCCAGGTTTCGCACCCTGATCTGTTCCGCCACCGCGCTGATGTTGACGATGCCTGCCATCTCAAAGGCCCTCTGGACCGCCGAATTGACGTCGTCCAGCAACCGCGAAGAGTATTCGTACCGCATTTAAACCTCCCTTGGAGGGCTTGTTTCTATCCATGTCGCAGCATGCGCCAGGTGGGCGCGGATGACAAGCGAATTCTCAAAAATACTTGAATAAAATCAACAAGTTAGTATAGTGATGCAAGTGGGGGTCCGACGTCTTATTCTCATCATGGGTTAGATGCGCCGTTCCCCCACTGGCGGCACTTGACGCATTATGAGGCAAACCCTATTTGTTAGCTGAACGAGGTAGATACTAACTCGACACATTCTCAGCTCCAGCGAGGAAGCTTAGATGGCTGACCTGGAACGTCCGGAACGGCTGCAGATCATGCTCACCGTTGACGAATTGATGGCCCTGGAAAACTGGCGCTTCGAAAAGCGCATGCCGAGCCGCTCCGCCGCGGTCAGGGAACTATTGCGCCGGGGTCTGGCCTCCGATGGCTTCCTCGCCGCCGGGCAAGGGACCAAATCGCAGGAATTCGGCGTGCTGGCGCCCGAGGTCGATGGCAGAAGGCCAAACGGCGGGACAGCTGAGTAAGCCGGGAGCTGCGGATTCCTTAATTCCGTCAGGGGGGCGATTGCCTCGATTGGTTTGCGGGCTAGTTAGGTGGCCATGACGGAATTCCTGGCGGCGATGAGTGATGTTGAAGACAAGGGACGATTGGGCGCGAGCGCCGATGCGCGGCTGGCGGCGATTGTCGATTCCTCTTTCGATGCGATCATCAGCAAGGATCTGACCAGCGTCATCACAAGCTGGAACCTCGCTGCTGAACGCATGTTCGGCTACAGCCCCGAGGAAGCGGTGGGGCAGTCCATCCTCATGCTGATACCCGATCACCTCAAGGGCGAAGAGACGGAGATCATCAGCCGGGTTCGCAGCGGCGATCGCGTGGCGAGCTATGAGACGACCAGAAGGCGCAAGGATGGCTCGCTCATTGCCGTTTCGCTGACGGTTTCGCCAGTCAGGAACGGCGTAGGCGAGATCATCGGCGCTTCGCAGATCGCCCGCGACATCTCCGCCGCCAAGGAGAGCGAGCGCCGCATCAGGCTGTTGATGCGCGAGGTCAACCATCGCGTCAAGAACCAGTTCGCGGTCATCCTGTCGATGGTCAGGGAGACGAGCAAGCGCTCGAGCGACCCGCAAGAGTTCGAGGAACTGATACGCGCCCGCATCATGGCGCTGTCGCGCTCGCATGATCTGCTCGTCACCTCGGAGTGGGCGGGAGCGAGCCTCTTCGACCTGATCCAGGAGCATCTGAAGCCCTTCGGCCGCGAGGAGCAGATCCTGCTTTCCGGGCCGGTCCTGACGCTGCAGTCGAACGCGGTGCAGAACCTCGGCATGGCTTTCCACGAGCTCGGCACGAACTCGTCCAAATATGGCGCCCTGTCCAGTGATGCCGGCCGGGTCGAGATCACCTGGACGATAGGCTCTAGCGCCTTGGGCGAGCGTGAATTCCAATTGACCTGGGAGGAGACATCGAAGCCTCGTCCTGGCGACCGGCGCGACGAGACCACGCGTAAGGGGTTCGGCACCGTCGTGCTGCAGCGTGTGGCGCCGCAGTCGCTGGGTGGCTCAGCCGTTCTGGAACGGTCGCCTGGCCATTTGAAATGGCGATTGAGCGCGCCCCTGGCCTCCATCATCGTGGCGCAAGCCGGTACCGAGCCCATCGCCGATGCGGCGGGTTTGGGTATTTAGATTCGAGATTTCAATAGGTTGTCCGTTCGATCCTGAACGAGGAAGCTTGGTTGCCGCCGGGCAGGTGCGCGTAAAAATAGCCGTCATGGTGCGGCGGCGGGGGACCCCGCCGCCCGTTTTACCGGTCACGGATGATGATGGATATGCCTTTCGGCATCGACTTCGCCAACCGTGAAGCTCTGGAAGCCCGGCATGAGCTGCCATATGGCGGCAAGACCGATGACCGTATAGGCGAGGCGGGCCAAGGTGGCTCCTCCAAGGGCCGTGCCGATCACGTCATAGCTCGTTACGCCCATGGCCAGCCAGTTGAGACCACCAAGGATGATAAGGGCGAGGGTGACGAGGTTCATGATGCGCATAAACGCCTCCTGATGTTGCCTGAACAAACGCCGGAAGAAAAACGCCTGTGGTTTCAGGAGGTTCCGTCAATCACGGAATTGTGAACGGTGGTAACGAGCGTGAGCGGTGGCTGGGCGCGAAATCAGGCCGGGTTGCGGGGCCTGGAGCCTATTCGACCAGGACATGCGCCTCGCGCGCGGCCTCGACAAAGGCCTCCCTCGCGATATCCGGGGAAACGTCGCCACTCGTGGCGCGACGGCAGGGCGTAGCGCCGACTGATGTTTCAGGCTGCCGGCATCGCGCCAATGTGTCGTGAGGAGTTCGATGGCCTGTTGTGTGTTGGATAGGTTGCGGGTGGCTCCGGTGACGCCGACCGAAACCACGACGGGCTTGGAGAACCACGCGGTTTGCATTGGAACCTCGACCATGTTGCGCATGGAACGCGCGTGGCCGCGCGAGGTTTCATATCAGCCGATCACTGTCGCGTGAGGCTCGGCCCGGCATCTCCCGGCAAAACAAGGCCTAGACGATGTTGGTCGTCACCTCGACGATGATCGCGGCGCCTTCCAGGCCGCCGTTGGGCACATGCACGACACGCGAGACCCGCAAATCCTGCGGGCTTCCGTCGACCGACAGGGAAACACTCTCTCCAATGCGCGGCACGGCCTGGAAGGTGGCGTTGGTGGCGTCCGGCCGGTTGTCGATGGATATGCGGCAATTGACGGTCATGGAATGTCTCCTGTGGCTGGCGGTGCCCGGTCGTCAACGCGGGGTCCGTGAAATGGTTTCAGGAGGGCCGGGGCAAAACCCCGAGAGACCTGCCCGATGTCCGCCTGGCGGCCAACAGGCGGTCCGACGGCTTCCAGGCTTCTAGTTGGCTCTCGGAACGAAGTAGTTGGTGGTGACCGCATCGCGGCCCATCCCACGCGTGACTTGAACCGCGGCATAGCCTTCCGGGGGAATCGAGCCGGTCGCCGTCCGGTCGACCTGCTTGCATCGGCCGACCATTTCGCCGCCCGGCCACGGTGCCAATCTGACTGCAAGGGCCGCTTGGCATTCCTCGAGCGAGGAATAGGCGACGGGCTGCGACTCCATGGGCCGGCAGAGCGATGCGTTGCATGAAAGCATGATCATTACCGCCGCGGTTGCCGGGTCCATGAAACTCTCCTGTTGGCCGACAACGTGCAACGGGCCGCAAGGTTTCATGCCGGGGATCGAGCACCGCCCCGTGGGCATTCGGCTGCGCTTCTTCCAAAGGTATTCGACGGCTGTAATCGAAACTGCTTGGCCAGGGATGCGACCGCGCTTAAAGGCCCGGCCCGGTCCGCGCCTTTGGGTAGACCAAACGCCGGAACATCAAAGGCCAAACGAGGATATCGTCCAAGCGTTCTGGTACCCGAGGCGCGGCTTGGTATTCGCTGCGTCGGTCTGGGTCGACGTTGCTGTTCCGGTTGCGGTGCAGTCCAATTTTGCCGCCACTGCCGCCTTGATCGATAGACCAGCGCATGTGTTCGCAGCAGTGACTTTTGCCTTCTTTTCGTGCGCCGCAGCGACACTTGAACCGGCGAGGACAAGCGCCAGGCAAACGAGAGCCATTTTCATTAGAGTCACCTATTTTAGTGTAATCTAAATTAAAGTTAACGTAACGTTAACTGGCCGTCAATCGCGACGGGGTCCAGGGCGGAAGTCGCCGTCCTCCTGCCATTCTGAATTGTTCATCCAAGGCCCCAGGCGCCCGCCTGGGGCTGGACTACGGAGGCACGATGACTTGGATTTTCCGGTGCGAGCGGTCCTAGCAGGCAGGGCACCGGCCGATATCCTACCTGTATCCCGATTGGCCGATCGGTAGCGGATCTGAAGCGATCCGGCCTGATTCCGTTCAGAGAGTTCGCTTGCGGTTTTCTGCCTGGTTCCCGTTCATCGACTCGAACCACATCCCCGATCGCATGTCGTCACGGGGGTTTTAAGGACTACCGGCAGCCGGGCCAAGCTGGAGTTCCTCCCGGCGGCTTACGATGCTCAGCACAAATGCCGTGTGCTGGATTATCCCCGCCTCAGCGCGGACTCTCTCTCAGGTCCAGATACTAGCCTAAGCCGCGAAGCGCTGCAGCGCTCGCTACATTGGAAAGAATTTCACGGGACCTCTCTATAAGCCGACGGTTCCCCTCGATGACTTCCTGAGTTTCCTTGATGCGACGCTCCGTTTCATCCAAGCGGTCAACCAGCTTTTTGGTGTCATCGATGTGTTGCATGACAATGGCCACCTTATCATGATCCGCGTCCTCCCGGCTCAACAACTCGCGCGGGATGGAAGTTGTTCCCTGATTGGCCCATGAGCCGGAGGCTTGCGTGGCGGTTGATCCACGGAGGAATGTTTGCGTCAGCCGAGGAGGCGGCGACATGAAGGCCGAGGCAAAGAGATTTTCTTGAGCATGCGTCAGAACGTTGTTGACGGCCACCGGCTCCGCCCTTGCCAAGTCAATCGATAGGAATATATTCCTCGCGCGGCGATTTCTGCAATCTGAGGCCGCACCATGTCCAAAACCATTGCCGATGCCATTCGCAACCGCGAGACGTTCTACGTCACCTGCGGGCATCCGATGTGCAATCATTCCCTCCAGATCGACTTGCAAGCGCTGGGCGCCCGCCTGGGGCTCGACCACGGCGCCATGCATAACGACTTGGTGAAAGTGTTCCGGTGCGATCTGTGCAAGCGTGCAGGCAGGGGTCAGCGGCCGGTGTTCTTCACCTGCATCCCTGATTATGGCGCGATCGATCGGCGGAGGAACAGTAGCAAAGACTGACTGGCGGTCTTGGCCGAGTGCTCCGCTGGCGGGCTACAGTTTTACGCTTCGCGGTTCGTATGATCGGGGGGCCGGGAATGCGGCGGCTCGGCGCCGGAGTTTGGAGGGGAGCGCCGAGCCTAGCCGGCCGGTACCTGTGGGGGGCCACGGGGTCCTGCCGGGCTGGGCCGACTATGCCCCGCCTTCGAATAAGAACGAAGTCATCCGAAAGGAGGTGTCCTTGCGCGACATTGGCCGCGTCATTTCCCGTCCGCAACCAACCCTGCCGCCACCCGTTGACCCTATGCTGGGTAGATCCCTAGCACTTCTGTCTCTTCCCGCCGGTTTCGCCCGGCGGGCTTTTTCATGCCTGGAACATTCTTTGGAGGCGGGCGTTAATGATATCGTGGTCGATTCTTTAGGATGTAGCCACGCCCAGGGCCCGTCGCGGGGGGCCACGCGGCGGGCCTTTCATTTAAGGCAAGGAAATTCAATAACGCTGGCCAACGGCTCGTGGCCTGGCTTTTCGAGCCAGAAGAGCTGACGCAAATCGCGTTGGTCGGCCGGCTGGCCGCGGCTTAGTCTCCAGATGGTGACGACGTGGTTTGCCAGGCTTTGTTGCATGAGTATGGAGTTTCGAAAGTTGGAACTATTTTAGCGCACGCTGATTGAATCATCGGCAGCCGGGGTCGACTGCTGACCAACGTCCCTCCAAGACCTTTGGTCGGCCCGCGTCAGAGTTGGGTGGCGCGGGCCATCGCTTTTGGAGGCCGGGGAAGGTTGCGCGAGTCCTGTGCATGCCGAAGACGAAGGCTGGATTCACGGTGCCTTTCCTACCAGCCCTGCCTGCTATACCAGTCATCGATATCCCGACGGGCGCGATCCTTTTCGATGCCGTAGCGCTCCTGGATCTTGCCTTCGAGCTGATCGCGTTTGCCGGCGATGCGATCGAGATCATCGTCGGTGAGTTTTCCCCACTGTTCTTTGACCTTGCCCTTCACTTGCTTCCAGTTTCCCTCGACGCGATTCCAGTCCATGACAACCTCCTTCGTTGGAAAAAGGCGCAACGTCGTCGTGTCGAGGAAGTTCCCAAAAGGCCATCTGTGGCGGCCTTCGGGGGATCGATGCATATTCGACGATACGTCAAAAATTGCATCTAAGTCATTGTTTGGTTCCCGCTCATGGGCTCGAACCACGATTCACGCCTTCAAAGGGCGCTGTCCTACCATTAGACGAAGCGGGAAAGGCGGGACGTTATGGCGTCCTTGCGGCTTGCCGTCAATTCGGACCACCGGCCGTCAATTCGGGAAATCGACGCCCGGGTCCTGGCAGCGATGGACCGGGCAGGTACCGTCGCGGGACGGGATATAGGCCGACATCGGGACGTCAGGCCAGTCGCACTCGTTGCCGAACTGCCTGACATAGCGGTCATAGGTGTTGCGGCCGGTGGTCAGCACCACGGCGCGATGGCTCTGGATCATGGCGCGAATCTCGCCGCAACTCATGGAGCGGCTGTCGGGACGGGCATCGGCCAGGCCGGTCGTCGCGAGCACGGCGCCGATGGCCATCAACAAGGTCAGAACGCGAGCGGACATGAGGGTTCTCTTTGGTTTGACTGAATTGCACATGCGGCCGGTCCGGATTGGCGCTGGAATGGCCGCTTGCATTGTCGCACACAACCGCTTTCGTGTCTGTTGGGTTCCGCGCAACCAAATCGGGCGTCGCGCATTGCTGGGCATGGACGGCAGGAAACCCTACGAGACACCGCAATGGTGGCCCGGAAACGAGGGCCGTGAGGCGATGTGCTGTTCCTTCTGCGGCGGCCGCGACCATCGTTTCGAGGAGTGTCCGCGAAGATCCGATCCTTTCCGGCCTGGTGAACCCGACGGCGACGATACAGCGGAGCAATCAGTCGGCTGATCCGAGGTGACTGGCAGTGGCTAACCGGGGCGGTGGCTAACCGGCACCGGCCTTGACCTCGCCGAAGAAATCGATCAGCGCGCCAGCCGTTTGCCCGGGCATTTCCTCGGGGAAGAAGTGCCCGCCTGACATCGCGCGGCCACGCACGTCATCAGCCCAGTTCCGCCATAACGCCAGCGGTCCGCCTTCGCCGGCATACCATTGGGCCAGCGCGCCTTGCCCGCTCCACAGTGCCAGCACCGGGCAGGCGATGCGCCGGCCGGCGGCTTTGTCCGCCCGGTCGTGTTCGCGGTCGAGCGTTGCCGCCGCCCGGTATTCCTCGCAGATCGCGTGGATGTGGGCGGGGTCGCGCAAGGCATCGACATAGGCCCGGCGGATGCCGGCTGGAAAGACATCGGGCGATGAACCCCAGCCGCCCAGCGCATTGTCGACGATGGCGTCTGGGGCGCCCGCCAGGATCTTTTCCGGCAAGGGCGCGGGCTGCGCCAGCAGGGACCACGGCCAGTAGCCGAGCGCCAGCCGGGCATCGGCCCGGTCCCAGGCATCGGCCGTGGGCACGATGTCGAGCACGGCGAGTTTTTTGATAGGGCCGGGATGGTCGAGCGCCAGGCGGTAGGCGACACGCCCGCCGCGATCATGGCCGGCGACCATGAAGCTGGTAAAGCCGAGTTCCGCCATCATCGCCACCATGTCGGATGCCATGGCCCGCTTGGCATAGGGCGCGTGATCGGCGCTCGATGCCGGGCAGGTGCTGCGGCCATAGCCGCGCAGGTCGGCGCAGATGACGGTGAAACGTTCGGCGAGCGCCGGCGCAACGTCGCGCCACATCAGATGGGTCTGCGGAAAGCCGTGCAGCAAAAGCACCGCCGGTCCGCCACCGGAGCGGCGCACGAAGATGCTGACGTCCCCGATGTCGACGTCGATAGGCTGGAAATGCTCGAACATGGCTGGCCTCCGGCACAGGCAACGGCTGGAGAATGGAGTTGGTTGCAGCGCCTTTTGTGCAAGCGCCGGCTCTTTGCGCCGCGAAGGTGGCTCGCCGGCGCGATCGGCGTCGCCCGCGGCCTTGGCCTCTGGCCGGGTTCGCCATGCTGATCGTGCTGATCGTGGCAGGGCTGCTGCACTTGCCTCGAACCCAGGGCCGGCCTTGGAGTGAGGGCGACAGACAGCCGCTTCGGCCCCAGAGGCAGGCCCTCTTCGCCAACCCATTGGGCCAACCTTTCGGGCCGACGGGCGTTGTCCCAGTGAAGGGAAGGCCGCCGCGGGCGGCTGTTCAACGAAGGAGGCCGAGATGAAAGCTCTCGCCATAGCATCATGCGCCACGATGCTGGCCGTGGCGATGCCGGCCGCGGCACAGACGGCTCAGCAGATACCGAACCAGCAGGGCGACAAATGCCGGGTGCAGACGGATCAAGGCGGCAAGCAGCAGTCCGGCAGCGGCGACCTGAGCGAAAAGCTCAGTGATTGCGGCGGCGTGTTGAAGCCGCCGGCTACCGGCGACCAAGGCATGGCCGCGCCGGCGCCCGATGAAGGCAACACACCGGTAATCAAGCCTGGCGAAGTGCCGCCCCAGCCGCCGAAGCAGTAGAGTTGGTTAGACGACATTGCAGTGCCTGCAGCGGAACCTCGCGAACCAGGAAACGTTTCTATGACAAGACGGACCTGAGAAGGATGGGATCGTGAGAGATATTGCCGTCACCGCTACGTTGCTTGCCTCTATTGCTGTTGTGATCGTCCTGATGCTGATGGCGCCGAAGAGCTTCGGCTTCGAGAGTTCCCACCCGATCGTCAACGGCGATCTGCCCACCCAATGATCGAAAATGAGTCCAAAAAAAGCAGGCGAGTTCGCCTGCTTTTTGTTTGGGCATTGCCTTGGCCTATCGGACCAGAAGGCCGGCGTGATCGCACAGCGCGGTAAAGGCCTCCTGTGCCTGTGCCGCGCCTTCATTGTTGGTTAGCGCCGCCTCGATCTTCTCGCGCGCGGCCTGGTAGAAAGGGCCGCGCTTGGCATGCGGCCAGTCGATGAGGATTTCACTGGCGTCCTGGAGCGTGGCCACCTCACGGATCGTGTCCGATCCATGCGGCTTGACCCGCAGCGGTGTCGACAGCATCAAATCGGCCATTGGTTTTCCCGCTATTGGAGGATGCGCGCTTCACGCGCGGCGTCGATCATCGCCCGCATCGCCTTTTCCGGCGGCGTCCAGCCATCCAGGGCATCGCGGCAGCTGCGCAGTGCCGCCCGGTACCGCCGGCCCCGGCCGGCCGGCCAGTCACCAAGGCATTCCAGACCTTCCCAGGCGCTGCGCACCACGCGCTCCCGTTCCGGGGCGAATTTCAGGCGGATCGGTCGGGGAAACATCTTGTCGTTCAACGGTCGTCTCCATGAATCGCATGGCGGTCAAAACCGGGGGCGAGCCGACATGCACAGAGGAAGCGCCGGATAACGTGGCCGACAGGGCAGGGTTCCAGGTCCGGACGATCAATTTTCAAGCTTGCGCTCAATCGCTCGCGACGGCGTCCGACAAGGCTCTCGGCGCTGGCAGATCCGCGCCCTCTGCCAGCGGCCGGTCATGCTCGAACTGCTCGGCGTCGGGCAAGGCATGCAGCCAGGTTTCGCGCCGGCCGGTCCACAATTCATATTGCGGTTCAAGGTCCGTCGGCGCGACGTCGAGACTGCCGAGCATCACCTCGGCCTCGTTGTCGTCGACCCAGGCGACGCGGCTGCCGCAGGTCGGGCAAAAGCTGCGTGTGCCGTAGCTGGCCACTTCGCCCGATGTCTCGAAGGCATCGCGCGGCCAGATGGCAAAGGCGGAATAGACCGAACCGCTCGCCTTGCGGCAGTCCTTGCAGTGGCAAAGGCCAACCCGCGACGGCTTGCCGGTGACGACGAAATGCACGCCGCCGCACAGGCAGCTACCGGTCCTGCGTGTTGTCTCGGACATGGTTGCGGCCCTCCGTTTTCGCCACCCTGGCTGTCAGCCATACGGCTGTGCAGCCGATACTTCGTCAGTTTGGCATGCCACGGGCCGGGCGGGACAGATGCTCGTCTGCCATTTCGTTGGCCAGGATGAACCGGGAAAAAGACATCCTGTTCACCGTACCGCCGGGCCCGGTTGACGCGGCCCGCAGCAATCTTCAACGCCATCCAGGTGAAATGGTTGCCGCCTTGCGGGCCGCGTTCTTCTATCCGCGCGCGGCCATGTGGTTGTCGAGCTTCTTGCGCGAGGGGCCATAGCGCTTGATGATGGTCTGCGCCTCGCTCTGCGGAATGCCGTATTTGCGCGCGAAGGCGGCGACCTCATAGGTCTCCTCGCTCGAGACCAGCTTGCGGTCCTGCTTCGTCTTCGATTTGTCGTCGGGCATGGCTGGCCTCACTTTCTGTAAGCCGCATGGTTGCGCGGACGTCTAGATGTCGCGGTCAGACATAACACGGATCGGTCATGCTGGTTCCATGGCGGATGGCGGCGACCGCCGGGCGCTTGCCGCCGGCCCCGATTCAGGCCGATGGAAAGGCCGGGTCGGCGCCGTGGCCGTCAGTCGCGCCGCATTCGGCGCAGGGCGCGCTGGCGCCGGGGCAGCCGCGGTAATGCGTGCCGGCGGGACAGCAAAGGCCGTTTGAATTCGTCCAGCGCGGGCACTGGAAAACCTGCCCGGTGCCGCCGCAGCCATCGCACTCCAACACCGCTGACTCGACCAGATAGGACTTCGTCCCCAACCTGACGCTTGCGCCCAAAACTCGACCCACCCCAAAATCGCTGCACAGGACACGCCATGCATTAGCCCCAGCTAACAATATCACGTTGCCGGTTACGGACAAGTTTCAGGATCGTTAATTGTTCGTCAACGCCCGGCGCATGTTGTGGCGGCTGACGACCGGCGCCCTGCGCGTGCTCCGAAATCGGAGAGAAAAAAATCGCCGACTCATGAAAAATCGCTGGCCCATGTCGGATCCGCGCGTGGCGGCGCGTCCTTGGGGCTGATGAAGCTGGAGAACAACCATGTCGTCGCAAATCGCACAATCGCCGTGGCAGACCGCGGCCCTCCTCGTTGCCCGGCTGATCTTCGCCGCCGTCTTCCTGATGGCGGTGACCTTCAAATTCATGGGCATGGAGGCCACGGCGGGCTATATCGCGGCCGCCGGTTTCCCGTTCCCGCTCTTCCTCGCCTGGTGCGCGGCGATCCTGGAGGTTGCGCTGGTGCTGTGTCTGCTGAGCGGCGCCTTCTTCACGCAGGCCGCCCTGGTCGCCGCCGCCTATGTGCTGTTCCTGGCCTTTGCCTTCCACGGACCCAGCCACTGGTCAGGCAACCAGGCCGAATTCGGCTTCTTCGTCGACCATTTTTCATTCCTGGCCGGGCTGCTGTTCGCGGCGGTCCATGGACCGGGGAGGATTCTGGCGCTGAACCTGGGATGGCCGGGCAGGGCTTAGCAGCCCGCCCGGGGCAGGGATTAGGAGCCCGCCGGGGCAGGGCCTAGGAGCCCGCCCGGGGCAGGGCTTAACAGCCCGCCCGGCAAGGCGCGAAGAGGACCTTACATCTGGTCGTTGTAGGGCTCCTTCATCTGGCCGGCCATGCGGGCCAGCTTCGAGAAGGACGGCATGTCCGCCTCCGGCTGGCACTGGTTGGCGAGTTCCAGCAGCCGGATCGGGAAGTTGACGGCGTCGCGGCTCGACGCCGACATGCCTCCTGATCGCTCCTCGCCGGTTTCGGAGGCCTCGGCCTTGCGCAGGGCAATGTCGATCTCCTCCGCTGTCAGCACGCCCTTCTTGACCAGGACGTGGTTGATCGAGGCGACGGCCATCAGCAGGCCTTCGAGTTGCAGGTTGGCGACGTTCATGGACTGCTCCCTCCATTGATCGCAGTGGAAACGCGTCAGCAGCGTTTCCGATCCCAGGACGCTGGCCGGCCGGACGCGTCTATTCCTGCGTCAGGCGCTCGCCATATTCGCGCCACACCGCCTTGACCTCGAGGCTGCCGAGGCGCGGGATCGAGGGGTCGCCGCAGTCTATGGCGACGGTGCTGATGTCGTAGTTGGGGTAAGCGTGGGCGACGAAGCGGATCGCTTCGCCAAGCGAGTGCACCCGGATGATCGGATCCGCCTGGCCCTGGCCAGTGCTGCGCACACCGGAAACCGTGGCCGGAGCGTGCCGCATCCTAAAGACGGATGCCATGGCTGGTCTGTCCATCGTCCTCTCCTAAAAGGCCGTGCGACGGGAATCATTCCATGAGCTGCCGCTGATGATTTCACAGGAGCCGGCTGTTGAAAAGCCTGATGAATGTCAGGGCCGCGGTCATGCCCCTTCCAGCAAAATATGAATTTTTTCCTAGAAGCTCGTTGACCGGGTGAGGGCAGCCATGCTACATATTTGTCCATGGTGCTGATTTGCGCCAACGACCCGCCGCCGAGGCGGGTTTTGTTTTTTGGCGCCATGCCAGGAACGCCGCTGCGATTGCAAATCTGAATGCTGGCGGGACAGCGCCCCCTCTGTCCTGCCGGACATCTCCCCCACATGGAGGGAGATCGGCAGCTTTGGCGCTCCGCCACTCCATAAGACGTTGGAAATTGGCGAAAGCCGGCGAGTGCTTAATCTCCCCCCTCGTGGGGGAGATGTCCGGCAGGAGAGAGGGGGGCGCCGTAGAGCGCTACCTCCGCGAGATGCGAGAAATCCCATGCCCCGCTATGCCACCATCATCACCGGCGATGACGGCCTTGAGGTCGTCAGCGCCATCGGCGAATTCGACGGCGTGGCGCCGCAGGCGCGGCTCGGCCGTGTCGAGGCGGTGGCGCCCGGCGTGCTGATCGGGATGGTGCGAGACGCCAGCGGTGGGTTTTGTTTTCCGCGGGCCGGCATCGACAGCCGCGCTGTCGGCCTCGCCATGGCGAAGCTCAAGGCGCGGGCCGAGGCGGCAAAACCTGCCGCAAGGCCCAAGCGTGGCAAGCGGGCCGGGAAGAAGACCGTTCGCTCGAAGAAGGCGGTCCGGCGAAGCAGATCGGAGCCGTCCAAAGCGGCGACCGGCGATGCCTTGGGGTAGGCCGATGGCTGACGAAACCGACGTCGCGCCGAAGCGCCGCAAGGCAAGGCCGGCGAGGCGCAAAGCCGCCGCCAGCCCGGCAGCCGCGAAGGCGCCCCGCCCGAAGCGGACGAAGAAGACGCTGGGCGACGATTTTCTCGCCGCCGTGCGGGCCGATTTCCGGGCGCATGGCGCCGGCGTCCTGGCCGAGGTGCGGGCCGACAAGCCCGACCAGTATCTGAAGATCGTGCTTTCGGTGCTGCCCAAGGACATCGATGTCGCCATCAACCAACTGGACACGCTGAGCGATGAAGAGATCCGCAGCCGAATCCGCAGCCTCGAAACCGTCCTCAGGCCGTTCCTCGACGACCCCGCCGATCGCCGCGAAGACGGAATATCTGGCGCTGCTGGCGGAACTTGACCGCCGGCGCCGCGCCAACCAGTTGGCGGCGTACAAACCGTATCAGCGCCAGGCCGAGTTTCACGCGGCCGGCGCGACCAATCGCGAGCGGCTGTTCATGGCCGGCAACCAGCTCGGCAAGACCAGAGCAGGCGGCGCCGAATGGGCCATGCACCTCACCGGCCGCTATCCCCAGTGGTGGCAAGGCAAGGTTTTCGACACGCCGGTGCGGCTGTGGGCCGCCGGCGTCACCGGCGAGGGCACGCGCGACAACCCGCAGCGCGTGCTGGTCGGCCCGCCGCAGCAGCAGGCGGCATGGGGCACCGGCATGATCCCGGCCGACGCGATCGCCGACGCCATCATGGGACGCGGCGCGCCCGGTGCGCTCGACAGCGTCGTGGTGCGCCATGGCGGCGGCGGCGACCGACAGGCCGGCGAGAGCGTGTTGTCGTTCAAGAGCTTCGAGAAAGGCCGCGAGAAATGGCAGGGCGAGACGCTGCACGGCGTCTGGTTCGACGAGGAACCGCCGCTCGACATCTATTCCGAGGGCCTGACCCGCACCAACGCCACCGGCGGCATCACCATCGTCACCTTCACGCCGCTGCTCGGCATGAGCGATGTGGTGCTGCTGTTTTTGTCGGCGGGGGAGGTGGAGCGGATGGGGTGAGCAGCCGGTTCGCGTAAGCGAATTCATCGTGCCGGTGGCACGATGAAAGGCCGGCGAACGCCGGGACGCTGCAGAGCAGCGGGGACCCGGCCGGGTCCGCTCAGGACTTGGGTTCCTCGCCCCCGCAAAGCGCGGGAGAGGTGGCCGCGCAGCGGTCGGAGAGGGGCTTCGTGGGGCGCCCGCTTAACCAGGTCGGCGCCATGCCCCTCTCCGTCTCGGCTTCGCCGAGCCACCTCTCCCCCCGCTTCGCGCGGGGCGAGGAAACCAAGCTTTCCAAGGACAGCCCTCATGTCCCGTCACGTCACCTTCATGACCATCGACGATGCCGCGCATTATTCGCCCGGGGAACGCGCGGCGATCGTCGCCGCCTATCCCGAGCATGAGCGCGAGGCCCGCGCTCGGGGCATTCCGGTGCTGGGTTCCGGCCGCATCTTCCCGGTGGCCGAGGCGCTGATTGCCTGCGAGCCGTTCCGGCTGCCGCGCTACTGGCCGCGTATCGGCGCGCTCGATTTCGGCTGGGACCATCCTTCGGCCGCTGTCGAGCTCGCCTGGGATACGGAGGCCGATGTCGTCTATGTCACCAAGGCCGCCAGAGCCTCGCAGCAGACGCCGGCCATGCAGGCGCTGACCTTGAAACCCTGGGGCGAATGGCTGCCCTTCGCCTGGCCGCGCGACGGCCGCCGCGAGACGCTGGAAGGGGCGGGCACGGCACTCGCCAGGCAATATGCCGCGCATGGGCTGAACATGCTGCCCGGCCATGCGCGTTTTCCAGATGGCTCGGTCTCGGTCGAGGCCGGGCTGATGGAGATGCTCGACCGCATGCAGAGCGGCCGCTTCAAGGTGTTCTCGACGCTGCTGGCATGGTTCGAGGAGTTCCGGCTCTACCAGCGGCAGGGCTTTCGGATGTACCGCATCGTTCGGGATGCGTTCGGGCCATCGACCGGTTATCCCGAAGGCCTGCTCGTGAACGGCATTCCGTTGTGCGACCAGGTGGTCTTTGAACGGGATCTCGGCGCCGATTGACGGCGGCGGATTGCCCGCCTGCGATGCAATGCCATTGGACTAGCGACAGCCATCGCACACAACCAATAGCCCGCTCCGGTTCGCCGGGGCGGGCTATTGGTGTTTCTGGGCCTAACGCGCATCTTCGGATTTTTCATGCATGGCGTGCTCCAAAGCCGGGTTACTTCGGTAGACCTGCCTTAGGCCAGGATGTTGACGGCGCGGGCCGCGACCAGCGCGATCGTCAGCAGCGAGATCATCGCCTCCGCCATCATCAAAAGCTTGGCGCGCCGGGAAAGCGGCAATGTGTCGGTTGGTGAAAACGCCGTCGCATTGGTGAAGGCGAGGAAGAAATAGTCGACGAAGCCGGGCAGCCAGTCGCGGATCTCGCGATCATTCAGGGTCATTTGCGGAAACAGGAAATCGGCATGGGCGCGTTTGACCAGGCCGCAGGTCGGCGGCCCGCCCCGGTCGGTGCTCCAGAACCACAAGGCAAAGACGATCACGTTGGTGACCCAGATGTTGAGCGCGTCGACCAGCAGCGTCTGGCCGCTGGAGCCGGCATGGCCAGCCAGCAAGGCACGCACCAGGAGCACCAGCGAACCGCAATTCATGACGCTGACGACGCCGGTCATCACCAGGGCCGTCCGGCGGATCATGACGCGAAACCGTCCGACCAGATACCAGTGCTCCTCCTCGACCGCTTTCTGGGTGGCGGCCTGCGTCCAGGCGGTGGCCACGGACAGCGGCGCGAGCAGGGCGGCCTCCAGCGCCGGCGCCAGCCACCGGGGACCGAATGAAAGATTGTTGATGACCAGAAGCTGCAGGCAGATGATGACGAGGACCGCCGCGCGCGCCAGCCAGAAGTCGAGCGCGCGGTGGTGGATGACGGCATGCGGATGACGCATCGAATATCCGGGATTTTCAAGGGGGATCAGGTGTGCGGGCTGTTCTGCCCGGTAAGGGCAACGGGACGCCGAACTTCCCGCTCAATCTTGGTCTTGCAATGACCGGCATGTATACTTTTTTGTAAGCTTTGACGTTGGGGCTGTTCGGCAAACCGGGCAATGTGGTTTAAGCCGCGCATGGCGGGAATTGACGACTCCATCGATCGTTGGGTGCCGGCAGGGCTGCCTGCCGTGGCGCTGGACTCGTCGTCGTTCTGGTCCGCCCTGCTTCGGCACCCCTGGGGTTTGCTGGCACTTTTGTGTCTGGTGCAGACGCTGTGCTGGACCGTGGTGCCAACACTCATCGATCCCGCACCGCCCGGCGATGTCGTGGAAGGCTTCATGTGGGGCCGCGAATGGGTGCTTTTGACCTACAAGCACCCGCAGCTCCCCGGCTGGCTGCTCGAGGCCAGCCATCTCCTGACCGGATCGTTCCGCTGGCCGCAATATCTGCTGGCCCAACTGACGATCTCGGCCACGTTCGTCCTGGTCTATCTGCTGGCCCGCGACATGCTCGGACAACGCCGCGCGCTGGCCGCCGTGCTTTTGATGCCATCGGTCTATTTCTTCGGCTGGCCGACGCCGCAATTCAATCACGACTATGCGCAGATGCCGTTCTGGGCCGCGATCTGCTGGCTGCTGTGGCGCGCCGGCCGCGGTGGCGGGCCAGGCTGGTGGCTGGCGCTCGGACTGGTGTCGGGCGTCGGGCTTTATGCCAAGTTTTCCACCGGCCTGCTGCTTGCCTTCGGCGCTCTCTGGCTGCTGTCCGACGCGCGCGCGCGCAGCCGGCTAGCGACGCCCTGGCCGTGGCTTGGCCTGGCGGTTTGTCTCGCGGTCGCCGCGCCGTTGGCCATCGCACTCTACCGTATCGATTTCCTGCCGTTGACCTATTTCGCCGGCCGCGATGCCTGGGTAACCGAGCACCGTGCGCGCCTCTACTATATCGGTGTCCAGCTGGCCGGGTTTTCCGGCTTCCTCCTGGTGCTGGCGATATCAGGGCTGCTGCGGCGTACGTCGGCTCCGCAGGACCCCGTCGAGCGCGGTAAGCTGGTCTATCTCACCTGGATGGGACTTGGGCCGGCGACGCTGATCATGGTCGCCTCTTTGTTCACCGGCACCGGCGAGGCCTGGGGCGCGCCGATGTACAATCTCGTCGGCGTCGTCGCGCTCGCCTTTCTCGGTCACCGGCTCGGTGCCCCCGAGATGCGAAGGTTGGCGATCTGCGCCTTCATATGCATCGTGGCCATGTCGGGGGCCTATGCGGCCATCCGCTGGACGGATTGCAATGTGCGCGGGCGGATGGACGCCGTCTGCTGGCCGGCGCGGCCGATCTCGGACGAGGCCGAGGCGGTGTGGCACGCCGCGGTGCCCGGCCGGCTCGACATTGTCGGCGGCGATACCAATCTTGCCATGCTGGCGGGCCTCAACGCCTATGACAAGCCGTCGATCTTCACCGATCTCGATATGCGGTTCGCACCCTGGATCACGAGGCAGCGATTGCGCGACCATGGCATGCTGATGGTTTGGTCGGGTCCTCACGTGCCGTCGCAGCTGCGGGCATGGTTGGACAACGTTCCGGTCAAGACCGTTCTTTTCAACTGGTCGCGCGAGGCGCCGCCTGTGGCGATCAGTTTTGCGGCCATTCCGCCTGGTATCCGATATCTGCCGGTCGCCGCCAGCAGCCGGACACGGCATCCGCGCAACTGAGGTGCCCCCAGTTCCTTAGGGGGCGAATTTCAGCGGTATAGCCGGATGGCCGCTCATCCGACTGGACGAACCAGGCGACAATGCCCATTTATGGGACTATCCAAATTTGTTGTCGCGCAATTCCCCGGAGAAAGCCGCTACAGTTTTCCCGGAATTGCCTTTTGAGGAGACGTTACATGACGACTTCGAGCGAACGTGCAGTGCTTGCCGGCGGCTGTTTCTGGGGCATGCAGGATCTGATCCGGCGCATGCCGGGCGTCCTCGCCACGCGTGTCGGCTACAGCGGCGGCGACGTGCCGAATGCCACCTATCGCAATCATGGCACGCATGCCGAAGCCATCGAGATCAGCTTCGATCCGGCGAAAATCAGCTTCCGCCAGCTTCTGGAATTCTTCTTCCAGATCCACGATCCGACGACGCGCAACCGCCAGGGCAACGATGTCGGCATGAGCTATCGCTCGGCAATCTACTACACCAGTGAGGAGCAGAAGCGTGTGGCGGAGGACACCATCGCCGATGTCGATGCCTCTGGCCTGTGGCCCGGCAAGGTTGTCACCGAGCTCGCTCCGGCGGGAGCGTTCTGGGAGGCCGAGCCCGAGCACCAGGATTATCTGGAGAAGTATCCGAACGGCTACACCTGCCATTTCGTCAGGCCAGGTTGGAAACTGCCGGTTCGTGAAAAGGCTGTTTCATAAGGCTCGCGGATCAGTCTTTGCGGCGGGTGGGTATAAGCGCCCGCCATTGCCGCAAGCCCTTATAATAGCGGCTGTTAACCACCGCCCGGCGGTTGACAGTGCGCGGCGTTGCTGACCAACTACGCGGGTTGATTGGTTTCAGGGGGAGCATGAGGAAGCTCTACGAGAAGCGTGTGTTGGTGAAGCGGGAAAGGCTCCCAAGTGTCGCCGCGGCAGGACCGCTTTCTCCCAAACCAGGCTGACGGCTCGGCCGGTCTTTTGGTAGTGACTGGACCGGTTCGTTACGGTGCTCGGATTGCCGGGCGATGTCTTGCCCCGCCGGATCTGAAAAGATGATTTCTTCCGAGCCTGTGGCCGGCGCCCGGCAGCTCAATGCAGTTTTCATCCTGGATGTTTCTGCTTACACCGGGCCCCTGCTTTCCGGGTGGGTCGAGGCGGGAAATCGTATTGGCGCGATCATCGTGCCTGGCTTTCAGCGCCCATCCAGAGGCTTCAGCATTGGCAATTTTCGACGCCGGCTGAGGCGCCAGCTTCTGCTCAGGCGCTATCTCGGCAACACGCCGGTAAAGTTGATCGAATTCGGCCGGCCTTACGACTGGGATGAGCTTGGCCGGCAATTGCCTGAGATCGCCGCGGATGTACTGATCTGCTACGCTTTCCCGACCTTGATCCCACAACAACTGCTCGGCCTCTTTCCCAAGGGCGGGCTTAATTTTCATCCGGCGCTGCTGCCCAACTACCGGGGTCCGCATCCTCTCCATCGCCTGGCCGCGGACGGCCAGCATGCCGTTCATGGCGGCGTGACATTGCACAAGATGTCCGCCAATTTCGATGACGGCGACATCCTCGGACAGGTGCCGTTCTGCGAAGCACACTGGGCAACGCGGCGGGATGTGGCCGACAGCGTGGCGACCGCGATGCGCGCGTTGGTGCGCGAGGTGGCGCCAGCCTATTGCAAGGATTTGGTGTCCGGGACGCGGCAGCCAACCGGTGATTTCGTCTGGGCGCGACTTGAGCGGGACCACATGGCGATTTCATCCGACATGTCGATCGAGCACGTTGCCCGATTGTGGCACGTCCTGGGCGGTAATCCCGGTATCTATCTGGACGTTGCCGGCCGCGAGGTCCGGTTGGCCTTTCAGATCGCGCGACTGGGTCCGGCAACTGGAAAGAGGCCGGTCAGGCGATGGGGGAGGGTGGAGTTCGATCTTGCCAATGGCCGGGTTCGATACCTCACCTATGGCCGCCTGCTCAAACGGTTGATGAAAATCCACGCCGCATTCGCACGGCCAAAAGCCGGAAAACCGTGCCCCGAAATAAGAGTGTTTGGCAAAGTAGCCAGCGAATCGGCGCCAGAGGTACCGCCGGCCGGTCGTGGCGGATAGTGAAGCCAATGCGCATGGCGGAACTTGCGTCCGCGCTTTTCCTGCTGCGAAAACTACTTACCGCAGTTCTTGTCGTTCACGGTCGGCGCGGTCGCCCTGCCATTGGCATCCGTCCGCGTGCTGGTCGGGCAATTCTGGTCCGCGTTGGAATTTCATGTCGCCCGGCGTGATGGTCGGGCTGTTGGCTGCGCCCGGATCGAGACAAATTTCCGGGCCGTCAACACCCGGTTGCGCCTGCGCTGGCGCAATGCTTTTGGCGCAGCTTGCTGAAAAAACAGCTTCCCCAACCGATCGAATGGTGCTTTAACGCCGCCATCCACAGGGGTGCTCCGTACGGTCGGGGCTGAGACGGGGGCGGCAAGCCCACAGACCCTAGAAGCTGATCTGGGTAATACCAGCGGAGCGAGGCGGGCGATGTTTTCAGGCGCACAGGTTTCCCTATATCCCATGGCCGACGATTTTGTCGGCGTCATCCTGGGTGCGCTCGGCGCGCTCGATCCGTATCGCGACAAGCTCAGGATCGAGACCGACGACATCTCGACCTTGCTGGTCGGGCCCCCCGAGGTGCTATTCCCGGCGCTGCGCGACCTTTTCGTGGCTGCGTCTGGCAGCGGTAAGCATTGCGTGCTGTCGGCGACCATTTCGCGTGGTTGCCCAGGTGAGCCGGACGATCCGATCTGCCGCTCCGACACGTTTGGCGGACCTGCCGGGCCACTCGGCCCGCGCAAGCAAGCCGCCATTTCCGCCGTGCGCGGCGCGCCCGCCACTGGGCAGCCAGCGGCGGCGCAGTTCTCGCTCTATGTGATGGGCACGGACGACCACATGGACGAGATCTATGGCTGCATCGATTTCCTGAAGCAGTCTGGCGTCTATGATCGCTCCAAGAATTTCTGCACCAAGCTGCGCGGCGATGCTGGCGCGATCTTCTCGGCGCTCGACGAAGCCTTCTGCCGCTTCGGACCGGGCGCCGGCCACGTAACCCTCGACGTCACGGTTTCGGCCAACAGTCCCACTGCCGTCTGAACCGTTCGCGCCGACGCGCGAACGCCGTCAAGGTCATCCTCTCGTGGCTTCATCGTCATTCAACCCGCGTCAGCTCGCGGGCTTCCTCGCCCAGGCAGCGCCGGCCGTGATATCGATCGGCCTGGTGCTCGTGGCGTGGGAACTCTACGCAAACCATTCCGGCATCAAGCCGACGGTTCTGCCGGCGCCCTCGCGCGTCTTCGAACAGGCGATGCTCAATCGTGACGCGCTGCTCGACAACGCCATTCCCACCATCCGCGCCACGCTGATCGGTTTTGCCTGCTCGCTCAGCGCCGCCTTCGCGCTGTCGATGCTGGTCGACTTCTTCCAGCCTTTGCGGCGCGCGCTGTTTCCTGTCTTCATAGTCAGCCAGACCTTGCCGCTGGTCGCCATCGCGCCATTGGTGGTGCTGTGGTTCGGTTTCGGGCTGACGCCCAAGATCATGCTGGTGGCACTGGTCACCTTCTTCCCGATGCTGGTGGCCCTGGTGCAGGGCTACGAGGCTACCGAGGTCGAGATCGGGCAGATGCTGCGCGCCATGGGAGCAGGGCGCTGGCGGGTCTTCATCCTGGCACGGTTGCCTTCGGCGCTGCCTTATTTCTTCGCTGGCCTCAGGATCTCCATCACCTATGCCGTCGTCGGCGCCATCTTCGCCGAATATGCGGGCGCGGCCAAAGGGCTGGGCATCTACATGCTCAACGCCAAAAACAATTTCCGTCCCGACCTGGTGCTCGCCGCCGTCGGCGTCAGCGCCGCCCTTACCCTCGTCCTGTTCGGGCTGACGGTGGTGCTGCAACGACTTGCCATGCCCTGGGAAAGAGCCGCTGGCAGGCGAGCCGCCCGAAAAGGCCCGCAAGCATGAGCCGGCTCGAATTGCGGCATATGCGCAAGGCCTTTGGCGGGCTCGAAGTGCTCGCCGACATTTCGCTGCGCGTGGATGCCAGCGAATTCGTCTCGATCCTTGGGCCTTCGGGTGCCGGCAAGTCGACGCTGTTCCAGCTTCTGACCGGCGCCGAGCATGGCGAGGGTGAGATGTTTTTCGACGGCGCGCCGCTCGACGATCATGGCAGGCATTTCGCCTTCATGCCGCAGCGGGACGCGCTGATGCCGTGGCGGCGCATCCTCGATAACACGACGCTCGGGCTCGAGGTGCAGGGCCTCGGCCGCAAGGCGGCGCGGACGCGTGTCGCGCCGCTGTTTGCCGAGTTTGGGCTTGCCGGCTTCGAGCGGCATTTTCCGGCGCAGCTTTCAGGCGGCATGCGGCAGCGCGCGGCGCTGCTGCGTACTGTCGTGCAGGAACGCGACATGTTGCTGCTCGACGAGCCGTTCGGCGCGCTCGATGCACTGACGCGCGCGGCCATGCAGCGCTGGCTCGAACAGATGTGGCGGCACCATCGATGGACGGCGTTGCTGATCACCCATGACGTGCGCGAAGCCGTGTTCCTGTCAGACCGCATCTATGTGCTGTCGGCCCGGCCTGCCCGTGTCGTGCGCGAGATCCAGGTGCCACTGCCGCGCCCGCGCGATCCGACCAGCGCCGCCACACGGCAGGCCGGGGCACTCGAGGCCGAGATCCTCGACATTCTGCTCAACCTCCAGCCAACCAAAGGACATGACCATGACTGACTTGACGCGAAGGCAGGCTCTGCTGCTCACCCTTGCCGCTAGCGTACCGCTGGCCACCGGATCGAGCCGCTCCTTCGCGGCAACGCAAAAAGTCACTGTCGCGCTGGACTGGACGGTCAACACCAACCACATCGGGCTGTTCGTCGCGCGCGAAAAGGGTTTTTATCGCGAGGCCGGTCTGGAGGTCGATATCGTGCCTTACAGCGACACCGGCGCCGGCACGCTTGTCGCCAACCGCGTCGCCGATTTCGGCATCAGCGGCACCATCAGCCTGTTCACCCAGAAGACCGCCGGCGCCGACTTGAAGGCCGTCTATGCCGTCGTGCAGTCCGAAACTGGTCGGCTGGTGTTCAATGCGGCGCGCAGCGAGATCAAGAGCCCGAAGGATCTGGATGGCCTGACCTATGGCGGTTTCGGCAGCGCCTGGGAAAACGCACTGATCTCGACCATCATCCGGCATGATGGCGGCAAGGGCGATTTCGAAACGGTGACGCTCGGCACTTCCGCCTATGAGGCGCTGGCCAACGGTTCGGTCGACTTCACGCTCGAAGTGTCGACCTGGGAGGGCGTCGAAGCCGAGCTCAAGGGCGTCAAGCAACGCAGCTTCGTCTATGCCGACTATGGCGTCCCCGACGAGCACACGACGCTCATCTCTTCGAGCGAAGCGTTTCTCCAGGCAAATCCCCAACTGGCGTCGTCCTTCATCCAGGCAACGCGGCGCGGCTATCAGTTCGCGGTGGATCACCCAGAGCAAGCCGCCACGCTGCTGATAGCCGCCAACAAGGATGCCCTCACCAATCCGGCGTTGATCCAGGCTTCGCTGAAGGCACTGATCGACGGGCACTATCTGCGCGGGCAAGACGGCACCATCGGCATCATGGATCCCGCCAAGATGGAAGCGATCGGCTCCTATCTCCTCGCCGCCGGTATCCTGCACGATGCCGATGGCAAGGTTGTCGCGCAACGTCCGGATTTTGCGGGATATTTCAGCAATGAGTACCTCAAATAGGGCGTCGGTGCAGAGGCCGCGAAAGGTCATATCGCGAGATGCTGAAAGACCGGGTACGGCCTTGCCGTTCGGCGGCTTTGACCCGGTTTGATGCCGATCTGATCTTCTCGGTTAACGGCACGGCAATGGTTACGTGCAAAGGTCGCCCCCGAGGGATCATCGGGATGCTTGCCTTGCTCATGTCAAAAAGTGAAGCGCTTTCGCGTGCGCCAGACAAAAGGCTTTTGTCGGCGGCGCGCAAGCACGAGATCATGCTCGACTTGCGCGAAGGCTTCTTTCGCGCCTGTGCGCTGCTGTGCGCGGGGCTGTTCGTCTATCGCGGCGTCTATCAGCTTCTCGAGGATCCGACCCGGCTCAACACCGCGCTGGTGGCGATTTCCGAGATACTCACCTTCACCTGGCTGCTTCTGTCGCGGCGTCCGGTCACGCGTGACTGGAATCTGGTTACCGTCATCGTTTCGGTGACAGCCAGTTTTGGCGTTGCGTTGATCAGTCTCAAGCCAGGCATTGCGCTGATTCCTCTCTACGTCGCCGCGCCGTTACAGATCATCGCATTGTTGTTCGTTATCTGGGGCAAGATCTCGCTGGGGCGCTCTTTTGCGATCCTGCCGGCCAATCGCGGTGTGATGACGGGCGGTGCCTATCGGCTGGTGCGGCATCCGATCTATGCCGGCTACCTCGCCGGCCATGTGCTCTACCTCCTGTCGGCCTTTTCCTTCCACAATCTCGCTGTCTATGCGGTCATCACCTACATGCAGCTGTATCGAATCCTGCGCGAGGAGGCCTTGCTGGCCGCCGAGCCGGAGTATCGCGCTTACATGGAACATGTACACTACCGGCTGTTCTACCGGTTATTCTGAAGGCCAGGCTGTGAGGGTTGGCCAACAGGCTCATCAGCGTCCAGTGGTCGGAGCTGCTCCCTAGGCGAGGGCGCTGTAGCTCGGCGCTTCGGTCGGCGGCAGCAACGGCGCGAATGCCGTGGCCGGCGCCAATATCGGAGATTCGGGCGGCATCAACGCCGGGCTCGGTGCCAATGCTGGTGGAACAGGCGGTATCAACGCGGGGCTTGGCGCCAATGTTGGCGGTACTAGTGGTGTCGGTGTCGGTGTCGGCGTCGGCGTGGGCATCGACAACGTAACCAATCCCAGCAACCCGTCGAACGTGGGCATATCGCCCAACCCTAGCCACCTCAACGGTCCGCGTGCCGTGGCCCAGATGTCGAGCTCCCAGCTGAGGCGCATGAAGAAGCGCTGCGTCGACGTTCTCGGCAGCGAGGGGACTTATGACCGCGACCTGCGCCAGCTCTGCCTGCTGATCGCACGCCGCTGAGGTTGAAGGAGGCTGCGGAACCAGCCCTGAGGCTTTGACCGCACTCTCCTGGCCCCCGACCGGTCGGAAAGCCCGCCGTCCAGGCGGGCTTTCTGCTTTGCGGGCTGGATGCTCCGTAGCCGGGATGGCCCGGCGGAACGCCAGCTCCCCTAAAACGTTCATACCTTACAACATCTGAAATAGCGCGATGTTGAAACGGCGCGAAAGCGCGCATTTAGGAGCTGGGAAAGTCATGGGTCTCGGAACAATACTTATCATCATTCTAATCCTCGCGCTGCTTGGCGGCTTCAGCGGTATCGGTGGTGGTCCGTTCTACGGAACCGGTTATTATGGTGGCGGTGGTCTCGGACTTGTGCTGATCATCATCATCATTCTTGTCGTCCTGGGCCGCATTTAGCAGTTCGATCACGGGAGCAATCGCGATCGCGTGACCGCGCTTACGTTGCCGAGCACCGGATTGTGATGCATCAGGCATTTCGCGGGGTTCAGGTATGGTGATCGCGGTCCACACCTCCCGTGAAAACAAGAGGAGAGGGTCCACCCCTTCATCCTCCCCAAGGCTCGCTCCGGCTTCCCGGAGCGGGCCTTTTTTCGTCAAAGCGGTTCCTCGAAGGGCGGCTCCGGGCGAATTGCGATGAAGCGTCCCTGCGCTGGTGGTTGACAGAATTGGCTTGGCACGGTCATCGAGGACCAGTTCGTCGCCGTGTTCACTGGCCGCTCGGGGAAGCACTGTCCTTCTTCCTGCTCGCCGTCGTGCTGGTCATCCTGGCGGTGGCTTCGCCGCTGCTGCGGAGGGTGGCGTGATGGCGACGACGCGCATCCTCGAATGGCTGGGTCGCCTCTATGTCGGGCTGCTGCTCGCCTTCCTTTATTTGCCTATCATCATGGCGCTGATGTCGTTCAACGTCTCGCCCTTCTATCAGCTGCCGTTCGAATGGACGACCGAGTGGTACGCCTCGCTGTGGCAGAACGACCAGCTGATCGCGGCGACCTGGAACAGCATCGAGATCGCGGTCATCACCACGATCATTTCAACCGTGCTCGGCTCGGCGGCGTCGCTGGCGCTCTTTCGTCATGAGTTTCGTGGCAAGAAATTCCTGCAGGCGCTGCTGTTTCCGCCGATCGCCATTCCTTGGCTGATCACCGGCACGGCGATGCTGATCTTCTTCTTCGGCGTCGGGCGCGGCCTGTTCGCCATCCTGCTCGGCCATGTCGCGCTGGCCAGGGGCAGGCTGGGCCGTGCGGCCCGAGCGCATCCGCATTGCCGCCGATGCCGGGCCCGTGGATGCCGCCAATGTCAACATGCTCGAGGGGCAGGTGTCGAAGTCCATCTTCGCCGGCAATAACAGCACCTATTTCGTCGAGCGCGCCGGACAGACGCTGAAGGTCATCGTGCAAAATACCGGTGCCGACAGGCTGGCGGAGGGGCAGGATGTGGTGCTGCGATGGTCGCCGGAGAGCACGGTGTTGATTGGCGGTTAGGATGCAGTCGACGATTGGGATGGTTGGTGTTCCTTGGCGCCCCCCTCTGCCCTACCGGACATCTCCCCCACGAGGGGGGAGATTGACTGTCATCGCCGGTTTCGCAAATCTCTCACGTCGCAAAAAACGAGCGCCAAGGCTGAAGCCGCCGATCTCCCCCCTCGTGGGCGAGATGCCCGGTAGGGCAGAGGGGGGCGCTGTCCCGCCATACGGTCGGGTAGGCCTAGGAGCACATCGATGACGCTTGAATTGGATGCCCGCGACCAATCCATGCTCGACGGCGAGCACGGCCCGTCCGCTGCGGCGGCCATGAAAATCCTGGCCGCTTTTTCCAACGCGATCGGGGCAAACAGCCTGCTCGACATCACCGGCGCCCATATCGACGGTTGCCTCTATCACGGCAAGGTAGGGCTCGATTTCGTCGAACGGCTGGTCGAAGGCGGCGGCCGTGTTCAAGTGCCGACGACGCTCAATGTCGGGTCGTTCGACCTCATCCATCCCGGCATGGTGAAGATCCCGGCGGCGGAGGAAGCACCGGCGCGGCGGTTGATGCAGGCGCATCTCGAGCTTGGCTGTCAGGCGACATTCACCTGCGCACCCTACCAAACGCGGTTCCGACCCAAATTCGGCCAGCAGATCGCCTGGGGGGAATCCAATGCCATTGTCTTCGCCAATTCGGTGATCGGCGCGCGCACCAACCGCTACGGCGATTTCATCGATCTGTGCTGCGCCATGACAGGGCGCGCACCGGCCTGGGGCCTGCATCTCAGCGAAAACCGGCGCGGCCGTGTCCTGTTCGAACTGGACGTTGCCGAGCTGGAACCGACTGACAGCCTGTTCGTCGGCGTCGGGCTGATCATTGGGCAAGCCAGCGGCGACCGCGTTCCGGTGATTGCGGGCCTGCCCAGGCCGCGCGACGAGGACCAGTTGAAAGCGCTCGGTGCCGCGGCGGCAACCACAGGCGCGGTGGCGCTGTTCCATGCGGTTGGCATCACGCCGGAGGCCGGAACCGGCGACGAGGCGTTTCAAGGCATGGTGCCCGAGGAGATCGTCCGCGTCAGCCGTGCCGACATCAACCATGCATTGGCCAGGCTGTCGATGGTGCCTGACGGTGCGCCGCTCCGCGCCGTGTCGCTGGGCACGCCGCATTTCTCGCATGAGGAATGGATGCGCCTGCTGCCGCTGCTGCGTGAGGCAGCACCCGGGAAGGGCATCCCGATCTACGTCAACACCGGACGCGCGACGCTGACGCGATTGCAGGAGGAGGGGGCGCTCGACGGCATGGAGGCATTCGGCCTGATCCCGGTTGCCGATACCTGCACCTATGTCACCTCGATCCTCGAACGTCTCGACGGCGTGGTGATGACCAATTCCGGCAAATGGGCGCATTACGCGCCGGGCAATATCGGCGTGACCGTCGCCTTCGCCGAGATGAGGGACTGCATCCGCTCCGCCGCGGTTGGCCACGTCGTGCGGGGTGTGTCGTGACGCGGCGGATTGAAACGGGCGCGGCTGACCGGCTGGGCACTTTCCAACTGACCGGCGCCGCCGAAGGGCAGGCCTTAGTGTTCTCGCAGCCGCTCAGTTTCTGGGGCGGCATCGATGCCGAGACCGGCGACATAACAGATCATTCGCATCCAGGTCTTGGCCAGAATGTCGCCGGCAAGATCCTTGTCATGCCGAGCGGCCGGGGATCGTCATCCTCGTCCTCGGTGCTGGCCGAGGCGATCCGCAGAGGCACGGCGCCGGCGGGTATTCTTCTGGAGCGGCCGGACCCGATCCTGGCGGTGGGCGCGATCGTCGCCGAGTTTCTCTACGACATTCGCATGCCGCTTGTGGTGTGCGATATTTCCGGCATTGGTTCCGGTGGACGGATTTTCATCGGTATTGGTGCGGATGGCGCTGCGATCGTTCGCAAGGTCTAGGAACATGCGTTCCTAATCAAGCTCAGCGCGCACATCGCGGATGGAAACCGCCGCTGCTTCCCAAGTCTCATTTCTTCCAAGGCAGCCTTCTCTCGAACAAACCTGCCGGCGCGGCGCCGAACATTGGCACGATATTCTAAGCTGCGCGGTTGACCGTGAACGTGCCCTCAGGCGTATAATTCTACTAAATTCATAGACTAACTGCCGGTGCCTGGGCGCTTGCAGCTTGACCTGAGAAAGCCGGCTGAAGGGAGAGCATCGATGCCGAAGACAGAATCCAATCCGATCGAGCTTGGCACCAGGGCCGCCGACTTCCTGTTGCCGGACGCACAGGGCGTGCTGCACCGGCTGGCCGACTTCGATGTCAGGCCGGCCTTGCTCGTTGCCTTCATTTCGAACCGTTGCCCCTTTGTCGTGCTGATCCGCGAACAGCTCGCCGCATTCGCGAGAGACTACGCGGCCAAAGGGTTGCAGGTGGTGGCGATCAACGCCAACGACCATCTGGAGCATCCCGAGGAGACACTGGCGCGGATCGGCGAGGAGTCTGAAAAGGTCGGTTATTCCTTCCCCTATCTGAAGGACGCCTCGCAGCAGGTGGCGAAAGCCTATGGCGCGGCTTGCACGCCCGACTTCTTCCTGTTCGGCGCCGATCGCCGGCTCGCCTATCACGGCCAGTTCGACGACGCGCGGCCAGGCAATGGCAAGCCGGTGACCGGTGCTGATCTGCGCGCGGCTGTCGACACGGTGCTGGAAGGCGGCAGGCCCGCCGCAAGCCAAGTGCCGTCGATCGGCTGCAACATCAAATGGAGCGCCGGCAATGAGCCGGTGTGGTTCTCCGGTGCGGCCCGCGCCGCATAGCGCCGGCCACGTCGCACTCCTTCGCCGAGCATCCATGCCCAAGTCGCAAAAATCAGCTTCCGACAACTTGCATCTCCAGGCCGACGTGCTGGTGCTGGGCGGCGGTCCGTCGGCGGCCTGGGCGGCGGTGGCGGCGGCCGACAGCGGCGCCAAGGTGGTGCTGGCCGACAAGGGCTATCTCGGCACCAGCGGCGCCACGGCGCCTTCCAACACCGGCACCTGGTGCGTGCCGCCGGGCGACAACAGGCATGCCGTGGTGGAGCGGCGCTGGCAGCGCACCGGCGAACTCGCCGACCAGCGATGGATGCTGCGTTGCGTCGACACCGCCTTCCGCAATCTGCTCCGGCTTTGGGAATGGGGCTATCCTTTTCCGAGCGAGGATGACGGCCGGCTCTACATCGCCAATCTGCGCGGGCCGGACTACATGCGCTTCATGCGCCGCCGCGTGCTGCTGGCCGGAGTCACCGTGCTCGACCATCATCCCGCGCTCGAACTCCTGTTCGATGGCGGTGCCATCGTTGGCGCAGGCGGTGTCGCCCGGCAGGCGGGCCATGACTGGCGCGTCGACGCCAAGGCCGTGGTGCTGGCGACCGGCGGCTGTGCGTTCCGCGAGCGCATCCTCGGCGGGACAGGGCTGACCGGGGATGGTTATCTGATGGCGGCTGAGGCCGGCGCCAGCCTTTCCGGCATGGAATTTACCGGCAAGTACACGTTGGCGCCGTACGGTTCCTCGCTGAACAAGGGGTTGCCGTTTCGCTGGGCCTCGTTCCATCGCGAGGATGGCTCGCCGATCCTCGGCCCCACGGGCGAGCCGTTGCGCAACGGCATCGGTGACCGCGAGGACGAGGTGGCGCGCGCGCTGATCGACGGGCCGGTCTATGCGCGGCTCGACCAGGCCGAACCGGCGCTGCAGGGCTGGCTGCGTCAGGGTCAGCCGAACTGCTTCGTTCCCTATGACCGGGCCGGTATCGATCCGTTCAGCGATCTGTTCCGCATCACGCTGCGTGCCGAAGGCACGGTGCGCGGCACTGGCGGCATCGACATTGTCTCCGACGATTGCGCCACAGGCGTGCCTGGCCTCTATGTCGCCGGTGACGCCGCAAGCCGC
Organism: Mesorhizobium sp. M8A.F.Ca.ET.161.01.1.1; assembly: GCF_004792105.1. NCBI lineage: Bacteria > Pseudomonadati > Pseudomonadota > Alphaproteobacteria > Hyphomicrobiales > Phyllobacteriaceae > Mesorhizobium > Mesorhizobium sp. M8A.F.Ca.ET.161.01.1.1. The sequence goes on along the minus strand of NZ_SRTD01000003.1, from coordinate 400,794 downwards.
GAGATCATGACCGGGGCGGTGTCGGGCGGGGGCGCCGTCAATTCCTCCTGGGCGCTGGCCAGTGGCTGGTGGGCAGGCAAGGGCGCATCGACCCATGCCAAGCGCCGCGCCGGCAAGGCGTTTCGGGGCACCGTGCAACCGCTCGGTCAGGCCGGGCTGCGTCCTGCGGCAACGCCGCGCGCCGATATCGCGGCGGGCGAGGTCATCGAGGCGGTGCGTAACGAAGTGACGCCACTCGACAAGAACTTCTTCCGCAGCGGCGCAGGCCTGGAGAGAAGCAGCGAACGGCTGGAGAGCGTCTGGCGCGCTGTGCGCGACCATCTGCGGGGCGAGGGCGCGGACAAAGTCCGCGCACGCGAGGCGGCATCGATCGCCGCTGCCGGGCGCTGGTCCGTGGCCTCGGCGTTGCACCGCACCGAGAGCCGCGGCATGCACCGCCGCACCGATCTGCCGGGTAAGAGCCCAGCCTTGGCGCGCCGCCTTATCATCACCGGTGTCGACGCGTTCCGCATCGAAGGGACGCCTGAGCGGCCGGCGGAGTTGGCATCATGATCGAGATCGTCTCGGCCACGCGCTGCGTGGAATGCGACATCTGCGTCAAGGTGTGCCCGACCAATGTCTTCGACGCGACCGAGCATGGTGCCCCCGTCATCGCACGCCAAGACGACTGCCAGACCTGCTTCCTCTGTGAAATCTATTGCCCGACCGACGCGCTTTACGTTGCCGAGTTCGCCGAAGGGCCGACCGGCATCACTGAGGTGGAGGTCGAGGAACGTCTTCTGTTCGGCAGCTATGCCCGCGCGCTCGGCTGGGCGCGCGGCAAGGCCGGCGGCTCCCAGTTCGACCCGACGCACCGCATCCGCGTGGCGCAATAGGAGGCGAGGGACCATGGACCGCATCGTCGTCAACGACATCAGCAAGATCTTCCAGCTCAAGCCGGGGCAGTTCGTCACTGTCGACGGCGAGGCGAGCGACCGCGTCACCGTCCTCGACGGGGTCGATCTTGCCATCCGCAAGGGTGAGTTCATCACGCTGGTCGGTCCGAGTGGTTCGGGCAAGTCGGTGCTGCTCGACATCATCGGCGGGCTGACGCAGGCGACGGGTGGCGAGGTCCAGCTCGACGGCAGGCGGATTACAAAGCCTGATCCGAAGACCGGCTATGTCTTCCAGCAATATGCGCTGTTTCCCTGGCGCACGGCACTGGCAAACATCGAATATGCGCTGGAAGTGCGCGGCGTCGCCAAGGCCGAGCGGACGGCGACGGCCCGGCATTTGTTGTCGCTGTTCGGCCTTGCCGGCTTCGAGGACCGTTTTCCCAATCAGCTCTCCGGCGGCATGCAGCAGCGCGTGGCGATCGCGCGCGCCTTGGCCAGCAATCCGGAAGTGCTGTTGATGGACGAGCCCTTCGCCGCGCTCGACCAGCAGACGCGTGAGCTGCTGCAGGGCGAGCTGTTGCGCATCTGGGGCAAGATCAAGACCACTGTCATCTTCGTCACCCACTCGATCGACGAGGCGATCTTCCTGGCCGACCGCGTGGTGGTGATGACGGCGCGGCCCGGCGCGGTGAAGGAGATCATCGATATCGACCTGCCAAGGCCACGCGACGGCGATATCCGCGCCAGCACCGAATTCAACCTGTATCGCGCCCGCGTCTGGGACGTGCTGCGCGACGAGGTCAACAAGGCGCAGAAGGACTGGACGCTGTCGCCGGCCTTCAGCCATTGAGGAGCTAGACCCATGGCCTATCTGACCGAAAAGCTCGGCCCCGCCATCGGCTTTCGCAGCGCTGCCGGCGAGGCTGCGGTTTCGACGAACGTCCCTGCGATCAAGACGCGCGGTGTCGCCGCAGGTGCCAAGGTTCGCGGGAAGGGAGCGCATGCCGGCACCTTCCTTTATGGCTTGCCGCTGCTTGGCCTGTTCTTTCTCTCCTGGGAGATCGCGCCGCGGCTCGGCTGGCTGAACCGCATCTTCTTCCCGCCATTGAGCGAGGTGCTGATCGCCTGGTGGGCGTTGCTCGCCTCGGGCGTGCTGGTCGAACATATCGGCATCAGCTTGCAGCGCGCCGCGATCGGCTTTGCGCTCGGTGTGGTGGTGGCCATACCGCTCGGCCTCTTGATGGGCCGCTATGCGCTGTTCGAGAAGGTCAGCGATCTTCTGGTGCAGACGCTGCGCAACACCTCGCAATTCGCGCTGCTGCCGGTGTTCATCCTGTTGCTCGGCATTGGCGAGGAATCGAAGGTGGCGATCACCTTCTACTCCTCGGTGTTCTTTCTCCTCGTCAACACTATCAGCGGGGTCAAGTCGGTCGATCCGCTGCTTATCAAGGCGGCACGCTCGATGGGTACGTCCGACTTCGACCTGTTTCGAAAAGTCATCCTGCCGGCGACCATTCCCTCGATCGTCGCCGGCGCGCGGCTGGCGGTCAAATCCTCGCTGTTCGCGGTGATCGGCGCCGAGATGCTGGCGGCCAAATCCGGTCTCGGTTTCCTCATCCAGAACTCGCAGCTGATGATGGAAACGGCCGACATGTATGCCGGCATTTTGACGCTCACTGTCATCGGGCTGACCGTCAACTACCTGCTCGTCTGGTTCGAGCGCTGGGCCACGGCCTGGAAGGGGCAGTCCGAGTCTTCGCTCATTTAAGCCATCCATTCATACCAATCAGGAAGGATTTTTCCATGACCAGCATCGCATTCGATGGATTTCGCCGGCTGCTCCTCAAGGGCGCCATTGCCGTCGTCATAGGCCTTGGCGGCATGCCGGCCTTCGCGCAGGACAAGCCCGATGTCATCCGCATCGGCAGCACCGCGCCCGGGCATCTCAAATTCATCCTCGCCCAGAAGGATGGCTGGTGGGAAAAGGAATTCGCCAAGGACGGCATCAAGGTCGAACTGGTGACCTTTAATGGCGGCTCGGAGGCAACGACGGCGCTGGCGACCGGAGCGATCGAGTTCACCTACACCGGCAACAACCCGGCGCTGCGTGTCGCCGCCTCCGGCGCCGACGTCAAGCTGATCGGCCTGTCGAGCTATGTCAGGACAGGCGGCTCCTACATCGTCGTCAAGACCGATTCTCCGCTGAAGACATTGCAGGACCTCAAGGGCAAGAAGGTCGCCTATCTTACCGGCACGGTGCGGCATTCAAATTTCAGCAAGGCGTTGAACAGCGTCGGCCTGACGACGAATGATGTCGAGGGTCTGAACCTGCCTTTCGAGGCATCCGGCCCGGCACTGCTGCGCGGCGACATCGACGCCATCGTCGAGACGGATTCGACGGCGGCCAAGCTGGTCGATACCAGCGAGGCCCGCATCCTCTTCGACACCGGCACCCATCCGGAATGGAACGTGCCCAATGTCATCTCGGTCAACGGCGCCTTCGCGGCGAAATATCCCGATCTGGTCAAGCGCCTGCTGAAGGTCGATATCGAGATTTCGCGCTGGGCCGACGCTCATCCCGATGAGACGATCAAGACCTTCGTGGAGGCGACCAAGTCGTCGGAAAAATCGGTGCGCAAGACTTATGCCGATGGGGCGTTTCACCAGGACCCGAAACTCACCGACGATGCGATCGAGGCCCTGAAGGGCGAGGAAAAATTCATGGCCAGCGCCGGGCTTTTGAAAGGCTCGATCGATTACGGCAAATGGATCGACAAGAGCTTTGTCGACGCCGCCGCGGCGGAAGTCGCCGCTGTCCAGTAAGCCGGAGTGATCGGGGCAGCGCGCGTTCGCGGCGCTGTCCCGTTCGTCCGAGGATATCAAATCTCCGGGATGTTCTCCTTGAAGATCACCTGCAGCCTCGGCTGGTGCAATTCATAGGGCAGCCCCCGGACGGCATGGGTCAGGATGTTGAGCGCCTCGCGGGCCTCGACGCGCGGGTTCTGGTCGATGACCGCGTCGAGCGTGCCGTCGAGCAGCAATTCCTTGGTGCCGTCCGTCGCCTCATGGCCGAGGAAAACCATGGATCGCGCTCGGCCGCGCTCCTTGAGCGCGCGCGCGATGCCGGTGTTGCCGGCGCCGACATTGTAGATCGCGGCAAGGTCCGGGTGCCGCTCCAGAAGGGCTGACGCCTCCGAATAGGCCTTTTCGCGGTCGTCGAGCATTTCGCGCATCTCGACGATCTGCAGGTTGGGTGACTCTTCCGTCAATATGTGCCGGAATCCCATCTCGCGTTCCTCATGGCCGCGATAGGACAGCGAGCCGGCGAACAGTGCCACCTTGCCGGGGCGTCCAGACCCCATGAAACGGTTGAGCAGATAGCCGGCCAGCCGCCCGGCAGCGCGGTTGTCGATGCCGATATAGGCGACTCTCGGCACATGCAGGATGTCGGAGGCGATGGTCACCACCTTGACGTCGTTGGCCGACAGCGAGCGGATCGCCTCGCGCACCGTCGGATGGTCGAGCGCGATGACGCCGACGCCTTGCGTCTGGCCGCGCAGATCCTGCAGCAAGCGGGCGAGCCGGTCGGGATTGAAGCCCTCTGTGGTGGCGATGTGAACGTCGAGATCGGGGCGGGCCAAGGCCTGCGCCTCGATATGGCGGTGCAGCATCTTGATGAAGGAATTCGTGCCCGCCGGCAGGGCGAAGTCGAGCCGGATGATCTCGCCGGGCAGGGGCCTGGGCGGCGCGCCGTTCGGGCTCTCGGCGATGTAGCCGAGGCGCTGCGCCATTTCGAGCACGATCTCGCGTGTACGCGCCCGCACGCCGGGGCGGTTGTTGAGCACACGGTCGACGGTGGCGGCGGAGACGCCGGCTTCCCGGGCTATGTCAGTCAGGGTGGAACGCACCGTCTTTCATCTCCTCAATGCATCAGGATCACGCAATGCGGGCTGCCGGCCCGATGCTGCCAACGCCTCGCTATCCGCGATTCTGATGGGAAATGATGTATCCGGCCTTGGCCGATGCGCAAGCCGCCAGGCTAAATCAAGTCGCCCGGGGCGATCGTGCCGGGAAGGGAAAACACATTTCCCATCAAATCGAGGCATCTGGAGAGGTGTATGAACTCCGGTATGACGCATTCCCCCGCCTCGTTGCGATGTTGTGAGGTATTTTGATCATTTATGATGTTGACAGCCTTCCGATACTGCCGTCAATATCCCTCATGGGCTCGTGGAGGAAACGTTGGCCCTGAGGGAGGAATTCCAATGTCTGATCTGATCCGCATCTCGCGGCGCCGATTGTTGGCGTCCGGAGGAAAGGCCGCGGTGTTCGTCGCCGCGACCGGTATCGCACCGCAATTCATTCGTCCCGGCCGCGCTTTTGCAGCCGATGCACTGGCGCCCGGCATGATCGGCGGGCCGACCGGCTTCGACGGCGCCGAGCGTTATCAATACGGCCCCGACACGCCCGAGGGCCGTGCCGTCGAGGCCGCCAAGGCGCTGAAGGGCGCCGGCAAGGCACCGGCCAAGATCGTGCTTGGCCTCTCGGACGGCTCAATCGGCCAGCTCACCCAGCCTTTCCCGGCCGGCGCGCCATCGATCAAGGAGCTCTGGGAAAAGGAGACCGGCATCCCGATCGAGATCGTCGGTCTGCCGAATGGCCAGGAATTCACCAAGACCATGCAGGACATCTCCACCAAGGGTGGAGCCTATGACATCTATTCGACCGAGTGGAACCGCCTTGGTGATCTCGCCGAGACCGGCGGCATCGCCAAGCTCGACGACTTCGTCGCCCAGTACAAGCCCGAATGGGACGATCCCAAGACCGGCTATGTCGACGGCGCCAAGGGCGTGTCGCTGCTCAACAAATATCGCGGCTCGAACTACGGCGTGTCGCTGGACGGCGACTTCCAGACCTGGGTCTACCGCACCGACCTGTTCGGCGACGAAGCCGAGAAGAAGGCCTTCAAGGACAAATACGGCTACGATCTGGTGCCGCCGAAAACCTGGAAGCAGCACGGCGATATCGCGGCCTTCTTCCAGCGCCCGGACAAGGGTCTGTTCGGCTCCACCGACCTGCGCAACCAGGGCTGGGGCTACACCAACTGGTACCAGCGCTATGTGTCGATGGCCTCGCCCAACCAGTTCCTGTTCGGCGATGACGGCAAGCCGCTGATCAATTCCGAACACGGCATCGCGGCCACCAACGAATATGTCGAATCGCTCGCCCATCATTCGCCGGATGCGATCTCGTGGGGCTGGCCGGAGCAGTACGGCAATTTCGCCAAGGGCGGCGCGGCGATGACCTGCGCCTTCTCCAACCTGCCGAAATTCCTCGACAATGCCGGCAACAAGGACTCCAAGGTCACCGGCAAGATCGGCACGATGCTGCCACCCGGCCGCGAGATCGACGGCAAGCTGATCAGCCGCTCGGTGCTCTGGTTCTCGCTGACCGGCATGGTCTCGTCGCAGTCGAAGAACCAGGAGGCCGCCTATTTCCTGCTGCAATGGCTGGGCTCGGCGCGCATCTACGCCTGGATGAGCGCCAATCCCGGCGGCTATCTCGACCCGTTCCGGCTTTCGGATTTCTCCGATCCGCTGGTGCGCCAGACCTATCATGCCTACCACATGGACGTCGTGCGCGAGACGGTCGCCCGCACGGTGCCGACAATCAACTATCCCGGCGCCACCGCCTTCCACAACGCGCTGGACGAAAACCTCATGGCGTCGCTGACCAAGGCCAAGACGTCGGAGCAGGCGATGGCCGACACCGAAACCGAGTGGAAGAAGATCGCCCGGCGCATCGGCGAGGACAAATTGCTCGAAGCCATCAGGACCAACAAGGAGGCTTGGCCGACCGTTCTCGATCCGATCAGCTAATCCATCTCCCTGGATCAGATCCGGAGGGGAGGCGCGAAAGCTCTTCCCCTCCGCACTGGAGCATGATCCCGAAAAGTGGGACCCGGTTTTCGGAAAAGATCATGCTCCAACAAAGAGTTAGATCTAACGCCACCAGCAAAAGCAGCCAGATGAAGCGTTCCGTCCCCTTCGAGATATTCCGCTACGCCGCGATCCTGGCGGCGATGGCCGTCACGCTGGTGCCGATCCTGTGGATGGTCTCGATGGCCTTCAAGCCGATCGCCGAATGGTCGGCGACGGGTGCGGACCTGGCATGGTGGCCGAAGAACCCGACGCTCAGCAATTTCCAGTTCGTGTTCGGCGAATCCACCAACAATCTGATCGTGGCGCTCGACCGCACCGCGCTAAAGCCGATCCTGTCGTCGCTGCTGTCGGCGGTGTTCGGCACCGCGATCGCCATGTCGGCGGGCACGGCCGCCGCCTATGGCCTGTCGCGCTTCGGCTCGGGGCAGAACCTGCCGCTGGCGCTGATCCAGCTCAGGCTGTTTCCGCCGATGGCCGTCATGATCCCCGTGATGATCATGTGGGCCTTCCTCAATTTCACCGACAGCTGGTGGGGGCTGGCGCTGATCTATGGCATCGTCACCTTGCCGTTCGCCTTCTGGCTGATGAAGACCTTCTTCGACGACATGCCGCGCGAGATCGAGGAGGCCGCCTTGGTCGAGGGCTGCTCGCGGCTGCGCGTCTTCACCCGCATCACGCTGCCGATGATGCGTGCGCCGCTGGCGAGTGCGGCACTCTTCGTCTTCATCCTCAACTGGTCAGACTATCTGATCGCGCTGCTTCTGACGACGCGCGAATGGGTGACGATCCCTGTCTACATGGCCTCGCTGTCATCCTCGATGACCGGCCAGCTCTATGGCGCCAAGGCAGCACTCGGGCTGATCGCCGCCGTACCGCCAGTCATCATGGGCATCGCCATCCAGCGCCACCTGGTGCGCGGGCTGACCTTCGGGGCGCTCAAGCAATGAGCGCCTTGACCGCAACGATTTCGGAGGACGAGATGGGCGCCGTGCGCGGCAAGCCAGTCCTGCGCGACGAAGGCACACGGCTGGGCTTTCGCCTGACCTTGCCGGCGCAGATCTTGGTGCTGTTTATCTCGGCCTTTCCGCTGTTGATGCAGCTCTACATCAGCGTCACCGACTGGTCGCCGCTCTCGGGCCTCGGCTGGTGGAACGCCTGGGAGATGTGGAACAGCTTCGCCAACTACACCGACCTCGCCGCCGACGCGCGCTTCTGGAGCGCGCTGAAGCGCACTGCCATCGTCATGATCGTCTGCGTGCCAGCCGAGTTCCTGCTCGGCCTGGCACTTGCGACGCTGTTCGCCGACGATTTTCCCGGCAAGCGCATCTTCTATTCGATCCTCTTGATGCCGATGATGGTGGTGCCGGCGGTGGCCGGCTACATGTTCTTCATGCTGTTCCAGTCGGGCGGCCCGGTGAACGACATCCTGTCGGCAGTCACCGGCACGCAAGTCACCATCGCCTGGCTGTCGGACCCGACGCTGGCGCTGATCGCGGTGATGATCGCCGATATCTGGCAGTGGACGCCGCTGATGTTCCTGATCCTGCTTGCGGGCCTCGTCGGCGTGCCGGAGGACCAGATCAAGGCGGCGACGCTGCTCGGCGCCAATCCCTGGCAGCGCTTCACCACCATCGTGCTGCCGAAGATGAAGACGATCATCATCATCGCGCTGGCGATCCGGGTGATCGAGAACTTCAAGATCTTCGACACGCTCTACATCATGACCGGCGGCGGCCCCGGCGTCGCCACCGAAACCATCTCCGTCTACATCTACAAGGTCATCACGCAGGATCTGATCTGGGGCTATGTCGCGGCGATCGCGCTGACCATCCTGGTCGTGCTCTCCATCGTCGCCGTGTTCGCCATGAAGCGCATGGCGCGGGCAAGGCAGGTGCCGGCATGAGCGCGATCCAACTCAAGCACCTCACCAAGACATTCGGCGACTTCACGGCGCTGAAGACCATGGACCTCGACATATCGGATGGCGAGTTCATGGCGCTGCTCGGGCCGTCCGGCTGCGGCAAGTCGACGACGATGAACATGATCGCCGGCATGGAAGAGCCGAGCAGCGGCAAGATCCTGTTCGGCGAGCGCGACATGGCCGGGGTGCCGATGGGCCGGCGCGGCGTCGGCTTCGTCTTCCAGAACTATGCCATCTTCACCCATATGACGGTGCGCCAGAATCTTGCCTACGGGCCGAGGATGCGCGGTGCCGCGAAAGCCGAGATCGACCGGCGCGTCGGCGCCATCGCAGAGCTGTTGCAACTGACGCCGCTGCTCGACCGCAAGGCCGACAGGCTTTCGGTCAATATCCTGCAGCGCGTGGCGATCGGCCGCTCGGCGATCATGGAGCCGGCGATATTCCTGCTCGACGAGCCGCTGTCCAATGTCGACGCGGCCTTCCGCGCGGTCATGCGCACCGAGCTGAAACAGCTGCAGCGCCAGTTCAAGCAAACCATGGTCTACGTCACCCACGACCAGTTGGAAGCGATGACCATGGCCGACCGCATCGCGGTCATGGACCATGGCGTGCTGCAGCAGGTCGGCACGCCGCTGGAGGTCTATAACAATCCGGCCAATGTCTTCGTCGCCCGCTTCATCGGCGCGCCCGGCATGAACCTGCTCAAGGGCAGGCCGGCGGAGAGCGACCGGGGTCTGGTCGTCGATCTCGGGCCGCTGGGCATCACGCCGCCATTGCCGGATGAGCTGGCGGCCAGCGTGCGCGGCGCAGGCGGCGAGGTGCTTTACGGCTTCCGGCCGGAACAGGTGGCCTTGGCGCAAGACGGGCGCGGGCTTGCCATGCCTGTCACCTTCGTCGAACGCATCGGTGCACGTACCATCGTTCATCTCGGACAGGGCGAGGGCGCCGTGAAAGCGGTGTTCGACAATGATGTCGGGTTGTCGATCGGGCAGGCCGCCGTCGTCGCACCCGCGGCGCCATCGGTGCGCGTCTTCGACGCCGTCAGCGGCCTTGCGATGGGGGCGGGCTGAGCCATGGCCGATATCGTCTTCCGCAATGTCACGAAACGCTACGGCGACACACTCGCCGTCGACGATGCCTCGTTCACCGTCAACGACAACGAGTTCTTTTGCTTCTTCGGGCCGCCGCTGTCGGGCAAGTCGACCATCCTGCGGCTGGTGCTCGGGCTGGAGACGCCGGATGCCGGCGAAATCCTCATCGGTGGCAGGCCGGTCAACACCGTGTCGCCGGCCGAGCGCAACGTGGCGATGGTGTTCCAGAACCTGGCGTTGTTCCCGCATATGAGCGCGCTCGACAATGTCCGCTTTCCGCTGGTCGAGCGGAAGGTCGCCGACGTCGATATCAAGCGGCGCGTCGCCGATGTCGCGGCCAAGCTGCATATCGGTCATATCCTGCACAAGCCGCCGGCACAGCTTTCGGGCGGCGAGCGGCAGCGCGTGGCGATCGCACGGGCGCTGGTGCGCGATCCCAATGCCTACCTGATGGACGATCCGATCTCGGCGCTCGATGCGCGGCTGCGCGAGGAAACGCGCGTCGAGTTGAAGCGCATCCAGCGCGACCTCGGCAAGACGCTGATCTATGTCACCCATGACCAGGAAGAGGCGATGTCGATCGCCGACCGCATCGCCATCCTGGACAATGGCAGGATCAGGCAGATCGGCGCGCCGACCGAGATCTATGACCGCCCCGTCAGCACCTATGTGGCGCGGCTGCTCGGTTCGCCTGTCATGAACATCCTCAAATCCGTTCGCGGCGAGAGCGGCGTCGAAGCCGCCGAAGGCGCGCTCAGCATCGCCGACCGCGCGGCTCCGGCCGACGCAGTCGAGATCGGACTGAGGCCGGAGGACATCAAGGTCAGTCCCTGGAGCGACAACGAGAAGGCGGGCCGGGGCCGCCCAGCGCGGGTGTTCGAGGTCGAGCCGCTTGGCGGCTACACCGTGGTGACGCTCGCCGCCGGGCAGGCGCGGCTGAAGGCATTGCTGCGCGGCCAGCCCGATATCAGGCCCGATGCGATGGTGGCGATATCCTGCGAGCCGGCACGCGTGCATTATTTCGGACAGGGCGGAGGCGCGTTGGCAAGATGAATGCGGCCGCGAGGACAGAATTTCGGGAGGAAGGCATGACAGGCAAGAGCTTCGAGCCGGATGTGAAGGTCCGCACGAAGGAATACAGGATCGGCTGCGTCGGCGCCGGCATGATCATGGCCGAGTGCCACCTGGCCGCTTACAAGGAGGCGGGGTTCCCGGTGGTGGCGATCGCTTCGCGCACAAAAGCGAATGCGCAAAAGGTCGCCGACCGTTGGAGCATCCCGACCGTCCACGACACGCCTGAACAACTGATCGAGGACGCAAATATCGAGATCATCGACCTTGCCTTTCCGCCCGACCAGCAGCCGGCGCTGATCCGCCATGCGCTGAAGCAGAAGCATATCAAGGGGATCCTGGCGCAGAAGCCCCTGGCGCTGTCGGTCGAGGAAGCCGTCAAGCTGCGCGACGAGGCGGCGAAGGCCGGCAAGATCCTCTCGGTCAATCAGAACATGCGTTACGACCAGTCGATGCGCGTGTTGAAGCAGATCATCGACAGCGGCGCGCTGGGCGATATCGTCTTCGCGCAGATCGACATGCATGCCATCCCGCATTGGCAGACTTTCCTTCAAGGTTACGACCGGCTGACGCTCGCCAATATGAGCGTGCATCACCTCGACGTGCTGCGCTTCCTGTTCGGCGATCCCGACGAGATCACGACGCTGACGCGTAAGGATCCGCGCACGCAGTTCGAACATTCCGACGGCATCACCGTCTCGACGCTGCGTTTCCCCACAGGCGTGCTCGCCGTGTCGCTGGAGGACGTCTGGTCCGGTCCGCGCCAGGAGGGCTATCGCGACGACCAGCACATCAACTGGCGCGTCGACGGCACCAAGGGCGTCGCCAAGGGCACGATCGGCTGGCCGACGGGTGCCGCCTCGACACTGACTTACGCCTCGGCGGAGACGACCGGGGGCGAGTGGGTCAGCCCGAGCTGGGAGACGATGTGGTTCCCGCATGCCTTCATCGGGGTGATGGAGCAGTTGCAGCATGCGGTGAAGACCGGCACGCCGCCGGCGCTCACTGTTGCCGACAACGTCAAGACCATGGCGCTGGTGGAGGCGGGCTACCGCTCCATCGCGTTGGGCCGCACCGTCAAGCTTTCCGAAATCTCGACAAACTCGATCAACTGAAAATCACTGGCAGCTGAAATCACCGGCAGCTGAAATCACTGGCAACTGAATCGCTTACAGGGAGGAATTCACATCATGATGCAGGCAGGTATTTTCACGGGCTATTTCCCGTACGGCCTTGAAGAGACGGCGAAGAAGATCCGCGGGCTCGGTTTCAATACGGTGCAGCTCGACCTGCATTTCAGGGATGTCGACCTGTCGGCCGGCCAGATCACCAAGGACAAGGCCAAGAAGGTGCGCGACGTCTTCCGCGACAACAATCTGCCGGTCTGCTGCGTGTCGGGCTACACCAACATCATTCATCCTGACAAAGCCGAGCGTGACAAGCGCGTCGGCTATCTCAAGGAGATAATCCGTAACGCCCGTCATTTCGGCTCGCCTTACGTGATCTCGGAAACCGGCACCTACAACACCGAGTCCGACTGGGTGCATCATCCCAAGAACAAGACCGAGGAAGGGTTCGAGGAATGCCGCAAGGTGATCGCCGACCTCGCCCAGACGGCCTATGACCACGGCGCGGTGTTCCTGCTCGAAACCTATGTCAACAACGTCGTCGGCTCGGTCGAGGAGACGGTCAGGATGTTCGCGCAGGTCGATCATCCCGGTCTCGGCCTGCTGATGGATCCGACCAATTATTTCGAGACCCACAACATCGACCGGATGGACCAGATCCTGAACCAGGTGTTCGACACGCTGACCGACAAGATCAAGATCGCGCATGCCAAGGACGTCAAGCGCTCGGGCGACGACAAGTCGGAGAAGCATGCCGACATCGGTGACGCCGACGCGATGGAAAGCCACACCTTCCGTGGGGTTGGTGAAATCGAACTGCCGGCGCCCGGCCTCGGTTCGCTGAACTACGACCTCTATCTCCAGCGGCTGGCTGAAAAGCATCCGAACATCCCTGTGATCATCGAGCATCTGTCGGAGGACGACGTGCCGCGCGCCAAGACGTTCCTCGACGGGAAGTTCCGCGCCAACGGCCTGTGACGGCTAGCCGCGCCGCCCGGTGCGTGGCGGCGCGGCGTCAAACAAGGGAGGAAAGAATGTTGAAATTCGCTTGGAAACTGGCTGCCGCCGCGACAGTGCTCGCCGGCGTCGCCCTTGGCACGACGGCGCAGGCGCAGGACGGCCAGAAGACCTTCTATCTCTTGTCGCATGGCGGCCCGTCGGATGCGTTCTGGATCGACTGGAACGCCGGCGCGACCAAGGCCTGCGACCAGCTCAAGGTGACCTGCAAGATCTCCTTCAGCGGCGGCGACATGGCGGCACAGAAAGAGGCCTTCAATTCGGCGCTTGCCGCCAAGCCCGACGGCATCGCCACCACCTCGGCGCAGCCGGGCCTCTGGACCGAGGAGGTGAAAGCGGCAAAGGCGGCCGGCATCCCGATCGTGTTCTTCAACACCGACGATCCGGCGACCGGACGGCAGGCCTATGTCGGCGCGGATCTCAAGGACGCGGGCGTCACCTGGGCCAAATACCTCGTCGACCACAAGATGGTGAAGCAGGGCGACAAGGTGTTCCTGCCGGTCGAGGTTCCCGGCGCCAGCTATCAGCAGCTCGAGACTGAGGGCATTGCCAGCGTTTTCGATCCGTTGGGGATCAAATATGACGTGGTCGATTGCGGCACCGATCCGGCCGGCATCATCGCCAAGATGACCGACTACATGGTCGCCAACAATCCGCCGGCGATCATCGCGCTCGGCGATTCCGTGGCGGCCAGCGTCAAGCGCGTGTTCGATGGCGCCGGTGTGCCGGCGGGCAAAATCCCCGTCGTCGGCTGGGGCAATTCCAAGGAGACGGCGCAGGCCGTCAAGGATGGCTTCGTCAACGCCGCCGCCTGGCAGTACCCGTCCGCGCAGGGCTTCATGCCGGTGGCGCTGCTCGGGCTCGCTGCCTCGGGCGAACCGATCGGCTACGACATCCATACTTTCGGTCTCTACGACGCCGCCAGCGTCGAGCCGATCCTGAAGCTCTACGACAAGAAATGAGAAGCCGGCGCCCGCCTAAAGCGGCGGGCGTTTTTCCAAGCATGGTCCAAGCAGTCATGACAATTGCCGCAGAAGACGACGCGCCGAGGGCGAAAGGCAGGTCCAGCCTGATGCGCTCGCCGCAATTCTCCTCCTTCATCATCCTCCTCGTGCTGCTGGCGGTATTCGCTGTCGCCGACGCCAATTTCCTGTCGCCGCTCAACATCTCCAACATGATGGCGTTCCTGCCCGAGCTCGGCATCATCGCGCTTGGCATGACGCTGCTTTTGACGGCAGGCGAATTCGACCTTTCCGTCGGCGCGGTGTTCGGGCTGGCGCCTGTGGTGGTGATGCTGCTGGTGCAGAATGGCGGGGTGGATATAGGTGTCGCGCTGCTGGCCGGACTTGTGCTGTGCATCGCAATCGGCGCGATCAACGGGCTGATCGTCACCAAGATCGGCATCTCGTCCTTCCTGGTGACACTGTCGATGCTGCTGGTCGTGCGTGGCGCCGCGCTTTACATCACGCAGGGCTTTCCGCTGAAATCCTGGGACCAGCCCGGCTTCTTCGTGACACTGCTCGCGGGCAGCTTCAACGTCGGTTCGTTCCGCTTCTACACATCGCTGTGGTGGTTCATCGGTCTTTCGCTGTTTGCCATCTACATCCTGCGCTACGCCAAGCTCGGCAATTGGATCAGCGCCATCGGTTCCAACCGCAACGCGGCGGTGGCGCGCGGCGTGCCGGCCGATAGCGTCAAGATCTGGCTTTTCATCGCGACCTCGGTGCTGGCCGGCCTTGCCGGCATGATCAGCGCCTTCCGCATCTCCGCCGCCTCGCCGGTGGCCGGCACCGGCTATGAGCTGGAAGTGATCGCCATGGTGGTGGTCGGCGGCACGGCGCTGACCGGCGGACGCGGCACTATCCTCGGCACGATCGTCGGCGCGCTGATGCTGCGCGCCATCCGAAACGGCATCGTGCTGATCGGCGTGCCCGGGCTCGCATACAACATCTTTGTCGGCCTGATCATCCTCGCCATGCTCATCCTGCACGCTTTGCTGCAGAAGAACGCCGCAAGGGGCTGACGATGACGCAAGAAGTACTTCGGCTGCAGAACCTGCAAAAGTCCTTCGGCAGCGTGCGGGCGCTGAAGAACGCCTCGCTGACACTGCGGGAAGGCGAGGTGGTGGCGCTGCTCGGCGACAATGGCGCCGGCAAATCGACGCTGATCAAGGCGATCTCGGGTGTGTTTCCGGTCGATCGCGGCGACATCTATGTGCGCGGCGAGAAGGTCTCGATCCGCTCGACCAGGGATGCGATGGACCTCGGCATCGAGACCATCCACCAGGACACGTCGCTGGCGCCGGACCTCAGCATCGCGCGCAATCTTTTCCTCGGCCGGGAGCCGGTCAATTTCGGTTGGCTCGGCGTGTTCGCGCCGCTCGACCTCGCCAAGCTGCGCAAGGCCGCCTCCGAACTGCTCAAGCGCGTCGGCATCTCGAAAAAGCTCGACGCCGACGCGCTGGTCAGCACACTTTCTGGCGGCGAACGTCAGTCGATCGCGATCTCGCGCGCCATGCAGTTTGCCGCCAAGGTCATCATCCTCGACGAGCCGACCAACAATCTCGGCGTCGAGGAGACCCATGGCGTGCTGCGTTTCGTCAAGGAGGTGCGCGATGCGGGCCATTCGGTGCTGCTCATCACCCACAACATCCACCATGTCTTCCAGGTCGCCGACCGCATCGTCGTGATGCGGCGCGGTGAGATCGTCGCCGAACAGACGGTCGCCGACACCGACCTCTTGACCGTGGAAAGCATCATCACCGGCGCCGACATGTCGGCCTTGCTCAAGGAGGCGAGGGCAAAGTGAAGGGCGTCGCATGGTAGAGCTATACGGCAAGACGCTGTCACGCCGGCAAGTGGCCGAGCGATCCGGCATGCTGTCGCAATTCGCCGGCGTGCGGCTGATGACGCTCGGCGACGGTGTGGAGCGCGGCATCCGTATGCTCGAATTCCGCACCGGCTCGGGCCTGCGCTTCACCGCGCAGGTCGACCGGGCGCTCGACATCGCCGATTGCGACTTCAAGGGCCAGGCGATCGGCTGGCATTCACCGAGCGGCTTTCGCCATCCGGGCCTGCACGAGTATGAAGGGGAAGGGGGGCTGGCCTGGGCGCGCTCTTTCTCCGGCCTGCTCGTCACCTGCGGCCTCGACCATGTTCTGGGCCGTGAGACCGTACCCGCCGACAGCTACAACTACCCCGGCAGGAAGACGGTGCTCCATTCGCTGCATGGCCGTGTCGGCACCATCCCGGCGCGGCTGACCGGCTATGGCGAGCGTTGGGACGGCGACCGTTGCGTGCTGTGGGCCGAAGGCATCGTCCAGCAATCGGCGGTATTCGGCGAGGACCTCCATCTCATCCGCCGCATCGAGGCCGATGTCGGCGGCAACGAGATCCGGCTTTCCGACCATGTCGTCAATCACGGCTTCAACCGCACGCCGCATATGTATTTCTATCATGTCAATATCAGCCATCCCTTGCTGGATGAGGGCTCGCGTTATCTGGCGCCGATCCGCGACGTCGTCTGGGCCGGCCATGCCGGCGAGCGCTACGCGGCGCAGAAGGTCGGCTATCGCACGGCGCCTGCGCCGCAACCGGGCTTCAGCGAACAGGTCTGGCAGCATGAGATGGCTGCCGATGCCAATGGCGAGGTGCCGGTGGCCGTCGTCAACGACCGCATCGGGCTCGGTCTCGAACTGGTGACGCGCAAGGACCAGTTGCCGTGTGCCTACCAGTGGCAGAATTTCCAGGCCGGGCAGTACGCGCTGGGGATGGAGCCTTCGACCCACCATGTGCTGGGCGATCTCGCCGCCCGCGAGCGCGGCGAGATGATCTGGCTGGAGCATGGCGAAAGCCGGGCCTACGACGCGGTGTTCCGGGTTCTCGACGGCGCCGGTGAGATCGCGGCGGCCGAAGCCAGGATCGCGGCTATCGCCCGACAGCCCGAGCAGGATTATCCTGAGCCTTCCGGAAACTTTCCAAGACTGGCCGGCAGGACATGAGCGCGACATTCATCCAAAGCAAGCCCTCCGGCCGGCGGACCGGATTGCCAGCGGTGCGCGACGATTGGAGGTCAGTGTGACGACGATGGCAAAGAAGCGCGACTACAGCCTGGTCGGCGAAAGCACCAGGGCGGCGATCGAGACCGGGCTCGCCTCGGCCGAGTGGTATCACACCGACGTCTCGCGCAAGGCGATGAAGGAACTGATGCAGCGTTCCGACGGTCCGGCGATCCGCGACACGGTGATCTGGATTGTCGCGATCCTGGGTTCGGCCGCCGGCATCGTCTGGTTCTGGGGTTCGTGGTGGGTGGTGCCGTTCCTGTTCGTCTATGGCGTGCTCTACGGCTCGTCGAGCGACTCGCGCTGGCACGAATGCGGCCATGGCACGGCGTTTCGCACGCGCTGGATGAACGATGTCGTCTATCACATCGCCTCGTTCATGCTGATGCGCAATCCCGTGCAATGGCGCTGGAGCCATGCCCGCCACCACACCGACACCATCATCGTCGGCCGCGACGCCGAGATCGCGGTCATGCGGCCGCCCGACCTGTTGAAGGCGGGGCTGGCGTTCACCGGCATTCTCGATTTCCGCTATTCGCTGCCGACGCTGGTGCGACAGGCCTTCGGCAGGCTGTCGGATGAAGAGAAGAGCTATATCCCCGAGATGGAACAGCATAGGGCGGTCGTCGCCGCCCGCTGGCACGTCGCCATCTATGTCGGGACGATCGCGCTTGCCATCGCGCTGAGGTCGTGGATACCGCTGGTGCTGATCGGCCTGCCGCGCCTCTACGGCACCTGGCACATGGTGACGACCGGCCTGCTGCAGCATATCGGTCTGGCCGACAATGTCGTCGACCACCGGCTCAACACCCGCACCGTCTACATGAACCCGATCAGCCGGTTCATTTACTGGAACATGAACTACCATGTGGAGCACCACATGTTCCCGATGGTGCCCTATCACGCGCTGCCCAGGCTGCACGAACTGATCAAGCATGATCTGCCCCAGCCGAACCCGTCGATGTGGCATGCCTACCGCGAGGTTTGGCCGGTGCTGCTCCGGCAGCTGAAATACGAGGACTATTACCTCAAGCGCGAACTGCCGCCGACGGCCAGGCCCTATCGCGGCGAGTTCCACGAGGTCGATATGTCGGCGGCGGCCGAATAGCGATCGATAATGTCCGCAGGAGATTGAGATGGCCGAGTGGCTGGAAGCGTGCGCCGTGGACGATGTCGAGGAAGAGGATGTCATCCGCTTCGACCATGGTGGGCGGAGCTTCGCGATCTATCGCTCGCCGGATGACGAGTTCTTCGCTACCGATGGTTTTTGCACGCATGAAAAGGCGCATCTGGCCGACGGGCTTGTCATGGACGACATCATCGAATGTCCCAAGCACAATGGCCGCTTCAACTACAAGACCGGCCAGGCCAAGGGCGCGCCGGTCTGCGTCAACCTCAAGACCTATCCAGTCCGAATCGAAGCTGGCAAGGTGATGATCGAGATCGGCTGACGAGCCGCCATCCAGAAACAGGGACAAGAGTTCAATGAGCCGAAAGAGACCGACCGTCGCCGATCTGCGCGCCATGAAGGGCAGGCGGCAGCTGACCATGCTGCGCGTGCTGACACTGGATGAAGCGGAAGCCGCCGAGCGGGCAGGGGTCGACATCGTCTCGGTGCCGCCCGAACTGGTGCTCAATCCGCAATACCGCGATGCGGCGCCCAGCCTGTTCACCATGCCGGGCGACAATTTCTACGAGATCGGCACATCGGACGATTTCCTGCGTTGGGCTTTTCGGCTCTACAAGGCCGGCGCCGACGCGGTCTATTGCAGCGCCGGCTATGCCACCATCAAGCGGATGGCGGACGATGCCATTCCCGTCATCGGCCATGTCGGCCTCATTCCATCGCGCGCGACCTGGACAGGCGGCTTCAAGGCTGTCGGCAAGTCCGCCGACACGGCCATGCAGGTGTTCGAGGCGGTGAAGCAACTGGAGGCAGTGGGCGCCATCGGCGCCGAAATAGAAGTTGTGCCGGTCGAAGTGGCGAAGGCGATCTCGGAGCGGACGTCGCTGATCATGCTGTCGATGGGCGCGGGCACCGGCTGCGACGCGCAATATCTATTCGCCGACGACATCCTTGGCCAGAACAGAGGCCACATGCCGCGCCACTCCAAGGTCTACCGCAACTTCGCCGCCGAGTATGACCGGCTGCAGGCCGAGCGGGTGGCGGCGTTCTCCGAATATGTCGCCGACGTCAACAGCGGCGCCTATCCCGAGGACAGGCACATCGTGCACATGGACCCGACCGAGCTACGCCTGTTTCTCGACAAGGTCGGCCGGAGCTAGGGCCGGCCGCCACGCATTGCCGGCCAGCGCGGCGTGGAGTGCTTCCGCATCGACGCCGAGCGGCCGGTCCTCCTTCAGGGAAGGGACCAGCGCGCGTATCGCCGTGTGGACGGCTGACGTGCCTGGTGCCAGCGTCAACCCTTCACGCAGGTCGACGGCCTGGGCGGCCGCCATCAGTTCGAAAGCGATCAACCGCCGCCACAGCACGATCATGTCAGCGCATTTCGAAACCGCCAGCGGCGTCTGCGTGGCGTGATCCTCGACGCCTTCCGAGACGGGCAGGAAGTCGAGCATCACCGGATTGGCCTTGTGACGGATGGCAGCCAGGATCGATGTCACCGTCTTCTGCAGCGGCACGAAACCGGCCGAGGCGCCGCCGACCGGCGACAGATATTTCGGCAGGCTGTTGCGGCCCGAGCCGGTGAGCTGGACGAAGCGGGCTGCACTGGCGGCCGCGCATTGAGCGATTGCCAGGCTGAGCGCCTCGAAGGCGAGCGCCAGCGAAGCGGTGTGGAAGTTGCCGGTCGACAGCACCAGCCCGTCGTCGCTCAGAACCAGCGGGTTGTCGGCGGCGGCATTGAGTTCGATCTCGACGGCGCGTTTTGCCTGGCCGATCGCCTCGATCAGCACGCCATGGATCGAGGGCATGCAGCGGATCGACAGCGGATCCTGTAGGGTGGTGGGCGCCGGCGCTTCGTCGCCGGCGAGAAGATCGTGCAGCGCCTTGGCGGCTTCCTGCTGGCCAGCGGCTGGCCGCGCCATGTGCAGGCGCGGGTCGAGGATGGTGCGGTTGGCGCCAAACCCTTCCATGGTCAGCGCGCCGGCCTGCTGCTGCTGGTCAAGGGCCGACAACGCGTCCGTGACCACAAGCGAGCCGCCGCCAGCGGAGACGGCGGAAGCGTTGATCAGCGACAGCCCATCCTTGGGCGCCAGGCCGATGGGGCCGAGACGGGCCATCATCAGCGCCTTGACCGCCGGCATGCGCCTTCCCTGATAATCGGCTTCGCCTTCGCCGATCAGCAGGCGGGCGATCGCGGTCATCAGCACCAGGTCGCCGGCGCCGATGGAGCCGAGCGACGGCATCACCGGATGGACGCCGGCGTTGAGGACATCGACCAGGGCAACGAACACTGCGGGCGACAGGCCGGAGCCGCCCGCCGACAGCATCGTCAGGCGGGCGAGCATGGTTGCCCGCACGGTTTCGACCGGCAGGGCCCCGCCGACCGCGCCGCTGCGGCCTTCGAGCAACTGGCGCTGGAAGGCGCTGGCGTCACCCTCGACCGATGTGCCGAGATTGGCGCCGAGACCGGTGTTCAGGCCGTAGATCTGCTGGCCCGAGGCCGCGGCCTGGTCGAGCACCTTTCGCGCCTTCTCCAGCCTGCCGATGACATCGGCTCCGATTTCCACCTTGCGCGCCTGGCGGGCGACGGCGGCGACATCACCGACACTGACGCCGGCCCCGGTGAGGACGAGCGCGCTCATGCGAAGCGTAGCCTCTGGCCGATGCCTTGCGCCTGTGCCTTGGCCAGCATCGCCTTGCCAAGCGCGATGTCGGACAGCGACAGGCCACGGTGCCAGAACAGGATGGTCTCGTCGTCGCTCTGCCGTCCCGGCCTCAGGCCGGCGGCGATCTGGCCGAGTTCGGCATGCAGCGTCGTCTCGCTCAGCCGCCCGGTCTCGACATGGGCGCGCAGCGAGCCGAACTTGCCGCCCTTGCACTGGCCCCAATCGTCGACGACCATCTTCTGCATGATGTCGGTCAGCGACAGCTCCACCGCGCTCATCGTGCCATAGGGCACCACCAGCGCGCCGGGCTTGATCCATTCGGTCTTGAGCAGCGGTTGCGGCTCCGGCAGGCGCGAGGCCTCGACGACAATGTCGGCCCCTTCGACGCAGCTTTTCCAGTCGGCCACGGCAGTGACCGTCTTGCCGAGGTCGGCCGACAATTTGGCGGCAAAGCGGTCGCGGCTTTCCGGCCGGCGCGAGTGGACGCGGATTTCGTCGAAATCGAAGAGATGGTCGAGCAGGCGCACGTTCCAGTAGGCGGTGCCGCGCGCGCCGATATGGGCCAGCACCTTCGAGTTCTTGCGCGCCAGATGTTTGGCGCCGATGGCGGTGACGGCGCCGGTGCGCATGTCGGTGATGACGGTGGCGTCGAGGATGGCGCGTGGGGTACCGGTGCGCGGATCGAACAAATTGAGGATGCCGAATTCCGAAGGCAGGCCGTGAAGGTAGTTGTCGACATAGTCGCCGACGATCTTGACGCCCGCGGTATCGAGCGGCGCGACGTAGCCGCGCAGGACATTGAAATGGCCGTGGAAGGACGGGTCGGGTTCGAGGTGGACACGCGGCTCGATCACCGTCTGGCCCTTGCCTTGTGCGATGAGCCCGGCCTCGACCGCACCGATGATCTCGGCATCGGTCATGGCAAGGGCTTCGATGTCGAGGGCATTGAGGTAGTCGATATAGATAGGCTTCATGCGTCTGCGTTCCTCGGCCACCCCGCTCATCCATAACAGGCCGCGGCGCGACACGAAAGTTTGTTGGCTGTTGTCTGGACGCCATCGGCCAAATGCTGTTCAAGCGGTCCGTCATGACTGCCATTTCCGAGACCGAAGCTTCAGCCGACCCAGCCGGGAATTCGCGGCGCGTGGCGCTGATCGTCGCCATCGCCTTCTTCATGCAACTGCTGGATTCGACCATCATCTCGACCTCGCTGCCGCAGATGGGGGAATCGTTCGGCGTGCCGGCGGTGGCGATGAGCATCGGCATCACCGTCTACATGCTGACCATGGCGGTGTTCGTGCCGCTGTCGGGCTGGCTCGCCGACCGCTTTGGCGCGCGCAACATCTTCCTCGTCGCCATCGCGCTGTTCACGCTGGCTTCGCTTGCCTGCGGCTTTTCGCAGAACCTGACCGAATTCGTCATTGCCCGTGCCGTGCAGGGGCTGGGCAGCGCGCTGATGACGCCGGTCGGCCGCATCCTGGTGCTGCGCAACGCGTCGAAATCCGAATTGCTCAACGCCACGGCGCTGATCACCTGGCCGGCTCTGTTCGCGCCTGTCGTCGGGCCGGTGCTCGGTGGCTTCATCACCACCTATCTGTCCTGGCACTGGAATTTCTTCATCAACATTCCGCTCGGCATGATCGGGCTGGCGCTGGTCGCCCGCTTCATCCCCGGTGACCGTGAAGCCGATCCCAAGCCGCTCGACTGGCCGGGTTTCTTCCTGACGTCGCTGGGGCTCGCCTGCCTGCTCTATGGCCTGGAGCGCATCGCGCATCCGGAGGATGGCGCCTTGCCGACGGTGGGGCTGATCGCGGCGGGGATCGTCGTCGGATGGCTGGCGGTGCGTCATCTCCATCGCGCGCCGCATCCGCTGCTCGACCTGTCGTCGTTCAAGGTGCAGACCTTCGCCATCTCGACGCTTGCCGCCGGCACCATCTTCCGGGTTGCGATCAACGCCACGCCGTTTCTTTTGCCGCTGTTGTTCCAGGTCGGCTTCGGCCTCTCGCCCGTCGACGCCGGCATGATGATCCTGGCCTATTTCCTTGGCAATCTCGGCATGAAGACGGTGACGACGCCGATGCTGCGTCGCTTCGGCTTTCGCTCGGTGATGGTCGTCAACGGCATCATCGCGTCGGCATCGATCATGGCTTGCGCGGCGATCTCGCCGCAGACGCCGCAGGCGC
This sequence comes from Mesorhizobium sp. M8A.F.Ca.ET.161.01.1.1, assembly GCF_004792105.1. Taxonomy (NCBI): domain Bacteria; kingdom Pseudomonadati; phylum Pseudomonadota; class Alphaproteobacteria; order Hyphomicrobiales; family Phyllobacteriaceae; genus Mesorhizobium; species Mesorhizobium sp. M8A.F.Ca.ET.161.01.1.1. Next base: position 377,715 of record NZ_SRTD01000003.1, on the reverse strand, counting down.
TGGTGGTGGCGCTGATGCTGATTGCCGGCCTGTCGCGCTCGATGCAGTTCACCGCGCTCAACACGCTGGCCTTCGCCGATATCGCCGCCGGGCAGCGGAGCTCCGCTGCGACCTTGTCCTCGATGCTGCAGCAGGTGGCGATGCTGTTCGGCGTTGCCGTGGCGGCGGCGATCCTCAACCTGTCGCAGATCGCGAGAGGCCGGCCGGCGCTCGATCTCGTCGATTTTCGAGCAGCCTTCCTGGTGATCGCCGTCATCGGGCTGGTGGCGTCGTTTCGTTTCCTGGTGTTGCCGAGGACCGCCGGCGCCGAGGTCTCGGGCCATATTGCCGGGAACTGAAATCGAATTTTCCCGCCCATGGCGAGGTTAAATTCCGTCTTCGCCTTTCGCCTTGGTGTGACGCTTTCGCGAATGGCTGCGATGGTGCAAACAATTGCCAAAAGCGTTTAAGTTTCCGGGCATTGCGCCAGGTTCGGCAATCAATGCGTCCACTTTGCGAATCTCATCGCAAGCCGCGTTTTGAACGCGGTTTCATTTGACGAAGCGACGCTGAGCCGATTAGTTTTCCGACCCAGGGATGGCAGCGCTGCCATCGGGGTGAAAGCAGACAATGAACATGGCCGGCTGGCTGAACTTCAGGAGCCTGAATCAGGAAGGCATTGTCTTTGCCATAGCGGTGGTGCTGTTCGTCGCCGCCGCAATCGGCCTGCCGGGTTTCATAGATCCCAACAATCTCGTCGCCATTGTCCGCTCGGTGTCGGTGCTGGGCATACTGGCGCTCGGCATGGCCGTCGTCATCATCGGCCGCGGCATCGACCTGTCGGCGGTGGCGATCATGGCGATGTCGGTCGCCTGGTACCTGCAATTGCTCAACACCGGAACGCCGGACGGGCTGGCCTTCGCCTATGTGCTGGCCGGCGTGCTCGCCATCGGCCTGCTCAACGGCTTTCTCGTCGCCTATGCCGATGTGCCGGCGATCTTCGTCACGCTGGCGACCGGCTCCTTCGTCTTCGGCTATGTGCGTTCGCAATTGATCACGCAGGACGCGGTGCCGGTGCCTCAGGGCCATTGGGTGGAACTGCTCGGCGGTCTGCGCTTTCTCGACGTTCCGATCGAGGTGTTCGTCTTCGCCGGGCTCGCCTTCCTGTTCTTCCTGTTCCTGCGCTACACCAAATGGGGCCGCTACATCTATTTCGCTGGCGACAATCCGGTGGCGGCGCGCAACATCGGCATTCCGGTGCGGCCGATGCTGGTGCTGCGCTATGTGCTGTCCGCTTTCGTGGCGCTGATCGCGGGCCTTTTGACGGCGGCCAGCCTGCATTCGATCAACACGCGGGTCGTCAACTCGACGCTGCTCTACGACATCGTGCTGGTGGCGGTGATCGGCGGCATCGGACTGTCGGGCGGGCGAGGCGGGGTGCGCAACGTGCTGGTGGGCGCAGCACTGATCGGCATCCTGCTCAACGCCATGACCATCATCGACATTCCGCTGCTCTACCAGAACCTGATCAAGGCGGCGATCCTGCTCGGCGCCATCATCGTCGACGGCATCATCAATCCGCGCGACGAACAGACAGCGCAGCAGGGCGACATTTAGAGCAGATGGGCTAGCCCATCCTGCTCGGGGTACCCGGCGCGATCGTGACGATCGGCCGGCAATGAAAACCGAACCAGAGGATATGAGATGAAGCTGATCAGAACATTGATGGCCGCGGCCACGGCCCTCGCCATGACCGCTTTCGTGGCGCCGACCTTCGCCGCTGACGATCCGGGACCGGCGGCTTACGCCCAGGCACTCAAGGGCAAGCGCGTCATGCTGGTACCGCTGGCGATGGGCTTCGACCTGGCGCAGGGCTGGGCGCATTACCTGAAGAAGGAGGTCGAGGCCTGGGGCGGCACGTTCGAGACGCGCGATCCGAACTGGGTGGTCGATGCCGGCGCGCAGGCGATCACCGATGCGATCTCGTCGGACACAAGACCAGATGTGCTGATCATCCATGCGCCGGACCTCAACTCCTATTCCAAGCTGATGAAGAAGGCGCAGGCGGCCGGCACCTATGTGATCCTCGTCGACAATCCGGCGAATTTTCCCGCCGACGCCTTTGTCGGCAGCGACTGGGACCGGCTCGGCCAGCTCGAGGCTGAAGCGGCGATCAAGGGTTGCGGCGAGAACTCGTCCAAGAAAATCGGATTGGTGCAGGGCGACCAGGCCAACTCTTCCAGCCTCTACCAGTATGCCGGCATCATGAAGGTGCTGGACAAGCATCCCGACTTCAAGGTCGTGGCAAAGCCCGACTCCAACTGGGATGCCACGACCTCGCGCAATGTGACCACGACCATGCTGCAGCAGAACCCCGACATCTGCTCGATCATCGATTTCTGGGATGGTGACGCGACCGGTGCATCCGCCGCGATCCGCGACGCCAAGCTCGACGGCAAGGTGTTTTTGGTCACCACCGGCGGCGGCGAAAAGGCGGCCGATTGCGACAAGCTGAACGACGGCACCTATGGCGCCGTGGTGATGACCGATCTTGCACGCCAGTCGGGCGACATGAACGCCATCATAAAATTCCTGCTGCAGAGCGGCCAGCCGGCCGGCACCTCGCACACCTACATCTACACGCTGGAGAAGGCGACGACCAAGGCCGACCTCAGGCCCGACAGCTGCTGGGACCTGAAGGCGCTGCAGGCCGAGGCGGCGGCGAAATAGTGTCGCGCGGTTAATGTCAGCGAGGTGGCTTGGGCCATCTCTAATCGCTAGCGGTTTGCGCTGCCCTCACCCTTACCCTCTCCCCGTGAAGAACGGGGAGAGGGGGACGCCGACGTTGGTGCGCTTCCCTTCTCCCCGTCTCTATACGGGGAGAAGGTGCCGGCAGGCGGATGAGGGCAGCGGCGAGATCGAGAATTACCCGAAGCCATGCCTCGGGAACAACCCGGCCCTTTTTCTCATGGAATAGCAGCAGCCGATGACCTTTCGCGAACGCCTTCAGTCCTGGCGCTACAATCTCGTGCCCGACCATCTGGTCGGCGAGATCCTGACCAAGCGCTGGACCGACAACGCCATTCCTTTCCTGGCGCTGGTGGTGACGTTGGCCACGTTCGGCTCGCTCATTCCGGGCTTCTTCAAGCTCTCCTCGCTGCAGGAATCGACCCGCCAGCTCGGCGAGTTCTCGATGGTGGTCACCGGCATGACCGTGGTGATGCTGGGCGGCGGCATCGATCTCTCAGTCGGCTCGATCTTCGCGCTGTCCTGTTTCTCCGCCGTCTATGTCTTCTTCATCCTGGAACAGTCGATCTGGCTGGCGCTGGCCGCCTCGCTCGCCACTGGGTTGATCTTCGGTGCCATCAATGGATACCTCGTCGGGTACCTCAGGCTGCGCGCCTTCCTCACCACGCTGGTGACCTTCATCTTCGGGCGGGCGCTGTTCGACATCCTGGTCACCACCTATGCAGCCGATGTGCAGCTTTCGACGGCCACATCGGATGTGCTCGACTTCATCGGCGACAGCACCTTCTGGGGGCTCTCCGTCTCGGTGTGGCTGGCAATCATCCTCGCCATCGTCACCCATATCGCGCTGACGCGCTCGCGGCCCGGCTGGCATGTCCTGGCGGTCGGCGGTTCCCGCCGCTCGGCGCACAATGCCGGCATCCGGGTGCGCCGCACCGTGTTCATGACCTATGTCTTTTCCGGCTTCTGCGCCTCGATCGGCGGCTTTCTCATCGCCTGCCGGTTGAGTGGGGCAGGGCCAGGCACCGGCCTCAACCTGGAGATCATGGCGCTGACCGCTGCGGTGGTCGGCGGCGTCAGCCTCGGCGGCGGGCGCGGTTCGGTGATCAAGGGCCTGATGGGCGCCATCATTGTGCTCACCATGACCAACGGGCTGATCCGGCTCGGCTACGGCACCGGCACCAACCAGATGGTTCTGGGCATCATGCTTGCGGTGGCTGTGACCATCGACATCCGCTGGCTGAAGAACCGCCACAAGGTACTGAACGAGGTCTATGTCGCGCCGGTCTATCTCAAGATGGGCGAAACACAGTCCGCGGTGCCGGGCTCCGGCACGCCTTACGCGCTCGACAACCGGTTGTCTTCAGCCGACCATATCGGGCTTGGCGAACTGGAGGGGCCTGAAGACGTCATCCTCGACCGCGACGACAATCTCTATTGCGGCACCCGCCATGGCGAGATCGTCCGCTTCTTCGCGCCCGATTATGTCAGGTCGGAAGTGTTTGCCCATATTGGCGGCTTTCCGCTGGGGCTCGCCTTCGATAAATCGGGCAACCTGATCAGCTGCGTTGGCGCCATGGGGCTGTATTCGGTTTCACCGCAGCGCGAGGTCAAGCGTCTATCCGCCGAGACGTCGCGTTCCTGGACGTCGATCGTCGACGATGCACGGCTGCGCGATCCCAATGATTGCGATATCGCGCCGGACGGCCGCATTTATTTCACGGACTCGACCAAGCGCTATGATGCGCATGACTGGGCGCTGGACTCGATCGAGAACCGCGCCACCGGCCGCCTGCTGGTCTACGATCCCCGGGATGGCTCGACGAAGACGCTGCTCGACGGCTACCGCTACACCAATGGCGTCTGCATGGCGCATGACGGCAAGTCGCTGTTCTTCGCCGAAAGCTGGGCCTGCCGCGTGCATCGCTACTGGCTGGAAGGGCCGAAGGCGGGCACCGCCGAATGTGTCATCCGCGACATGCCGGGGTATCCCGACAACATCAACCGGGCCTCGGACGGCAATTACTGGATGGCGTGGCTGGGTATGCGCACGCCGAGCTTCGACCTTTCGCTGCGCCATCCCGACATGCGCAAGCGCATGACGCGCCGGCTGCCGCAGGACGAATGGCTGTTTCCCAACATCAACACCGGCGGCGTGGTGAAATTCAACGAGAAGGGCGGCATCGTCGAGGCGATGGGCGACTTGACGGGCGGCGCGCACCCGATGGTCACCTCGATGCGCGAACACAAGGGATATCTGTTCGTCGGCGGCATCCTCAACAACCGCATCGGCCGCTACAAGATCAGGGGTGCCGACCCGAACTGGACCAGCCCCGCTTCCTATTGGGGGGCGCAACCATGATCCTCGATCCGATCCTGGATATGTTTCGCGGCAAGGCAGTGACCATCCCGCCGCTCGACGGCGCCTTCCGGCCGAACACGCGGCTCGATGATGCGCCGGCTTTCGCCGAACTGACCGAGCCCGACAATCTGCTGGTTGCCGGTGGCCGGCTGCTCGCCTCAAGCGGCAACGCCGTCCTTGGGATTGCTGTCGGTGTGGAACCCGTCGTGGTCGAGACCTTTCCGTCTCCTGTCACGGCGCTGTCGCTGTCGCCTTCAGGCGAACTCACGGTAGGGCTGGAGAGCGGCAAGCTGTTCATCGCGGGCAGGGAGGTGTCGCTGCCAGCCGGAATCCGTTGCATCACCGCTCTTGCCTATGCCGAGGACGGCGGGCTTTGGCTGGCTAATGGGTCGGCCGAGCACACGCCGTCGCAATGGGCCGCCGATCTGATGAAGAAGGGCGCCTCCGGTTCGCTTTGGAAGCGGGATGCGGCAGGCGGTGAGTTCCGCAAGCTGGCCGGCGACATCGCCTTCCCTTATGGGCTGCATCCGATCGGCAAGGATGTGCTGGTGAGTGAAAGCTGGCGCCACCAGCTCGTCCGTTTCGATGGCACAACCGGCAATCGCTCGACCGTGCTGACGCATCTGCCCGGTTATCCCGCGCGGCTGTCGCCGGCCGGCGATGGCGGAGCGTGGCTGACCCTGTTCGCGCCGCGCAACCGGCTGATCGAATTCGTGCTGCAGGAAACGCACTATCGCCAGGATATGATCGGACAGGTGCCGCCGGCCTACTGGATCGCGCCGGCGCTGGCCTCCAACCGCAGTTTCCTCGAGCCGCTGCAATGCGGCGGCATCCGAACCATGGGCATCCACAAGCCATGGTCGCCGAGCCGCTCCTACGGGCTGGTGGTCAGGCTCGACCAAAACATGCAGCCGCGGTTCAGCCTGCACAGCCGCGCCAACGGCACGCGCCACGGCATCTGCAGCGTGGCGGAAAGGGACGGAGGGCTGTTGATCGCCTCGAAGGGCGGCGACTGCGTGCTGGCCGTCGACCTTGCCTCGGGAGGTTTCTGATGCAACCGATCGTTCGCCTCGAGAACGTCACCAAGAATTACCGCGGCGTGCCTGCGGTGAAGAACGTCACCTTCGAGCTACGCAAGGGCGAAATCCATGCGCTGCTCGGCGAGAACGGTGCAGGCAAGTCGACGCTGACCAAGATCATCGCCGGAGTGGTCGATGCCACCTCGGGCAAGATGTTCCATAAGGGCCAGGAGATCGCCTACGCCTCACCGCATGCCGCGCTCGAAGCGGGCATTGCCATGGTGTTCCAGGAGACCAGCCTGGTGCCGTCGATGACGGTGGCGCAGAACCTCTATCTCGGTACTGAAAAATTCCTCAACCGGCTGCGCGGCACGTATATCTCAGCACAGCAGTTCCTGCAGTCGCTGAATTTTCCGGTCGATCCGAACGCCATGGTGGCGACGTTGGGCGCCGCCAAGCGGCAGATGGTCGAAATCGCGCGCGCCGTGCACCACAATGCCGAGATCATCATCTTCGACGAACCGACAGCGACGCTGACGCCGGAGGAGAAGCGCCACTTTTTCGCGCTCATCCGGCGGCTGAAGGCGAACGGTGTCTCGATCGTCTTCATCAGCCACGCGCTGGAAGAGGCATTGATGATTGCCGACCGCATCACCATCCTGCGCGACGGCGAACTGGTCGTCACCGACGACGCGTCGGCCTTCGACCGCGACAAGATCGTCGCCGCCATGGTCGGGCGCACGCTGTCGGGCCAGATCTACCGCCAGCGCGATGAGGCCAGGCTGCGCAAGGCCGGCAAGAAAGTGCTGTCGGTGCAGGACATTTCGATGAGCAACGTCGTGCGCAACAATTCCTTCTCGATCTTCGAGGGCCAGATCACCGGCGTGTTCGGGCTGATCGGCTCGGGCCGCACCGAGACGTTCAAGATCGTGTCGGGCATCTACAAGCGCGATTTTTTGCGCGGCGGTGCGATCGAACTGGACGATAAGCCCGTGCGCTATCTCGTGCCGAGCCAAGCGGTGGCCGACGGCATTGTCTATGTCACCGAGGACCGCAAGAGCGAAGGCATCTTCGAGACGATGGGCATCGCCGAGAACCTGTTCGGCGGGCTGCTGGCGGCGGGCCGTGAAAAGGCCTGGGTGATCAACCAGCAGGAGATGCGGCAGCTTTCGGCGGAATGGACCAAGACGCTGAACATCAAGGCGATCAACGACAATGCGCGAGTCGTCGAACTCTCCGGCGGCAACCAGCAGAAGGTGGTGATCGGCAAGGGGCTGGTGCAGAAGCCGCGCATCGTCATCTTCGACGAGCCGACGCGCGGCGTCGACGTCGGCGCGATCGCCGAGATCCACCAGATCATCAACCGGCTGGCGGATGAGGGATTGGCCGTGGTGGTGATCTCTTCCTATTTGCCGGAGATCATGAACCTGTCGGACCGCATTTTGGTCTGCCGCCAAGGGCGCATCGTCGAGGAGTTTTCGCCGGCGGAGGCGACGGAGGAGAGGATCATGTACGCGGCGGTGCATTAGGTGGCGAGACAAGGTGGATGATCGCACCATTGGATCGAACACCGGAGGCTAGTCGAGGCATCCGTCATTTCGTCATCCACGGGCGGAGCAAGGAGCGTAGCGACGCGGCGCAGACCCGAGGATCCATGCCGAGACTCAGAAGCGCTGCTATGGTGCAGGATTTGGCTCCGCTGCACTCTACGGTGAAAGTCGCGGCATGGATCCCAGGGTCTCCGCGACGGCGCTTCGCGCCTGCTTCGCCCAGGGATGACGAAGTTTAAGTGCTTCGGCCAACCTTCAAGGCGCCACGCCATTGAGCGCCAAAAACCGAGTCAAAAAAGTTGGTTAGCCGCCGCATTTGCTCGAAACTTGTTTCAACGACCTTATTCATCCAAACGAAAGGACCCGATCATGGCCACCACAAAGCTCCTCAGCGATGCCGAGGTCGAGAAAATCCCGGCGGTGAAGGCGGTGTTCGACGACATCAGGGCGACGCGCAAATCGGATTTCGTCAACAATTTCTGGCGTGGGCTCGCCAATGATCCGGCGGCGCTGAAGCGGATCTGGGAACAGTTGAAGGCGGTGATGGTGGCGGACAGCACGATCGATCCGCTGACCAAGGAAATGATCTACATCGCGGTGTCGACGGCCAATGGCTGCTCCTACTGCGTCCACTCGCACACGGCGGCGGCGCGCGCCAAGGGCATGACCGACGCGCAGCACGGCGAGCTTGTGTCGATCATCGGGCTCGCCGGCCAGACCAATCATCTGGTTACGGCGATGCAGATTCCAGTCGATCCGCAATTCGAGGTGAAAAGCTAGAGCCGTTCCGGGAAACGCGCATAGCGGCCTTCCATCTGAAATTACGCAAAAACAAAGAGTTAGAGCGGTTCGGCAATTCTATCGCACGCTGAACCGCGCCGGCGGCCAGCCGGCCCATCGGCGCGATGGGAACATTTGTCCCCACGCTGTTAAGGAAGTGACATGTAACGGCACTAAGGAAGCCACACGCGAGGTCGCCCGGTGGTTTTCCGGCAGCAGGCTCTCGCAGTGGAGCCGGCATGAAAATCGTCCAGATCACCGATACCCATTTCAGCCCGACCAAGCCGCATTTCAACGGCAATTGGCAGCCGCTCGCCGCCTGGATCGAGCAGAGCGCTGCGAACCTCGTCATCCATACCGGCGATCTCAGCGTCGATGGCGCAGACAAGGATGCCGACATCAGCTTCTGCATGGACCTGATGCGGGAAATCTCAGTCCCGATGCTGCTTGTGCCCGGCAATCACGATGTCGGCCATCTGCCCGGCTCCTTGCAGCCGGTCAATGCGGAACGTCTCGAGCGCTGGCGCCGGCTGGTTGGTCCCGACTATTGGATGGAGGACGCCGGAAACTGGCGGCTCATCGGCCTCGACAGCCTGCTGATGGGCTTTGATGATGCCGAAGAAGAGAACCAGTTCGAATGGCTGCGTGCGGCGCTGGAAAGCCGAGGCGGCCGGCGCGTCGCGCTCTTCGCCCACAAGCCCTTGTTCATCGATGAGCCGGGCGAGGGCGACACCGGTTACTGGAGCATCCGCCCGGCACAGCGGCAGCGTCTCTACGATCTGATCGCCGCCCATGATGTCGCGCTGTTCGCCAGCGGGCACTTGCACCGGGCATGGCAAGGCAAATACCAAAACACTTCGCTGATATGGGGTCCGTCGGCTGCCTTCGTCGTCGGGGACATGGAGCGCGACATGCCGGGCGAGCGGTTGCTCGGCGCCGTCGTGCTTGAGTTCGGCGACACGGTCACCAGCGAGATCGTCGCAATTCCCGGCATGACCGTCCATGTCCTCGATGACGTGGTCGAGGAGGTCTACCCGCACGAGGCGCGCAAGGTCCGCGGGAAGGTCGCGTCATGAGCGCGCTCTCGCTTCGCGGCCTGAACAAGGCCTTTGGCGGCAACGCCGTCCTGAACGGCGTCAGCCTCGATGCCGAAGCGGGCGAGTTCATCGCTCTCGTCGGCCCCTCGGGCTGCGGCAAGAGCACCTTGCTGCGCATCCTTGCTGGGCTCGATCATGCCGACAGCGGCGAGATCTTCGTTGGCGGCAAGGACATGTCGGCGGTCGCCGCGGCCGATCGCAACATCGCCATGGTGTTCCAGTCCTACGCGCTCTATCCGCATCTGACGGCCGGCCAGAACATTGCCGTTCCGCTGGCCATGAAGCGGTTGAGCCGGACACAGCGCCTGCCGCTGGTCGGCTCGGCCCTGCCGGGCCAGAAGGAGATCCGGGCCGGGATTTCGCGCGATGTCCGCGAGATGGCGACGGTGCTCAAGATCGATCATCTGCTCGACCGCAAGCCTGGTCAGATGTCAGGTGGGCAGCGGCAGCGCGTCGCGCTGGCGCGCGCCATGGTGCGCCATCCCAGCATCTTCCTGATGGACGAACCTCTGTCCAACCTCGACGCCAATCTGCGCGTCCATGCCCGTGGCGAGATCGTCGAACTGCACCGGCGCGCCGGCGTGCCGACGCTCTATGTGACGCATGACCAGGCGGAGGCGCTGTCGATGGCCGACCGCGTGGCGGTGATGATCGGCGGCAATCTGCTGCAACTCGCCGCGCCCGAGGCGATCTACAACGATCCCGCTCATATCGAGGTCGCCCGCTTCGTCGGCCAGCCGAGGATCAACATCATCTCGGCGCTCGCCGAGAATGGCCGCGTCGATTTCTCGGGCATCCGGCTTGCCCTGCTGGAGAAAGTGGCGAACGGCCCGGTCAGCCTCGGCATCCGGCCTGAATTCGTCAAGCTGTCGCCCAGCGGCCGGAGCGGGCTTGCCGGACGCATCGAGCGCCTGGAATTCCTCGGGTCGGAAGTCATTGCCCATTGCCGGCTCGACGCTTCCGGCGACGTCGTCATCGCCAAGCTTGCGCCGCATGAGGCGAGGGACCTGATTGCGGGAATGCCGGTGGGTATCCTTCTGTCCCCCGAACAGGCCATGGTCTTCGGGCCGGAGGGACGGCGGCTGCGTACGGCAAGTGCCGCGCCAACGCGGCAGGAGCCGGCCTATGTCTAGCATCGTGCTGGCGCGCCGCGCTTCGGATGCAGCGGCACTTCATCGGCGCAGCGAAGACCGCACCGCCTGGCTGCTGGCGGCTCCGGCGATCGTGCTGTTGCTGCTGTTCGTGCTGCTGCCGGTGGTTGCCGTCATCTTCCTCGGCTTCACCGACTTCGAACTCGGCTATGGCAAATTCCGCCTGGTCGGCTTCGAGAACTACGCGCATCTGATCACCGATCGAACCTTCCGCAAATCATTGTGGAACACATCGGTCTATACGGCGATCGTGGCACCGGTCTCGATCGGGCTCGGTCTCGGCGTCGCCTTGCTGATCGAAGGTGAACCGCGTGCGCGCGGCTTCTTCCGCACCGTCTATTTCCTCCCCGTGGCTTCGCTGATCGTCGCCATGGCGACGGTCTGGCAATATCTCTTCCACCCGACGATCGGGCCGATCAACGCGCTGCTTTCCCTCGCCGGCATTCCCGGTCCGAACTGGCTCGGGGCCGCGAACACCGTGCTCTACAGCCTGTCGATCATCGGCATCTGGCAGTCGGTGGGTTTCAACATGGTGCTGTTCCTGGCGGGGCTGACGGCTATCCCGCGCGAGCTCTACGCCGCCGCCCACGTCGATGGCGCGAAATCGGCGCTCGATCGGTTCTTCCTGGTCACCTGGCCGATGCTCGGACCGACGACGCTGTTCGTCGTCACCATCAGCATCACCAATGCGGTGAAGGTTTTCGAGACCGTGAAGATGCTGACCGATGGCGGTCCCAACAAGGCGTCCGAAGTGCTGCTGTTCACCATCTACCAGGAAGGCTTCGTCTATCTGCGCGTCGGCTATGCCTCGGCGATGACGGTCGTCTTCCTGGCGATCCTGGTCGTGCTGATGCTTCTCCAGTACCGCGTGCTCGACCGACGGGTGCACTACACATGACCAGCATCCCGGCCGGCCGCCTCATCCGCTTCGCGCTGCTTTCGCTCGGCGCGCTGATGATCCTTGCCCCCTATATCTTCATGATCTCGACGGCGGGCAAGACGCAGAGCGACATCTTCACCTCGTCGCTGTCGCTCATCCCCGAGCATTTCTACTTCGCCGAGAATTTCGCCAAGGCGTTTGCCAAGGTGCCGATGGCAACGCTGCTGTGGAACGGCGTCATCGTGTGCGGCCTGATCTTCTTCTTTCAGGTGCTGGTCGCCATCCCTTGCGCCTACGCCATGGCCAAACTGAAATTCCGCGCGGCGCGATTTATGATGGTGCTGGTCATGCTCGGCCTGCTGGTGCCGATCCACGCCACGGCGCTGCCGCTCTATGTCGCCTTCGACAGGATGTCGCTGTTGAACAGCTATACCTCGCTGGTGGCGCCTTTCACCATTTCGGTGTTCGCGATCTTCATGTTCCTGCAGTTCTTCCGCGCCATGCCCGACGATCTCATCCACGCGGCGCGGCTCGACGGCATGTCAGAACTGGGCATCGTTGCGCGCGTCATCGTTCCCAACGCCTGGCCGGCCGTCACCGCCTTCGCGATCTTCTCTGTGGTCGCGCACTGGAACGACCTTTACTGGCCGCTGATCGTCGTCAGCAAGCAGGCCTACGCCACGCCGCCGCTCGGCCTGATGTATTTCCGCGCCGCGGAGGCGGGCGACGACTACGGCGCACTGATGGCCGCAACGCTGATCATCACCCTCCCACTCGTCGTCGCCTTCCTGTTCGCACAGAAGCGCTTCGTCGAAGGCATCACCATGACCGGTCTCAAAGGCTGACCGGGTCGAACCAGGAGCACGAGCACATGAAGCAACTTCCCAGGATTCTTGCAGCGGCGGCGGTCTCGCTGACCTTCGCCCTTCCGGCCTATGCCGACACGACGCTGACGGTTCATTATCCGATGCCCGGCTTCTTCAAGAACGTGATGGACACGATCTCGAAGAAGTTCATGGCAGAAAACCCCGACATCAAGATCCAGTTCGCCAGCCCGTCCGCCACCTATGAGGAAGGCATCCAGACCATCCTTCGCCAGGCCGGCACCGACGAGATGCCCGACATCACCTTCATCGGCCTCAATCGCCTGCGCATGCTGAACGAGCGCGACGTTGCCGTCGATCTTGGCCCGCTGGTCAAGAAGGAAGGCAACATGGCGGAGCTCGGCTTTTCCGACACGATCCTGAAGCTGGCGCAAGTCAACGGCAAGCAGATCGGCCTCGCCTTCGCCACCTCGAACCCGATCATGTATTACAATGCCGACCTGGTGAAGGCCGCCGGCGGCGATCCGGACAACCCGCCCAAGACCTGGGACGAGGTCATCGCGCTCGGCGGCAAGATCAAGGCGCTCGGCAAAGGCGTCGACGGCATCGACTTCCGCTGGCAGGGTGACGACTGGATGTTCTCGGCGCTGCTGTTCGGCGCCGGCGGCAAGATGCTGAACGAGGACGAAAGCAAGGTCGCCTTCAATGGGCCGGAAGGCGAGAAGGCCGTCGAGATCCTGGAGCGGATGGTGAAGGAGGGCGGCATGCCGGTCTTCACCAAGCCGGCTGGCGAGCAAGCGTTCGCGGCCGGCAAGGTCGGCTTCGAATTCCAGACCACCGGCGCCCTGGTCAACACGATCAAGAATGTCGGCGACAAGTTCACGCTGCGCACGGCCAAGATCCCGCTGATCGATCCGATCAACGGCCATCTGCCGACCGGCGGCAACGCCGCGGTCATCCTGACCAAGGACGCGGCCAAGCAGGACGCCGCCTGGAAGTTCGCGAAGTTCGCCGCTGGTCCTTATGGCGCGTCGGTCGTCGTGCCCGGCACGGGCTATGTCCCCAACAACGAACTGGCGGCGAAATCGCCGGAATATCTCGGCGATTTCTACAAGAAGAACCCGCTGTTCCAGGCTGGTCTGAGCCAAATGCCGCTGATGGTTCCGTGGTATGCTTTCCCCGGCACCAACGGTGTGAAGGTGACACAGACCATCGTCGACAATCTGTCGCGGATCGTCGACCAGTCGGCAACGCCCAAGGAGGCGCTCGGCGACGCTGCAAGCGACGTCGAAGGCATGCTGCCCACGCAATAAGGAAGCACGGCGGCTCTTCCTTCTCCCACAAGGGGGGAAGGAAGACCGCTGCGTTAAGCCGGCCGATACACCCGCTCCGCCGTATTCCAGAAGATATCCGCCTCGGCGGCCGGACCGTGCTTCGCCACCGCATCGCGGTGCGCCTTGATCAGTTCGGCGTGGCTGGTCCACAGCTTTTCGATCGGGAAGTTCGAGCCGAACATCAGGTGATCGGTTCCGAGAATGTCGATCGCGTTGTCGACGATATAGGCGATGAGAGCCGGGTCGTTGCGGTGGACGAAAGTGCCGAGGCCGGAGAGCTTGGCATAGAAATTGGGCGCAGCCGACAGCGTGCGCAGGCCGGCCTTCCAGGCCTCGGTGGTTTCCGTGTCCATGCCGGTCAGCATGCCGGCATGGGTGAGGATGAATTTGGTTTGCGGATTCTCGCCGACCAGCGCCAGTCCGTCCTTCATCTGGGCGGGGAAGAGCTGCAGGTCGAAGGACAGGTCGTAATCTTTCAGCCGCGCGACATTGGCGCGCACTCTCGGGTCGATCACCTGGTCGGCCGAGGCAGCGAAGCGGAAGGCCGGCGTCTCGTGCCAGTGCAGCTGCATGCGCACGCCGCGCAGCAGCGGATATTTTTTCAAGCGGTCGATCTGCGGCCTGACATCGTCGACCGTCATGTCGGCATAGCCGACGATAGCGTGCGGCCAGCCGGTCTCGTCAGCCGTTTTCTGCAGGAAGGCGACTTCCTTTTCGAAATCCTCCTTGGCCCAGTTGGTCTGGACATAGACCGCTTTTTCTACGCCGGAACCCTGCTGGTCGGCAAGAAACTCCCCGATCGGATAATCGCGGCGGATCGGCTCGTAAGGGCCGAAGATGCGCGGCACCATCGGCCCGACCAGCCAGGGCTGGTCCTGCTGGCGCCAGATGTGGAAATGCGCGTCGATGGCTTTCTGCATCACGATACCCTCTTCCAGATTGCCGCCGCCACGGGCGCGGGGCGGGCAAGCGACAGGATGAAATCGGTCAGACCGGCAAGTGACGAGCCGTCGACCAGATCGTCAAGCACTGGCAGGATGGCGCCGAGCGCGGCGGTCTCCGGCCGGAAGCGAGGGTCGCCGGCCAAAGGGGTCGCCAGCGACAACCGGAAGGCGCGGGCGCTCAGCCGGCGGATGGCCGTTTCCAGTTCGGCATGATCGCCGCGCTCCAGCGCGTCGGACAGGATGACGACGGCTGCACCGCGCGCAAAGGAGGAGAAACGCGGCACGGAGAGGAAGGCAAGCAGCGTCGGCCCCATGCGGGTGCCTCCGTCCCAGTCGTCGACCTGGGCGGCCGCGCGCGCCAGCGCCTGGTCCCGGTCGCGGACGCGCAACGCCGTGGTGATGCGGGTCAGACGCGTGCCGAAGGTGAATATTTCTGCCCGGTCAGCACCCTGAACGGCGGCATGCGCCAGCTTGAGATAGTCCGCTGTGTGCAACTTCATCGAGCCTGAAACGTCGATGAGGATCAGCAGCTTGCGCGGCACGGTCTGGCGGCGGCGCAGCAGCGGCGAGGGGACATCGCCATCGGCGCTGACGATTTCCCTGAGCGAGCGGCGCAGGTCGAGCTTGCCGCGTGAATGGGTGCGCACCGTGCGGAACGAGCGGCGCGCGGGGAGCGCGGATGACAGTTGGCGGTGAAAGGCGGTCAGCCTGTCATCGTCGCGTTGGAAGTCGCGGGTGCTCAACTGCTCCAGCGCCGAGGACAGTTCGCCGCCTTCCTGTTGCTGCTCGGCTTCGATCCGTTCGTCGTCGGCGCCGCCATCATCCTTGATGCGGGTTTCCTCGTCGGCCTCGCCTTCGGTGACGGCCGAAGTGTTGCCATAGAAATGGCTCTGGAAATGCGCTTCGAATTCGTCGCGGCGGTCGGGCGGTGGCGCCAGTGTTGCAAGGGCGGCGTCGCGGATGTCGCCCATCGAGCGGGGGCCAAGCAAGGTTATCGCCTGCATGAAGCCGGAGGCTTGTTCGGGGGCAATGGCGAAACCGTACTGGCGCAGCAGCCGGGCGAAGCCGAGGAAGGGTGCCGAGGCCGGAGGTAGGCTACGGTCGCGCGGCATGGCAGAAATATTCCGACCGTTGCGTTCCTTCGCGCCCCCCTTTGTCCTGCCGGACATCTCCCCCACGAGGGGGGAGATCGGATGTCATCCCGGCTTTCGCCAACCTCCAACGTAGTAGGATTGAGCGAAGCGCCGAGGTTGCTAATCTCCCCCCTTGTGGGGGAGATGTCCGGCAGGACAGAGGGGGGCGCTGTCCCGCCGACGTTAGAGACAGAGGCTTGTTGACTCCCCGCATCACGCCAGCGCCTCCTTGACGATGCGGCCGAGCTCCGGAGCAATGTAGGACAGGTCTTCCTCGTCCTTGATCAGCACGCCGATGGCGCGGCGGAAGGCTTCCGGCCAGGGGCTACCGCCTTTTTCAAGAATGGTCGCGGCATTGGCCCATTCGACCGCCTCGGCGATGCCGGGCGGCTTGGCGAGTGGGCGTGCTCGGATGGTCTGTACAGCCGCCGCCACGGCGCGAGCAGTGGCCTGCGCCACATCGCCGGCGCGCAGCATGATGATGGCGGCCTCGCGTTCGGCGTCGGGATAGCCGATCCAGTGATAGACGCAGCGGCGGCGCAGCGCTTCGGCGAGTTCGCGGGTGCGGTTCGAGGTCAGCACGACGATCGGCTGTGCCTCGGCACGGATGGTGCCGCGCTCGGGAATGCTGATCTGGAAGTCGGAGAGGAACTCCAGCAGCAGCGCTTCGAATTCATGGTCCGAGCGGTCGATCTCATCGACCAGCAACACGCGCTGCTGCGGCGCCTTCAGCACTTGCAACAGGGGACGGCCGATGAGGAAACGGTCGTCATAGATGTCGATCTCGTGCTCGCCGGCATGACGGATGGCGAGCAACTGGCGCTGATAATTCCATTCGTAGAGCGCGTGCGCGGCGTCGATGCCTTCGTAGCATTGCAGCCGCACCAGATCGCGCCCGAGCAGCGCGGCGATCGCCTTGGCCGCTTCCGTCTTGCCGACGCCCGGCGCGCCTTCGAGCAGCAGCGGCTTGCCGAGCCGGATAGCAAGAAAGATGGCGGTGGCGAGGCTTTCGTCGGCCAGATAGCGCGAGGCGGCGAGATGCTGTGCCACCGCCTCCGGCGAGGTCGCGACAGTCTCGGTGTTCACCTCGGGCATTTTCGGCACTCAGTTCGCTTGCGCCTTCAGCGCCCGCAAAATGCGCTCCGGCGTGATCGGCAGCGTGTCGATGCGCACGCCGACGGCGTCGAAGACGGCATTGGCGACCGCCGGTATTTGCGGGTTGGCGCACATTTCGCCCGGCCCCTTGGCGCCATATGGTCCGTCGGCGGACGGACGCTCCAGAACGATGATTTCGGTCTCGGCGAGGTCGCCGGGACCGGGCATCAAATACTGGTTGAAATCGGTGCCGCCATGGTCGCGGTTGGGATAATAGGGCTCGGTCGTCTCGTAGAGTGCGTGGCTGATGCCCATCCAGGAGCCGCCGACCAGCTGCTGCTCGACCATTTTCGGGTTCAGCGCGCGGCCGATCTCGAAGACGTTCTTCACGGTGAGCACGGTCACTTCGCCGGTCTCGTCGTCGACCTCGACTTCAGCGACCGTGCACGCATGCGCGTAGCAGGTCGACGGCTTCATCGCGCCGGTTTCCTTCTCCGGATAGGAGCGGGGGATCAAAAACATGCCGCGGCCGGAGATCGAGCGGCCGCGTTTGAAATGCGCCGACAGCGCGACGTCGAAGATCGAGATCGACTTTTGCGGCGCGCCCTTGACCAATATGTTGCCCTGGCCGTCGGTTTCGAGGTCCGAGGCATTCACCTCCAGCTCTTCAGCGGCCACTTCCAGCATCACCTGACGGGCCTCCTTGGCGGCCTGGATCACGGCATTGCCAGCGCGGTGGGTGCCGCGCGAGGCGAAGGTGCCCATGCAGTGCGGGCCGGTGTCGGTGTCGGCGGTGTCGACGACGACGCGGTCGGTCGGCACGCCGATCGTCTCGGCGCAGATCTGCGCCATGATCTGCTTCATGCCCTGGCCGAGATCGACACTGGAAAGCGTCACCATGAAATTGCCGGTCGGGGTCGAATGCACCAGCGCCTGGGTCGGATCGCCGCCGAGATTCATGCCCGTGGGGTAGTTGATCGCGGCGACGCCGCGTCCACGCCGGATCGCCATCTCAGGCTCCTTTCTTGTAGGAGGACATCGCCATGTATTTCTCCGCCACCGGCCAGTTGGCGGCGCGCGCTGCTTCCTGCATGCACTCGATCAGTGCCGCGCCCTCGGTCGGCTGGCGATGCGCTTTCATGTCGCCGTCGCGATAGGCGTTGATGAAGCGGAATTCGAGCGGATCCATGCCGATCAGCCGGGCCAGCTTGTCCATCTGCACCTCCAGCGCGAAGTCGCCGATGGTGACGCCGAAGCCGCGCATGGCCGACGACGGTGTGCGGTTGGTGTAGACGCAGTAGGTGTCGATCCAGACATTGGGGATGGTGTAGGGGCCGGGATAGTGCCCGGCCCCCTTCTGCGCGCCATAGGGCGAGTGGCGAGAGTAGGCGCCGGCATCGGTGTAGCCTGTGACTTTGCGCGCTACGATGCGGCCGTCCTTCATGACGCCGTCCTTGATGACGACTTTTTCGGCCGCGCGCGGCGAGGAGATCTGCATCTCCTCCTCCCGGCTGTAGATAAAACAGACCGGTCGCCCGGTTAATTTTGCGCCGAGGATGGCGATCGGCTCGACGATGACGTCGACCTTGCCGCCAAACCCGCCGCCGACGGTGCCGCCGACGAAATGCAGCTTCGAGCCCGGCATCTGCAGGATGATCGAAGTGTTGTCCAAGGTGAAGAACATCGCCTGCGTGTTGGTGTAGCAGGTGAAGCGGTCGTTGCCTTCGGGCGCCACGACGCAGCCGGTGGTCTCGGTCGGCGCGTGCTCGATGGGCGAGGATTGATAGCTTTGCTCCAGCACGTGATCGGCCCCGGCAAACCCCGCCTCGACATCGCCGAAGCGCACCTTGCGGCACTCGCCGCTATCATAGAGGTAATAATTCTGGCCGTGATATTCGTTGACGATGGGCGCGCCGGGCTTCAGCGCTTCCTCCATGTCGAAGACCGCCGGCAGCACTTCGTAGTCGACCTTGACCTTGGCGGCGGCTTCCTGGGCGGCCCGTTCGGTTTCGGCCAGCACCGCCACCACGGCCTCGCCCTTCCAGCGCACCTTGCCGTCGGCCAGGACCGTCTCATCCTCGGGACCGATCTGGATGAGGATCAGGATGGTGTAGACATTGTGCGGCACGTCCTTGGCCGTCAGCACCTTGACGACGCCCGGATGCATCTCGGCCTCGGAGGTGTCGATCGAGCGGATGCGGGCATGGTGGTGCGGGCTGCGCACCATCTTCAGATGCAGCATGCCGGGGAAGTTACGGTCGGCGAAAAAGGTGGTTTTGCCGGTGACATGGCCGGGCGAATCCGAGCGTGGCCGGGCCTGGCCGATCTCGTGCAGATCGTCCTTGCGGACATCGGCGAAGTAGCTCTTGCGCAGTTCCATTCTTTTGGTCCCTCAGGCCGCGTTCTGCGAGTTGGCGCGGGCGGCGGTGAGCACCGCCTGGATGATCGGCTCGTAACCGGTGCAACGGCAGATGTTCCCGGACAGCGCTTCGACGACCTCGTCGCGGCTGGGGTTGGGCGTGTGGTCGAGCAGCACCTTGGCGGCCATGATCATGCCCGGCGTGCAGAAGCCGCATTGGCTGGCGAAAGTGTCGAGGAAGGCGCGCTGCAGCGGGTGCAACACGCCGCCTTCGGCAAGGCCCGATGTGGTGGTGATCGTTGCGCCGTTGCAGGTTTGGGCCAGCGTCAGGCAGGAGAGCCTCAACTCGCCGTCGACGATGACGGAGCAGGCGCCGCACGTGCCCTGGTGGCAGCCGCCCTTTGGCGAGGTGTCGCCGATCTTGTCGCGCAACGCATTGAGCAGCGTCGTGCCGCTGTCGACGAATTCGGCCTTTTCAGAGCCATTGAGCGTGAATTGAACCGGGACCTTTGCCATTCTTCCTCCTTGCGCGCCTGCCCCGCAGGGCAAGCGCGCGCCCCCCGACGTGTTCATTTTTGTGCTTGTCGTTCTCCCAGAACCGCTTCACACTTTTGGGCGACAGGCATCAGCCGAGCAGCAGCCGGCCGAGATGGACCGGCAGCACTTCGGCGCGGTACCAGGCGCTGGCGATGGGATCGGTGATCGGCGCGGCGCCTTCGGTGGCGGCGGCCAGCGCTGCCGCGATGCCGTCTTGATCAAGCGTTTTTCCCAGCAGTGCGTTTTCCGCCGCCCTGGCGCGCACCGGCCGATCGGCCATGCAGCCGAGCGCGATCCGCGCCGAGGAGACGGTCCCGTTTCCAGCCTGTTCCAGAACGATCGCAATGCTCAGCACCGAGACCCCCTTGGGCTTGACCCGAGACACTTTGAGGAAGCGGAAACTGCCGGCCCTCGGAAGCATGAAACTGACCGACGTGACGATGGCGCGGCTGTTGTCCCGCCCGGCCAGGAAGGTTTCGATGGGCGTGTCGCCGTCATCGGTGCCGACCGTTGCGTCGAGCGCCAGCAGGGCTACGGCAAAATCACCATAGGGCGACGGCGCGAACAGATTGCCGCCGACAGTCGCCATGTTGCGGATCGCCGGACCGCCGACGGCGCGCGCGGCCTTGGCAAGGGTACCAAGCTCCGGATGGCGGGCGATCTCCGCCATGGTCGCCGAGGCGCCGATGCGGACCTTGCCGCCGGACAGGGCGATGGTGGACAGGGCTGGGTCGGTGGCGCGGACAAGAGTGGCGACGGAGATATCGCCTTCATTGGCGGCTCGAACTACAAGCGTCCCGCCGCCGAGATAGCGGCTGCCAGCCGCCGTCAGCGCAGCATTGGCGTCCTTTACCGTTGTAAAAGTCTGCAGCGCCAGTGCCATGGCCCGCTCCTTCAGCTCTGGCCGGCGAAATGGGTCTTAAGGGCATTGAAGCCGCCCTGGAAGACATTGGCGCCCATGCCCTCGGCCAGCTTGTCCGCATCCTCGGGGGCCGCGTCGAAGCTGGCGGTCCATTCGGCATAAGTGCGGTCGCCGTCGGTGACGCGCCTGAGTTGCAGCGTCGCCTTGTGGTTGGTGAGCGGCTGCGGCGTCTCCAGGATGGAATAGCTGACGAGGAAATCGTCATCGGAAAAGTCGAGCAGTTTTTCGCGCAGGCGGGCACCGCTGGCGAGCTGGAAGTTGCGCACGCAGCCGATCGTGGTCGCATCCTTGCCGTCCTCGATATGGCTCTCGACCATGCGCGGGTGCCAGCCCGGCAGCCCGTTGAAGTCGCGTATGCGCGCCCAGACCTTTTCGACCGGTGCGTCGATGACGCTGGAGATGGTGACTTTGGGCATATGGTGTTCCCTTGCGGAGTTCGTTGCGGCAAGGGTAGGGCGCTGGAGCGGGCAGCGCTTATCAATGCGTCTTGAGCGCGTATCAACCAGTCTGAAAAACAGATGGCGCCGACTCAGGCCGTGGCCCGCGCGGCCTCGCGGTAGAGCGTCGGCGGCACGCCGACATGGTCGCGGAAGAAGCGCGAGAAATTGCCCTGCGTGGTGAAGCCGAGATTGCAGGCGACCGAGATCAGCGGCTCCTGCGACCATTGCAGCTGCCGCACCGCTTCCTCCATGCGCAGCGTGTTCCAGTAGACGTTTGGCGTCAGATTGGTCTGTTCCTTGAACAAGGCGAAGAAATGCGGCCGCGACAGGCCGACGCTGCGGGCTACATCGTCGAAGGAGATGCGCTCGCAGACATTGGCCTTCATCAGCTGGATCGCCTTGCGGACGCGGAAATCCTGCATGGTGCTGATGCGGCCGCGCGCTTCCTGCGGCGCCGAGGCGTCGGCGGCATCGAGCACCGAGTCGATGAAGCGCTCGATCTCGTAGTTGGCGACGTCGTCGACGCTTTCATTGTCGGTGAGATGATCGAGCAGGCTGGCGGCGGCCTGGTGCAGCCACGGCTCGAGCGCGATCGCCGCCTGTGAGAACAGCGGCGCGCTGGACGGCAGGTCGCGGCGGCGGCGCGCCCAGTCCGGGTCGATGTAGAAGGCCAGGAACAGGCCCGGCCGTCCGTCCTGAGACAGGACGTGGCTATGCGGCTGGAGCGAGTTGATGCCGGCGGCGGTACCCGGGCCGAGGCGGACCGTCTCACGGCCGATGGTCATCTCGCCGGCGGTGCCTTCGAGCCAGATGATCAGATGCGCCTCGACATGGGCATGGGTGACGAAGTCGCTCGCGACATTCAGGACAGAAACATGTCCGAACCGGCCCCAGTAGAGCCTGATCGCTTCCGTCATGGGTATATCCTCCCGCAGGCGACTGGCCTCCCTTCGCCTGCAGGGGGATTGTGCGGCCGGTTTTCGGTATCCGTCAAGGCATCGGTTGTTGGCCGGAACCAATGGCGGTCGGCTTCAGCCGATTTTCAGACTGAGCGATAGGAACCAGAACGAATTGCGCTTCGACGACGTGCTCTCAGTCGCTGCGCCTGAAATTGCGGATGCGGTCGAACAGAACCGCCAGCAGGATGGCGCCGCCGATGAAGGTGCCTTGCCAGAAGGCGTTGATGCCAAGCAGGCCAAGGCTGTTTCGGATCACCTCGATGAGGGCAGCACCGACAATGGCGCCGAAGGCGGTGCCGACGCCGCCGGCCAGATTGGCGCCGCCGATGACGGTGGCGGCGATCACTTGCAGTTCCATGCCGTTGCCGAGATTGGTGGTGACGGCGCCGAGCCACCCGGTCTCGATGATGCCGGCAATGCCGGCTGACAGCGCCGAGATCATGTAGACGGCGACCTTGATCTGCTTGACCGGTACGCCGGTCAGCGTCGCCGCGTGCTCGTTGCCGCCAATGGCGAAGATATGGCGGCCGAACTTCGTCCAGCGCAGGATGAAGCCGGTGATCAGCGCCAGGATGATCATGTAGAGCACCGGATTGGCGATGCCGAACACCCAGGCGCCGCCGCCGAGCGCCAGCAGCTTGTTGTGGTCCGGCCCGAACTGGAAGACGACGGTGTTGTTTGAGGCGACCATGGCAAGGCTACGGGCGATCGACAGCATGCCGAGCGTCACCACGAAGGGCGGAAAGCCCAGGTAGGCGATAAAAATGCCATTGAAGGCGCCGATGACGAGCGCGGTGGCGATAGTGGCCAGAATGCCGATCTCTATCGAATAACCGGCATGCATGGTGACCGCCAGCACCATCGAGCACAGGCACAGCACCGAACCGACAGACAGGTCGATGCCGCCGGTGATGATGACGAAGGTCATGCCGAGCGCCACGATGGCGACGAAGGTGATGTTGCGGGTGATGTTGTAGAGGTTCTTGGAGGTGGCGAATGCGTCGGTGGCGAAGGACAGGAAAATACAGGCCAGGATGACGGCGATCACCACCCAGAAAGTCTGGCTGGAGAACAGGCGCGACAGCAAGGTGTGCTGCTTCTGCGCGATCGTCTGGTCAAGGGTGACTGCCATTATCGACCTTTCCTGCGCTGCCGATGCGCGGTGAAATCCGGGTTCGCCATTCTCATGCCACCTGCTCGATGGCGCCGGTGATCAGCCCGGTGACCTCTTCGGGCGAACTCGACGCGATCGCCTTGTCGGCGACCTTCCGGCCGCGCCGCATGACGATGACGCGGTCGGCGACGTCGAAGACGTCGGGCATGCGGTGGCTGATCAGCACGACAGCGATGCCCTGGTCGCGCAGATGACGGATGAGGTTCAGCACTTCGGCGACCTGCCGCACCGAGATCGCCGCCGTCGGCTCGTCCATCAGCACGATCTTGGCCTGAGACAGCATGGTGCGGGCGATCGCCACCGCCTGGCGCTGGCCGCCCGACATCTGCTTGACGAGGTCGCGCGGGCGGGTCTCGGATTTCAGTTCGGCGAAGATCTGGCCGGCGCGCTTGTACATGGCGGCGTAGTCGAGGATGCGGAACGGGCCGACGCCGCGGCGCAATTCGCGGCCGAGATAGACGTTGGCCGCCGCAGTCAGATTGTTGCAGAGCGCCAGGTCCTGGTGAACGATCTCGATGCCGTGCTGGCGCGCCTCGACCGGCTTATGCAGGATCAGCTCCTTGTCATCCATCCGCATCGTGCCATGGCTCGGCCGGAAATTGCCGGCCATCATCTTGACCAGCGTCGATTTGCCGGCGCCATTGTCTCCCATCAGGCCGACAACCTGTCCGGGCTCGATCGACAGCGACACGTCGTTGACCGCCTGGATGGCGCCGAAATGCTTCGAGATGTTGGTGAGTTCGAGAACCGCCACCAGTCTTTGCCTCCCATATCAGGCCCATCCGCCCGCGGACAGGCGACGGCATCCATTCGCCTTCCCAACTCCTCCCGGGACAGCGATGCCGTCATTTACGCGAATGGCGTCGCGGGCGTCAATTGTCGACGGGCAATTGTCAGACGAATAGTGGCGCGCTGTTTTTGAAAAATCAGTTTTGTAGGACAAATAGCAATTGACGTTGGCGGCAAGCCGTTATTAGTTGAGCGTCGGAGGAAGACATGCGGGCCTTGACGACGCCATCGGCGGCGCCACCGTTCGGAAGGTTTTGGCGATCGTGCGGCGTCATCGCTGAACTGGTCGCATCTGAAAATGCTTATCGGCCTGGCCGGATTGAATGAGCGCACGCGTCTCAGTCATCTCGCATCCTGGCTGGTTTGTGTGGCGGGCACGCCGTGTCCGTCTGTTTCCAAGGGAGGACTGACATGAGGAAAACAGTATTGCTCGCCGCCGTCGCCGCCATGGCGCTGGGCGCCGGGCCGGCTTTGGCCAAGAAGCAGCTCGTCATCGTGGTGAAAGGTCTCGACAATCCGTTCTTCGAAGCCATCCACCAGGGCTGCGAGAAGTGGAACAAGGAAAACGCCAGCTCGGAATATGAATGCTTCTACACCGGCCCGGCATCGACTTCCGACGAGGCCGGCGAGGCGCAGATCGTGCAGGATATGCTGAGCAAGGCCGACACGGTGGCGATGGCGATCTCGCCGTCCAACGCGCCGCTGATCGCGCAGACGATCAAGAGCGCCAATCCGTCGATCCCGATCATGACCGTCGACGCCGACCTCGCCAAGGAAGACGCGGCGCTGCGCAAGACCTATCTCGGCACCGACAACTATCTGATGGGCAAGAAGATCGGCGAGTACATCAAGAAGGCCAAGCCGAACGGCGGCACGATCTGCACCATCGAGGGCAATCCGGCGGCCGACAACATCCTGCGCCGCGCGCAAGGCATGCGCGACGCGCTGACGGGCAAGGAGGGCCTCGCGGCCCTTGCCGGCGAAGGCGGCTGGACGGAAGTCGCCGGCTGCCCGGTGTTCACCAATGACGACGGCGCCAAGGGCGTTCAGGCGATGACCGACATCCTCGCCGCCAATCCCAAGCTCGACGCGTTCGGCATCATGGGCGGCTGGCCGCTGTTCGGCGCGCCGCAGCCCTATCGCGACCTGGTCGGACCGCTGAAGGACCGGCTGGCCAAGAACGACTTCGTCATCGGCGCCGCCGACACGATCGGCGACGAGGTGGCGATCGCCAGGGACGGCCTTGTCACCGCGCTGGTCGGCCAGCGGCCCTTCGAAATGGGCTACAAGGCGCCATCGGTGATGATCGACCTGGTCACGGGCAAGAAGGTTGACGATCCGGTGTTCACCGGCCTCGACGAATGCACCAAGGACACGGTCGACACCTGCATCCAGAAGTAGGGTTTTCGATCAGGGGCGCCCGCCAAGCGGGCGCCCCTCCACCTCGTCGGATGATTTGGGCAGACGCTTCAGGGGCCAGCGGCTCCGGCTTTGTCGCGCCCATGGTTTGGTTTTTCGGCAACGGGATCGGCACGCCGCGCGGCTCCGGATCAATCCGGGCGACAGACGGCCGACCTATTGGAACGTGGATGCCGGACGAAAAGGCAAAGAAACAGGCTGGTCGGGCGAAGGCGCAAGCCAACCGCGATACGGCGGTCGTCCGCAGGGCGGATGCGGCGCACTTTCCCGGGTCCAGCGTTCATGCATCGCTCGCCAGCGAGATCGGGCTCAGAATCGTGCGCGGCGACTATCCGCCCGGCAGCATCTTGCCCAATGAGGCCAAATGGGCCGAAACCTTCAATGTCAGCCGTTCGGCGGTGCGCGAGGCGATCAAGATGCTGATGGCCAAGAGCCTTCTGGCATCGCGTCCCAAGATCGGCAGCTGGGTCGAGCCGAAGGAGCGCTGGAACCTGCTCGACCGCGACGTGCTGGCCTGGTACGCGACCGCACCGGATCGCGAGGCGTTCCTGCGCACCGTGCAGGAGTTCCGTCACATCATCGAACCGGAGGCCTCCGCCTTTGCCGCGATGCGGCGCAGCGACGAGGAGATGGCCGAGATCAGCCTGGCGTGCCGCGAGATGGGGGAGGCGGCCAACCTGGCCGAGCGCATCCGTGCCGATACGCGCTTCCACCTCGCCATCCTGCGGGCGTCGGGCAACGACCTGCTGGTGCCGCTCGGCGTGCTGATCGAATCGGCGCTCGACCATCTCTTCGCTTTCACCACGCGCCAGGTCGGCGATCAGCGGCGGGCGCAGAATCTGCACGAGGCGATCGAGAAGAGCATCCGCCTGCAGCGGCCGGCAGCCGCCCGCAACGCCGTGCACAAGCTGCTCGCCGACACCGATGAGGGGATCGGAAGAGGCCGGCGGTAAGGCCAGCCGTCCGGGGCCTTAGATCGTCTGCTTCTTGCCATCCTTCATCGGCATCAGGTCGATACCATTCACCTTGGCGATATGGGTCGCCAGCATCGGCACGAACTGCTCGGCCGGCCCGGTGGCATGGGCGCCGGCGAAGGAATTCTTGGTGGCGTTGCCGAGCGGGTTGGCGATGCCCGCCGCGCCCGCCATCGATTCCAGATAGGTCAGGTCCTTGAAGGCATTGGCGATGGTGAATTTGTGGGCGTCGCGGTCGCCTTCCAGCGTCCAGCGCATGAAGGTCTGGTAGAAGCCGCAATCCATGCGGCCGTTGCGGATGACGCTGTCGAAACGCGGCGGCGAGATGCCGACCTTCTCGGCCAGCGCCAATGCCTCGGAATAGATGGCGGCGTAACCGAGCGAGATGAAATTGTTGAGCAGCTTCATGCGATGGCCGTCGCCGGTGTCGCCGATATGGACGATGCGGCCAGCCCAGGTGTCGATCACCGGCTTGACCCTGGAGAAGACGGCGTCGGGCGCGCCGACCATGGCGTCGAGCGTGCCTTCCCACGCTTCCTTCGGCGTGCGGCTTAGCGGCGCGTCGACATAGTCGACGCCGAGCGCCTTGAGTTCGGCCGCGAGCGCCACCGTCGAGACCGGATCCGAGGTCGAGCAGTCGACGACGACCGACCCCTTCTTCAAACCCTCCTTGAGGCCGCCGGGACCGCGAATAATGGCCTCCACCTCGCGCGAGCCGGTGACGCAGATGAAGACGATATCGGATGCGGCCGCCACGTCTCGGGAGGTCGATGCCTCACGAGCGCCCCGGCCGAGAAGATCCTCCGCCGGCTTGCGGTTCTTGCGGCCGAGAAAGGTCAGGGAATAGCCCTTGTCGACGATGTTCTTGGCGATGCCGTGACCCATCAGGCCAAGGCCGACAAAGCCGATTGTCTCGCTGGTGGCGGTGGTGTTCATGCTGTCTGTCCTGTCCTGTGATTATCGATAATGTTGCCGCTGTTTTAGCCATAGACGGTTGCAGAAAGCAATATTGTCTGACAATAGACGTAAATCCCAGGACTTTCGTGGAGACCAGAAATGACCAAGCGGATCATGTTCACCGGCGGCAGCGGCAAGGCTGGACGCCACGTCGTGCAATATCTGGTGGAGCAGGGCTGCCAGGTGCTCAACATCGACACCAAACCGCTCGACAATCCCAAGGTGCGCACGCTGATCACCGACATCACCGACAGCGGCCAGGTGTTCAACGCGCTGTCGAGCTATATGGGGCTGCACGAATTCGATCCGTCGCTGCGGCCGCAGCCCGTCGACGCCGTGGTGCATTTCGCCGCCATCCCACGCATCATGATCACACCCGACAACGAGGTGTTCCGCATCAACGCGATGGGCACCTACAACGTCATCGAGGCCGCGGTGAAGCTCGGCATCCGCAAGGTGATCATCGCTTCCAGCGAGACGACCTACGGCCTGGTGTTCGCCAACGAGCCGCGCGACCCCACGCATTTCCCGCTCGACGAGGAGTATGACGTCGATCCGATGGACAGCTATGCGCTGTCCAAGATCGTCAACGAGAAGACGGCGCGCGCCTTCGCGCAGCGCAATGGCACGGACATCTATGCCTTGCGCATCGGCAACGTCATCGAGCCGCATGAGTATTCGCTGTTTCCGAAATGGTTCGCCGATCCGGGCTTTCGCAAACGTATCGCCTGGAGCTATATCGACGCGCGCGACCTTGGCCAGATCACGCTGCGCGCCATCGAGAAGGATGGGCTGGGCTACCAGGTATTCAACGCCGCCAATGACGACACCTCGTCCGATCTGCCGACCGCCGAACTCCTGAAGCGGTTCTATCCCGGCGTGCCGGTCAAGGGCGAACTCGGCGAATACGAGACGCTGCTGTCGAACCGCAAGGCGCGCAACATGCTCGGCTTCCGGCCGGAGCATAGCTGGCGCAAATACGTCAAGACCGCCTGAGCGAGGTCGAATCGCGCTGGGTTGTGCATAGAAGCCGGCTTTGCCGCCCAATGGCCGCACCGCGCTTGACAGCTTCCCTAAACCGGCCTTTCTGGAATTCATGCGGGACGCGAGGCCGAACAAGGAAAAATCGCCCAAAAAGGCTGAAGCCGGCGAACGCCCGGCAGGTGTTCGCCGGCCCGACGCGGCGCGCATTCCCGGCTCCAGCGTACACACGTCGCTGGCCAGCGAGATCGGGCTCAGAATCGTGCGCGGCGACTATCCGCCCGGCACCATCCTGCCCAACGAAGCCAAGTGGTCGGAGACCTTCAGCGTCAGCCGGTCGGCGGTGCGCGAGGCGATCAAGATGCTGATGGCCAAGAGCCTGCTGGCATCGCGCCCCAAGATCGGCAGTTGGGTCGAACCGAAAGAACGCTGGAACCTGCTCGACCGCGATGTGCTCGCCTGGTACGCGACGTCGCCCGACCGCGAGGTGTTCCTGAGGACGGTGCAGGAATTCCGCCACATCATCGAGCCGGAAGCGACCGCCTTTGCCGCCATGCGGCGGACCGACGAGCAGATGGCCGAGATCAGCCAGGCTTGCCGGGAGATGGGCGAGGCGAAAAGTCTGCAGGAACGGACCCGCGCCGACACCCGCTTCCACCTCGCAATCCTGCGTGCCTCCGGCAATGACCTGCTGGTCCCGCTCGGCGTGCTGATCGAATCCGCCTTCGATCACCTGTTTGCCTACACGACCCGCGAACTCGACGATTTGCAGCTCGCCCAGAAGATGCACGAGGCAATCGAAAAGAATATTCGCCTGCAGCGGCCGGATGCGGCGCGCAATGCCGTGCGCAAGCTGCTGGCCAATACCGACAACGTCATTCGTTCGCGATAGAACTTCAGCGACACAGCCATTTGCGCGGGTGTTTCCGCCTTGCCGGCTCGAAGCAATTGAGGCCGCCACCGTCAAAAAACTCAAAAGCCTGTGTCGGATCGGCCGTGTGATAACCGTCCTTGGGGTATCGAACAGAGACCACGAAGGAGTATCGACATGCCCAGCACCGTTCGTCTGCATCGCGTTCTGACCACCAGCCCGGAGAAGGTCTACCGTGCGTTCCTCGAGGCCGATGCGCTTGCCAAATGGCTTCCGCCGAACGGTTTCACCTGCACGGTCCATCACTTCGAGGGCAAGGTCGGCGGCACGTTCAAGATGTCGTTCCGCAACTTCACCACTGGCGACAGCCACTCATTTGGCGGTGAGTATGTCGAGCTCGTCGCGGGCGAACTCCTGCGCTACACCGACAGGTTCGACGATCCCAACTTGCCCGGCGAGATCGAGGTGACCGTGACGTTGAAGAAAGTGTCCGTGGGCACCGAAGTGAACATCACCCAGGCCGGTATCCCGGATGTCATTCCGGCGGAAGCTTGCTATCTCGGCTGGCAGGAATCGCTGCGGAACCTGGCCAGGCTCGTCGAACCCGACATCAAGCAATAGGACGCCCTGTCCAGTCAGGAGCCATTGGCGGGCGAGGGCGGCTAGTCCTCCTTTGGCCGCCCGAATGCTTCGCGCAGTTCGTCCTTGGCGTCCTCGAGGACCTTCTTGCGCGCCGCGGGCAGGTTCTTGCCGGCCCTGTTGATGTAGAAATTCAGCATCGACATGGCGGACTGGAAGGGTTCGGCCTTGCGGCGGTGGCTGTGTTCGGCCGACCGCTTGAGCGAGGCGGCAATCTTCTTGGCGTCGTCGGATTCGAAGACATGCTCCTCGAGATCCATCGCATCGCTGTGCTCGGTTACCTCGGCCGACCATTTCTGCTTGGTGGCGGTCATGGCTGGACTCCTTTGCGGGGTTGCTGATCGGAAACTCCACACATGGATGTCGGTTCCCACCTGCCTTTCCGCTCTGGAGCCACGGATTTGCCTGTCGTGGCGCTGCTATGGACGGGGAATGCGCGGATAGTGGCGACAACGGCGACCGGTTTTCGAGACCGCCGACAGGAAACGCCTTTGACCCGAACCGACTTGAGCCGGCCCAGTCCCGGTATCGACAGTTCCTACGCCTGGATGCGGCTGGCCATCTCGATGCTGCTGGCGACAATCGGCGCGGTCGGCATGTGGGCCGTTGTCGTGGTGCTGCCGGCGGTACAGGCCGAGTTCGGCGTCGACCGCGCCGCGGCATCCATGCCCTACACCGCGACCATGGTCGGCTTTGCCGCCGGCAATGTGCTGGTCGGCCGCGCCATCGACCGCATGGGTTACTGGATTCCGGCGCTGTTCTCCTCGATCGCGCTCTCCGCCGGCCTCCTGCTCGCGGCGCTGTCGACCTCGATCCTGCAATTCACCCTTGCCCAAGGGGTGCTGATCGGTCTCGGCACATCGGTGATCTTCGGACCGTTGATCGCCGATATCTCGCACTGGTTCAATCGTCGCCGCGGCGTCGCCGTCACGGCGGCGGCGGCCGGCAATTACCTCGCCGGAGCGATCTGGCCCACCATCATGCCGACGCTGATCAAGGCGGAAGGCTGGCGCTTCACCTATGCGGCAATCGGCGTCTTCTGCCTGGTCACCATGGTGCCGCTGGTGTTGTTGCTGCGGCGCGGCGCGCCGGAAGCGGCTGCCGCCGGCTCGCCCGGAAGCCGGTCGGTG
Source organism: Mesorhizobium sp. M8A.F.Ca.ET.161.01.1.1 (assembly GCF_004792105.1). Classification (NCBI taxonomy): domain Bacteria; kingdom Pseudomonadati; phylum Pseudomonadota; class Alphaproteobacteria; order Hyphomicrobiales; family Phyllobacteriaceae; genus Mesorhizobium; species Mesorhizobium sp. M8A.F.Ca.ET.161.01.1.1. The sequence continues at coordinate 346,668 of NZ_SRTD01000003.1, read as the reverse complement.
CAGCCGATTCCTATGTCGCCGGGGGCAATGCAAGCGCTGCTGGTCGTCGCCGGCTTGGGTTGCTGCGTGGCGATGTCGATGCCCCAGGTTCACATCGTCGCCTATTGCATGGATCTTGGCTACGGCATGGCGCATGGCGCCGACATGCTGTCGATCATGATGGCGGCGGGCGTCGTCAGCCGGCTTGCCTCGGGCTTCGTCGCCGACCGCATCGGCGGCGTCAAAACCCTGCTCATCGGCTCGGTGCTGCAATGCCTGTCATTGCTGTTCTATATCCCGTTCGACGGGCTCGCCTCGCTCTATGTCGTGTCGCTGGTCTTCGGCCTGTCACAAGGCGGCATCGTGCCTTGCTATGCGATCATCGTGCGCGAGTACCTGCCGGCCAAGGAGGCCGGCCAGCGTATCGGTATCGTCATGATGGCGACGATTTTCGGCATGGCGATCGGCGGCTGGATGTCGGGCTGGATCTACGACCTGACCGGCTCGTACGCCGCCGCGTTCCTGAACGGCATCGCCTGGAACCTCTTGAACATACTGGCGATCGGCCTGTTCATGTGGAAGGCGAGGCACAGGGCCGCCTTAGCCGCCTGAGGAAGGCCAGGCACAGCCACTCAGTGGCTCGGCTTGACAACAGCCAGTCCCTGCGCGACGCCAGGGGCCGATGGGTGCGGCAACAGGCCGGTGAGATGGCGACAGCTGGAAATATCGCATTGCGGGCGCGCTTCGATGGCCATGCGCATGGGCCAAGGCCTTGATCAAGCCGCGCTCGCGCCGGGGCGGTGGCCGCCCGACCATATCGGATGTGGCACGCAAGGCAGGCGTCGGCGCCATCACCGTTTCGCGCGCGTTGCGCGAACCGGAGCGCGTTTCCGAGGAACTGCGCCGCCAGATCCTGGCCGCCGTCGAAGAGCTTGGCTATGTGCCGGACCCGAACGCACGCGCGTTGGCCTCGGCGCGAGCGGAAGTGTTCGGTGTGCTGGTGCCTTCGCTGACCAACAACGTCTTCGCGGAGGTGGTGCGCGGCATCTATGACAGCCTGTCGGACAGCCCCTTCCGCATCCAGCTCGGCAACACGCATTATTCCGGACTGGAGGAAGAGCGGCTGCTCCAGCTGTTCGGCTCCCAGCGGCCGGCAGCGCTGATCGTTGCCGGCATCGACCAGACGCCCACCTCGCGAAAACTGTTGGAGAATGCCGGTTGCCCGGTGGTTCAGGTGATGGAGACCGGACCCGATCCCGTGGACATGATGGTCGGCTTCTCGCATCTCGACGGCGGCAGGACGGCGACCGAGCACCTGATCGAGGCGGGGTATCGCCGGATCGGTTTCATCGGTGCACGCATGGATCCGCGCTCGCAGCGGCGCCTCGCCGGTTACCACGCGGCGATGGAGAGGGCCGGGCTGTTCGACCCGCGCCTGGTCACCACCACGCCGGTGCTTTCCAGCGTGTCGCTTGGCCGTGAATTGTTCCGCGACGCCCTTGCCAAGATGCCGACGCTCGACGGCGTTTTCTGCAACAATGACGATATCGCGCTCGGTGTGCTGTTTGAATGCCATCGCGCCTCGATCGATGTGCCGAAGACCATCGGCATCGTCGGCTTCAACGATCTCGAGATGATGCAGGTGGCATTTCCGTCGATCACCAGCATCCGCACCCATCGCTACGAAATCGGCAGGCGCGCTGTCGCCATGGCGCTGGCGGCCATCGCCGGTGATCGGCCGCAGGAGCGTGTCGTCGACCTCGGCTTCGAGCTCAAGCGGCGCGAGAGCACGGCACGCTGAAGCAGTTTAGACCCTGCTGAAATCAGCCTTTACAGGCATTCTTGGTAGCGCTACCATTCGAACCGGCATCAAGTCTAAGCGCTGTTTATTATACATAAGCGACAGAATTTTCCTTGTTTATTATTGATAATATGATACTTTCGTTGCAGCTTAAGGAAGCAACGAGGAGGGAGAGGTCGGTGCTGGCCACCTGACGTGCGTGGCCGGCCAGGGCGGGAGGTGCTGGGGCGAACACGTCATTCTACTGCAGCTAAACAAACAAGTCAGAACTGCAACTGGGAGGAATATCGATGATCAAGTCACTCGTTGGTGGCATCGTTGCCGCCACTGCATTCGTCATGTTGAGCTCAGCGGCGATGGCCGGAGGCCCGGAAATCGTCAAGGGACCGGCAGCCGAGCCGGACTGCTTTGCCCCATGGGCAGCCGATACGCAATTCTTCAAGTTTCCCAAGAAGGCCGGACCATACCGCATTGCGTTGGCCAACGGCTACATCGCCAACACCTGGCGCATCCAGATGGTGCAGACCGCCAAGGCGTATGCGGCACAGCCGGATGTCGCCAAAAAGCTGAAGGAATTCAAGGTTGTGTCGACCGGCGAGGACGTCCCGGCGCAGATCTCCGCGATCAACAATTTCATCGATTCCGGCTTTGACGCGATCGTCGTCAACGCGCAGAACCCGACCGCATTCGGACCAGTCATCAAGCGTGCGAAGGAGGCCGGTGTCGTGCTGGTCGCCTTCGACAACATCCTCGACACCAAGGATGCCATCAACGTCAACGTCGACCAGAAGGGCCTTGGCGCGTTGTGGGGCAAGTGGTTGGTCTCGCATGTCCCGAACGGCGGAAAGGTACTCGAAGTGCGCGGCGTCGCCGGCACTTCCGTCGACACGGACCGTCATGCCGGCATCCACGAGGTCCTCGACGGCTCCGGCAAGAAATGGGAAGTCACCGAGGTGGTCGGCAAATGGGACGACGGCGTTGCCCAGAAAGCCACGGCGGACGCGATTGCCACAAACGGACCGTTCGACGGCATCACCGGGCAAGGCGGCGACACCGGCATCGTGCAGGCGATGATGGATGCCAAGCATCCATTCGTTCCGTTCGGCGGCGAGACGGAGAACGGTTTTCGCAAGTTCTGTGCCGCGCATGCCGGCGACGGCTTGAAGTGCTCTTCGGCTGGCACCGGCCCCGCCCAGGTGGCGGTGGCAATCAAGACGGCAATCGCGGCCCTCGAAGGCAATGTCGTGCCGCAATCGGTGAAGCTGCCGCTGGCTATTGTGGAGGATCCGAACTTCAAGGCTGGCCAGGATTTCTTCCCCGACCAGTCCGACAATTTCTTCGTCGGCAACTCCTTCCCAACCTGCGGCATCAATTTCAGCGCCCAGGAAATCATGGGGCAGACCAAGGAAAACCAGTAGGCTCACTGCTATCGCCGGCGCCGCGGGTCAACCCGCGGCGCCAGCCCTGAAATCCCATGATTGCCCCTGGGAGGGTTGATGGACGGTGCGGCTCCACTCTTTCGCATGGAAGGCATTTCCAAGCGCTATGGCGGCGTGCGGGCGCTGGAAAAGGCCGAGCTGACGGTCGAGACCGGCAGCATCCATGCCATCCTCGGTGAAAACGGGGCTGGCAAGTCGACGCTGATCAAGGTCATGGCGGGTGTCGTGGCGCCTGATGAAGGCCGCATGATGCTGGATGGGCGCGAAGTGACCTTCGCTTCGCCCGGTGCGGCGAACAAGGCCGGCATCGTCTGCATCTTCCAGGAATTGTCGCTGATCCCCGAACTCAGCGTTGCCGACAACATCGTCATTTCGGATCCACCCAAACGCTTCGGCATGATCGATCGCAAGGCGCAGCGCCGCATCGCCGAGGACGCGCTGGCGCGGGCGGGCGCCGCCGACATCCATCCGCTGGCGCTGGTTAAGGACCTGCCGCTGTCACGGCGCCAGATGGTGGAGATCGCCAAGGCCTTGGCGCGCAAGCCGCGTATCCTCATCCTCGACGAGGCGACGTCGGCGCTGACTGCCGCCGATGTCTCGAAGATTTTCGGCGTGCTGAAGCGGCTGCGTTCGGAAGGGCTGGCGCTGCTCTACATCTCGCACCGCATGAACGAGATCGCCGAACTCGCCGACCACTGCACGGTGTTCCGCAATGGGCGCAACGTCGCCAGCTACAAGGCCGGCTCGAAGAGCGACAACGAGGTGGTCGAACTGATGATCGGCCGCGAGTACAGCCATATCTTTCCGCCCAAGCCGCCGGCGGCAGCGGCCAACGCCGCCCCCAGGCTCGAGGCGCGCAAATTGTCCTGGGCCGACCGGTTGGACAACATCTCGCTGACCGTCAGGGCAGGAGAGGTCGTCGGCCTCGGGGGGCTCGACGGCCAGGGCCAGCGCGAACTGCTGCTTGCTTTCTTCGGTGTGCTGCGTGGCCTCTCGGGCGAGGTGCTGATCGACGGCAAGCCGGTGACGATTACCAGCCCGGCGGCGGCCCGCGAGGATGGCATCGGCATGGCGCTCATCCCGGAAGACCGCAAGACCGAAGGCCTGATGCTGCCGATGACGGTGCGCGAAAACCTGTCCTTCGCCGCGCTTGACCGGCTGTCGAAAGGGGGCATCATCGACCGCGCCACCGAGCAGCGGCTGATCGACGACATGGTCGGCCTGCTGGCGATCAAGACGGCCGGTCTCGACATCCCGGTCGGCGCGCTGTCGGGCGGCAACCAGCAGAAGGTGGTCATCGCCAAATGGCTGATGCGCCAGCCGCGCATCATCCTGCTCAACGATCCGACGCGCGGCATCGATGTCGGCACCAAGCAGGAAATCTATCAGCTGATGCGCAAGCTGGCGGACGCGGGCGCGGCGATCCTGTTCTATTCGACCGATTATGACGAGTTGATCGGCTGCTGCGACCGCGTGCTGGTGCTCTATGACGGGGCGGTCAAGCGCGAACTGGTCGGCGCCGAGATCACCGAACGGGCGCTGATATCGAGCGCGCTCAACATCCATGGCGAGGAGAGCCCGGTGGGCCTGGGAGCGGAAGCGTGAAAGATTGGCGCTACTGGCTGGCCGAGCAGCGCGGAACGCTGCTGGCGCTCGGCATCTTCATCGTCATGTTCGTCATCTACACCTCCAACCATCCGGCGGGCTTCACCGCCAATGTCGTGCAGACGGCCGCGAACAAGGGCGTGCTGCTTGCCTTCGTCGCCATGGCGCAGACACTGGTCGTCATCACCTCCGGCATCGACCTGTCCGTCGGCATGATCTTCCTGCTCACCAACTGCCTGGCCTCCTGGCTGGTGGTGGGCACGCCGATGCAGACCACGCTCGGCGTCATCGCCGTGCTGGCGGCGGGCCTTCTGTGCGGCGCCATCAACGGCGCCATCGTCATCTATGGGCGGCTGCAGCCGATCGTCGCCACCATCGCCACCGGCGCGGTCTATTACGGAGTGGGCCTCCTGCTGCGCCCATTCCCGGGCGGCTCGGTCAACGAGGACCTGGCCGATGCCATGACAGGACGTTTTTTCGATCTGGTGCCGGCAAGCCTGGTCGTGCTGCTGGCGGTCGTGCTGTTGATCTGGGTGCCGTTCAGCCGTTCGGTACTCGGCCGTGCCGCCTACGCGGCCGGCTCTTCGGAAACGGCTGCCTACATGTCTGGCGTGCCGATCCGTCGCGGCAAGTTTGCCGCCTACACACTGGCCGGCCTGCTGGCCGCGATCGGCGGGCTGTTCCTCACCTTCTTCACCTATACGGGGGAGGCAGCCTATGCCAGCGGCAACGCCTACACGCTGTTTTCGATCGCGGCCGTGGTGCTGGGTGGCGTCTCCTTGTTCGGTGGCAAGGGCAGTGCCATCGGCGCCATCTTCGGCGCGCTGGCCTTCCGCACGATCGGCGATCTTCTGTTCGTCTTCGACTTCGATCCGCTCTGGCAGCCGCTGTTCCAGGGCGTTATCCTGCTGGTCGCCGTCAGCCTCGGCGCCTTCGCCCTGTTTCGGGTCCGCAACCGGCTGGAGTGGTTCCTGTGAGCGAGACGACCTTGGGCGGCATTGCCGGCCGCATGCCGAAATTCATCCGCCGCGCCGATCCGGCGGTGCTGACGGCCTTTGCCTGCATCGTGGTGCTGCTGTTGGTGGGCAGCCTCTATTCGCGCAGCTTCCTGTCGCCTGAATATCTCTTGCAGCAGCTCAAGGTGGCTTCGTTCCTTGGCGTCATTGCCACCGGCATGATGCTGGTCATCCTGCTCGGCCAGATCGACCTGTCGGTGCCGTGGTCGGTGGCGGCGGGCGCGATGATGGCCTGCGCGGCGGCGGCCTATGGTCCGGCCGGCGTGGCGCTGGCGATCCCGTTCGGCATCTTCTGTGGCGTGCTGATCGGCGTCGTCAACGGCATTGGCGTCGCCTATCTGCGCATCCCCTCGATGATCATCACGCTGGCCACCAACGCCGTCGCGCAAGGGCTGATGGTGGTCTACACCGGGGGATTCTCGCCGCAGGATTCGGCCACTGGCGCCATGCGCTACCTGGCCACCGGCTTCACCATTCCGGGCGTCCCCAACGCGGTCATCATCTGGGCGCTGATCGGGGCCGCGATGGTGTTCGTGCTGACCCGCAGCGGTTTTGGCCGCGCGGTCTATGGCATCGGCAACCGCGAGCGCGCCGCCTATCTCTCCGGCATCGACACAAGACGCGTGGTGATGATCGCCTTTGCCGTCTCCGGCGGGCTCTCCGCCTTTGGCGGCGTGCTGCTGGCGGGTTACGCCTCCAAGGCGGCGCAATCTATGGGGGATGCCTATCTGCTGCCGTCGATCGCGGCCGTCGTGCTCGGTGGCACCTCGATCCTGGGTGGGCGCGGCTCCTATCTCGGCACGGTCGCGGGCGTGATCCTGATCACGCTGCTGCAATCCATCCTGTCGGTCATGCAGATGCCCGAGGCGGGACGGCAGATCATCTATGGCGTCGTCATCGTCGCCATGCTCCTTCTCTACGGCCGCGCGCCGGCGAGCCGCTGACGGTGGACGAAAAGGCAGCGCAGGCGCCGACGGGCGCTTCCGGTTTGGCACCTCCGGCTATCGTGGTGATGGGCGTCGCCGGCTGTGGCAAGTCAGCCTTCGGTCTCGCGCTGGCCGCCGCGCTGGGTGCCGTCTTTATCGAGGGCGACAGGCTGCATCCGCCCGAAAACGTCGCCCGCATGGCGCGGGGCGAGCCGCTCACCGATCAACTGCGCGAGGGCTGGCTCGACGCGATCGGCGAGCAGATCGCGGCGTCGATCGGCAACGGCCAAGGTGTGGTCGCCGCCTGCTCGGCGCTGAAGCGCGGCTATCGCGAGCGGCTGCGCGGCTTTTGCCCCGATATCGTCTTCCTCTATCTGGAGATCGATCCGGCCACCGCGCGGCGGCGCGTCGGCAACCGCAAGGGCCATTTCATGCCGGCAAGCCTGGTCGACAGCCAGTTCGCCATCCTGGAGCCGCCGGGCCAAGACGAGCGGGCATTGACGCTCGACGCGACGCAGCCGGTCGACGAACTCGTCACCCAGGCATTGCGCTCGATGCGCCGCTCATGAGCCTTCTTCTCCGCTGATGCCGATGCCGTCCTGAGCTTCGGTCAACCGCCCATGGCGCGACCAGGACATCATCTGCTCGGGGCACTGCTTCAGCGCCTCCAGCAAGCGGTCGCGTTTCAGCAGGATGTAGTGTGCTTGCAGGGCCATGTTCTTGGCTCCGTCCCTGGTTGTGTTCACTGCCGTGAGCGCCGGTGCTGGCGGCACCAGTTCGGGGCTCAAGACGGCCCGGTATTGCCGGAAGGGCACGTCCTCGAAAGTCGACATGGCAAACAGGGCCGTCTTGCCTCGGGCGGCGAAATTCGCCGGTGCCGAGGCAAGGTGGGTCCAGCCGCTTTCGCCCAGTGCGGTTTCGGTGAAGGTCGAGCCGGCGTGGATGGTGTTGGTCATCAGCACGACGCCGTTCTGCTTCAGCATCTTCTGAATGCGGATGGTGACCTGATAGGCGTCGTCACGGTCGAAGACGATTCGGCTTTTCAGGAACCGGTTCTCGACATGAATCATTGGCGGGTTGAGGAAGCGCTGGCCGAACACCGTCTCGGACACGCCATGCGTGTTGACGCTGACCTGATGCGCTTCGATGCCGGCCTCGTGTATGGCGCGCTTGCCGATCATCGTCTGGGCGGTGAACTGATCGCACCAGAGGATCGCGCCGTGGCCGCGTTGCAAGGCTGCCTGCAAGCCTTCGAGGCCCTCCAGCCGGATCGTCGGCGTCCAACGGCCGGCGACCAGATGCGCGGCAAGTTGCATGCGGCGGCGATGGCGCGCCGTGAGCATTGCCTCGAACAGCTTGCGCGCATCGATGCCGTCGCCGAGCACCGCGCGCGTTGCGGCGGCATAGGCGCGGAAGTCCTTGCGCATATGGCGCTTCAAGCGAAACCTCGACGCCCAATCGCAGATCGGCGACCACCAGCGCACCGGCAGCGCTGCCGCGACCGCGAGGTAGAAGAGGGTAATCAGGCTTTCGCGAAGATCCCTGGTGGAGAAGCGGCGGAGCCTGCCGGGATTGGCCAGCTTGCGGCTGAAGAAGCGCACGTCCTCGGCATATTCGGGAACAAAGACGTCGGCGATGATTTCGGTGCGAAAGCTGGCTGCCGATGGCTGCTTGCGGGCGGCTTTTCGGGATTTCGTAAACCTCGACAGCCTCATCCACCCGGCTCTAGATTTGTGAAGTCAACTCGACCGGGAAATCGTCATTATCGGCATCGCGCATGGCGGCGAGGCTACGGTTGTCCAGCACCTCGGCGATCGCCTGGCGCACTTCCAGCATCATGTGCCGGACCTGGCAGGTCGCCTCGTCGCAATCCTCGCAGCGCTGATACTGCGTGCGGCTGGCGCAAGGTATCGGCGCCAGCGGCCCGTCGAGCACGCGCACGACATGGCCGATCTTGATCTCGGAAGCCGGGCGGGCGAGGCGATAGCCGCCTTCCTTGCCCTTGCGGCTCTGGACGAAGCCGGCGTTGCGCAATTCGCCCAGTATGGCATCGAGGAATTTCTTCGGGATGTTGTTGGCGACGGCGATGTCGTTGACGAAGGCCAGTTGGCCAACCGGAAGATTGGAAAGATGCACGAGGGCCTTGAGGCCGTATTTGCCTTTTTTCGTCAGCATGCCCTGATAACCCGTTGAAGCCCCAACCACCCCGCATCTGGCGGCTGTTTGTGTGCAAATGATGACGGCATTGCTTCCGCACGCCGCCGTTTCGCGAAAACAAAGCCATTGGAACGCATGTTAGGCACAAACGCGTTGATTCTTTGTAACGTTTTGCACGGAGGGCGCCGGATTTGCCTTATCGCCTGCATAAACAAGAAAAGCCGGCCCACGGCCGGCTTTTCTGATCGTTCTAACGGTCCGCGGAGATTTTAGCGGCTGCCATAGGCCTGGTCGAGCAGGCCGCCGGCGGCGAAATGCTCCTTTTGGACCTTGTCCCAACCGCCGAAGACGTCTTCCACCGTCAGCAGGCGCACATCCGGAAAATCGGCCTTGTATTTGGCCGCGACAGCCGCGTCGCGTGCGCGCAAGCCGTTGTCGGCGGCGATGCCCTGGCCCTCGGGCGTATAGAGAAAGTCGAGATAGCTCTTGGCCAGATCGCGCGTGCCGTGCTCGTCGGCGACCTTGTCGACGATCGCTACCGGGAACTCCGCCAGAAGGCTGACCGAAGGCGTGACCTGCTCGAATTTGTCGTCGCCATATTCCTTGCGGATGCCGCGCGTCTCGGATTCGAAGGTGATCAGCACGTCGCCGATCTCGCGCTGCACGAAGGTGGTGGTGGCGGCCCGCCCGCCTGTGTCGAAGATCGGCACGTTGTTGAACAGCTTGGTGATGAACTCCTTCACCTTGGCGTCGTCGCCCTTGAAGGCTTCCTTGGCGTAGGCGGTGGCCGCGAGATAGGTGTAGCGCGCATTGCCCGACGTTTTCGGGTTGGGGAAGATCACCTGCACGTCGTCGCGCACGAGATCGTTCCAGTCCTTGATGTGCTTGGGGTTGCCGGCACGGACGAGAAACGACGGCAGCGAATAGAAGGGCGAGGCATTGTCGGGAAAGTCCTTCTGCCAGTCGGCGGAGACAAGGCCCTTCTTGACCAGGAAGTCGACGTCGGTGACCTGGTTGAAGGTGACGACATCGGCGCCGAGGCCCTCGGCGATGGCGCGCGCCTGCGCCGAAGTGCCGGCATGCGACTGGTCGACGGTGACGCCCGGATGCTCTGATATGAAGGCCTTGTTGACCTGCACGAACAGTTCGCGGCCGACGTCATAGGAGGCGTTCAGCAGCTTGTCGGCCGACCAGGCTTGGGAGGATGCGAGGAGGAGACCGGCGGCGGCAACGCCGAGGAAAAATCGCTTCATGAAAAGGCTCCGGATGTAATGCTCTATTGCCAGACCATAGCCGGGGCGCGAAGGAGCGGCGAGGCATGGATTCAGGACTAGACCAGTGTTGCTAGAAAACTGTTTCCCAAACAGACATATCGTAGTTTTTTCTTTCACCTTTTGAGGTCGGTCCTCTTCAGCCTGTTTCTGATAAAAGCCACAAATAGATACACATTGTGTATGCGCAATGTTATGGTGGCGGAAAGGAGTCTTCCATGACGAAAGCCGCGCCCGAAACCCACGCCAAGCCTGTCAATCTGCGCATCCGAGAGGATATGCGCATACTGATCGACCGCGCCGCGAAAATACGTGGGAAAACCCGCTCCGACTTCATGATCGACGCCGCCTATCGTGCGGCCGAGGACACGCTACTCGACCAGACCCTGATCAAGGTGGATCCGGAGAGTTACCGGCATTATCTCGACATCCTCGATAAACCGCCGAGCGGGGAAGGTTTTGGGCGCCTCATGAACGTGCCCAAGCCATGGCGGGACTGATGCTATCGGCGCCCACGCCCCTGGCAGAAAACCACGATCTCGGCCTTTTCCAAAGCGGAACAGAAAGTCTCGACCAATGGCTTCGCCGCAGGGCACGGGCCAACCAGGTCAGTGGCGCATCGCGTACTTATGTGGTGGCGGAAGGCACACGCGTTGTCGGCTACTACTGCTTGTCTTCGGGCGGGCTTGATCTGGCGGAAGCGCCCGGCATTGTTCGCCGCAACATGCCAGATCCCATTCCGATGGTCGTGCTCGGGCGTCTCGCGGTGGATGGAAGCTGGCAACGGAAGGGGCTGGGCGCGGCGCTTCTGCAAGATGCCGTCCTGCGCGCCAGTCAAGCCGCGACGATCCTCGGTATTCGCGGAATTTTTGTTCATGCCATATCGGATGAAGCGAAAGCCTTTTACGAGCACTACGGCTTTGCGGCCTCCCCGAAAAACCCGATGACCCTGGTGTTGTCGTTGAAGGCCAGGTGAAAGACCGCCACCGACCGGGACATCCCTGGGGCGGATTCACCGTGGTCCGATCGCTATGCAGCCGGGAACAGCTTCCAGCGCCCCGGGCGGAACGCCACGCGGCTCTTCTGCGCTGCCGGATGGTCGACCGGCAGCTCAATCTCGACCCGCTGGCGTTCGCCGCCGATTTCAAGTTCGACGCGCCTTGTGCCGGCGACGCGGCGGCTGGCCGCCACGGTGCCGGCGATGCAGCCGCTGCAGCCGTCCAGCAGTTCGACATCATGCGGACGGAAGTAAAGCATCGCATCGCCCTCGGACGCGTGCGGCGCCGACAATCCGATTGGACGGTCGGCCAGCCAGATCTCGCCATTCTCGACCTTGACCGGAAGGGAGCTCGATTCGCCGATGAAGCCGTAGACGAAGGGCGAATTCGGCGTGTCGTAGATGTCGTCGGCGGTGCCGACCTGCTCGATACGGCCCTGGCTCATCACCACGACACGGTCGGCCAGTTCCAGCGCCTCTTCCTGATCGTGGGTGACGAAGACGGTGGTGTGGCCGGTGGCGTCATGGATTTCCCGCAGCCAGCGGCGCAGTTCCCGGCGCACCTGCGCGTCGAGCGCGCCGAACGGCTCGTCGAGCAGCAGCACCTTGGGTTCGATGGCCATGGCGCGGGCGAGCGCCACGCGCTGGCGCTGGCCGCCCGAAAGCTGCGCGGGATAGCGCTTCTCCAGCCCTGAAAGCTGGACGAGATCGAGAAGCTCGGAAGCACGGCGGCGGATCTCCGCTGCTGGCGGCCGCGACGGTCCGTGCCGCACCTTGAGGCCGAAGCCGATATTGTCAGCCACCGTCATATGACGGAACAGCGCGTAGTGCTGGAAGACGAAGCCGACATTGCGCTCCTGGATCGATTTCTGCGAAGCGTCCTCGTCACCAAAGAAGATTTTCCCGCGTGTCGGCCGCTCCAGCCCGGCGATCAGTCTGAGCAAGGTCGTCTTGCCGGAGCCGGATGGTCCCAGCAACGCAATCAATTCGCCCGACTTGATGTCGAGCGACACGTCGTGAAGCGCCGGAAACCGCTCGAATTCCTTGCGCACGTTGGCAACGCGAACTTCCATACAATGAACCTTCTAATGTCCGCGCGTCGCGGCGAGTTCGGCGCCGTAGCGCATCTCGAGCAGTGTTTTCAAGACCAGTGTGACGAGCGCCAGCCCGGCAAGCAGCGAGGCGACGGCGAAAGCGCCGACGGCGTTGTACTCGTTGTAGAGGATTTCGACATGCAGCGGCATGGTGTTGGTCAGGCCGCGTATGTGGCCCGACACCACCGAAACCGCGCCGAACTCGCCCATGGCGCGCGCATCGCACAAAAGCACGCCGTAGAGCAGGCCCCATTTGACGTTGGGCAAGGTCACAAACCAGAAGGTCTGCCAGCCATTGGCGCCGAGCGAAAGGGCGGCCTCCTCGTCGCCATTGCCCTGTTCCTGCATCAGCGGGATCAGTTCGCGGGCGACGAAGGGGAAGGTGACGAAGACGGTGGCCAGCACAATGCCCGGCACGGCGAACAAGATCTGGATGCCATGTGCCTTCAGCCACTCGCCAAGCAACCCCTGGGCGCCGAACAGAAGCACATAGACCAGACCCGAAATGACGGGCGAGACCGAGAAGGGCAGGTCGATCAGCGTGGTGAGAAACGCCTTGCCCTTGAATTCGAACTTGGCGATCGCCCAGGCGGCGGAGATGCCGAAGACGACATTGAGAGGCACCGAGATCGCCGCGACAAGCAGTGTCAGGTGGATGGCCGAGCGTGCGTCCGGTTCGCCCAGTGCTTGCGTATAGGCGCCGACGCCTTTCGCCAGCGCCTCGTGGAAGACGATGATCAGCGGCAAAAGCAGGAAGATGCCGAGGAATGCGAAAGCGATGGCCATCAGCACGGCCTGCGCCGGGCGGCTTTCGGTCACCGCCGCCGAGCGGCTCTCGTGATACGGTTCGTAGGATTTGATCTCGGGATCAGCCATAGCGCTTGCGGCTCCATGTCTGCACCAGATTGACGACCAGCAGCATGACGAACGACAGCGCCAGCATGATTGCCGCGATCGCGGTCGCCGCTGGGTAATTGTATTCCTCCAGCCGGATAACGATCAGAAGCGGTGCGATCTCGGATTTGTAGGGCAGGTTGCCGGCGATGAAGATGACCGAGCCGTATTCGCCGACGCCGCGCGCGAAGGCGAGCGAGAAGCCGGTGATGATGGCCGGCGCCAGGCCCGGAAAGAGCACGCGGGTGATGATCTGGAAGCGGCTGGCGCCAAGCGTGGCGGCTGCTTCCTCCACCTCCTTGTCGATTTCCTCCATGATCGGCTGCACGGTGCGCACGACGAAGGGCAAGCCGATGAAGACCAGCGCGATGACGATGCCGAGCGGCGTGTAGGCGACCTTGATGCCGAGCGGCATCAGCAATTTGCCGATCCAGCCGTTCGGCGCGTAGAGCGTGGTCAGCGCGATGCCGGCCACCGCCGTCGGCAGCGCGAATGGCAGGTCGACCATGGCATCGACGATGCGGCGGCCGGGAAAGCGGTAACGCACCAGCACCCAGGCGACGAGCGTGCCGAAAACGACATTGACGACAGCCGCGATGAAGGCGGTGCCGAAGCTGATTTCAAGTGCGTTGAGGGTGCGGCGATCGGTGGCGATGGCCCAGAAATCGATCCAGCCGAGAGCGGCCGAACGCCAGATCAGCCCGGATAGCGGTATGAGGATGATGAGGGTGAGGTAGGCAAGCGAGAAGCCGAGCGTCAATCCGAAACCCGGAATGACGCTCGGCTGTCTGAACCGCCACCCCGCCTGCGCGGGTGCTGTGGTCATATCGTCCTGATCTAGGTTTTAGCTCACTGGGCCGGTTTGTAGATCTGGTCGAATATACCACCGTCGCCGAAATGATAAGGCTGTGCCTTCTTCCAACCACCGAAAAGCGGGTCGTCGATGGTGATCAGCTTGATAGGCGGCAGCTTGGCGAGATCCTCGGGCGGAACCAGTTCGGGCTTGGACGGCCGGTAATGGTTCTTGGCGATGATGGTCTGGCCTTCCTTGGAATAGAGGTAGCTCAGATAGGCCTCGGCCACCTTGCGCGTGCCCTTGGCGTCGACATTGGCATCGACCACGGCCACCGGCGGCTCGGCCAGGATCGAGGTCGGCGGATAGACGATGTCGAAATTGTCGGCGCCAAACTCGTCGAGCGCCAGATAGGCATCGTTTTCCCAGGCGATCAGCACGTCGCCAAGGCCTTTTTGCGCGAAGGTCACTGTCGAGCCGCGCGCACCGGTGTCGAGCACGGGAGCATTGGCATAGAGCTTGCCGACGAATTCCTTGGTCTTGGCTTCGTCGCCGCCATCATTGGCGTTGGCATAGGCCCAGGCCGCGAGATAGTTCCAACGCGCGCCGCCCGACGTCTTGGGGTTGGGCGTGATCACCTGGACGCCGTCCTTGACGAGGTCGTTCCAGTCGTGGATGCCCTTGGGATTGCCCTTGCGGACAAGGAAGATGATGGTCGAGGTGTAAGGCGCTGAATTGTTTTCGAATTTCTTGCGCCAATCGGGATTGATCTTTTTCGATTTGGAGACGATGGCATTGATGTCGCCTTCGAGAGCCAGCGTCACCACATCGGCGTCGAGGCCGTCGATCACGGCGCGGGCCTGGGCGCCCGATCCGCCATGTGACTGCTGGATCGTCACCGTCTCGCCGGTCTCTGTCTTCCAATGCGCGGCGAAGGCCTCGTCATAAGCCTTGTAGAGCTCGCGCGTCGGATCGTAGGACACGTTGAGAATGGTGGTGTCGGCAAACGCGAAACCGAGCGTGCCGAACTGGACAGATGTGGCGACCAGTGCGCCGAGCAGTTTCCTGAAATGAGGTTTGGTCATTTCTGCCTCCGTTGAACCCGCGCCAAATCTACCGAAATTATAGAAATTAGATGCATTGAATGTTGCCTTTTTTGCCTCCCTGGAGAAAATCTCCGGCGTTCTGCCGCGGCTATGAGAAATATTTTCCTCGCGGTTGCTCCTCGCCGGAGTCGGTCCGCCCTGTGGCCTATCTAGGGACGCGCGGTTGCCGGGCAAGTCTGCTTTGGGCGGGTCACTCGGCGGTCACCGGGAAATCGAAGCGCTGCTTTTGAAATGGCTCTTGGTCGAGCGTAAAAATGCCACCATTCTCGCGCGTAGTTCCTGAAACCTCCAGCACGCATGGCATCGACAAGGAGCTTGCGGTTTGCCGCCGCTTCGGCGCCGAGCGGGCGATGCGCGGTCTCACTCGTCCGGTCGAAGCAGTCGAAGCCGGTGCCGAAATCGAGAGTGTTGGCATCGACCGCGCCGCAGGCCGGTTTCGGCATGGACGTACTGTCGGCCGGTGCGATGGCGATATCGACGGTCGAGCCGCGCGAATGTGCCGACTGGCGGGCGACATAGCCCTCGGCGATGAGGTCGCCGCGCTTGACCTGCGGATACCATTGCGGGTCAGGCGGCCCGCCCGCGGTCGTCCAATCGCCCATGTCGGCCACGGAGCGGGCAGGGCGATAGCAGTCGAACACGATCAGCGTCATGCCCCTGGCGACCATTGCCTTCTGGACCCCGGCAACGGCTAAGGCCGCCTGCCGGGCGAGGATGCAGACCGGCGCATCATAGCCGCTTACCTTGCGATGCAGAAAATTGTCGGCGCCGGAATAGCGGATGTCCTGGCGGATCGAGGCATCGATGGCGGCCAATCGGACGAAGCCGGTGGGCAGGGGATCGGCCGAGGCGGGAAGAGTGACTGCGAAGAAAGCCGCTAAAATGGCGGCTATACTGCGTAAGGTATGGCGTGGCACGCCCCCCTCTGCCCTGCCGGGCATCTCCCCCTCGAGGGGGGAGATTGGCAGCTTTTGCGTCGCGCGCCGCCGTTGGTCGTTGCCGAAAGCGGCCTGGCCATCCGATCTCCCCCCTTGAGGGGGAGATGGCCGGCAGGCCAGAGGGGGGCGCCTCGCACCGGACATCAGGCAATTTATCCCTTATTCCCGGACCTCGAAAGGCCAGTCTCCTGAATCCCTTGACGCAGCCTATTCAACGAACACTTTCACACTGGCCGCCCGTCCCGCCGCGTCGATGACGGTCAGCGTCGAGTAACCCGCGCCGTCGGGCTGCCATGTCGCAGTGCGACGGCGATCGAGGCCGATGAGCGGCTTGCCGTTGGCCAGCCAGCGGAACGGCGCCCGGCCGCCTTGGAGCTTCAGCACCAGTGGCGACGCATCGGCCGAGTTGGTGGCGAGATCGACGCGGGCGCCATCCGGCGGGAAGATGATGGTCGGCGCGGGTTCGGTCGGGGTCGCCTGCACCAGGCCATCCGCGCCGGCGCCGAAGCGGGCAAGCGTCACCGGCAGGTCCTCGCGCTTGGGGGTGAAGGCGCCGGGCGGTTTGCCCGGCAGCGGTACGGTCGCCAGCCCCGAGCGGACAAAACCTTCGAACAGGATCGGGGCGGCCGAGACATAGCCGGAAAGACCCGGCACCGCGCCGGCATCGGGCCGGCCGACCCAGACGCCCAGCACATAGCGGCCGTCGAAGCCGACCGACCAGGCGTCACGGTAGCCGTAAGAGGTGCCGGTCTTGTAGGCAATGCCGCGCTGCAGGGCGCCTTCGGGTGGCTTCACACCCGACAAAATGTCGACGATCTGCCAGTTGGCCTGGTCGTTGAGGATGGTGGTGGTCGAACTCGCGGCGTTGGCCGGCTCGGTGCCGTCATGCAGCGAATGCGTCTTGCCGCCATTGGCGAGCCCTGTGTAGAGCTGGACCAGGTCGCGCAGCGTGACGCCGACGCCGCCGAGGCCGATGGCCAGGCCGGGCGCTTCATTGACCGGCAGGATCGGGTTGACGCCCGCCTGGCGGAAGCGCGCCGTCAGCCGTGCCGGGCCGACCGCGTCGAGCACGCGGATCGCCGGCACGTTGAGCGATAGTTGCAAAGCCTGGCGGATCGAGACATCGCCCTGATAGCCCATGTCGAAATTCTTCGGCCTGTAGCCGCTGAAATCGACCGGGCTGTCCTCGATCAGCGTTTCCTGCGCCACCAGTCCCTGCTCGAAGGCGAGGCCGTAGATGAACGGCTTCAGCGTCGAGCCGGGCGAGCGCACGACCTTGGTCATGTCGATCCAGCCGGAACGGCTGGAATCGAAGAAATTGGCCGAGCCGACTTCGCCCAGAATGTCGCCGGTGCGGGCATCGGCCAGCACCATGGCGACGGACAGACGCGGCCCGAGCTTGGCGGCGGCATCGCGCGCCACCCGTTCCAGTCCTTGCTGGACGCTTTTGCGGATCGTCAGCTTGAGCGGCTGACCCGGAACGGCCTTGGGAAGCATCGCATAGGAGGCATGCGCGGCAAGCGCCGGCAAGGTGCGGCGCAGGCCCGAGACATCGTCAAGTGCGGCGCGTGCCGCCTCGCGTTCGCCGATCAGGCCTGACGAGACCATGCGGCTCAGCACACGATCGCGCGCGGCGTGGGCGATCTGGAGGTTGCGGTCGGGCCGGCGCTTTTCCGGCAATTGGGGGAGGGCGACGAGAAGGGCGGCCTCGGAAACGGTGAGCCGCTTCGGTTCCTTGCCGAAATAGGCGAGCGAAGCGGCGCGCACGCCTTCCAGGTTGCCGCCATAGGGCGCCAGCGTGAGATAGCGCTCGAGGATGTCGCGCTTCGACAGCCGCCGCTCGATCTGGATGGCGCGCAGCATCTGCTTGATCTTGGAGCCGAGGCTGCGGCTTTCGCGCGGCTCGATCAGCCGGGCAAGCTGCATCGACAGGGTCGAGCCGCCGGAAACGATATGGCCGCTGGTGGCGAATTGGCCGGCGGCGCGGGCGAGAGCCAGCACATCGACGCCCTCATGGTCCCAGAAGCGCTTGTCCTCATAGGTGACCAACATGTCGACGAACTGCTTGTCGACCTGGTCCAGCCGGGTCTCCAGCCGCCAGTAGCCGTCAGGCGTCGCGAAGGCGCGCAACAACTGGCCGTCGCGGTCCTGGACTTCGGTGGAGACGGTCAGAGTTGCGGGCAATGGTGGGGGGAAAGCGCGGTCGAGTTCCCAGAGGGCGGCGGTGGCGATTGCCGCAACGACGGCTAGCGATGCTCCCGCAATGGCGGCCCGCCAAATGAATTTCTTGGAGAGCATGGCGCTGCCCCTCATCCGCCTGCCGGCACGACGGCCCTTCGGGCGTTCGCCGTTCGAAAAGCCAAGCAATTGGCTTTTCGTCCGCTGCGCGGGCCACGGCTCACCTCCCCGTATAGTGACGGGGAGAAGGGAGCTGTCGCGGCGGTCGGCGCTAGCCCCTTTCTCCCCGTCACTATACGGGGAGAAATGCCCGGCAGGGCAATGAGGGGCAGCGCAAGCCTCACGTTCATATCCGCCAAGGCACCTTACGGCGCCTTGATCTCCATCATGCCGGTGGCGGTGCGGGCCGAATATTGCGGCCGGTACATGTCCTCCACCGTTGCCGCCGGATGGGCATAGGTGCCCGGCGTGACGGCGCGCACGACATAGGCAAGCGTCAGATTGTGGTCGTGGTCGCCGTCGGCCGGGTTGAATGCCGCGACGAAGCGGTCGTCGCGGAATTCCAGATGCGCGGCGTCGGTCTGCGCCAGCCAGGAGAAGTTCGTCAACTGGGCGCTGGAAACCAGGCCCGGATTGTCGATCTCGAAGCCGGCCGGCAACAGGTCGGTGACCAGCAGGCGCGACGGCCAGCTGTTCTGCTCGGTGACCTTGAGCACGACGACATAGCGTTCGTTCTGGGTGGCCTCAGTCACATTGGCTTCCGTGCCATCGAGCTTGTAGTAGGTGCGGCTGATGGTGAAGCCGTCGCCGCCGGCCGGCAAGGGCTGGATCGGCGACGCCACGGTGGTGACGACGGCCTGCAGCGGGGTCTTGCCGGTGTTGGTGATTTCGAGCGGGCTGTCGACCAGGTCTGAGCCGTTGACCTGGTTGGAATAGCCGCCGGAATGCGGCGCGCCGTTGACGGTCAGCGCGATGGAGTCATTGCCCTCCTTCAGCGCACGCGCCGCCAGCAGCATCCAGGAATCGTCCTGGGTGCTGGTCCAGCGGGCTTCGGCGCGTTTCCTTGTCACCAGCTTGATGAGCTCGGGCACGATCGTCGATACCGGCTTCGATTCCGCCGCCAGCGACAGCATCGCCGCGCCGTCACGCAATGCCGAGCCGTAGTCGGAACGGTACCAGTCGTAGTCGGTGCTCGACTTGGCCAGTTGCAGCGCGGTCTTGAACGTCGCCTCCGAACGCTGCGTGTCGCCATAGAGCGCAAGGCTCGCCGCCAACTGGGCGACGGCCATCGGGCTCGAGAAGGCTTCGAGCTGGGTGTCGGCGTAGTAGCGTAGATCGCCGATCGAGGCCTTCTTGTTGCGGGCCAGCACGTAGAGGGCGTAGGCGATCTCGCTACCGCGGTCCTGTACGCTCTGGTCGTAGCCGAGCGAGTTCTGCAGGTTGTTCAGGGCCTGGTTCATCGCCAGAGCCGGCACGTCGTATTTCTGCTCCCGCGCCCTGGTCAGGAATTCGCTGACATAGGCGTCGAGCCACAGATCGCCGGAGCCCGGACCCCACAGGCCGAAGCTGCCGCTCGAGGACTGGTAGCTCAGGACCTTGTAGATCGCATCCTGGATGCGCCCGTGCAGTTCAGGGTCGCTTTCCATGCCGACGCCTGATGCCATCTCGTTGACGTAGAGAAGCGGCATGGCGCGGCTGGTGGTCTGCTCGGCGCAACCATAGGGGTAACGATCGAGCGTCATCAAGAGCGACGGCACGTCGAAGGCCGCAGCCTGCGAAACGCCGACGCTGACCGATGCGCCTTCGAGCAGGCTGGCAGCCAGCAGCTCCTTGTCGACGCGAAGCGCGCCGCCATTGCCCTTGAGGTCGACCACGAGGCGCGTGGTGACCGGCAATTGGGCCGGACGCACCGGGACATAGAGCGTCTGCTCGACCTTGGTGCCGTCCGCATGCGCCAGCTTGATGGTCAGCGAGGCATTGCCCGCCGTCTTTGCGATCAGCGGCACGGTCAAGGTCTGGCGCTTGCCCTGGGCGAGCGTCAGCTTCTGGGGCAGGGGCTTGTCACCTGTCGACAGGTCCCCCGTCGTATCGATCGACAGCGCATAGTCGCCGGCCGGTCCGTCGGTGTCGGCAACGTCGAGACGCATGACGGCGTTGTCGCCAGGCGCCAGGAAGCGCGGCAGGCCGGCGGTGATCACAACGGGATCACGCACGATCACGTCCGACTGGGCATGGCCGATCGCCTCCTTGGTCCAGGCGACAGCCATGACGCGCACGGTGCCGTTGAACTGCGGGATGTCGAAGTCGATCCGCGCCTTGCCGTCGGCGTCGAGCTGGACGATGCCGGAGAAGAAGGCGACCAGTTTTTCAGTGGGCGGGCTGCCTTGCGTCTGCATGTTGGCGCCGTCACCGCCGGTCCTGAGCTTGCCGGTGGTGCCCAGCGAGCCATCGATCAGGCGGCCGTAGATGTCGCGGATCTCCATGCCCAGCATGCGCTGGCCAAAGAACCAGTTCTCCGGATCCGGCGCCTTGTAGTTGGTCAGGTTGAGGATGCCGACATCGACGGCGGCAACGGTGACATAGGCGTTGGTGCCCGGCTGCACGCCGGCCACGGAAACCGGGATCGACAGCTGCTGGCGCGGCATTGTCTTGTCCGGCGGCGTGAGCGTGACGGCAAGCTTCTTGGCGCCCGGATCGACGGTCAGCCATTTCACGCCGATGGCGCGGGCGGGCATGCGCGTTTCCTGCGCGTCGCCCGGCCGGAAAAGGGTTGCCGTGACATAGGCGCCGGCGCCCCAGTCGTCGCCGACCGGGATGTCGACGGTGCTGCCGCCGGCCGGCACGGTCGCCGTGATGGTTTTCAGCAGCTTGTCGGAGCCGATGTTGATCAGTAATTCGCCGGCAAAATGCGGCGAGATTTTCAGCTTTGCCACTTCGCCCGCGGCATAATTGTCCTTGTCCAGGGCAATCTCCAGGCCGTCAGGCGTTTCGGTGGTGGTCGAGGCGACATACCAGCCGGCGTCGAATTCATAGCTGGTCGCCGGCCCCTCGGGATCCGATGTCTCGACCTCGAGCCTGTACTGGCCCCAGTCGACAGGTACGGAGACGGCGGCATCGCCATCGGCGTTGAGATCGATCTGGCCGTTGGCGATCGATTTGGTGAAGCTCACCGGCTCGTAGTTCCAGGAGTTGTTGGAGCGGTACCACTGGTAATTGCGTTCGACCTTGACCAGCGACCACTGCGCGCCTTTCAGCGCCTCGCGCTTGCCATCGGGATCGACGGCGATCAGGCTGAACTTGGCCGTGCCCCCCTGCGGCACTTCACCATCGGCGAAATCCGGGCGGATGCCGATCATATGGCCTTGCGGGCGGATGCCGATGTTGAGCGAACGCTCGATGGCGCGGCCACCGGTTTCGCGCATGCGCACCGTCACCTTGCCGTCGACCAGCTTGGTGGTCGAGGGCAATTGGTCGACGGAGATCGGGAAGGTCGCTTTGCCGTCGTCGCCGACCACCGGCAGATCGGTGAGCGGCGTGACCGTGGGCTCCGCCGACTGCTCGTCGGCGAGGCCGAAGGAAAAGTCGGGGAAGCGGTCCCAGTCCCGGGACGTCGACAGGGTCAGTTCGCCTTCCAGCGCCAGGCCCGCCGCCGGCGCGCCATAGAGGAAGCGGCCGTCAATGTTGATGTTGGCGGTTTCGCCCCGCGCAATCTCCTGCTTGTCGGCCTTCATGTCGAACTCGATGCGATCCGGCACGAAGTCCTCGACCAGGAACATCTGGCTGGCAACCGCCGGCTGCTTGGGGTCGGTGTGGATCGACACCGACCATGTGCCGCGCATGGCGTTGGCTTCAAGCGGCAGGTCGACGGCGTGACCGCCGGCCGATGCGCCGCCGCTGACGATGCGGCGGTCCTCGACGCCATCGGGACGCGAGAAGATAAAGGTCAGCGGCAGGTTCTCGACCGCCTTGGCCGCGCCGTCGCGGGCAAGCGCGGCGACATGGACGTCCTCACCGGCGCGATAGATGCCGCGTTCGGTCCAGGCATAGACGTCGAGCGCGCCCGGTGCGGCGCGTCCGGTGACGCCGCGGTCGGACAGGTCGAAGCCGGCCTTTGACATATCGAGGAAGACGAAATCATTGTCCCCCTGCTTGGCCATCAGCACGGCCGGCACCATGCCGCCGTCACCGCGCGTCAGGCCGGGGTTGAAGACGGCATGGCCGTTCGCATCCGACGTCGCGGTTCCGAGAACCTCGTTGTTACGAGCAACCAGTGTCAGTTCGGCCCCGGCAATCGGCTTGGCGCTACCCAGCGAACGGGCAAAGACGTTGAGCCCGTCCTGGCCGGTGTAGGTCGACAGGCCGATGTCGGAGACGACGAACCACTGCGTGGCCAGCGAGCCGTAGTCGTCGCTCTTGTCGTTGACGGCCTTGGCGGTCAGCACATAGACGCCGGGCTTGCGCTGCGGCAGCGCTTCGTCGACCGGGAACGAGGTGGTGACCTCCTTGTTGAGATCGTTGACGATGTCGAGCTGGCCCTGCCAGACCGGCGCGCCCATCTGCTCGGAAATGTTGGAAATGTCATAGCCGTCGAGCTGGTGCAGGAACTGATAGCCCGACAGCAACTGCGCCAGCGAGCGGTCGCCGATGCGGTAGAGCTTCATCTCGGCGGCGTTCATGTTGACGGTGACGACCGGAATGCCGCGGCGCGCGCCGGCCGGCAGCACGAAGCTGTCGCCGGTGAAGCGGGCGGATGGCGCGCGGTCCTGCACATAGATCGACAGCACCACGGGGGCAGCGGTCACTTCGCCGATCGCGGCCGGCAGGCCGGCGCGGAAGGTGACGTCATAGTGCTGGCCGTGTTCGAGCCCTTCGACGCAGATCTGCTTGTCCTTGGCCTCGATGCCCTTGGGCGCGGCGTTGTCGACGGTGACGAACTGCGCGTAGTCGACGCCGGTCTTGACCAGATCCTCGGAGAATTGCGCGCAGATGCGCGGCGCGCTGGTGTCGGCATCGACAGAGTGATCGATGACGCGGAATCCCTTGCGGGCCTTCAGATCGGCATAGTCGGCCTGGACCGCGGGCGAGCTTTCCAGCGCAAGGCTGGCTTCATAGGCCTGCAGCGCCGGCCGGTAGAGATCGCGCTTGTCGAGACCATTGCCGAGCAGCGCCAGCACTTCGGCGCGCGTCTTGGTGGTGCGCAGCAACTTGTAGGCGTTGAAGGCGGCCGACGTGGCGTTTGCCGGCAAAGTTGAGGCTTCGGAGGTGCTCGCGGCGGGCTGCACGGCCAGCGTTTCGCGCGCCAGCTTGAGCCAGAGCTGGCCGTCATCCGGCATGACCGAGACAGCGGCCTCGTATTTCTGCATGGCGGAGCGATGGTCGCCGGTCTGTACGGCTTGTTCGGCCGAGTTGATCAGCGCCGCCATGCCCTCCGTCGGCTTGTCAAAGGCAGGGCCAAGCAGCTTGTTGCGGTATTGCTGGGCCTGGTCGGCCATCCAGTTGGGGAAGAAGGCGAGTTCCGGCGGCGCGCCGATATCTGGATCGCCGTCGATGTTGACGACCTTGCCGGCGACCGCGCCGTTGAAGGATTTCAACTGGTTATAGTCGGATTTGAGAAAGCACCATTTGGCCTTGGTGTTGTAGGTGAAGGCGCGGCAGGTCGGATCGCCGAGGCATGTCGTCTTGCACTGGTCGAGCGTGACGTTCTGGTCGGACCTGAGATCGAAGCCGAAATAATCGGAATTGTCCGTCGTTGCGATTCTTCGCGCTTCCGCCGCTTGCGCGACGCTACCCCAGGCAAAGAAAAGAAGGACGAGAATCGACAGACCACGAGCCGCGCGCATTGCCATAACACCCTCCAGACAATTGCAGACGTCCGGGCATGTTCAAGCTTCAGTCAGGCTTGTCAACGCGCGGACGCGGCAGGTCTCCGCCTGCCAACGGTTTATTTTCCGGCCAAGGACCGGTATGCGGACAGTAACCTCCACGGGAAGGGGATCACGCTTTCTTGCGGAAACGCAGAAGGTGTGAATTCCAAGCCCACCCTATTTCAGACAATTGGATTGTGGCCCCTTTACGAGCGCTTCAGAACTTCATTCCAATTTTAGTTTTGTAACCTAGGTTGTCTTAATGCCGGCGCATGAAGAGCAGATGTCAGGAGGGACCGCGCCAGGGCGCGTGCTTCCGCGCGCCCTGCTTTTGGCCATGATGTGCGGGACCGCGCTGATCGCCGAATCAAGATCCGTGGCCGCGTTCGAGCTTTTCGGCATCAAGCTGTGGGGATCGTCCAGCGACGAGGACGCGGACATTGTCGATCCGCTGCGCTACGCGGTGACCATCTCCGCGCCCGACGCCGACAAGGACCTCGTCAAGAAGCTCGAAAACGCCTCGGCGTTGAAAGGCGACGAGGACCGGCCCGTTTCGGGTTCGCTCGGGCTGATGGCCAAGGCGCGCGGCGACCGCGAACAGCTGGTCGCCGCACTTTATGCCGATGCCCGCTATGAAGGCGTCGTCACCATCACCATCGACGGCAAGCCGCTCGACGAACTGCCTCCGGACGCCGAGTTCAAGGGGCCGCAGCCTATCCCTGTGGCGATCAATATCGCCACAGGCCCCAAATTCACCCTTGGCGACATCCGGCTGGAGGGCGACGCGGCGGGGCTGATGAGCGCCGATTATGGGCTGATATCCGGCGGCGACGCCGGATCGGGCGCGGTGCTCAAGGCCGAGGCGCTGATCGTGCGGACGCTGAAGGAGCAGGGCAGGCCGCTGGCCAAGGTGACCGACCGGCATATCGTCGCCGACCACGCCACATCGACGCTCGATGTGACGCTGACGGTCGCAGCCGGGCCGGTCGCCGGCTATGGCGCGACCACCGTGGAAGGCACCGAGAAGGTCGACAGGGACTTCACCGAATACATGACCGGGCTGAAGCGCGGCAGGCAATACTCGCCACAGGAGATCAGCGACGCGCGCGACAGGCTGCTGGCGCTCGAGGTCTTCAACAGCGTGACGTTCAAGGAAGCCGACAAGCTCGACGCCGACGGCAACATTCCGATCGGCGTCCAGGTCAGCGAGCGCAAGCCGCGCTTTTTCGGCCTTGGCGGCACCTTCTCGAACACCGAGGGGCTTGGCCTCGAGGGCTACTGGGGGCACCGCAACCTGTTTGGCCGCGCGGAAAAGCTGCGCATCGACGGCGCCATCAGCGGCATCGGCAGCAACAATCTGTCCGAACTGAACTACAATGCCGGCATCATGTTCGAGAAACCCGGCGTGATCGGACCGGCGTCGAAGTTCTTCGCCAGCGTCAAGACCGTGCTCGAGCATCCGGATGCGTACGACCATTTCTCGGTCAAGGGCAGCACCGGCCTGTCCTACGAACTCGACAAGAAGCAGACCGTGTCGGCCGAGGTGGCGCTCGATTATTCGCGCATCCATGACGCCTTCGGCAAGCACACCTACCTGATCGCCAGCATTCCGCTGCAATATGTCTATGACAACAGGGACAGCAGGTTGAACCCGACCAGGGGCTTCAGGGTGCTCGCCTATGCCGAGCCGAGTTACGACATACTGAGTGGTGCGGCCTTCCTCAAGCTGAAGGGCGAGGGATCGGCCTATCAGTCGCTGGATACCGCGTCGAAATTCGTGCTGGCTGAGCGTGTCGCCATCGGCTCGATCGTCGGTACCGGGCTGCAGAACGTCCCGGCCGACCGGCGCTTCTATTCGGGCGGCGGCGGCTCGGTGCGCGGCTATGCCTATCAGGGCATCGGCCCCAAGGATTTCACCGGCCAGCCGATCGGCGGCCTATCCTTCTTCGAGACCTCTGTGGAGATGCGCATCGCCGTCACCGACACGATCGGCATCGTGCCCTTCGTCGATGCCGGCACGGTATCGACCAAGTCGGTTCCCAACTTCTCCGACGTCAAGGTCGGCGCCGGTGTCGGCCTGCGCTATGTCACGCCGTTCGGGCCGCTGCGCATCGACGCGGCTGTGCCGCTCAACCGTGATCCCGGCGACCCGCATTTCGGCATCTATGCCGGCATTGGCCAGGCCTTCTGACGATGAAAACGGTGTGGCGCATCCTTCGCATTGTCCTCTACACGCTGCTGATCATGGTCGCGGGCGCGATCGGCGCGCTCGTCGTGCTGACCAAGACCGAGCGTGGGCGCGACAATCTCGCCGGCATCATCTCGCGGCTCGCCTCGAGCGAGGATCGCAAGGTCACCGTCAGCGGCATCGGCGGCATCTGGTCGGGTAATCTCAGCGTCGACCATGTCGTGCTTGAGGATCGCGAGGGCGCCTGGCTGGTGGCGCGCAAGGTGGCCGTCGACTGGTCGCCGACGGCGCTGCTGTCGAAAAGCTTCAGCGCCGACCGCATCGCCGCCGGGCGCATCGAACTGGCGCGCCTGCCGGTGGCCGGTTCGCAGCCGCAGGCGCAGGGCGGCACGACGACGCTGCCGGTCTCCATCGACATCAAGCAGATCGACCTGCCGGAAATCGCGCTCGGCGAGCAGCTGGCCGGCAGCGGCATCGCCGAGCTCGCAGCCAAGGGAATGCTCAAGGCCGATGCCGCGCCACTGGCGGTCCAGACGGTGCTCAACGTCACCCGTCACGACGGCAAACAGGGCAATGTCGATGCCAAGATCCAGTTCGCACCCGCCGACAACAAGCTGGACCTCGACCTCAAGGCGTCGGAGCCGGCCGGCGGCATCATTGCCAACCTGCTCAAGCTGCCGGATGCGCCGCCGGTCGACATCGTCGTTTCGGGCAGCGGACCGCTTGCCAACTGGAGCGGTGTCGGCACCTTCCTCGTCGACCATCGGATCGTCACCCAACTTACCGGCCGCCACCAGCTCACCGACAAGGGCAATCATGTCGAGGCCAAGGGCGACGGCGATTTTGCGCGCTTCCTGCCGGAAAACCTGAAGCCGCTGTTTGCCGGCAAGACCAGCTTCGATGTCGCGGGCACCGCCACATCGGCGGGCGGCATCAGCATCGACCGGGCCAGCATCGAGAGCGATGCGGTACATGGCACCGCCGCCGGCATTGCCGATCCTGCCGGTGCCAGCGATCTCTCGGTCGAACTCGCCGCCAAGGGCCCGCCCGTGGTGATCAGCGTCGGCAGCAAGGCGCAGCCGATCACGCTCGCGATCAAGAACGCCACCGCACGCGCCTTCGGCGACGGCAAGGCGCCGATCGTCGACATCGGCGCCTCCTTCGTTTCGATCGTCGTCGGCGGCACGCGGCTGGACGATCTGGCGGCGCAAATCCATTCCGATGGTTTCGATATCCAGAATCGCGCCGGCCCGGTTGCCGTCAAGCTGGAGGCGGGCGGCCTGAAAACCGACGTCGCGACACTGGCGCCGCTGATCACCGGCAAGGTCGACGTCGATCTGGCCGGCTCAATCAGCAAGGACGCCATTATTGCCATCGATCAGGGTACGCTGCGCTCCGATGCGCTCAATGCGTCGCTGACGGCGACGGTGGCGCTGGCCGACATGTCGATGCAGCTCAAAATGAATGCCGATGCCGTGGCGACCGCGTTCCCGCAGCAGATCGCCTCGGTGCTCGGCGGGCGGGTGAAATTCTCGGCCGCTGCATCGCGCGATCCGCAGGGATCTTTCGCTGCGAACTCGATCGAACTCACTTCCGGATCGCTCAGCGCCAGCGGTACGGCCAGCATGCAAGGCACGGACATCCAGGCCGACATCAAGGGCAAATTGGGCGACGTTTCGGTGTTGTCGCCGACGGTCGGTGTGCCGGTTGCCGGCGGGGTCGATTTCGCGCTGTCGGCAACCGGCGCGATCACCGCTCCGGATTTCACCGTTAGCGCCGACAGCGACAGCCTGACCGCTTCGGGCCGCACGGTGAAGGCCATCAAGCTGACCGCGAGCGGCAAGGCCGACATAACGAACCCTTCCGCCAACGTCTCGCTGACCGGCGCCGTCAACGACCAGCCGCTCGACATCAAGGCGGCCCTGGTGACCAGCGAGGGCAAGCGCTCGATCAACGGCTTCCTGGTCTCGCTGGGCGACAACAAGGTCTCGGGCGACCTGGCGCTCGACGACAAGTTCATGCCCCTGGGCACGCTGACGCTCGCCGCACCGGCAATCGACCAGTTGGCCGCGCTCGCCGGCCAGGCGGTGACCGGCGACATCAACGGCACCATCCTCTTTGCCAAGGACGGCGACGCACCCTCCATTGCCATAGATGCCAAGAGCACATCGGTCGCGCGTGGCGAGGTGACTGCCAAGGCGATCGCCATCAATGCGCTGATCGCCAATTATCTCAAGGCGCCGGCGATGTCGGGCACCGTCAAGGCCGATGCGGTCACTTCGGGAAGCACCGAAATCGGCGCCATCGGCGTCGACCTCAAGCGCGACGGCGACTGGACCAATTTCACTGGCGGCGCCACGATCGCGGGCATTCCGGCGACCGCTGCCGGCCGGGTTAAGATCGCCGAGGGCACCACCAGCGTCGAGATTGCTTCGGGCGAAGCCACCGTTCGCGGCATCAAGGCGGCGATTGCCGAGCCGTCGGCCCTGTCCATCGCCAACGGCACGGCCAATATCGACAGGCTGGCGCTCGACGTTGGCGGCGGCCGGGTGGCGCTGTCGGGCAGCGCCGGCGAGACGCTCGATCTGGCGGCGCAGGTCTCGGCGTTGCCTGCCGCCCTTGCCAATGCGTTTCCGCCTCGCCTGGACGCCGCGGGAACGCTTGACGGTATCGCTGAAGTCGGCGGGACACCCGCGGCTCCCGACATCCGGTTCAACGCGAAGCTGGCCGGCGCCGAGACGAGCCAGACCCGACAGGCGGGGCTCGGGCCACTCGCCGTCGATGCGGCCGGCAGCTACACGATTGCCGGAGGCGTTGTCCTCGACCATGCCACCCTCTCCGGCGCCAAGGTCTCCGGCCAGGCCACCGGAACCATCAACCCGAACGGGGCCAGCGATTTCGCGATCGATCTGACCTCGTCCGGCCCCAGCCTGCCGCTGACGGTCGGAAGCACCGAGAGCCCGGTCAAGATCGAGGTCCGGTCAGTGTCGGCCAAAATCGCGGGCGAAAGCACGCATGCCCGGCTGGACCTTTCCGCGATCCTGCCCTCGGTCGTCACCAGCCCGGCAAAGGTGGACGGACTTACCCTGACCCTGCACTCGGATGCGTTCGATCTCAGGAATCGCGCCGGGCCGGTTTCCGGAACGGTGTCGGTCGACAAGGTTGGGCTCGACAATCCGACGATCGCGCCGCTCATCGCGGGCAAGGTCACGGCGGCGCTCACCGCCCGGCTGAGCGCCGACGCCGTCGCCATCGACAGCGGTACGCTGAAAAGCGATGCGCTCAGCAGCCAGGTCGCCGGCCAGGTATCGCTGCGTGACGGTGCCATCGACCTCAACCTGAAGGCGGATGCGCCATCGTCTGCGTTGCCGGCGGCGGCACGCGGCATGCTTGGCGACCGCGCCCAGATAAGCGCCACTCTGAAGCGCGAGCCCAGCGGCAATCTCAACATAGGTGGATTGAAGCTCACTTCGGGCCCGCTGAGCGCCGACGGGCAGGCAAGCCTTGCCGACAACAAGGTGACCGCCGACATCAAGGGTGCGCTGAGCGACATCTCGCGATTGTCGAAGGATGCCACGGGCGCCATCGCTTTCGCGCTGAGCGCGCAAGGGTTGGCCATGGCGCCCGACCTGTCGCTTACCATCAACAGCGACAAGCTCTCGGTGGCATCTCGCGAGATAACCGGATTGAAGCTCACCGCCACCGGCAAGGCGGACGCCGCCAATCCGGCGGCCAATGTCCAGCTTACCGGCAATGTCGCCGGCCAGGCGCTGCAGGGGAGTGCCGTGCTGGCAACGGCGAACGGCAAGAGCGCCATCAATGGCCTGCTCCTGTCGCTGGGCAAGAACAGGATTTCAGGCGATCTGGCACTGGACGACAAGTTCGTGCCCGAAGGCACCATCTCGCTCGACCTGCCCGATATCGGGCCGCTCGCCGCGCTGGCGCTGGAAAAGGCGGAAGGCGACGTGCGCGGCACGATCGCCTTCTCGAAGACCGGGGCGGCACCCCAGGTCGCCATCAAGGCGGCTACCGCCTCGATCACGCGCGGCGACCTCCAGGCGAAGGCCGTTTCCATAGATGCGCTGATCGCCAACTATCTCGCGGCTCCGGTCATCTCGGGCAAGATCCGCGCCGATACCGTCACATCGGGCGGCACCGTGATCCGCGGCATCGATGTCGATTTGAAACGCGACGGCGACTGGACCGGCTTCTCCGGCGGCGGCACGGTGAAGGGCATTCCAGCCAGGGCAGCCGGACGCGTGAAGGTAGCCGGTGGCACCACCACCATCGAGCTTGCGTCAGGGCAGGCGACCGTCCAGGGCATCAAGGCAGCCATCGCCCAGGCCTCGACCGTCAGCATCGCCAATGGCACGACGACGCTGGACAGGCTGGTGCTCAATCTTGGCGGCGGCACCGCGACGGTAACCGGCAAGGTCGGGCAGGCGCTCGACATCAATGCAGTGCTGGCGCGCGTGCCGATGTCGCTCGCCAACAGTTTCTCACCCGGGCTCGATGCAGCGGGTTCCATCTCCGGCACGGTAAAGGTGACGGGCGCACCGGCGAGCCCCGCCATTGCCTTCAACATCGACGCGGCCGGGGTGCAGACGTCGCAGACCCGTAGCGCCGGCGTCGGTGCGGTGAGTGTTGGTTCGTCGGGTACCTTTGCCGGCAACAAGCTGACCTTCGACGCCAATGTCAGCGACGGCGCCGGGCTTGGCCTCAAGGGCGGCGGCACGGTGACGACGGTGGGTACTCCGGCGCTGGTGCTCGACTTCAATGGCGCCGTGCCGTTCGGCCTTCTCAGTGAGAAACTTGCCGCGCAGGGCTTGTCGCTGACCGGCAACGCCAACGTGAATGTCCAGGTGCGCGGTCCAGCGACATCTCCGGTGATCGGCGGCAGCGTCAAAACCTCCGGCGCGCGGCTGGTCGACGCACGCTCGGGCCTTGCAGTCAACGATATCGCGGCCGATGTCTCGATAGGCAACGGCGTCGCCACGATCAATCGGTTGACCGGAACCCTGTCGACGCGCGGCAGCCTGTCGGCCAGCGGTACCGTCGGCATCAATCCGGCGCAAGGCTTCCCAGCCGACCTGTCGATCAAGCTCACCGATGGCCGCTACACGGATGGACGCGTGGTGACCGCCAACCTTGGCGGCGACCTGACGATCAAAGGGCCGCTGACTTCGGCGCCGGCGATTGCCGGCACCGTCAACCTGGCCAAGACCGTCATCACGGTTCCGGACAAATTGCCGGGCTCGCTCTCGGCGCTTGACGTCAAGCACAAGAATGCGCCGGGTCCGGTCAAGGCACAGGACAAGGCGCTGCGCCCGGCGACGACCAGCGGCAAGAGCGGCGGCAGCGGCCTTGCGCTCGACGTCACGGTCAATGCGCCGAACCAGATCTTCATCCAGGGCAGGGGTGTCGACGCCGAACTCGGCGGCTCGCTCAGGCTGACCGGCCCGGCCTCGTCGCCGCAAGCCGTCGGCACCTTCACCTTGCAGCGCGGCCGGCTGTCGATCCTTGGCAAGCGGCTGACCTTCACCGAAGGCACGGTCGGGTTCTCCGGCTCGCTGGTGCCTTACCTCAATCTGACGGCGACGACGACCACGACCGGCGCGACCGTCACCATCGTGGTGTCGGGCGAGGCGACAAATCCGAAATTCACCTTCAGTTCGGTGCCGGCGCTGCCGGAGGATGAAGTGCTGGCGCAACTGATCTTCGGGCGGTCGATGTCGAACCTCTCGCCGTTGCAGATCGCGCAGCTGGCAGAAGCGGCCGGGCAACTGGCCGGGGTCGGCGGCTCGACGTCGCTGCTGGAGAATCTGCGCAGCGCCATCGGCGTCGACGACCTCGATGTCACCACCGACGACAAGGGCGGCACGGCGGTTTCGGCCGGCAAATATCTCAACGACCGTACCTATGTGACCATCCAGAAGGGCGACAAGCCGGGTTCCGGCAAGGCGACCATCGACCTCAATGTCGGGCGCGGCGTCAAATTGCGCGGCGAGGCGACGGACGCCGGTGAAGCCAAGGGCGGCATCTTCTACGAGAAGGAATATTGACGGCCTGGCCCCTGCCTTGGCCTGGACTGGCGCTGTCGTAACCGGTGCAAATGTCTCAATTTAATCGCCCGAAGAGATTTTGGCGAAATCTGGGCGCACTAGCAATTTTGCGCCAAGACTGTCGCTATCACGCGAACTGCCCCCCGTCCAAAGTTGCACATTCGCTCACATGTTCCCAATCCATGCCGTCTTTGACATCATGGCCCGGATGCGGAATGTTAATCGGCGGAAAGCCAACAATGGGAGTTAGTCATGACAATTTATAAGAGCAACGGCGACAGCGTTCCGGATCATATCCTGGCCATGGCCGAAGAAGCCAAGGCAGGTAAGGTTGATCGCCGCGAATTCCTGGCCATGGCAAGCGTCTTCGGCGCCTCGACGGCGATGGCTTATGGCCTTCTCGGTCTCGCCGATCCGACGCCGGCAAGGGCAGAAGAGGTAAAAGGCAAGAAAGGCGGCACGCTGAAGGTCGCGCAGTGGATCAAGGATCCCAAGGATCCTCGCAAGGCCGACTGGTCGGAAATTGCCAATGCCGAGCGCCAGGCGCTCGAGCCGCTGGTCAAGTATACGAGCGAATATACGTTCCGCCCTTATCTGCTGGAAAGCTGGGACGTGAACGACGACGCCACCCAGTATACGCTGCATGTGCGCAAGGGTGTGACCTGGTCCAACGGCGACCCCTTCACAGCCTCTGACGTCGTCTTCAACCTGAAGCGCTGGGCCGACAAGAAGGCCGAAGGCAATTCGATGCCCGGCCGTCTCGGCTCGCTGGTCAAGGATGACAAGCTCGACGAAAGCGCCGTGACCATGCCGGACGACCACACGGTCGTGCTCAAGCTCGGCAAGCCTGACATCGCGCTCATCCCCAACATGTGCGACTATCCCGGCCTGATCGTCCACAAGACTTTCGACGAGAAGGGCGGCGACTTCAAAAACTGCCCGATCGGCACCGGTCCATTTGAACTCGTCTCCTACGACGTCGGCCAGAAAGTCGTCTACAAGCGCCGCGAAGACAACAAGTGGTGGGACGGCGAAGTGTTCCTCGACGGCATCGAATTCATCGACTACGGCACCGATCCGGCGGCCATGGTCAGCGCTTTCGAGGCTGGAGAAGTGCACACCAATTTCGAAACGTCGGCCGACTATGTGTCGATCCTCGACAAGATGGACCTGGTCAAGTCGGAAATCGTCACGGCTTCGACCATCGTCTGCCGCACCAACGTCAACAACAAGCCCTATGGCGACCAGAAGGTGCGCAATGCGTTGCAGCTCGCGGTCGACAACAATGTCGTCCTGCAGCTCGGCTATGGCAATGCCGGCTCGGTCGCCGAAAACCACCATGTCTGCTCGATCCATCCGGAATATTACGAACTGCCTAAGGTTGCCCGTGATCCGGCCAAGGCGAAGGCGCTGATGGCGGAAGCCGGCCAAGCCGACTTCGAACACGAGCTGATCACCGTCGACGAAGACTGGCACAAGAACACCGGCGACGCGATCGCCGCCCAGCTGCGGGAGGCCGGGATCAAGGTGAAGCGCACGGTGCTGCCGGGCTCGACGTTCTGGAACGACTGGACGAAGTATCCGCTGTCAATGACCAACTGGAACATGCGTCCGCTCGGCGTCCAGGTTCTGGCCATCGCCTATCGCACCGGCGAGGCCTGGAACGAGGCTGGCTGGTCGAACCCCGACTGGGATGCCAAGCTCAATGCGGCACTCGCCGTTGCCGACGCTGCCAAGCGCAAGGAAATGATGAAGGACATCGAGGAGATCCTGCAGGCTTCCGGCATCATCATCCAGCCCTACTGGCGCAAGCTCTACAGCCACTCGGTCAAGGCGGTGCAAAACTACAAGATGCATCCGACCTTCGAGCGCGACTACGGCAAGGTCTGGCTCGATCAGGCCTGATCGATCGGGCCGGGGAAAGGGGCATTGCCCCTTTCCCTCCCTCTCTGCGTCGCCATTGCAGGTTCGTCCGCAAAAAATACGGACTCACCCGGGAAGGCCATGCAATAAAAACAGGGTTGATCGCATTCGAGGGCCTGTTTGACGGCCAGTCCGCCGGTGACGGCAGGCGAGGCTTTGAAGCCGGCTCAAAACCCAACCCCATCGGCAGGGGGCCGCCATGCTTTCTTTCGTTCTCAGGCGTCTCGGCACCATGGCATTGACGATGCTGTGCCTGACGATGATCGTCTTCTTCCTGATCAACCTCGAACCCAACCTGAAGAAGCTGGCGATCAGCCAGACGGAAATGCATACTTCGGCCGAACAGCTGGAGGACTGGCTGATCAACCATGGCTACCGGCAGAATTTCTTCGTCCGCTACGGACAGTGGCTGGGCCTGCTGCCCAAGCAGCCGGTGACCGACCCGGCGACCGGCAAGCCGACGCAGCGCTTCACTTTCTGCAACGATCCGGCCGTACCAACTTTCTCCGGCGTCCTCGAAGGGGATTTCGGTTGCTCGACCAAGTTCAAGACGACCGTCGCCTCCAAGCTGTTCCCGGCACTTGGCGCGACCGGGATACTGATGTTCTGTGTGTTGGCGGTGATGGTGCCGGTATCGCTCTTGATCGGCATCCTGGCCGGCATGCGCGAGGGGTCGCGAACCGACCGCGTGCTTTCGGTGGCCTCGATCGCCTCGACGGCGACGCCGGAATATGTGTCGGGGGTCATCTTCACCGTCGTCTTCGCCTCATGGCTCGGCTGGTTGAACGGCTCGGCCGCGTCGGCCAGCCAGGGCATCACCTTCTACAATTTCACCCTGCCGGTGATGACGCTGGCGATCTACGGCATCGGCTACATCGCCCGCATGACTCGTGCCTCAATGGTCGAGGTGATGACGCAGCAATATATCCGCACCGCCCGGTTGAAGGGTATTTCCTTCGGCGGCGTGGTGGTGAAACATGCGCTGCGCAACGCGCTGATCGCACCATTCACCGTCATCATGCTGCAATTTCCCTGGCTGCTCACCGGCGTCGTCATCGTCGAGGTGATGTTCCGCTACCAGGGCTTCGGCTATACGCTGGTCGAGGCCGCCGGCAACAACGACATCGATCTTCTGCTGGGCTGTTCGCTGGTCTCGGTGTTCATCGTCTTGATCACGCAGCTCATTTCCGACGTCGGCTACGCATTCCTCAATCCGCGCATCCGGGTTCAGTAGGGAGAAGGCGCATGCAAGCTCAATATATCGGCGCCTCCACCATCATCCTCGAAGTGCTGTGGCGCTTCTGGCCGGTCTGGGTCGCGCTTTTCATCGTCATGGGAGCGAGCTTCCTCTACAGGAAGAAGCTGGCGCTCTACGGCCAGCTGTTCGACAGCGGCGTCGGCATCGTCGGCGTCGGCATCTGCCTGTTCTGGCTGTTCACGGCGATCTTCGCCTCGACCATCTCGCCCTTCGATCCGCTTGGCCAGATCCCGATCATGAAGGACACGCTGCCCGGCGCCATCGAACCGCAATCGGGGCTCGTCTATCTCTTCGGCGGCGACAAGCTGGCACGCGACGTGTTTTCGCGTATGGTCTATGGCAGCCAGATCGTGCTGATCATTGCGCCGGCGGCGACCGGCTTCGCGCTGATGGTCGGTATCACGCTTGGCCTGCCTGCCGGCTATTACGGCGGCAAGATCGACACGGTATTGTCGTTCCTGGCCAACCTCGTGCTGGCCTTCCCGGTGATCCTGCTGTTCTACCTGCTGGTGACGCCGGGCATCATGGACACGCCGATCCCCTATGCCATGGCCGGCGTGTTCTTCCTGTTTCCGATCATCTTCTTCAGCGTGTTGTTCTGGACACGCTACAAGAACCGGCCGGACCGGCTGTACATCCTGCTCGGCATCACCCTCATCGTCGGCGGCTGGATCTATCTTGGCCTCGTGTTCGACAAGGACCCGCTGCACATCGTCCACATCGATCCCAACCAGCTCAACATCTTCGTGGCGGTGGTGTTTGCCTCCAGCCCGGGCGTGTTCCGCATCGTGCGCGGCCTGGTGATGGATATCAAGACGCGCGACTATGTGGCCGCGGCGCAGACGCGCGGTGAATCGCCCTGGTACATCATGCTGTGGGAGATCCTGCCCAATGCACGCGGACCGCTGATCGTCGATGCCTGCCTGCGCATCGGCTACACCACCATCCTGCTCGGCACGCTGGGCTATTTCGGCCTCGGCCTGGCACCGGAAAGCCCCGACTGGGGCACGGCGATCAAGGATGCCAGCCGGCTGCTGCGCTCCTTCATCCATCCGGCGCTGCCGCCGACGATCGCGCTGATGTCGTTCGTGCTCGGGCTCAACCTGTTGGCCGACTCGCTGCGTGAACAATCGATGAAAGACTGATTGACGGGCCTTGACCCGCGTCTGGTACAATTTGGATTGGAGCGACCCATGAACGAGGCAGTTCGAAATCCCGCCAAGCCGACCAGTGGGCCGATCATCGAGATCGAGAACCTGTCGATCTCCTTTTTCACCCGCAAGGGCGAGATACCGGCGGTGATGGATTTTTCCTGCACGGTCATGCCGGGCGAGGCGATGGGCATCGTCGGGGAATCCGGCTGCGGCAAGTCGACCGTGTCGCTCGGCATCATGCGCGACCTGTCCAACATCGGGAAGATCGTCGGCGGCAGGATCAAGTTCCAGGGCAAGGACATGGGCGAGCTCTCCGACGAGGAGCTGCGCGCCATCCGCGGCAACAAGATCGCCATGATCTACCAGGAGCCGATGGCCAGCCTCAATCCGGCGATGAAGGTCGGCCAGCAGTTGATGGAAGTGCCGCTGATCCACGACAAGGTGTCGAAGGAAGAGGCCTACAAACGCTCCCTCGAAATGGTGAGCGCGGTCAAGCTGCCCGATCCCGAGCGCATGATGCGCTCCTATCCGCACCAGCTCTCCGGCGGCCAGCAGCAGCGCATCGTCATTGCGATGGCGCTGCTGTCGAAGCCGGCGCTGCTTCTGCTCGACGAGCCGACGACGGCGCTCGATGTGACGGTGGAAGCGGGCATCGTCGAACTGGTCAAGGGGCTGGGCGAGAAGTTCGGCACGTCGATGATCTTCGTGTCGCACAATCTCGGCCTTATCCTCGAGACCTGCGACCGCATCACCGTGATGTATTCGGGCGAGGCGGTGGAGACCGGGAAGATCAAGGACGTGTTCGACCGGATGCGCCATCCCTATACGCAAGGGCTGTTCCGCTCGATCCCGCTGCCGGGCGCCGACAAGAACTCGCGGCCGTTGATCTCCATCCCCGGCCAATTGCCACTGCCGCACGAGCGGCCGAAGGGCTGCAATTTCGGTCCGCGCTGTCACCATTTCGTCGAGGGCGTCTGCAACGCCGCCGAAATCCCGATGGTCGAAGTCGCCGGACACGAGGGCCATTTCTCGCGCTGCGTACGCTTCAACGAGATCGACTGGGAAGCGCTGCCGCCCGGCGCCAAGAAGGTCAACGAAAAGGTCGTGCCCGGCGCGCCGGTGCTCAAGATCGAGGATCTCAGGAAATACTACAAGGTCGGCGGCAGCGAGGTGTTCGGCTCGAGCGAGGGCCGCGTCGTCAAGGCCAACGAGACGATATCGTTCATGGCGCGCGAATCCGAGACGGTCGCCATCGTCGGCGAATCCGGCTGCGGAAAATCGACGCTGGCCAAGGTGCTGCTCGGACTTGAGACGGCAAGTGCCGGCACCGTGAC
The DNA here is from genome assembly GCF_004792105.1 of Mesorhizobium sp. M8A.F.Ca.ET.161.01.1.1. Lineage (NCBI taxonomy): Bacteria > Pseudomonadati > Pseudomonadota > Alphaproteobacteria > Hyphomicrobiales > Phyllobacteriaceae > Mesorhizobium > Mesorhizobium sp. M8A.F.Ca.ET.161.01.1.1. The sequence continues at coordinate 308,691 of NZ_SRTD01000003.1, read as the reverse complement.
GCTGGGCAACAAGCAAATCCAGTCGACCGGCATCGAGAGCCGCAGCGTCGACACCGTGTCGTCGATCCAGATGGTGTTCCAGAATCCGTTCGATACGCTCAACCCCAGCCATTCGGTCGGGTCGCAGATCATCCGCACGCTGGAAAAATTCAATGTCGGAAAGACGGTCGCCGACCGGCGCAAGCGCATGCTGGAGCTGCTCGACCTGGTGAAGTTGCCGCGCGCCTTCGAGACCCGCAAGCCGCGCCAGCTTTCCGGCGGCCAGAAGCAGCGTATCGGCGTGGCGCGCGCCTTTGCCGGCGACGCCAAGGTTGTCGTGGCCGACGAGCCGGTTTCGGCCCTCGACGTTTCGGTGCAGGCGGCGGTGACCGAACTGCTGATGGACATCCAGCGCAAGAACAAGACGACGATGCTGTTCATTAGCCACGATCTGTCCGTCGTGCGCTACATCGCCGACCGCGTCGTCGTGATGTATCTCGGCTATATCGTCGAGCAGGGCACTACAGACCAGATCTTCGCACCGCCCTATCATCCCTATACCGAGGCGCTGCTGTCGGCGATCCCGATTGCCGACACCAGCGTGGTGAAGAAACACATCGTGCTGGAAGGCGACATCCCCTCGGCGATGAACCCGCCCACCGGCTGTCCGTTCCAGACCCGCTGCGGCTACAAGAAGCTGGTTCCCGACAATCTCTGCGAAACCAAGGTGCCGCCGGTGAAGAATCTCGGCGACGGCCATATGAGCCTGTGCTGGCTTTCCGACGACGTGCTCAAGACCATGGAGCCGGTGATCAAGTTCGACAAGGAACACGCCGCCCGTGAGGGCGTGCCGGACGATGCGCACGGCACCGGACCGGGCTTGGCGGGGACAGCGCCCAACCGGCCGCGTGGCAAAACGGGCAGCGCGGAAGCCGACCAGATCGGGGACGCCGCGGAGCAGGGCGAGGCGGGCATGCGAGCCCGTCGCCACGAAGTGCGCGACGAGGTTTCGGAGACCGGTGTTTCGAAGCCGAAAGACACGACGCGGCGGCACTAACCTGAAGCAGGTATCAGGAGCCGCATTGCCGTAGCTGCGCGTCATAGTCGCGGGCCATCTTGTCGGTGGCCCGGGCGTAACCCTGCACGCCGGCGTCGCCACGGTTGCCGCGGCCATAGGCGCTCCAGCCGAGATAGTAGGCGAGGTAGAGGTTGTAGGTGTCGTTGCGCGCGACGCCGTAGCTGTCGGCTGTCTTGGAATGATACCAGCCGACGAAATCGACGGCATCGGCGAATTTCGTCCGCCGTGCCGCCCAGTTGCCGGTTTCGCGCTGATATTGCGACCAGGTTCCGTCCAGTGCCTGCGAGAAGCCGGTAGCCGAGGAGACGTGCTTCCAGGGGATGAAGCCAAGCAGCTTGGTGCGCGGCGGCCGGGCGTTGCTCTTGAAGCCGGATTCCTTGCGTACGGTGGCCATCAGCACCGGCACCGGCACGCCGTATTTCCGCGACGAGCGCTCGGCGGCCGACTGCCAATTGTCGAACCAGCCGTCATTCTGGTCGAAGACGGCGCAGACATTGTTGATGTGGCTGGGCGCGGTGGCGCAAGCCGAAAGCGCCAACAGCGCGCAAACCGCTACAATTTTACTAAAACTCGACCTACGCATGGGAGGAGCAATAGGCCGAAATCATAAAGGGAATCTTGCTGCGGCCGTTAACGCTTCGTCGGCACGAGCAAATGAGAAAACATCATATCAATATTCCGACGCACGCGGTCGCTTTTTATAAACTAGTGTCGAGAAAATGCCGCCTTGGCTAAAATCACGCCGGCAAACGGCGTATTTCTGACAGACCGGCCGCACCGCCGAAGCTTTGATGCCGGCATGACCGAACCAAGACGCAAGCGCGGCGCCGAGCGCACCAGCAACAGGGGGCCAGCGCCCATCGCGCAGCTGCCGCCCAGACGGGTGACGAATCCCTATCCGCCGATGGCGCTGTTGTCGTCCGACCAGATCGAGGCGATCCATCAGGCGTCGATGCACATATTGGAGAATTTCGGCATCGAGGTGATGAGCCGGAGGGCGCTGTCGCTGTTCGAGAAGGCCGGAGCCACGGTCGACCATGCGACGGCGAATGTGCGCGTCGATCGCGGCATGGTCGAAGAGGCGCTGAAGACGACGCGGACCACTTACACGCTGACACCGCGCAATCCGGCCAAGTCGATCCACCTCGGCGGCAATACCATCAATTTCACCTTGGTCGCCGGGCCGCCGAACGTGCACGACATGGAGCGCGGCCGTCGTGCCGGCAACCTGCGCGACTATGCCGATCTCACCCGGCTGGCGCAGCATTTCAACTGTATCCACATGCTCGGCAATCAGGTCTGCGCGCCGGTCGAGCTGCCGGCCAACTCACGCCATCTCGACACCTACTTCACCAATCTGACGCTGACCGACAAGAGTTTTCATGTCTCGGCGATCGGCCGGGGCAGGGCGCTGGATGGCATCGAGATGATGGCGATTTCGCGCGGGCTGACGCTGGATCAGATGCGCGACGATCCCGGTATCGCCACCATCATCTCGGTCAACTCGCCGCGCCGTTTCGACGAGATGATGGCCGAGGGGCTGATGACGATGGCCGAATACGGCCAGTCGGTGGCGGTGACGCCGTTCACGCTGATGGGGGCGATGAGCCCGGTGACGCTGGCCGGCGCCCTGGCGCAGCAGAATGCCGAGGCGCTGTTCGGCGTGGTACTAACACAGCTCGTACGTCCGGGCGCGCCGGTGATGTACGGCGCCTTCACCTCCAATGTCGACATGAAGTCGGGCGCGCCGGCCTTCGGCACGCCTGAAAACACCAAGGCCAACATCGCCTCGGGGCAATTGGCGCGGCGTTACGGCCTGCCATACCGGACGACGCCCGGCTCGGCTTCCAACGCCGCCGACGCGCAAGGCGCCTATGAGACGCTGATGGCGCTCTGGGGCGCGGTGCTCGGCCACGGCAATCTCGTCTACCACGCCGCCGGTTGGCAGGAGGGCGGGCTGACGGCATCGATCGAGAAATTCATCATCGACGTCGAGATGATCCAGCACATGATGGAGTTTTTGCGTCCGATCGTGGTCGACGAGGCCGAGCTTGCCGTCGAGGCACTGGGTGCGGTGCCGACAGGCGGCCATTTCTTCGGCGAGCCGCACACGCTGGAGCGCTATGCGACCGCCTTCTACCAGCCGATGCTGTCCAACTGGCAGAATTTCGAGGCCTGGCAGGAGGCCGGCGGCCTCGACGCGACGGCGCGCGCGACGCGGCTGTGGAAGAAGGCGCTTGAAGACTATGTCGAGCCGGCGATGGACATCGCCGTGCGCGAAGAGCTCGAGGCCTATGTGGCCAGACGCAAGGAAGCGATCGGGCAGGGCGAGCCGTGATTTCAGCGTCCGCTCTTCTCGTCTCGATTCATCTCACCCATCCAACTCATTGATATCAGAGAAAAATCCATGAAATCGCATGCAAAGGTCGTGGTCATTGGCGGCGGCGTCGTCGGATGTTCCGTGCTGTTCCATCTCGCCCGTCATGGCTGGACGGACATCGTGCTGCTGGAGCGCGACGAGCTGACGTCCGGCTCGACCTGGCACGCCGCCGGCGGCATGCATACGATCAATGGCGATCCCAACGTCGCCAAGCTGCAGAAATACACCATCAACCTCTACAAGGAGATCGAGGAACTGTCGGGGCAGGCGACCGGCGTCCACCTGACCGGCGGTGTGCTTCTGGCTGCCACCGAAGCGCGGCTCGACTGGCTGCGCGGGGTCGTCGCCAAGGGCCGTTATCTCGGCATCGAGCTGGAGGAAATCTCGCCGAAAGAGGCGGCCGAACTGATGCCGCTGCTCGACCCCAGCCAGTTCGTCGGCGCCGTCCGCAACAAGGAGGACGGCCATCTCGATCCCTCGGGCGTCACGCACGCCTATGCCAAGGCGGCGCGGAAGCTGGGCGCCGAGATCGAACGGTTCACCAAGGTGGAAGACATTGTGCGCCGTGCAGACGGGATGTGGCGCGTCATCACCAACAAGGGCGAGGTGGTGGCCGAGCATGTCGTCAATGCCGGCGGCCTGTGGGCGCGCGAGGTCGGCCGCATGGTCGGGCTCGAACTGCCGGTTCTGGCGATGGAACACATGTACCTGATCACCGAGGACATGCCGGAGGTCGCCGCCTGGAACGAGAAAACCGGCACCGAGATCATCCATGCGGTCGATTTCGACGGCGAGCTCTATCTGCGCCAGGAGCGCGGCGGCATGCTGATGGGCACCTACGAGAAGGCCAACAAGCCTTGGTCCGAATTCTCCACGCCATGGAATTTCGGCCATGAATTGCTGGCGCCCGACATCGACCGTATCGCGCCGTCGCTCGAGGTCGGTTTCCGGCATTTCCCGGCTTTCCAGAACACCGGCATCAAGCAGATCATCAACGGGCCCTTCACCTTCGCGCCCGACGGCAATCCGCTGGTCGGGCCGGTGCGCGGCCTGCCGGGCTTCTGGGTCGCCTGCGGCGTGATGGCCGGCTTCAGCCAGGGCGGTGGCGTCGGCTTGGCGCTGTCCAACTGGATGATCGAGGGCGATCCCGGCGCCGACATATGGGCGATGGACGTGGCCCGCTACGGCGACTGGGCGACCATGGTCTACACCAACGCCAAGGTGCGCGAAAACTATTCCAGGCGCTTTTCGATCCGCTTCCCCAACGAGGAACTGCCTGCGGGGCGGCCGCTGAAGACGACGCCGGTCTACGACCTGTTGTCGGCCAAGGGCGCGCAGTGGGGCGTCGCCTATGGGCTGGAGGTGCCGCTCTGGTACGCGCCGGAAGGCGTCAAGGACGAGTTCTCATGGCGGCGCTCGAGCGACTTCACCCATGTCGCCGCCGAAGTGGCGGCGGTGCGCTCGGGCGTCGGCCTGTCGGAGATATCGAGCTTCGCCAAATACAAGGTGACGGGCGAAGGGGCCGCGGCATGGCTCGACCGGATGCTCGCCTGCAAGCTGCCGAAGCCCGGTCGCATGACCCTGGCGCCGATGCTCAAGGAAGACGGCAGGCTGATCGGCGATTTCACGCTGGCCAATCTGGGCGCCCAAGATCGGGAAGAAGCGGGCTGGTTCCTGGCCGGTTCCGGCATTGCCGAGCAATATCACATGCGCTGGTTCGAACAGCATCTGCCCGATGACGGGTCCGTCCACATCGAGGCGCTGGGGCAGAAGCTCACCGGCCTGTCGATCGCCGGTCCCAGGGCGAGGGACGTGCTGGCGAAAGCCACGCGCTCCGACATATCGAATGCGGCGTTTCCGTTCATGGCCATAGCCAAGATGGATGTCGGCATGGCGCCGTGCCTGGTCGGCCGGGTCAGCTACACCGGCGATCTCGGCTACGAGATCTGGGTGGCACCGGAATATCAGCGCGCCGCATATCAGGCGCTGATGGCGGCGGGAGAAGAGTTCGGCATCGGCCTGTTCGGCTCGCGCGCGCTCAACGCGCTGCGTCTGGAGAAGAACTACGGCTCATGGGGGCGCGAATACCGGCCGATCTACGGGCCGCTGGAGGCCGGGCTCGACCGTTTCGTCGCTTACGGCAAGGACGCGGATTTCATCGGCAAGGCGGCGGCGCTGGCCGAGCGCAAGCAGGGCGGCAAGCTCAGGCTGCGCGCCTTCATCGTCGACTCCGACGATGCCGACGTCATCGGCGATGAGCCGATCTGGTTCGGCGGCGCGGTGCGCGGCTGGGTGACGTCGGGCGGCTATGCCCATCATTCGAAGAAGTCGGTTGCCGTCGGCTATGTGCCGAAGGAGATCGCCGACGAGAGCCACGGCTTCGAGATCGAGTTGCTGGGCAAGCGCCATGCGGCGCGCATCCAGGCGGCTGCGCTGTTCGATGCGAATTTCGAACGGATGCGGGGGTGAGGGCTCACCCCCGCATGGGGAATCAGGCGTTGCGGCGGTTGTCCAGCGCGAAGGCGCCGGCGCCGGCGAAGACCAGATAGAGGAAGATGAAACAGAACGAGATCGCCGAATCGCCGCTGTTGTTGATGGGGAAGAAGTCGCGCGGATAGTGGGCCATGAAATACGCGATCGCCATTTCGCCGGCCAGAAGGAACGCGACCGGGCGGGTAAGTAGCCCCAAGGCGAGCAGAACGCCGCCGGCGAATTCGAGGATACCGGCAGCTAGCGGCAGTCCGCTCAATGCGGCGGCGGCGTGGTCGCTGGCTGGGAAATTGAACAGTTTCTGCGTGCCGTGCTCGACGAACTGCAGCGCGGTCATGATGCGCAGCGCGGCAAGCGCCTGCGGCTGGTATTTGGAGAGGCCATCGAAAAGCTTCATCTAAAACTCCATTTCAGCTTCCCGGCCGGCCATAGATTATCACCGGGCAACGGACCATTCACTTCCCCCGGCCTGCCATCAACAATTGGTGATTGGAAATGTTCCCCGGTCCGGCTTTTGCTGTTGTGCTCGCCAGGGTTGCAATTATATCGCTATGGTTGTATTGATTGTGAGTACTCCAGACATGTGGGTCCCTTGCCATGAAAAAAGTCGTCATCAGCCTGTTCGCAATCCTTATGGGCACCAGCCTCGCCATGGCCGAGGACGCGGGCTGCGAGGCTTTTAAATGGCCGGTGACGCGCGAACAGGCGCTGTTTGCAGAGGCACCCTCGAGACCGTCCGGAGCGACGCTGGCGGTGGGGGCCGCCGCGGACCTGGCGCTGCTGCCGGCCGAAAAGGCCGGCTTCGCGGTGCCGCCCGAACGCGCCCCTGCGGAGGGCACGTTCGGCGCCGTTGCCAGCGTGGCGGTGCCGCCGGACGGCTCCATCCAGATCAGCCTGTCGGGCGAGGCCTGGATCGATGTCATCCAGGACGGCAAGGCCGTGAAATCGTCCGGCTATAGCGGCGTCAAGACATGCCCCAGTGTCCGCAAGAGCGTGCGCTTCAAGCTGGCCGCCGGCACAGCCACTGTCCAGTTTAGCGGTGCCAAGAAGGCTGACCTGAAGGTCGCGGTATTGGCGCCGGAATGAGCCGACGCCAGCAAGCGTGATTTCAGCGGGTGGCGCGGACGCTTACCGCACCGGCGCCATCAAAGCGAAATGCGCGCCTTGCGGATCCTGGCATTGCACGACCCAGCTGCCTCCGGGAACCTCCATGGGTCCCATCAGGATCTTGCCGCCATTGTCGGTCACGCGTTTTGCCGCCGCGTCGATGCCGGTGACATTGAAATAGAACTGCCAGACCGGGACCGGAATCTGCTCGGGCTTGTTCATGATGCCGCCACCGGATTCAGGGCCGGCGGTAAAGGTCTGGTAGATGCCCATCGGCCCCATGTCGAATTCGCCGGCATTGGCCCAGCCGAACTGGCCGGAATAGAAATCGAACGCGGCCTTCCAATCGCTCGTGTAGAGTTCGTGCCAGCCGATATGGCCGGGCGTGCTGGCCGGCACGACGGGCTGGTCCGGACCGTTCGGCTGCAGGAACATGAAGGTGGCGCCTTGCGGATCGGCGACGACGGCGAAGCGGCCAACGCCTGGAATATCGTCGGGCCGGCGGTGAACGGCACCGCCTGCCTTTTCCAGTGACGCTGTTGCCGCGTCGACATCCCTGGCGTGGATATAGCCCAGCCATGCGGGCGGCATGCCCATCTTGGCCGCATCCTCGGGCATCGTCATCAGGCCGCCGACGCCACGCTCGCCGACATTCATGACGATATAGCGCGGCATGCCGGGCGCCTTGTCGAAGGGCTGCGCCGTCCAGCCGACCACGGTTGTGTAGAAAGCCTCCGCGGCGTCGAGGTCCGACGTCATTAGTTCGTACCAGAAGAAGGGCATCGGGGATTTTGGCATGGTCGGTCTCCTCACCGTTGTGCGCCGATCGTCGTTCGATCCATCCTAGGACGATCTCGACGACAGAAATCCGACATCTGGGCTAGAAATCGGGAACGGCAAGGCGCAGCCTTCTGGCAATCTTGCGTGCCTTGCGATTTTCGCCTTTGCTTGGCTTCGAAAAGGGGGGCTCGATCCATGCGGCAGATGTCACTTACAGCCGAGCTTGTTGCACTGTGCCATCGCGAGGAGGCCGATCCCGGGCCTAGCGGCAGCTGGACGCAACTGAGCGACGAGGATTTTCGGGACCTTTCGGCGCGGCTGTCCAATGAAGCCGATGCGGGGCCGCTATGGGTGTTCGCCTATGGCTCGCTGATCTGGAAGCCGGCTTTCGAGTCCGTCGAACGCCAGCGCGCCACCGCCCATGGCTGGCACCGCTCCTTCTGCATCGACATGGTCCGCTGGCGCGGCAGCGCCGCGCAGCCTGGACTGATGATGGCGCTCGAACGCGGCGGCCGATGCGATGGTGTGATCTATCGGTTACCGGAAGGGGAGAAGACTGCTCAGATCGAAAGACTGTTGCGGCGCGAGATCGACGATCATGAGAGCGTCGCTTCGGTCCGGTGGGTTCCGGTGCGTACCGCGCAAGGGCCGTTGCGGGCGCTGGGTTTCTGGGTCGGGGTGACGGGCAGAGGCACTTCGCTCGGGCAGCCGCTGGAAGCCGTGGCACGGGTGCTGGCGCGCGCCTGCGGCCATGTCGGCTCAGGCGCGGAATATCTTTACAACACGGTCAGCCATCTCGAGGAATTCGGCATCCGCGACCGCAATCTCTGGACGTTGCAGAAATTGGTCGCCGATGAGATCAGGTCGATCCATGGCATTGGCATGGACGGCGGCCATATCCTCGCGTCACCGCCACCAATAACTTGACCGCAATTATCATGTTTTTATCCAGTCTTTTCAGCAACTTGCCTCAAAAATTGACCAATTGATAAAAAAATAAAACGTGCTAGCCTTCCCCAAAACGAAAACATGGGGAACTGAAAATGCCAGAGGGTCAGTTCAAAGAGGGTATTGTCGGCGGCCGCCTTGCGGCTGACCAATACGCGGACAATTTTTCCGACCTGCATCCGCCGCTCGATCATCACGAGGCGCTGGTCGAATCCGACCGCTGTTATTTCTGCTACGACGCACCGTGCATGAATGCATGCCCGACCTCGATCGACATTCCGCTGTTCATCCGCCAGATCTCGACCGGCAACCCGATCGGTTCGGCCAAGACCATCTTCGACCAGAACATCCTGGGCGGCATGTGCGCCCGCGTCTGCCCGACCGAGACGCTGTGCGAGGAGGTGTGCGTGCGCGAGGTGGCGGAAGGCAAGCCGGTGCAGATCGGCCGTTTGCAGCGCTACGCCACCGATGTCGCGATGGCCGAGAATAAGCAGTTTTATCCGCGCGCGACAGCGACGGGCAAGACGGTCGCCGTGGTCGGCGCCGGCCCGGCCGGCCTTGCCGCCGCGCACCGGCTCGCTCGCCATGGCCATGACGTGACCATCCTGGAGGCGCGTCCGAAGGCCGGCGGCCTCAATGAATACGGCATCGCCGCCTACAAGAGCGTCGACAACTTTGCCCAGGCCGAGGTCGACTATGTCACCGCGATCGGCGGCATCGACATCCAGAACGGCAAGGCGCTCGGCCGCGACTACCAGCTCTCCGACCTGATCCGCAATTACGACGCGGTGTTCCTCGGCATGGGGCTGGGCGGCGTCAACGCGTTGCGCGCCGATGGCGAGGATGCGGCCGGCGTCACCAACGCGGTCGAATTCATTGCCGAACTGCGCCAGGCCAGCGACCTCTCCGGGCTGCCGGTCGGCCGCCGCGTCGTCGTCATTGGCGGCGGCATGACGGCGATCGATGCCGCCGTGCAGTCGAAACTGCTTGGCGCCGAGGAGGTGACGATCTGCTACCGGCGCGGCCAGGACCATATGAACGCCTCCGAATTCGAGCAGGATCTGGCGGCCGCCAACGGCGTCACCATCCGTCATTGGCTGCAGCCGAAGCGGGTGATTGCCGAAGGTGGTAAGGTGTCGGGCATTGAACTCGAATACACCGCGCTCAACGGCGACAGGCTTGCCGGCACCGGCGAGACGCTGACGCTGGTTGCCGACCAGGTGTTCAAGGCCATTGGCCAGAGTTTTGTCCCGGCTGCCCTCAATGGCAGCGGGGCATCGATCGATCTCGAAGCCGGCCGCATCAAGGTCGACGGGGAAGGGCGCACGTCGCTCGCCAAGGTCTGGGCCGGCGGGGACTGCATTTTCGGTGGCGACGACCTGACCGTGTCCGCCGTGGCGCAAGGGCGCGACGCGGCTGAGAGCATCCACAGGAGTCTGACCCAGGGATAAGGATCATGGCCACGGTGGAACCGGGCATTGCCCGTCACTACGAGATTTCAGGCCTGGAGGAGCGGATCATTGCGGCGCTCGCCGATACGGGCGTCGATGTTGCCCATTTGCGCGCCGGCGATCTCGAAGCGGTCGACGAATTCCACATTGGCGGCGTGGCCGCCACCAGGGACCTTATCAGCCAGCTTGGGTTGAAGCCAGGAGCCAGGCTGCTGGATATCGGATCGGGGATAGGGGGACCGGCCCGCTTTGTCGCCAACAATGCCGGCGTCGACGTCACCGGCATCGACCTGACGCAAAGCTATGTCGATATCGCGACCAGCCTGTCGAGGCGGACGGGAATGGCCGGCAAGACCCACTTCGTGCAAGGCAGCGCGCTGGACATGCCGTTCGCCAAGGCCGGCTTCGATGCGGCAATGATCCTGCATGTCGGCATGAACCTTCCCGACAAGGCGAAGCTGATGAGCGAGGCCGCCCGTGTGCTGAAGCCCGGCGGCGTCTTTGCCGTCTACGACGTGATGCGGCTCAAGGATGGAGCTCTGACCTACCCGCTTCCGTGGGCATCCAACGAGACCATATCCTTCGTCGCCACGCCCGACGATTACCGCTCGGCCGCGGCGGCGGCGGGCTTCTCGGTGACCGCGGAGCGGCCGCGCGGCGCCTTCGCCGTCGAGTTTTTCGCCGCGATGCGTGCCCGGCTGGCCGCCGCGCAAGCCGAAGGCAGGAAGCCATCGCCCGGCCTCGGCCTCGTCATGGGCGAGGACGCCCGCACCAAGATGGCCAACCTCATCGCTGCCCTCGAGGGCGGCATTCTCGCGCCCGTCGAACTGCTTCTTCGTCTCGGTTGAAAGGGACCCCTGTCATGGCTGATATCAGAAACAATTTCGTCGGTATCAAATCGCCCAACCCGTTCTGGCTGGCGTCGGCGCCGCCGACCGACAAGGCCTACAATGTCATCCGCGCCTTCAAGGCGGGTTGGGGCGGTGTGGTCTGGAAGACCCTGGGCGAAGAGGGGCCGCCGGTGGTCAACGTCAACGGTCCGCGCTACGGCGCGATCTGGGGCGCCGACCGGCGTCTGCTCGGCCTCAACAACATCGAGCTGATCACCGACCGCGACTTGCAGACCAATCTGCGCGAGATGAAGCAGGTCAAGATGGATTGGCCCGACCGTGCGCTGATCGCCTCGATCATGGTGCCTTGCGAGGAAGAGAGCTGGAAGGCCATCCTGCCGCTGGTCGAGGAGACGGGGGCGGACGGCATCGAGCTCAATTTCGGCTGCCCGCACGGCATGTCCGAGCGCGGCATGGGCGCGGCCGTCGGCCAGGTGCCGGAATATATCGAAATGGTGGTGCGCTGGTGCAAGCAATACACGCGCATGCCGGTCATCACCAAGCTGACGCCCAACATCACTGACATCCGCAAGCCCGCGCGCGCTGCCCATGCCGGCGGCACCGACGCGGTGTCGCTGATCAACACCATCAATTCGATCACCGGCGTCGACCTCGACAGTTTCGCGCCGATGCCGACCATCGACGGCAAGGGCTCGCATGGCGGTTATTGCGGCCCGGCGGTGAAGCCGATCGCCATGAACATGGTGGCGGAGATCGCCCGCGACCCCGAAACGCGCGGCCTGCCGATCTCCGGCATCGGCGGTATCACCACATGGCGGGACGCCGCCGAATTCATGGCGCTTGGCGCCGGCAATGTGCAGGTCTGCACGGCGGCGATGACCTATGGCTTCAAGATCGTGCAAGAGATGATCGCCGGTCTCGAAAACTGGATGGACGATAAGGGCCATCGCTCGCTCGACGACGTCATCGGGCGCGCCACGCCCAATGTCACCGACTGGCAGTATCTCAACCTCAACTATGTCGCCAAGGCGCATATCGACCAGGACGCCTGCATCAAATGCGGCCGCTGCCACATCGCCTGCGAGGATACCTCGCACCAGGCGATCACCAACGTCGTCAACGGAATCAGGCATTTCGAGGTGATCGAGGCCGAATGCGTCGGCTGCAATCTGTGCGTCAATGTCTGCCCGGTTGACAATTGCATCACCATGGAGCCGCTGGCGGCGGGCGTGATGGACCAACGCACCGGCAAGCCCGTGTCGCCGGTCTACGCCAACTGGACGACGCACCCGAACAACCCGATGGCCAAGGTGGCGGCGGAGTAGGGTTTGCTCCAGCATAAGAAGGGCTGCTTGGCAGAACTTAGGTTCCTCGCCCCACGAAAGTGGGGAGAGGTGGCCCGGCGAAGCCGGGACGGAGAGGGGACTTCGGGACGACTGGGAACTGCCCAAGGCTCCTGATCCTCTTTACGCGCGCCTCCTCCTCACCGGTTGCATCTTCACAAAGGTCGTCCCCTCTCCGTCCCGGCTTCGCCGGGCCACCTCTCCCCCGCTCCGCGGGGTGCGAGGAACCCAAGTCTTGCTAAGCGGCGTGCCGGAACCACCAGAATTAGCAGGCAATCTCCATTTTCCTATTGCCGATAAAAATTATCCACGATAAAAGATATCCATGAATTGGAGATCATCACGATGAAGCTGGGCGAGGGCGTTGAGGCGGCCATCCACTGTGCGGCGACGCTGGCCAGTGTGGACGGCAACAGCACCATGCCGGGCGCGGCACTGGCGGAAGCGTTCGGCCTGTCGCCGAGCTATCTCCTGAAGCATCTCAATATGTTGAGCGCGGCGCGCATTCTGGAATCGGTGCCGGGTCCGGCGGGCGGCTATCGGCTGGCGCGGGCTGCGGAACGCATCACACTGCTCGACATCGTGCTGGCCGTCGAGGGCCGCGAACCCGCGTTTCGCTGCGGCGAGATCCGCCGCAACGGTCCGGTCAAGATCGATGCCTCGGCCTATGTCAAACCTTGCGGCATCAATGCCGCGATGCTGAAGGCGGAGCGCGCCTACCGGGCAGCGCTGGCCGAGGTGAAACTGTCCGACATCGTGGCGGATTACGCGGCGGAAGGCGACCCCAGATCGTTTGCCGCGAGCTGCGCCTTTGTCGAGCGCCATCAGCGGCCGCAGAAATCCAGTTCAACCAACCAAACCTAACCCTCCCGACGATGCGAAAGGAAAGACGATGAAACAGAGAATGCAGTTCTTCGCCAAGGCGCCCGAAATCATGAAGGCGGTCTCGGCGCTCAACAAGGCGGTCGACGAATGCGGGCTGGAGGTGAGCCTGCTGCACCTGATCAAGCTCAGGGCTTCGCAGATCAATGGCTGTTCCTTCTGCGTCGAGATGCACAGCCGCGAAGCCAGGCGCGACGGCGAAACCGAGCAAAGGCTCTATCTGGTTTCCGCCTGGAAGGAATCGCCGCTGTTTTCCGAGCGTGAACGCGCCGCGCTGGCCTGGACCGAGGCGGTGACGCTGGTCGCCGACAACGGCGTGTCGGACGAGCTCTATGCGCGCACGTTGGAGCATTTTTCGGAAGAGGAGCTGGTCAAGCTATCCGTCGCGGTCGGCATGATCAACACCTGGAACCGGCTCTGCGTCCCGTTCCACGCCATCCATCCGATGCCCGCCGCCAAGGCGGCCTGATTATCCGACTGTGTTTGGAGCGCCGTCGAGGGGCGCGGCGCTCCAACTGTTTCAAGGGGAGTTTAATGCCCGCCGATTTGCCCCACCTTGTGGTTCTCTCGGCTGCCTGCTGCTCGGCGCGCGCCGTCATGGCAGCGCCGATACTTATTGTTAGGACAGTGCCGATATCTAATCTCTAATCGTAACTTCGTTGAGCGTTAGATGTATATTCTCAGAGGGAGAAGCCGAGACACCCTGAGATGGCTGCTTATGGGAGGAGGGCTGGCAGTTGTCATTGTCGTCCTTCTGGAACATTTTCAGTCAATTACGGCTAGGGATTCCTTCGTTTTATTAGATGCCTATTTTATATCGAGCTTGCTGGCAATTGTTGTCCTATTGCGAAAATCGGACGAGAAAAGCTTTCTGGCGTCCCCTTTATTCCTGGGGAAATCAGCAACTCGCTTCACCCTATTTGTCTATTTGGTTTATGGCTCAATCGCGCTGTACCCTTTTGTGGAAAAGCGCTTTCGTTCTGAATTCATAGGCGAGATCGGCTTTTTCATACTTCTCCTGGTAATGGGGTTCCCTGACGTCCTCCTTTTTCTTCGAGCAAAGGCCGATTCCGGGAAACCTATCTATCAAAGGGCAAATCTGTTTGGCTTTTGGATAGTGCTGCTGTTCGTCATCGCGGCAATCGGTGCTGGGATAGTCGCCGGGCGGTAGCACCCCCGGCTCATCCAAGTCGCAATACCTTTGTCACGTTTCTCCCAGCCGCATGCACTTCCTATGCCGCGAACCGTAGGCCGCCGTCGCAGGTCAGCACCTGGCCGGTCATGAAGCTGTTGGAAACGAGGAAGGCGATCGCCGATGCGACGTCCTCGGCGCGACCGATGCGGCCGACCGGCGTTTTCCCCGCATATTCGGCAAAGACTGCTTGCCGCTGCTCCTCCGGCAGAAAGTCCCACCACGGCGTGTCGATGACGCCGGGCGCCACGACGTTGACGCGCAGCGGCTTCAACTCCACCGCCAGGATCGGCGCCACGGTCAGCAGCATGCCATTGATGGCGCCGATGCCGGCGACGCCGGGCATCGCGACCTGAGCCGACACCGCCGAAATGAAGGTGACCGATCCCGATTTGTTCAGCGTCGGCAAGGCGGCCTGCAGGCAGGACAGTTGCGGCCGCACCTTTTCGTCGACGCCGCCGGCGATGTCGGCGAGATCGAGCGTCTCGAACGGTCCGAGGCCCTTGCCGCCGCTCGCCGCCAGAACGAGGTGGTCGAACGGACCGAGCCGATCGAAGAACTGGCGCACCTCATCGGGCTTCGACGCGTCGAAGGCGGCCTTGTCGGCTGCGCCACCAAGGCTTTTCCAGGCGCTGACGAGCTTGTCCTGGTTGCGCCCGGTGATGGTGACCTTCATGCCCGGGCCGAGCAGTTTGCGCGCTGTCGCCAGGCCGATGCCGGACGAGCCGCCGATGATGACTGTGTGTTCGGTTGTGACGGTCATGACGGTTCTTCCTTCGATTTTGGCGAAGCCAGCCCGACGAGGTCGAGGCTCAGGCTTCGCAATTGCTGTCTTGCCCTGGCATCGTAAGCCTGGGCGTCGGCGCGGGATTCGCGCAGTCCGTCGAAATAGAGGCCGCTGCGGCCTTCGAGCTTTTGCGCGGTGGCGAGGTTCAAGATGGCGTCGGCGCCGGTTTCGACCGAACTCCATGGCTTCACCCCCGCCTGACGGACCATGGTGGTGTTCATGTAGCTCGCCGGATGCAGCGCGTTGACGGTGACGCCGCTGCCTTTCAACTGCTCGGCCAGATCCATGGTGAACAGGATCTGCGCCAGCTTGCTCTGGCAGTAGGCGCGCACGCCGCTATAGCCGTGGGTCAGCATGACGTCGTTGAAGTCGATCGCCTGCTGGCCGGCGGACGCCACATTGACGATGCGCGCCGGGGCACTTGCCCTGAGCAGCGGCAGCAGCTCCGAGGTCAGCAGGAAGCCGGCGAGATAGTTGACGGCAAAGCGAAGTTCGTGGCCGTCGGCGCTCGTCTGTCGCTTGTCGCCAGCCGTGCCGACGCCGGCATTGTTGATGAGGACGTCGAGGCGGCTCGTCCTGGCGCGCACGGCCTCGGCGAGGCGCCTTACCTCCGCCAGCGACGCGAGATCGGCCGCGAGAAACTCGGCCTTGCCGCCGGCGGCTTCGATCTCGGCGATAACGGCTTTGCCGCGTGTGGCATCGCGGCCATGCACCAGTACCCGTGCGCCGGAGGCGCCCAGCCATTGCGCCACGACCCGGCCGACGCCGTCGGTCGATCCGGTGATGAGAATGGTCTTGTCTTTCAATTCCATGTTCAGAGCCTCCTGTTGCTGCTCCGAACGCAAGATGGGACGCTTCGCCCACGGCAAACAGTTCAAACTTTATCCTGGTATCAATACTGCTATAATAGCCGGTATGAACGCTTCCATCTCTGCTGCCCCCACCCAATCAGCCGACGAGAGCCGCCGGCGCGAACTCGGCGCCTTCCTGCGTTCGCGCCGGGAAAGGCTGACGCCGTTGGCCACCGGCATCGCAACAGGTCCGCGACGGCGCACGCCGGGTCTGCGGCGCGAGGAAGTTGCGATGATCGCCGGTGTCGGCACTACCTGGTACACCTGGCTCGAACAGGGCAGGGACGTGCGGCCCTCGGTCGAAGTGCTCTCGGCGCTCTGCGAGGCGTTGCGCCTCGACGCCGTCGAGAAGCGGCATCTGTTCATTCTCGCCGGCCGCCAGCAGCCGGAACGTCGTGTGGCGGCGCCCGAGAAGGTGGACGCTACGCTGTTGCATATGCTGCAAAGCCTCGTCCTGCAGCCGGCCCAAGTGGTCGGCCGGCGCTGGGATGTGCTTGCCTGGAACCCGGCCGCGGCGGCTGTGTTCGGCGACTATGGCCTGCTGGAGGGCGACAGCAGAAACATCGTCCACATGGTGTTCACCAATCCGCACCATCGCCGCCTGCTGGTCGACTGGGAAGAACTCGCCCGTGTGGTGCTCGCCTCGTTTCGTGCCGAAAGCGCCAAATATGTCGGCGATCCCGATTTCGACAGGCTGATCGCCCTGATGATGAGTTCAAGTCCCGAGTTCCGTGACTGGTGGCCGCGGCGCGACGTGGCGCGCAGGCTGACCGGCGTGAAGCACGTTCGGCATCCCAAGGCCGGCTTGATGGCTTTCGAGCATATGAGCCTGTCGATCGACGACGGCTCGGACATGCGGCTGATCGTCTATACACCGCTTGCCGAGCAGAACTCGGTCGCCAAGCTGCAACAATTGCTCGACGCGATGCCGGCCGAACGGCGCAGCGCGTGAGGCCTTGTGGAATTGGTCAGCCCTTCGGCTTCAGCCCATCGAGGAACAATTGCTCAAGGAAGCGGGCGGCATCCTCGAATCGGCCGTCGCCGCCGCGGTTCGGGCCGAGCACGGCGCGGACCTGGACGTCGAAATCGGCATAGTGCTGGGTGGTCGCCCAGATCGAGAAGATCAGGTGCCAGGGATCGGTCCTGGCGATCTTGCCGGCGCGCATCCAGCCCTTGATGACCGCTGCTTTCTCGTCGACCAGCGTCTTCAGTTCGCCCGCCAGCAGCGGCATGATGCGCGGTGCCCCCTGCAGGATCTCGTTGGCGAACAGCCGGCTCTCGCGCGGAAAATCGCGCGCCATTTCCAGCTTTCGCCTGATGTAGCTCCTGAGCTCGGTCATCGGATCGCCGATATCGTCGAGTTCCCTCAGCGGCGCCAGCCAGGTTTCGAGCAGCCGTTCCATCAAGGTCTCGTGAATGTCTTCCTTGCGGCGGAAATAGTAGAGCAGGTTCGGCTTCGACATGCCGGCGGCTTCGGCGATCTGGTCGATGGTCGAGCCGCGGAAGCCGTTGGTGGAGAACACTTCGAGCGCGGCCTCCAGGATCAGTTCGCGCTTTTCCTGCTGGATGCGGGTGCGGCGAGGGGCTTGCGTGCTGATGGTCACCGTTGCGGACCCTCGCATTGACGGTCATCTGGACCAATTCTCTGGACCAGTTTTTCCCTAGCCTGTGGAACGCACTTCAGGAGCCGCATTTCCGCTAGTAATCCTTGACCGCCGACAGGGCGGTGCTAACGTTTGTCCAATCGGTCAAAATTTGCGTAGCATGAAAGCGCGGCAAAGACCAAGCGTTGGACGCACCGAAACAGGTTACAAGGGGAAGTCTTGGTCATGTCCAACCGGCTGAAAGTCACGCCGAACGATCTCAGCGCATTCTGGATGCCGTTCACGGCAAACCGGCAGTTCAAGCAGGCGCCGCGCATGTTCGTGTCCGCCAAGGACATGCACTACACCACCAGCGACGGTCGCAAAGTGCTGGACGGCACCGCCGGCCTCTGGTGCGTCAACGCCGGCCACTGCCGCCCGAAGATCACCGAGGCGATCCAGCACCAGGCCGCCGAACTCGACTACGCCCCGGCCTTCCAGATGGGCCATCCGATCGTGTTCGAACTGGCGAACCGCCTGGTCGACATCGCGCCCAAGGGCATGGACCATGTGTTCTTCACCAATTCCGGTTCGGAATCGGTCGAGACGGCGTTGAAGATGGCGATCGCCTATCACCGCGTGAAGGGCGAGGGCTCGCGCACCCGGCTCATCGGCCGCGAGCGCGGCTATCACGGCGTCAATTTCGGCGGCATCTCGGTCGGCGGCATCGTCACCAACCGCAAGATGTTCGGCACGCTGCTGGGCGGCGTCGACCATATGCCCCACACCCACCTTCCGGAGAAGAACGCCTTCTCCAAGGGCGTGCCGGAGCATGGCGCGGAGCTCGCCAACGAGCTGGAGCGCATCGTCGCCCTGCATGACGCCTCGACCATTGCCGCCGTCATCGTCGAGCCGGTCGCCGGGTCAACGGGCGTCATCCTGCCGCCGAAGGGCTATCTCGAGAAGCTGCGCGAGATCTGCACCAAGCACGGCATCCTGTTGATCTTCGATGAGGTCATCACCGGTTTCGGCCGCCTCGGCGCGCCGTTCGCCGCCGATTATTTCGGCGTCACGCCCGACATCATGACCACCGCCAAGGGTGTCTCCAACGGCGTCATCCCGATGGGCGCGGTGTTCGTGAAGAAGGAAATCCACGACGCCTTCATGACCGGCCCCGAGCACATGATCGAGTTCTTCCACGGCTATACCTATTCGGGCAATCCGATCGCCTGTGCGGCGGCACTCGGCACGCTCGACACCTACAAGGAAGAAGGACTGCTCACCCGCGGCGAGGAACTGTCGCCCTATTGGGAAGATGCGCTGCATTCGCTGAAGGGCGAGCCGCATGTCATCGACATCAGGAACATCGGCCTGATCGGCGCGATCGAGCTGGCACCGATCGCCGGCAGTCCGACCAAGCGGGCCTTCTCCGCCTTCGTCAAGGCCTTCGAGCGCGGCGCGCTGATCCGCACCACCGGCGACATCATCGCACTGTCGCCGCCGCTGATCATCACCAAGGGCCAGATCAACGAACTGATCGACCATGTGCGTGAAGTTTTGAGGTCTATCGATTGAAGATCTGGGCGCGGATATCCCTCCCCCTCGAGGGGAGGGTGGCCGCGAAGCGGTCGGGTGGGGTCGGTGCGACCGGGCGCCGACCTGATCTTTTGCCGCGAGGCCGCCGTTGATGCCCCGGACTCGCGTGAGTTTCGAAATGCGCCAGAAGGCGCGCGCGCTTCGAGTTCACGCGACCAAGGGCGAATCCCTGCTCTGGTATGAACTGCGCGAGCTGAAATCGACCGGCATCAAATTCCGCCGCCAGTGCCCGATTGGACCGTACATCGTCGACTTCGCCTGTTTTGGTGTGAAACTGGTGGTCGAAGTGGATGGCGATCTGCACGAACACGAAAAGGGCAAACGGCACGACGCCGTTCGTGATGCTTATCTGCGTTCGCTCGGGTTCGATATCTTTCGCGTTGACGAGCCCGATGTCATAAACAGCGCCTGGCATGTCGCGCAGGCGGTCAAGGGGAAGGTCGAGCTTATGTCAGGCGACCCCACCCGACCGCTTCGCGGCCACCCTCCCCTCGAGGGGGTGGGGGACGCCGCGCAATTGGAGAGGTTTTGAATGGCCGCACCCGGCGAAAATCTGCGAATCAATTCAGACCGTTTGTGGGATTCGCTGATGGAGATGGCGAAGATCGGCCCCGGCATTGCCGGCGGCAACAATCGCCAGACCGTGACCGACGAGGACGGCGAGGGCCGGCATCTGTTCAAGCGCTGGTGCGATGCGGCCGGGCTCGAAATGGGCGTCGACGAAATGGGCACCATGTTTGCCCGTCGTGAAGGCACCGACCCCAGCCTGCCGCCGGTCTATGTCGGCAGCCATCTCGATACGCAGCCGACCGGCGGCAAGTATGACGGCGTGCTCGGCGTTCTCGGCGGCCTGGAGATCGTGCGCTCGCTCAACGATCTCGGCATCAAGACGAAACATCCGATCGTCGTCACCAACTGGACCAACGAGGAAGGCGCGCGCTTCGCGCCGGCGATGATGGCCTCCGGTGTGTTCGCCGGCGTGCTCGACCAGGCCGACGTCTACGAGCACACGGACAAGAACGGCAAGAAATTCGGCGAGGAACTGGAGCGCATCGGCTGGAAGGGCACCGAAAAGGTCGGCGACCGCAAGATCCACGCCTTCTTCGAACTGCATATCGAACAGGGCCCGATCCTCGAGGACGAAGACATCGACATCGGCGTCGTCACCCACGGCCAAGGCCTGAAATGGCTGCAGGTGACGCTGACCGGCAAGGAGGCGCATACCGGCTCGACCCCGATGCCCAAGCGCCGCAACGCCGGGCTCGGCATGGCGCGCGTGATCGAGCTGGTGCACGAGATCGCCATGGACTACCAGCCCGACGCGGTCGGCGCTGTCGGGCACATGGAAGTCTATCCGAACTCGCGCAACATCATCGCCGGTCGCACCATCTTCACCATCGACATTCGTTCGCCCGAAAAGGAAGTGCTCGATGCCATGGATGGCCGCATCCGCGAAGGCATCGACACGATCTGCGACGCGCTGGATATCAAATACGAGATCGAGCAGGTCGGCCATTTCGATCCGGTCACCTTCGACAGGGACTGCGTCAAGGCAATCCGCGATGCCGCCGATCGGCTCGGTTACACGCACCGCAACATCGTCTCTGGTGCCGGCCACGATGCGTGCTGGATCAACCGCGTGGCGCCGACCGCCATGGTGATGTGCCCTTGCGTCGACGGGTTGTCGCACAACGAGGCCGAGGAGATCACCAAGGAATGGGCATCGGCCGGCGCCGATGTGCTGTTCCACGCGGTGGTGGAGACGGCCGTCATCGTGGAGTGAACTAAGAGATCTACATTCGAAACGCCGCTCACCAACAAGCGCGAAGAGAACAGGGAACAGATGAATGACCAAAGTCATCAAGAACGGTACTGTCGTCACCGCCGACCGCACGTGGAAGGCCGATGTGCTGTTCAGCCACGGCAAGATCGTCGCCATCGGCTCGGACCTGCACGGCGACCATGAGTACGACGCCACCGGCTGCTATGTCATGCCGGGCGGCATCGACCCGCACACCCATCTCGAAATGCCGTTCATGGGCACCTATTCGGCCGACGATTTCGAATCAGGTACGCGAGCGGCCCTTGCCGGCGGCACGACCATGGTGGTCGATTTCTGCCTACCGGCGCCGCAGCAATCGCTGCTCGAAGCCCTGCAGATGTGGGACAACAAGACCTCCAAGGCTGCATGCGACTATTCCTTCCACATGGCGATCACCTGGTGGGGCAAGCAGGTGTTCGACGAGATGGCCACGGTGGTCGACAGGGGCATCACATCGTTCAAGCACTTCATGGCCTACAAGGGCGCGCTGATGGTCGACGACGACGAGATGTATGCGTCGTTCCAGCGCTGCGCCGACCTTGGCGCGCTGCCGCTGGTCCATGCCGAGAATGGCGATGTGGTCGCGGCGTTGTCGCAGAAGCTGCTCGCGGCCGGCAATAATGGGCCTGAGGGCCACGCCTATTCGCGTCCACCGGAAGTGGAGGGCGAGGCGACCAACCGCGCCATCATGATCGCCGACATGGCCGGCGTGCCGCTCTATGTCGTGCATGTCTCCTGCGAGCAGAGCCATGAGGCGATCCGGCGGGCGCGCCAGAAAGGCATGCGGGTGTTCGGCGAGCCGCTGATCCAGCACCTGACCCTCGATGAGAGCGAGTATTTCGACAAGGACTGGGACCATGCGGCGCGCCGCGTGATGAGCCCGCCCTTCCGCAACAAACTGCACCAGGATTCGCTGTGGGCGGGCCTGCAGGCCGGATCGCTGCAGGTGGTGGCGACCGACCATTGCGCCTTCACCACGGACCAGAAGCGTTTCGGCCTCGGCAATTTCACCAAGATCCCCAACGGCACCGGTGGCCTCGAGGACCGGTTGCCGGTGCTGTGGACCAGAGGCGTCAACACCGGGCGGCTGACGATGAACGAGTTCGTCGCGGTGACCTCGACCAACATCGCCAAGATCCTCAACATGTATCCGAAGAAGGGCGCCATCGTCGAAGGCGCGGATGCCGACATCATCGTCTGGGATCCCCAGCGCAAGAAGACCATATCTTCGAAGAAGCAGCAGTCTGTCATCGATTACAATGTGTTCGAAGGCGTCGAGGTGACCGGCCTGCCGCGCTTCGTGTTCTCGCGCGGCGAACTGTCGATCGAGGAGGCAGAGGTCAAGGCGAAGCCCGGCCATGGCGAGTTCGTAGGGCGGGAGCCGAACGCCGCGGTCAACCGGGCGCTGTCGACGTGGAAAGAGATCACCGCGCCGCGCAAGGTCGAGCGGACGGGCATCCCGGCGACGGGGGTTTGACCATGCGCGCCATTCATCTTGCCATGGCCGCCGCGGCGCTGTTGTCAGCGGGCCATGCGTCGGCAGCCGGCATCGATCTCAGCAAGCCTTATGGCGACAAGTATGGCTGCATCAACAAGAACGGTCAGGAAGTCGCCGCCGATCAGATGCTGCTTCTGACCGACAAGGAACTGATCACGGCGGCCAGCGCCTGCACCTTCACCGAGACGAAGGCGCAGGCCGATGGCTCGTTGACGATCAAGGCCGAGTGCGAAGCCGAAGGTGAGGACGGCAAGTCGCCGGCCACCTTCACCATCAAGCGCAGCGCCAAGAATGCCAAGAAACTTTCTGTCGTCGACGAGGACGGCAATGTGATGGGTGAAGTCTCCCGGTGCAAATGATGGCGACCACCCTCGCGTCGGTGTCAGGCGACGAGCGCATCCAGTTCCGGCAGCAGGACGACGCTTTCCTGTTCGTTGGGATCGGTGCGGGCAATGACGGCCGAGGAAGGGGCGTTGCTGAGATTGGCCGGCAGATGCGGCACGCCAGCCGGGATGTAGAAGAGGTCGCCGGCCTTGACGACGATGTGATGCTCGAGCCGGTCGCCATACCAGGTATGGACTTCGCCGGAGAGCACGTAGATCGCCGTCTCGTGGTTCTCGTGCAGATGCGCCTTGGCGCGGGCGCCGGGCGGTATGGTCAGCACGTGCATGCAGATGCCGGATGAACCGACCGTTTCGGTCGCGATGCCGGCCAGATAGGTCAACCCCTGCTTGCCTTCATAGGTGCTGTCAGGGCGAATAAGACGACAAGTGGGTTTGGGCGACATCGGGGAAACTCCGGGCGTCGATTGAGTGGAACAAGGTCGGTGGGCCAATGGGACAGGGCAAGTGGAAAACAACATCGCGATAAAAGCAACCGGATTTCAGCCGGCGCCCCGGTGCGGTGACAAGGCAGGCCGCAACCGATGACGGGATCTTCGCCAGCCGTCGTCTCGGCAAGCAAGCTTGGCCTCACCTTCCAGACCAATGACGGCCCGGTCCAGGCGCTGTCCAATGTCGACCTGACCATCGGCAAGGGTGAGTTCGTCTCCTTCATCGGGCCGTCCGGCTGCGGCAAGACCACGCTGCTGCGCGTCATCGCCGATCTGGAGAAGCCGACTTCGGGGATGATTTCGGTCAACGGCATGACGCCGGAACAGGCGCGCGAGAAACGCGCCTATGGCTATGTCTTCCAGGCAGCCGCCCTGTTTCCCTGGCGCACCATCGAGCGCAATGTGGCGCTGCCGCTGGAGATCATGGGCCTGTCCAAGACCGAGCAGGCGGAGCGGATCAAGCGCACGCTCGACCTCGTCAACCTCACCGGCTTCGAGAAGAAATATCCCTGGCAGCTTTCCGGCGGCATGCAGCAGCGCGCCTCGATCGCGCGCGCCTTGGCCTTCGACGCCGACCTCCTGTTGATGGACGAGCCGTTCGGCGCGCTGGACGAGATCGTGCGCGACCACCTCAACGAGCAATTGCTGCAACTGTGGGGCCGGACCAACAAGACCATCTGCTTCGTCACCCACTCCATTCCGGAGGCCGTCTATCTGTCGACCCGCATCGTCGTCATGTCGCCGCGTCCGGGCCGGGTCAGCGACATCATCGAATCGACGCTGCCGAAGGAGCGGCCGCTCGACATCCGCGAGACACCCGAATTCCTGGCGATCGCCGCGCGGGTGCGCGACGGGTTGAGGGCGGGGCATAGTTATGATGATTGAGCGCCCCGGCAAGCGAGCGATCAACCTCGCCTTCGTCATCCTGGGGTGGAGCAGGCGCGCAGCGGCCTGCGCTATGGAAGCCGCCCGCCGCGATTTCGTCATCCTAGGGCGAAGCAAGGAGCGAAGCGACGCGGCGCAGACCCTAGGATCCATGCCGTTACTTCTGAGCTCCGCAACGGTGCAAAACGATGCACCCTCCGCTGTGCCTTCGAAGGGGAATTTTCTCTACTGCTTACACTCCTTGATCGACGTCACGGAATGGATCCTAGGGTCTGCGCGACGCTTCGCGTCGCTCCGCCCTAGGATGACGAGCGCGAAGGTGGTCGACCTCCGCTTCGCTCCGGCCACCCTCTCCCCGATGGGGAGAGGAGGGCGCCTCGCTGGCGAGGCCTCCTGATGGACACCTTCCGCGACAAACTCGTCCCCGTCACCTCGATCCTCGCTGGCGTGGTCGTGCTCTGGTACGTTTTCGCCGTCATCCTCAACGCGCCGTTCCAGCGCGATCTCGACACCCGTGCCAACGAAACCCCCGGCACTGTCGAGTTCATCGGCAAGACGCTGTTGCAGCCGAAGCCGACGTTGCCGGCGCCGCATCAGGTGGCGGTGAATTTCTACGAGAACACGTTTCTGCGGCCCATCAACTCGAACCGAAGCCTCGTCTACAATGCCTGGGTGACGCTGTCCTCGACGCTGCTCGGCTTTGCCTTCGGCACCGCGCTCGGCATCGTCATTGCCGTCGGCATCGTGCATGTGGCGACGCTCGACCGCAGCCTGATGCCGTGGATCATCGCCTCGCAGACCATTCCGATCCTGGCGGTGGCGCCGATGATCATCGTCGTGCTGGCGGCGATCGGCATCACCGGGCTGATCCCGAAGGCGATGATCTCGACCTATCTGTCGTTCTTCCCGGTGACGGTCGGCATGGTGAAGGGCCTGCGCTCGCCCGAGATCATGCATCTCGACCTGATGCACACCTACAATGCCAGCCGCACGCAAACCTTCTGGAAATTGCGCGTGCCCGCCTCGGTGCCGTTCCTGTTCACCTCGATGAAGGTGGCGGTGGCGGCAAGCCTGGTCGGCGCCATCGTCGGCGAACTGCCGACAGGCGCGGTCGCCGGCATCGGCGCCAAGCTTTTGGCCGGCGCCTATTACAGCCAATCGATCGACATTTGGTCGGCGCTGGTCGCGGGCTCGATCGTGGCGGCACTTCTGGTCATGGTGGTCGGCATTGCCGGCCGCATCGTCGACCGCGCCATGGGCGGGAGGCCGGCATGAACTGGCTGAAACCTTCCTGGCAAGCGGTGCTGGCGATTGCGCTGTGCCTGATCGCGGTCGCGCTTGGCGCCATGTCGAGGCCGGAAGCGGCAGCGCTTGCGGACCCGACGGCGAGCATCAACTATCCCTATCTGGGAACGAAGGGCTTGATGCTCGGCCTTGCCGTGGTCGCGGCGCTGATCTCGATGGTCAGGATTCCATCCGTTGCAGAGGCCGTCGTGCTGTTCATCGGCGCGCATCTCGTCGCCTGGCTGCTGATATCGGGGATCGCAGGTTTCGAAGGCGCGGCACTGGCGCCGTATTTCCTGCTGCTGACGGCCGTCTGGCTGCTAGGCTGGCGTTGCGTCGCGGTGCTGTCGGGGCTCCGCCCGATAGCGGGTTGGGCGCGGACCGCTTTGCGTCTGATCATCCCCGCCATCTTCGGCGCCTGGATACTGATCATCTGGGAGGCGGTGACGCGGGGCGCCGGCATCCCCTTCATCCTGCTGCCGCCGCCGAGCGCGATCGGCGCGCGCATCGCCGGTTCGCTGCCGATACTCGGCGCCGATGTCCGGCAGACCATCTTCAAGGCGGTGCTCTTCGGCTATGTCGTGGGCAGCGGCGCCGGCTTCATCACCGCCATCCTTGCCGACCGCGTGCCGTTCCTGCGGCGCGGGCTCTTGCCGATCGGCAACATGGTCTCGGCGCTGCCGATCATCGGCGTGGCGCCGATCATGGTGATGTGGTTCGGCTTCGACTGGCAGTCCAAGGCGGCCGTCGTCATCATCATGACCTTCTTCCCGATGCTGGTGAACACGGTCGCCGGGCTTGCCGCGTCCGGCCATATGGAGCGCGACCTAATGCGCACCTATGCGTCCGGTTATTGGCCGACGCTCATCAAGCTCCGGCTGCCGGCGGCAGCACCCTTCATCTTCAACGCGCTGAAGATCAACTCGACGCTGGCGCTGATCGGCGCCATCGTCGCCGAGTTCTTCGGCACGCCGGTTGTCGGCATGGGATTCCGCATTTCGACCGAGGTCGGGCGGATGAACATCGACATGGTCTGGGCCGAAATCGCAGTTGCAGCACTTGCGGGTTCGGTCTTTTATGGCGTGGTCGCCCTTGTCGAAAGGGCCGTCACGTTTTGGCATCCCTCTGTCCGTGGTGGATAGGGGCGGTGGGTTAGGGCACTAACTTCAGAGGGTAAAAAAATGAAAAGACTTATTATTCCAGTTCTGGCCGGCGCGATGTCGCTGGCCGCGTTCCAGGCAATGGCCGCCGACAAGGTGACCTTGCAGCTGAAATGGGTCACGCAGGCGCAGTTTGCCGGCTACTATGTCGCCAAGGCCAAAGGCTTCTATGAGGCCGAAGGCCTCGATGTCGACATCAAGCCGGGCGGCCCCGACATCGCACCCGAGCAGGTGATCGCGGGCGGCGGCGCCGACGTCATCGTCGACTGGATGGGTGGCGCGCTCGCCGCGCGCGAAAAGGGCGTGCCGCTGGTCAACATCGCCCAGCCCTTCAAGAAGGCCGGCATGGAACTGGTCTGCCCGAAGGATGGGCCGATCAAGACCGAGGCCGACTTCAAGGGTCATACGCTGGGCGTCTGGTTCTTCGGCAATGAATATCCTTTCTACGCATGGATGAACAAGCTCGGGCTCAAGACCGAGGGCGGCCCGGACGGCGTCACCGTCTTGAAGCAGAGCTTCGACGTGCAGCCGCTGATCCAGAAGCAGGCCGACTGCATCTCGGTCATGACCTACAATGAGTACTGGCAGCTGATCGACGCCGGCTACAAGCCCGAACAGCTCACCGTGTTCAACTACTCGGCGATGGGCAACGACCTGCTCGAGGACGGGCTCTACGCCTCGGAAGACAAGCTCAAGGATCCGGCCTTCGAGGACAAGATGGTGCGCTTCGTGCGCGCCTCGATGAAGGGATGGAAATACGCCGTCGACAACAATGACGAAGCTGCCGGGATCGTCATGGACGGCGGTGGCCAGGACGAGAACCACCAGAAGCGCATGATGAGCGAAGTCGCCAAGCTGATCGACAATGCCGACGGCAAGCTCGACCCGGCGACGTATGAGCGCACCGCCAAGGCGCTGCTCGACCAGAAGATCATCACCAAGGAGCCGACCGGCGCCTACACCACGGCCATTACCGACAAGGCGGTCAAGTAAGCCGGGCTGGCGCGATCAACAGCGCCTGCGACCGGTTTGACGGCTGATACCAAAAGGGGCGGGCGACCGCCCCTTTTCCATGCGCTCCAATCACAAAACCGTGTGCAGGGATACATTGCGCCGCCCATCCGTTGCAATGAAGCATGCGCGCGTCGGGGGAACCGCGACGCATGCTTTATTCAATATTCAATCGGAGGTTCTTCATGCGCGCTCACTCCTTCCTTCCGGCGCTATCGGCGCTCGCTATTTCCACCGCTTTCCTGTTCGCATCACCGGCCATGGCCGAGATGGTGAAATACAAGGCGACCCTCGATGGCGGCCAGCAGAGCCCGGCCGTCACCACCAAAGGCAAGGGGACGGCCACTCTCACCTTCGACACGACCAAGAAGAAGCTCAGCTGGAACGTGAAGTATTCCGGCCTCAGTGGCCCGGCAGTGGCCGCGCATATCCACGGCCCGGCGGCAATGGGTGAAAACGCTGATCCCGTGATCCCGTTCAAAGGCAAGCTGAAGAGCCCGATCAAGGGGTCGGCCACGTTGACCGATGCGCAGGCCGCTGACCTGGAGGCCGGCAAGTATTACGTCAACGTGCACACGGCCGCCCACAAGGACGGCGAGATTCGTGGCCAAATCGAAAAGGCGATGTAGGGTCCGGAGCGCCGCTCGCGCTTGAAAGCCGGCGGGACAGCGCCCCCCTCTGTCCTGCCGGACATCTCCCCTACATGGGGGGAGATCGGCAGCTTGGAATGCAGCACCTTTTCTTTGGAGCCGATCGGTTCCTTCAGCTTTTGTCGCGAATCTGCGTCATCGTGCGGGTCGGCGTGATCGCCTCGGGATCGAGCCGGATTTCGACGATCGCCGGCTTGCCGCTGGCGCGGGCACGTTCGAAGGCAGGCGCAAAGTCTTCGGTCTTCTCGACAGTCTCGCCATGGCCGCCATAGGCGCGGGCAAGCGACGCGAAGTCGGGATTTTTCAGGTCGGTGCCGACCACACGGCCCGGATATTCGCGCTCCTGATGCATGCGGATGGTGCCGTAGATGCCGTTGTTGACGACGACGACGATGATAGGCAGGTCGTATTGTACGGCGGTGGCGAATTCCTGGCCGTTCATCAGGAAGCAGCCGTCGCCGGCGAAGGCGACCACGGTGCGCTCCGGATAAAGCGCCTTGGCGGCGACGGCCGCTGGCGTGCCGTAACCCATCGAGCCGGAGGTCGGTGCTCCTTGCGTGGCGAAGCGGCGGAAGCGATGGAAGCGATGCACCCAGGTGGCGTAATTGCCGGCGCCATTGGTGAGGATGGCGTCGTCGGGCAATACCTTTTCCAGGTAATTCATGATCGGCCCCATCTGCACCGGGCCGGGGCCGCTTTCCGGCGGCGTCGACCAGTCGAGATAGGCGGCGTGCAACTTTGGCGTTTCTTCCGCCCAGGCCGGCATTCCGGCCGGCTTGCGCTTGGCGAAAGCCTCCACGAAAGCCGCGGGCGATGCATTGATCGCCAGCGTCGGGCGGTAGACCCGGCCGAGTTCGCCGGCATCGGCATGGACGTGCACCAGTGCCTGGTCGGGATAAGGGCTCTTCAGCAGCGTATAGTCCGAAGATGGCATCTCGCCCATGCGGCCGCCGATCAAGAGAACGACGTCGGCCTGCTTGATCGCCGCCGCCAGCTTCGGATTGATGCCGATGCCGACATCACCGGCATAGTTCGGGTGCAGATGGTCGAACAGCATCTGGCGGCGGAAGGAACAGCCGACAGGAAGCGACCAGGTCTCGGCGATTTCGTGCATCCGCGCCACGGCGTCCGCGTTCCAGCGCGTGCCGCCGAGGATGACGAAGGGACGCTTCGCGCTGCCCAGCAGCATTTCCAGCGCGTCGAGCTCGGCCCCGCCTGGATAGGTCTCGACCGGCGTATGGGGAAGTGCTTGCGGCGCCTTGACCTCGCTGGTCAGCATGTCCTCGGGCAGCGAGATGACCACCGGGCCAGGCCGGCCCGACGTTGCCACGGCGAAGGCGCGGGTGACGAATTCGGGGATGCGCGAGGCGTCGTCGATCTCGACCACCCACTTGGCGATGTCGCCGAAAAACCTGACATAGTCCACCTCCTGGAACGCCTCGCGTTCCTTGGCATGGCTGGCGACCTGGCCGATGAACAGGATGAGCGGAACCGAATCCTGCATGGCGATGTGGACGCCGGCCGAAGCGTTGGTGGCGCCGGGGCCGCGGGTGACGAAGCAGATGCCGGGCTTGCCGGTCAACCGGCCCTGGCAGTCGGCCATCATGGCGGCGCCGCCTTCCTGGCGGCAGACGATGGTGCGGATCGAAGAGTCATGCAGCGCATCGAGCACCGCAAGGTAGGATTCGCCCGGCACGCAGAAGATACGGTCGGTGCCGTTGGCTTCGAGGGCGTCGACGATCAGTTGTCCACCGGTCTTCATTTCCCAGACTTCTCCAGTTCGGCAAGGATTTCGTCAGTGTGCTCGCCAAGGCGCGGCGAGGGGCGTTCATAGGTGAGCGGTGTGCCCGACATCACCATCGGCGCGCGCACCGACGGCAGGCGGTTGCCATGGCCGTCGTCAAGGTCGAGCCGCATGCCGCGGGCAATGGTCTGCGGATCGGCGAACATCTGGCCGATCGTGTTGATCGGGCTTGCCGGCACGCTGGCGGCTTCGAGCTTCGCCAGCAGCTGATCGCGATCCCAGGTCTTCAGCGCCTCGATGATGCGTGCGCGAAGGTCCACGCGGTTGGCGACGCGGGCGGGATTGGTGGCGAAATCGGGATTCGCCGGCAAATCGTCCAGCCCGACGGCGGCGCAGAATTTGCCGAACTGGCCGTCATTGCCGACAGCCAGGATGATGTGGCCGTCCCTGACCGGAAGCACTTCGTACGGGGCAATGTTCATATGCGCATTGCCCATCTGCACTGGCGACTTGCCCGAGACGAGATAGTTGAGGTTCTGGTTGCCGAGCGCCGAGATCTGGGTGTCGAACAGCGCCATGTCTATGTGCTGGCCCTCGCCGGTCTGTTCGGCATGGCGAAGTGCGGCCTGGATGGCGATCACCGAATAGAGACCGGTGAAGATGTCCGAGATGGCGACGCCTGCCTTTTGCGGCTCGCGGCCGGCCTCACCGGTGATCGACATCATGCCGGCCATGGCCTGGATGATGAAGTCGTAACCGGCGCGTGGCGCATAAGGCCCGTCCTGGCCGAAGCCGGTGATGGAGCAGTAGACCAGGCGAGGGTTGATTTTCTTCAGACTGCCGTAGTCGAGCCCGTATTTCTTCAGGCCGCCGAGCTTGAAGTTCTCGATCAGCACATCCGCCGTCGCGACCAGCCGGCGCACCGTCTCGGCGCCTTCCGGCGTCGAAAAGTCGATGGCGATGGAACGCTTGCCGCGATTGCAGGAATGGTAATAGGCGGCTGACAGGTTCTCGCCGTCATGGCTCATGACGAAGGGCGGACCCCATTTGCGGGTGTCGTCGCCGCCATCGGGGCTCTCGACCTTGATGACATCGGCGCCGAGATCGGCAAGCAACTGCCCGGCCCAGGGGCCGGCAAGAATGCGGGCGAGTTCGACGACGCGGACGCCTTTCAGCGGGGGTTCGGCCATAAATCACCGTGGTTGCCGCAATCACCGTGATTGCCGCGAAAGCAGTGCCTCTATCAAGCCCGGCAGCAGCTGTCACGGTCCTTGCAATGGGCCAACCCGTCACGCTTTCAAGACATTGTCCGCCCAGCTGGCGAAATCGTCCATGATGATGTCGCGGTTCACCTCGTTCAGGCTTTCATGGCGGGTGTCGGCGTAAACCTTTGAAACCAGATTCGAAAAGCCCATCTTGCGCATACGATTGGCGAGATGGGTGATCCCCTTGCCGTAGTCCGAGGCCGGGTCTTTTTCGCCGCCAACGATCGCGACGGGGATGTCGCGGCGAACGGCGGCAAAGCCTGCATCCTTGCCGCCGTTGAGCGCCATGGCGACCACATCGCGCCACATCGAGATGGAGGCATCCCAGCCGCAGAGCGGATCGGCGATGTATTTCGCCACCTCCGCCTCGTCGCGCGACAGCCAGTCGAACAGAGTGCGATGGTTGGGCACCGCCTTGCCCCAGGCCTGGAAGGTGAGTTTCGGCAGCAGGCGCGACGGGACATCGGAGCCGAGCCGCATCCGTTCCCAGGCGAGGATACCGAGCGCCACTTGGCCGAGCAGGCCCTGTGAGAAATTGCCGTTCCAGATCGCGGCGGCATGAATGCGCCTGGAATGGCGCAACAGGTAGTTCAGCGCCACGGACGCGCCCATCGAGTGGCCGAAAAGGATTACCGGCAGGTCAGGCTGCTCGCCGGCGATGAGATCGTGGATGGCGTCGGTGTCGGCGATCACCTTGGCCGGGCCGTCCGTGTCGGCGAATCTGCCGAGCGGCGCGTCGGGCGCCTTGGTCGCGCCATGGCCACGGTGGTCATGAACGTAGACGTGGAAGCCCCGGGCAGCGAGGAAATCGGCGAAGCGGTCGTAGCGGGCGGCATGTTCGGCCAGGCCGTGATTGACCTGGACCACCGCACGCGCAGGGCTGTCGGCCTGCCGGACGAACAGATTGAGGTCTGCGCCGGTCGACGAGCGAACCACGCGCTGCTGGCTGAATGGCATGCCGGCCGGTCTCCCCCCTGGTTCCGCCTTTGTCATGTCCAAACGTGTGCGCCGGTGCCAGATTTGCGTCAATCTGGCCTGCCGGCTTTTCCGCGACGATCTTTCTTGCCACGGGCCTGCAAAATATCGCAATTCTGACATGGAGACAGCTTCAGTCTGTCGCCCACTTTCTTCCAGCCGGGGATTCTCCATGCGCATTGCTGTTATTTTCGGATTGGCCTTGTTGGCGGGCTCGCTGGCAGGCGCGGCGCATGCCGACGTCAAGATGAGCGGCACCTTCGTGGCCGACGCTGCGTGTCCCGCGACTCAGGCGATCAAGAACGGCAAGAACCCCGGCAATGTCTCGACCGATGCCGGACAGAGCTATCAGCTGCTTGCCGGCAACAAGGACACGCCGACCCACTACCTCATCCAGGTGCCGGGCGCCGATCCCGAGCGCCGCTGGGTGAAGGTGAGTTGCGGCCACCTTTCAGGCAGCAGCGCGGCGACCGTGCCGGCGGCGCCGGGTGGGCAAGGCAAGCCCGCCGCCTCGGGAAAACCCGAATATGTCTTCGCCTTGAGCTGGCAGCCGGCCTTCTGCGAGACCAAGTCGAACAAGACCGAATGCAAGGCGCAAAATCCTGGCGAATTCGATGCCACCAATTTCACGCTGCACGGTCTGTGGCCGCAGCCGAACGGCAATTTCTATTGCCAGGCTTCGGCCAGCGACAAGGCCAATGACAATCCGGCCCACTGGCAGGACCTGCCGCCGGTCAACCTCGATGCCGATACCCGCGCGGAGCTCGACAAGGTGATGCCGGGCACCGCCTCGAAGCTGGAACGGCATGAATGGATCAAGCACGGCACCTGCTACGGCAAAAGCCAGCAGGAGTATTTTTCCGATGCCCTCCATTTGATGCGTGAGGTCAACAGCTCGCCCGTGCGCGACCTCTTCGCCAGGAGTATCGGTGGCAAGCTGACGGCGGACCAGATTCGCGGTGCCTTCGACCAGGCCTTCGGCGCGGGAGCAGGCGACAGGGTGCGGGTGTCCTGCGTCATCGATCCGTCGAACGGCCGGCGGCTGATCGGCGAACTGACGCTCGGCCTTGCCGGCCCGATCGGCCCGAACAGCTCGCTCAAGGACCTGCTGCTGGCCTCGGTGCCGACCAACAAGGCCGGTTGCCCGACCGGCACGGTCGACGCGATCGGGTTCCAGTAAGTGCGGGATCGCCGTTTCCGGCAAGCCGGCGCGGCCGTCGCGGATAGGGCTAAACCTGGGCTGACCTGGTCCAGGCGATGGCGGCGTCGGCCTCATGCCCGCCGGGTTCACCGACGACTCGGTCGCGTCCGGTCGATTTTGCCTTGTAAAGGCGCTGGTCGGCGAGTGCGAACAGGTCGGCCAGGCACTGCGTCGTTTCGCTGACGCTGGAAACGCCCGCGCTGACGGTCAGTTCGAACCGGCTGGTGGCGGCCGATGCCTTGAGCGCGGTGCGGACGCTTTCGCCAAACAGCCTGGCGACGGAATGCGGACGCGAACTGAGGATGGCGAATTCCTCGCCGCCGATCCGGAACACCTGGTCCTCGGCGCCCGCCGCCTCGCAAAGTACGGTTGCGACCGCCTTCAGCGCCTTGTCACCTTCGGCATGGCCGAAACGGTCGTTGATCGACTTGAAGTGGTCGACGTCGACGATGAGCAGGCTGAGTGGCCTCGCCGTGCGCAGGCTGGCCTGGACGGCGGCTTCACCGTCGGCGTCGAAGCGTCCGCGGTGCAATAGGCCGGTCAGGCCGTCGCGGCCGACATGCTCGACCAGCGCTTCGTAGCGTTCGCGATAGGTCAGCGTCTCGAAAATGTCGGTCAGCCCACGCGGCATCTGGACGTCCCGGACCTCGAACCATTTGAGGTAGGCGACCAGCATGGCGCTGAAAGTCAGTGCCGCCGCCATCTTGGCGAACCAGCCGCCGAAGAAGACCGCGATCGGCGCCCCGGCAACAAAATGCAGCGCGGTGAAGAAGCCGGCCTGGTCGAAGGTGAGCACGCAGGCGACCGAAATCAGGATGCGCGCGAACTGTGCCTTGCGCAGGGTGCGCCCAAGCTTTTCATAGAGCAGAATGATCAGGATGGCGTCGATGACCAGCAGCGTCGTGCCCCACACCATCAGCCAGCCCATCTCGTCGATGAAGCCGATGTCGGGGAGCCGGCCGTCCGGCAGCGGCGCGATGGCGTGCAGGCGGAGCAGCAGCACCAGCCCGATCATCAGCGCATTGCCGAGCAGCAGGCCGTAGATCGGCTGCCGCACGGTGGCGGCGTCTTCTTTCATGTAGAGCAGGAGGAGCATCACCAGCTTGCCGGAGAAGAGCACCGCCGAGCCTGGCGAGACCATGCCGAACGGCAGGGCGACGTAAAAGACGCTGGCGAGATAGGTCTCCAGGAAATGCATGACGCCGAGCGCGCAGACGAAGACGCCGAGGCCGATGCGCTTGCGGAAGCGGAAAAGCGTCACCATGACGCTGAAGTAGACGACCGCTTCGGCAAGGAGCAGGAAACTGTTCAGCAATGCCGTCGATCCGTTCTCTCTCGCGCCAGGAATCGGGGCAAGCCGGCGATTCCAACCCGATCCTGTTTTGACGCGGAAGGGTTAACCGGAGATTTCCGTGCGCCATCGACCGGTTGAGAACTTGGCTGCCGGTGCAGACTTGTCCGTGTGGTTGGCCCGATGTGGCAAAAGCGATTGCCGTTCGCCGCCGCATCGCCTACATAGCGGCCAACCTCCATTCAATTCGGCAAAATCCAGTCAGTTTTTCAGGGAAAGCGCGCGTGGCACGCCAGTTCATCTATCACATGTCCGGCCTGTCGAAGGCCTATGGCACCAAGAAGGTGCTCGACAACGTTCATCTGTCCTTCTATCCGGACGCCAAGATCGGCATCCTCGGCCCCAACGGTTCGGGTAAGTCGACGATCCTGCGCATCATGGCCGGGCTCGACAAGGAGTTTCAGGGCGAGGCTTGGCTGGCCGAGGGCGCGACCGTGGGCTACCTGGCACAGGAGCCGCAGCTCGACAACAGCAAGACCGTGATGGAAAACGTCATGGACGGCGTTGCCAGGAAGACCGCCATCATCGAGCGCTACAACGAGCTGATGATGAACTATTCCGACGAGACGGCGGATGAGTCCGCCAAGCTCCAGGACGAGATGGACCGGCTCAACCTGTGGGATCTCGAGCAGCAGGTCGAGATGGCGATGGACGCGCTGCAGTGCCCGCCGGCCGATTCTGAAGTGACCAACCTGTCGGGCGGTGAGCGTCGCCGCGTCGCGCTGTGCAGGCTGCTGCTGCAACAGCCGGATCTGCTGTTGCTCGACGAACCGACCAACCATCTCGACGCGGAGACCACCGCCTGGCTGGAAAAGCACCTGCGCGACTATCCGGGCTCGGTGCTGATCATCACCCACGACCGCTACTTCCTCGACAACGTCACAGGCTGGATCCTCGAGCTCGACCGTGGCCGCGGCATTCCCTACGAGGGCAACTACACCAGATATCTCGACGCCAAGGCCAAGCGCCTGATCCAGGAAGGCCGCGAGGACGATGCCCGCCAGAAGTCGATCTGGCGCGAGCGCGAGTGGATCCAGTCGTCGCCCAAAGCACGCCAGACCAAGTCCAAGGCGCGTATCAAGGCCTATGAGGAACTGGTCGAGCAGTCGCAGAACCGCAAGCCGACCGACACGCAGATCGTCATCCCGTCGAGCGAGCGCCTCGGCAACGTCGTCATCGAGGTCGAAGGCCTCAACAAAGGCTTTGGCGACGAGCTCCTGATCGAGAACCTGTCGTTCAGGCTGCCACCGGGCGGCATCGTCGGCGTCATCGGCCCGAACGGCGCCGGCAAGACGACGCTGTTCAAGACCTTCACCGGCCAGGAGAAGCCGGACGCGGGCACAGTGCGCATCGGCGAGACGGTCAAGCTCGGTTATGTCGACCAGAGCCGCGACGCACTCGATGCGAACAAGACGGTGTGGGAAGAGATCTCAGGCGGCGCCGAGGTCATCAAGCTCGGCAAGCACGAAATCAACAGCCGCGCTTACTGCTCGTCCTTCAACTTCCGTGGCGGCGACCAACAGCAGAAGGTCGGCAATCTCTCGGGCGGTCAGCGCAACCGCGTGCACCTCGCCAAGATGCTGAAGGGCGGCGGCAATGTGCTGCTGCTCGACGAACCGACCAACGACCTCGACACCGAAACGCTGGGCGCGCTAGAAGACGCGCTGGAAGCCTATGCAGGCTGCGCGGTCATCATCAGCCACGATCGCATGTTCCTCGACCGCATGGCCACCCACATGCTCGCCTTCGAGGGCGACGCGCATGTCGAATGGTTCGAGGGCAATTTCGAGGAATACGAGAAGGACAAGCTGCGCCGCCTGGGCGCGGAAGCAGCGGCCCCGCACCGCATGACGCACAAGCGGCTGACGCGGTAAGGGGTTGATTGGGCGGCGAATTTCTCTGGGATACGAGGAGAGCTCAAATGGCTGATTGGTCCGCCGCCCAATATCTGAAATTCGAGGACGAACGCACACGGCCGGCGCGTGACCTCGTAGCACAGGTGCCGGTCGACTTTCCGCGCCGGGTCGTCGACATCGGCTGCGGGCCGGGCAATTCGACCGAACTTTTGGTCGAGCGCTGGCCGGATGCGCAAGTGAGCGGCTTCGACACCTCGCCCGACATGATCGAAAAGGCGAGGGCGCGCCTGCCCAATGTCAGCTTCGACCTCGCCGATGCGGCGACATGGCAGCCGGCCGCGCCGGTCAACGTCATTTTCGCCAACGCCGTCTTCCAGTGGCTGCCGGAACATCCGGCGGTGTTCCAGCGCCTGATGGGTTTTCTGGCGCCCGGTGGCGCGCTGGCGATCCAGATGCCCGACAATATGGGCGAGGATTCGCACCGCCTGATGCGGGAAACCGCCGCGGAAGCGCCTTTCGCGGCAAGGATACAGGGAGCGGCGCGTGCGCCGCTGCCGCCGGTATCGTTCTACTATGACCTGTTGTCGCTGCTCTCCGCTCGGCTCGACATCTGGCACACCATCTACAACCATCCGCTGGCCGACGCCGAGGCGATCGTCGAGTGGGTCAAGGCCACCGGGCTGAAGCCGTTCCTCGATCCGCTGGAAGCGGACGAACGCAAGCTGTTCCTCGACAGCTACACGGCCAGGATCGCCAAGGCCTATCCGAAGACCGCCGATGGCAAGGTGCTGCTGCGGTTCCCCCGCATTTTCATTGTCGCCAAACGGGCTGGATAGGCTCGCGTAAATCTTGGTTTAATCCGGCGTAAACCGGCCTGATGAGAAAAGTGTTGCGCCGAAGCGTTTCGGCGCCCACATGAAGCCGCATCGCCTGCGGATGGGACGGACTGAAACATGCATCGCGTCATCATCAGCGGCATCGGCGCCGAAATCCCCAAGCCTGTCATCACGAATGAGGAACTGGTCGCCAGTTTCAACGCCTGGGTCGACACCGAGAACGCGCGGCGCCAGGCTGCCGGCGAGACGCTGCTGCAGAAATCGGATGCCGACTTCATCGTCCATGCCTCGGGCGTGCGCGCCCGCCACGTGATCGAACGGGAAGGCATTCTCGACCCGACCCGCATGGCGCCGCGCATTCCGGCGCGCCCGGACGACGCGCTCTCGCTGCAGGCGGAATTCGGCGTCGCTTCGGCGGGGAAGGCGATCGAGCACGCCGGCATCGAGGCGTCGGACATCGATCTGGTGATCTGCTCGTCCTCGCATCAGCAGAGGCCATATCCGGCGATCGCCATCGAAATGCAGGAGGCGCTGGGTACACGGGGTGCCGGCTTCGATATGGGGCTTGGCTGTTCGTCAGCGGCGGCGGCGCTGCACATGGCGGTCAATCTGGTCCGCTCGGGCGCCCACAAGCGCGTCCTGGTGACCACGCCCGAGATCATCACCGGCCATCTCAATTTCCGTGACCGGCAGACGCACTTCATCTTCGGGGACGCTTCGGTATCGATGGTGGTGGAGGGGCTCGCCCAGGGCGAGAGGCGGCCGGGCCGCTTCGAGGTGCTGGACACGCGCCTCTGGACGCAGATGTCGAACAACATCCGCACCAATCTCGGCTATCACACCCGCACTGCCCAGGATGATCCCTATAGGATCGACCTGGAGGGCAATCTCATCAAGCAGGTCGGCAACAAGGTGTTCAAGGAAGTCACCGTCGCCGGGCACAAATTCATCGTCGAATTCCTCGCCGAACACGGGCTGACGCCGGAGGCGATCAGGCGCTTCTGGCTGCACCAGGCCAATGCGCGCATGAATGCGATGATCCTGAAACTGGCATTCGGTCATGATGTCGGCCATGACCGCGCACCCATGGTGCTGGAGCGGCTCGGCAACACGGCGGGCGCCGGCGCCATCATCGCGCTGTCGGAGAACCATGCCGACATGAAACCAGGCGATTTCGGCCTGATCTGTGCGTTCGGCGCGGGATATTCGATTGGCGGCGCGCTTTTGCGCATGCTCTGAATGGAGGACGCCGCGCCGCGTCAGGCCGGCGTGAAGGGAACCAGCATCGGCACCCGCCTGGCGTAGTCGTCATAGGCTGGGCCGAGTTCGTCGCGCAGGAAACGCTCCTCCAGCCTGGCTTTCACGACAACGCCGATGATGAGCAGGGCCGTGCCCGCAATGCCCCAGACCGTGCCCTTCGCCACCATCGTGGCGAGCACTGCCAGCAGCAGCCCGGTATAGATCGGATGCCGGACCAGGCGATAGGGGCCCGTGTCGACCACGCGATGCTCCGCCTTGGCGGTGACCGTGGCGGACCACAACCGCCCGAGATGGATACGCGCCCACCACGCAAAGCCGATGCCGACCGCGATCAGGGCAACGCAGGCCCAGGCTTCGGCAAGGGTCGGCGTCCACAATCTCAGCCGGCCTTCATAGCCATGCGCTGGAACGAACAGCAGGACGGTGCCGGCCAGCCAGAAGATGCGATAGCGAGCCTCCGCCCCGATGGTGATGCGCTTTTGGGCCGGATCGGCCCATAGGGCAGCCGCGAGCCATGTGACCACCCAGATCAACCAAAGCGCTGCGATCGCCGCTCCGGGACGCATGAGAACCTCCGTCGACGGTCCCGACTTCACCATGAAGCCGACGCAGCGCGGCGACAATGCTGCGCGGCGCCGTTCTTCGGTAAGAAGGTCGTGATCGAGGCGGTTGGCGACCGGCGTCTATTCATTGGAGCAGCTGAACATCCACTGCACGCCGAAGGCGTCGACCAGCATGCCGAAGCTGGTCCCCCAATATTGCCGGGCAAACGGCACGGTAATCCGGCCGCCCTCGGCCATGCGGGCGAAAAGCTCCTGGCGGGCGAGAACCTGTGGCGCCGCGGCGGGCCCGTCGAATTCGAGCATCATGGCGGAGCCCTTCATCGGCTCCGCGTCGTCATTGTCCGACGCGTGGAACAGCACACCCGGACCTTCGAAGCGAGCATGCAGGACCTTTCCGCGCATGGCCTCGGTGCGCACCGGCATATTGTTGTCGCCCCAGCGCAGCAGGATCGTTCCCCGGCCAAGACCGCATTGTTCGTAGAAGGCCAGCGCGGGCTCGCAGTTGGTGGTGAAGAACAGCGAAGGGGAGAGCCGCATGTTCGTCAATGCGCGGCGGCAGCGGCCGCGATCAGCGCGTCGCCTGTATACTGCCGGTCACCGATGCCCCAGCCGCCGTCGGGCGCGTTGACGATGTTGATCCAGGTGTTTTCCGGCTTGTGCCCCGGTACGCAGAGTTCGCCGACAATTCGGGCGGCGGCAGTGATGAAGGTCTCGCGGGCTTCGACGGAGCCAAGGCCGATATTGGGCAATTTCAATTCGACCATGACGACTGGCCGGTTGACACCGCCGGCATAAATGTTGCGCGCCGGCAGGACGTGGACGGTGCCGCCGACGATCGCGGTGAAGAATGAATTGCCGGCGGCGCCGGAGGCTTCGATGAGGGCGGCGCTCAGGCGTGGCAGGATTTCGCGCTCTCCCGCTGGGGTCAGGACGCCTTCCGGCGCGGTCACGGTGATCGGCATTTGATTTTCTCCTCGGGTGTACGGCCTCACCGGGAGGTCATCTTCCGGCTTGCCAAGTTTCGTATCAATTGATATGTTATAAGGGAAAGGCGAGTCAACAGGTTTCGTATCGATCACTATGGAAAATTCGGACAAGCAACGCGGCGGCCGGCCGCGCGCATTCGACCCCGACCGGGCGCTCGATGCCGCGATGCATCTTTTCTGGGAGCATGGCTATGAGGCGACGTCGCTGGCCATGCTGCGCGAAGCGATGGGGCTGACGCCGCCACAGATCTACAACGCCTTCACCGACAAGGAGACTTTGTTCCGCAAGGCGTTGATGCGCTACCACGAGACCGAGATAGGCTTCGCCCTGGAAGCGCTGAGCGCGCCGGTGTCGACGGGGGAGGCGATGCGGCGCTTGTTGCTGGGCGCCGCGGAGGCCTATTCCAGGCCCGGCAAGCCGGGAGGGTGTCTTTTCGTCAGTGGCGCGCTGGCGGCTTCACCGCAGGCACAAGCCATTGCGGATGAACTCAGGACCTACCGCAAGGAA
The DNA here is from genome assembly GCF_004792105.1 of Mesorhizobium sp. M8A.F.Ca.ET.161.01.1.1. Lineage (NCBI taxonomy): Bacteria > Pseudomonadati > Pseudomonadota > Alphaproteobacteria > Hyphomicrobiales > Phyllobacteriaceae > Mesorhizobium > Mesorhizobium sp. M8A.F.Ca.ET.161.01.1.1. The sequence continues at coordinate 267,706 of NZ_SRTD01000003.1, read as the reverse complement.
AGCGAAGCGGCGATCGCGGCGCGGCTTGCCAAAGGCAAGGCAAAAGGCGATTTGCCCCAAAACCTCTCTGTCGAAGACTTCGCCAGATATATTGCTGGTGTCATGAATGGCATGTCGATCCAGGCGCGGGACGGTGCGTCGGCCGAAGAGTTGCGCGTTTTGGCCCAAACCGCTCTTGCGGCCTTGCCGGCCTAAGGGCAAAACCAGAGCGCGTCATCAAGGATTGAAGCCCATGCTGGATCTCTTCCCCGAGGCCGAGAAGCCGGTCGAAATCATCCCGGCGAAGAAGCTTTCAGCCCGCGCGGCCGCGCTCTATGTCGCGCCATCGGATCATTTCCAGACGCGTTCGGTGGACGAATTGCGGCTGGGTTTCGACGGCATATCGGGCGATTTCCATGCCGGGCCGACGCGGCGCTCGGGCGGACGCGAGCCGTGGTACCCGCGCGGCACCGAGATGCGCAATGAAAGACAATTGTCCATCGTGGCGGCGGACGAACTGGCCATTGTCGCCGAACGGATGGGGCTCACCGAAATCAAGCCCGAGTGGATCGGTGCCAATCTGGTGATCAAAGACGTGCCGCATCTGTCGATGCTGCCGGCCGGCACGCTGTTGTTCTTCAAGGGCGGCGTGACCCTCAAGGTGGACGCACAGAACGGACCATGCCGTATCGCCGGACGATCGATCGCCGAGAACGTCGGAATGCCCGATGTCGAAGCCGGTGCGCTATTGTTTCCCAAGGCGGCAAAGCGGTTGCGCGGCGTAGTCGCCTGGGTTGAAAAGCCCGGCATCGTCAGGGCCGGCGAAGAGATTTCGGTGCGCGTGCCGGAGCAGTGGATCTACCAGGCATAGCTACGCCGCCCGGGAGGCGGCGCAGCAAATACCAGATGTCAGCCCTTGCGGTTCTTGTTGGCGCCTTGCGCCATGACGGAAACGTTGTCCCACTTGTCCCAGGTGGCGAGGCGGTTGGCGTATTCCTGGCGTATCATCGGCAGGCCGCCATCGCCGAAGAATACCCGCAGCGGCGGCTCGGCCGCATCGACGATGGCCAGCATCGCCGGCCCTGTCGCCTCGGGGTCGCCGGCAACCGAGTTGGCGCGGCGCTCGGCCATCTTGGCGCGGGCAGGCGCATAGGCCTCGATCGGCTTGGAGACCTTGGCCGATGCTCCCGACCAGTCGGTGGAGAAACCGCCCGGTTCGACCAGCGTGACATGAATGCCGAATTCCGCGACCTCGATGGCTAGCGACTGGCTGAAGGCTTCCAGCGCCCATTTCGAGGCATGGTAGAGGCCGAGCGAGGCAAAGGCATTGACGCCGCCGATCGACGAGATCTGGATGATGTGGCCGGACCGCTGCGCCCGCATGATCGGCAGGGCTGCCTGGGTGACCCACAGCGCGCCGAACACATTGGTCTCGATCTGGTCGCGGGCTTCCTGCTCGCTGACTTCCTCGATGGCGCCGAAATGGCCGTAACCGGCATTGTTGATGACGACGTCGAGCCGGCCAAAGCGCTTGTGTGCCTCGGCGACAGCGGCATCGACGGCTTTCTTGTCGGTGACGTCGAGCTTTAGCGCGGCGATGTTGTCGCCGTATTTTTCGACGAGCTCGGCGAGCGTGCCTGTGTCACGGGCGGTCGCGGCAACGCGATCGCCACGCGCCAATGCGGCCTCGGCCCAGACGCGGCCAAAGCCCTTCGACGATCCGGTGATGAACCAAACCTTTGATGTCATGATGTGGAATCCCTTGCCCCTGCGGGCGCAATTTCTGGATGGAAGCGGAGGCTTCTCCGCTTCCGGGCATATACGGCCTGTCCGGTGATTTTCCAGAGGCGAGGGGAATCTTTTTGAACTCGGGGCTTTCCCGCAGAACAAGAAATCGTGTGAATCAGGGGTAGTTCACCGGGGTCGACCAGTCAGGGTCGTCGTGCTTTTGCCAATAGAGCGCCATCAGCCGGCTGGTGATCGGCCCGACCTTGCCGTCCGCGATCTCAGCACCGTCGATCTCCGTCACCGGCATGATGCCGCCGGCGGTCGAGGTGATGAAGACTTCGTCGGCGCCGCGCAACATGGCCACGCTGACATCCATGGCCGTTGCCGAGAGTCCGGCCTCCGCGCAGAGATCGAAGACAGTGCGGCGGGTGATGCCCGGCAGCACGCCGATGGCCGGCGTCGACAGTCTGCCGTCCTTGACGCGGAAGACGTTGAAGCCGGGGCCTTCGGCGACATTGCCGTTGAAGTCGAGAATGAGGGCCGTCTCGGCGCCGCTATCATAGGCATCGTAGAGGCCGCGCACGAGGTCGAGCCAGTGGTAGTTCTTGATCGCCGGATCGATCGAGGCCGGCGGAATGCGCACCTTGTCGCTGATTGCGACACGCAGGCCGCGCTGCACCTGCTCGGCATTGGCGACCGAGCCGAACGGCACGGCGAACGCCATGAAGCGGTTGATCGCCTGGCGCGGGTCGCGGCTGAAGGTCGGCGAAGCACCGCGCGTGCACAGCATCTCGACATAGGCGGCGCGATGACCCGAAAGTGCTGTGCAATTGTGCAGGATCTCGGCGACGCCATCGCGATCGAACGGGATCGTCATGCGCAGCCTGTCGAGCCCGCCGAAGAAACGGTCGAGATGCAGATCGAGGCGAAAGAAGCGGCCGTTCCAGACATGCACCGTATCGTAAGTGGCGTCCGAGTGCAGAAAACCCCAATCCAGCACCGAGACCTTGGCTTGCGACATCGGCAGGTACTGGCCGTCGAGGAAAGCGATGCCGTCGGGATAGGAATGCGGGTCGACATGGCGATCGCCGACCTGGGGCAGGGACGGTATATCTTGTGCGATTCGGCTCATCGGCAGCTCCTAGCCATGGCGTCACAAGCTATTGCCGGCAGCCCGAGCGCATAGAGCCAGTGGTCCGACTTCAGTCATCCTCGAGATGAAGACCCGGCCAGCATGACGCGGTGAGCGCCATGCGGCCCGGCACAGCCTCATTCCTCCTCGTCATCGGCGTCGAGCAGGCGGGTGGCGCGCCAGCGTGTGAGCACGATGTTGGTCTGCTCGATGACGAAGAAACGCGCCGAGTCGCGATCATAGCCCTCGGCCAGCAGCTTTTCGTAGTCGGTGTGCATGTGACGGATATGGGCAATCGTCGCCAGCCAGACCGCGATCGTGGGCGGCAAGGTCTTCATATGCACCGAGCCGGCGTCGGTGCGAATCTTCTCCATGTCGGCATAGGGGGCCAGCGGCAGAAGTGCTGTCAGCGCCTTGGCGATGGCGCGGCGGCGGCCGGTCGGAGCGGTCATCGCTCCTCGCGCCCCCCAACGGTCGCCTCTGATATGGCATCGGTCGAGGCGAAATAGGGCTTGATGTCGATGACCGGCGTGCCGTCGAGCACGTCGATGGCGTCAAGGTCGATGCGCCCAGTGGAAACGTCGAGCGCAACGAGCTTGGCCACGTGCAGGCCGACCGGGTTCGGCCGGGCAGGGGAGCGCAACCCGAATACGCCTTTGGCATCAGCCGCATGGCGGGGCTTTTGCACGATCAGATTCCGCGGTGCGTGGTGCAGCCAGGACAGGATGACGACGTGGCTGGCGCGCTCCAGGCCTTGCAGGCCGCTGCGGTAGGGCGCGTCGATGGTCAGCACCGCCGGCTGTCCCGTTTCGCGTGCGGCGCGCATGTTCTTCGGGCAGCTTTCCCGGGTGGTCCAAGGCGAGGCGATACGGCCGATGAAGACGATGCCGCCATCCGGCGGCATCGTCGCCGGATCCTGGTCCAGTCTCCGCTCGCCTTCGCGTGCCTCGAACATCTCACGCGGTTCGCTCATCGGCCGATCTTCCTGCTGATGCATGTCATTGTTCCAAAACCGCTACACGTTTTTGGACGACATGCACCGAAAAATCACGCATGCGGCATTTTCTTGTCCGGAAGCGACATAGCGCTTGCGTGCTTTCGAAAATCGACATAAACATATGTTTATATCTTTTTCAAAGAGAATACGCTGATGCATGTCTCGCTCGACACCATGGTGGATACGCTGAAGGCGGCGGCCGAATCCAGCCGCCTGCGCATATTGGCACTGTTGTCGCGCGGCGACCTCACCGTTTCCGACCTTACCGAAATTCTCGGCCAGTCGCAGCCGCGTGTCTCGCGGCACCTGAAACTGCTGCTCGAGGCCGGGCTGATCGGCCGCTACCAGGAAGGGTCGTGGGCCTTCTTCCGCCTGTCGGACGCCGATTCCGCGCGAGACTTCGTGATGGGGCTGGTTTCCGGCATTCGGGGCGCCGACCCGCAGGTCGAGCGTGACCTGGAGCGGCTGACCTCGGTCAAGCGCAAGCGCCAGGACCGCGCCACCGAGTATTTTTCGCAGAACGCCGCAAGCTGGGATCATATCCGCTCGCTGCATGTGCCCGACCGCGCCGTAGAGGCCGCGATGCTGAAGCTGGTCGGCAAGCGGCCGTTCCAGTCGATGCTCGACCTTGGCACCGGCACCGGGCGGCTGCTCGAAATCTTCTCGCCGCTCTACCGGCGCGGCATCGGCATCGACATGTCGCGCGAGATGCTGACCGTGGCGCGCGCCAATCTCGACAAGGCCGGCGTTTCGAATGCGCAGGTGCGGCAGGGCGATATCTTCTCGCCGCCGGTCGAGCGCGATGCCTTCGATCTCGTCACCATCCACCAGGTGCTGCACTATCTCGACGATCCGGCCCGCGCCATCCACGAGGCAGCGCGGCTTTTGCGCCCGGCGGGCCGTCTGGTCATCGTCGATTTCGCGCCGCACGCGCTTGAGTTCCTGCGCGACGAGCATGCGCATATGCGGCTGGGCTTTTCCGACCGGCAGATCGGGGAGTGGTTCTCGGAAGCCGGCCTCGATCTCGAGGATGCCCAGGAATTCGAACCGCGCGGCGGCAACGAGGCCAGGCTCACCGTCAAGCTTTGGCTTGGCCGCGACCGGCGCCTGCTGATCGCCGATCCTGCCAACGCCAGCCAGCAGACCAGAGTGAGCTCGATAGGGGAAATCGCCTGATGAACCAGTTTCGTTTTTCCCGCCGTCCCGATATTGGCGACAAGGTCAGGGTTTCGTTCGAGTTCTTCCCGCCGAAGAACGACGAGATGGAGGCAAGGCTGTGGGATACGGTCACAAGGCTGGAGCCGCTGCAGCCGAAATTCGTCTCGGTGACCTATGGCGCCGGCGGCTCGACACGTGAGCGCACGGCGCGCACCATCGGCCGCATCCTGAAGGAGACCAGCCTGACGCCGGCTGCGCACATGACCTGCGTCGATGCCGCCCGCCACGAAGTCGACGCCGTGATCCAGGAATTCACCGACATGGGCGTGAAGCGCTTCGTCGCCTTGCGCGGCGATCCGGCGGAAGGCGTCGGCGCTGCCTACCGGCCGCATCCGGACGGCTACGCCAATGGCGCCGAGCTGGTCGGGGCGCTGAAGGGCGCCGGCGATTTCGACATCTCGGTTTCGGCCTATCCGGAAAAGCATCCGGAAAGTCCTGATTTCGCCACCGACATCGACATGCTGAAGCGCAAGGTTGACAATGGCGCGACGCGGGCCATCACCCAGTTCTTCTTCGACAACGATCTCTACGAGCGTTACGTCGAGCGCGCGCGCCGTGCCGGCATCTACATCCCGATCGTGCCCGGCATCCTGCCGGTGCACAATTTCACCCAGGTCGCCAATTTCTCGGCGCGCTGCGGCGCGTTAGTGCCGGCTTGGCTGGCCGAGCGCTTCGACGGCCTGCAGAACGACCCACAGACGCATGCGCTCGTGGCATCCGCGGTGGCCGCCGAGCAGGTGCTTGACCTGGTCGAGCGCGGCGTTGGTGATTTTCACTTCTACACGATGAACCGGGCCGATCTGGTGTTCGCCGTTTGCCACATGATCGGCATCCGCTCGCACGAAGCGGAGGTCGCGGGTTCCGCTGCTGCGTAACGGTCGGCTGGAAAAGCAAAAGGCCGGGTAAAAACCCGGCCTTTCGAATTGGTTGGACTATTAGGTGCTGGTCTTCCCCGTCTTGGCGGGTTCAGGGAAGGACGCCCATAATGAGGGCGCCGATGAAGGCAAACGCAGCACAAATCATCAATGCGTTGATTGGCCTCGTAAGTCCCATGACATAGCCTCCTCTTAAAGAGCTATGCCCTGGAGTCTAGGTTCATTTGTGCCACAGGCAAGCGGAAAATGTGCTGCATTGCGACGTAAATGTGGAATTCGCGACCTCGGTTTTGCCGTTAGCCGTTGAAACTCTTCGGCAAAAACCGGCTTCAGGCCTGTGAATAAATTATGGCGGGATGGTGTCGTTGGCGTGTCATGACAGCGCTGCCGCGATGCCGGCATGCCGCGCACTAACGTCTTCCGAACAGGCGCCCGTCGATGGTGACAAGGCCGAGACCGATCAGCACCACGCCGCCGATCTCGAACAGTTCGAGCCGTTCGCCGAGGAACAGGAAGCCGAGCAGCATGGCGCTGGCCGGCACGATCAGCGTGACCAGCGAGGCGTTGGTGGCCCCAGCCGAGGCGACGAGGTTGAAGTAGAGGATATAGGCGAAGGCCGTCGATAGAAGCGCCAGCGCCAGCACCGGCGGCGAGGCGGAGAACAGGCCGGCGGGGCCATGGGCGAAGAGCACGATCGGGATCATGATGATGGTCGAGGCCGTCAATTGTCCGGTGGCGACGACCGGCGAGGGCACGCCCTTGAAGCGGCGGGCGACCATCAGCGCAACGCCATAGGAGAGCGATGCGCCGATCAGCGCGAATTTGGCCCAGACCGGGCCGCCGAGCCCGGCGAGCAGGCCGGGACCGATCATCACGGCGGTGCCGGCGACACCGAGCCCGATGCCGGCGAGCTTGTTCCAGGACAGCTTTTCGTCCGAGGTCAGGGCATTGGCGAGGATCAGCGTCCAGAACGGTGTCGTCGCGTTGAGGACGGAGGCGACGCCGGCACCGAGCTGGGTCTGGCCGGCAAAGATCAGCGAGAAGGGGACGACGTTGTTGGTGAAGGCCAGCAGGAAGAACAGGCCGGCATGCGGCAGAGCGAGGCGAAAAGACGGGCCGCGCAAGCCGAGATAGAGCTGCAGCGCGATCGCGGCGATGGCGACGCGAAACAGCACCAGCACCAGCGGGTGAAGTTCCGCCACCGCGATGCGGGCGAAGAAGAACGAGCCGCCCCAGATCGCGCCGAGCAGCAGCAACTGGCCCCAGTCCTTGAGCGCCATCGGTCCACGTGACGCAGATGTAGCGGTCACTGCCATATGAATCCTCCCCACACGGCCGGAATGCCAGCCACAAGGCAGAAGCCATATCCGGTTCGCCGGCAAGGGCCACCCGAAACCGGACCGATGGCCTTCTGACAAGCCAATGCGGCACCGTCAGGGGGCGCGAGACAGAGAATTGTTTTCATTGCAGCGCCGCGCGTCTCCAGAGACGCGCAAAGGACGCTGCAAGATGAAAGTCGAAATTGACTTTCGGGGTCATGCGCTAGCCGCTAGCTTGGATTAATTGTGCGCAGTCGAAGTCGAGGATTCGTCCATGCAGCGATTCGAGAATGCCCGCGAGGCGGCACTGGCGCTTCGCCCGGACGATCCGGTCTATTGCTTCCGCCCGCAGGTGCTGAAGGCCGATGCCAGGCAGTTCATGGGCATGTTCCCCGGCAAGACCGCCTATGCGGTCAAGACCAATGGCGAGCAGATCGTGCTGAAGACGCTGGTCGAGGCCGGCGTCACTGCCTTCGACGTCGCTTCCCCAGGCGAGTTCGCCGCCGTGCGCGCTGTCTCGCCCGATGCCGAGATGCTCTACATGCACCCGGTCAAGGCACAGTCCGACATCAAGCTGGCGCTGGAAAAATACGGCATCCGCGTCATCTCGCTCGACCATGAGGACGAGATCACTAAGCTGACCCGGGTGGTGCGGGCGCTCGATATCGATCCGGGCGCGGTCACCGTCTTCGTGCGCGTGCAGACCAAGGGGCATGCCGCCTACGAGCTGTCGAAGAAATTCGGCGCCGGGCCGGCCTATGCGGTCGAACTCGCCGAGCGGCTGAACCGCACCGGCTACAAGGTCGGCCTGTGCTTCCACGTCGGCAGCCAGATCGAGGACCCCGACACCTATGAGCGGGCATTGGCCTCGGCCGACTGGGTGCGCAACCGGCTGACCTTCGACATTGCCGGGCTCGATGTCGGCGGCGGTTTTCCGGCCGAATACGGACATGATCCCAACCGCAAGCAGATCGAGATGCCGTCGCTCGGCCAGATCATGTCGCGGCTCTCCGGCGACCTGAAGGAATATCAATTCGACCAGATACCGCTGGTGGCGGAGCCGGGCCGGGTGATCGTGGCGCGCTGCCTGTCGCTGATCGTGCGCGTGCTCCTGCGCAAGGGCAAGCGGCTCTACATCAATGACGGCATCTGGGCGTCGCTGTCGGATTCATGGACCGGCAAGATCACACTGCCGGCGCGCTTCATCCCCGATCCGGCGATCAGGGCCCGCAATGGCGACGAGAACAACATCGTGCCGTTCAAAGTGTGCGGCGCGACCTGCGATTCCGTCGATATCCTGTCGCGGCCGTTCTGGCTGCCGGAAACCGTCGATACCGGCGACTGGATCGAGATCGGCCATATCGGCGCCTACTCGCTGTCGCTCAGGACACGCTTCAACGGCTTCTATCCCGACACGTTCGTCGAGGTGACGACGCCCTTCGACGAGGGCGACGCGCCGCAGGGGTTTGCAAGCCTGGAGACGATGGCGGATTAAGCTTTCTTCCTCCTCCCAAGGGAGAAAGAAGAGGGAGCTACAGCTTTCCCAGCAACTCCGGCGTCGGCCAGCCATCAACCGGCACGCCTAGCCGCATCTGCTCCTTGCGGATGGCTTCGCGGGTGTTGGTGCCCAGAATGCCGTCGACCGTGCCGACATCGTAACCGCTGGCCTCGAGCTTGGTCTGCAGCGCCTTCATCTGGTCGTTGTTGAGACCCGGCTCGGGATTGCGCGGATCGAGCGGCGGCGCGCCCGCCAGCCGCGCGGCAAGATTGGCCGCGGTCAGCGCGTAGGTGAAGGACTGGTTCCATTCGAGATAGACGTCGAAATTCTCATAGGTAAGGAAGGCCGGACCCTTGCGGCCCATGGGCAGCGCCAGGCCGGCGTTCAGGCCCTTGTCGACCAGCGGCGAGCCGTCGGGGTTGGTAACACCCCACTGCGCCCACTGTGTCAGCGGCAATTTGTTGGTGCGGCCGGTCTGGTCCCATGGCATCTCGTCGGGCACGCGCACTTCCTGGATCCAGGGCTCGTCGCGTTTCCAGCCGCGCGACAGCACCTTGTTGCCGGTGGTCATGATCACGTCCGGCACGCTGTTTCGCAGGTCGATCTTGCCGTCTCCATCGCCGTCGACGCCGCGCGCAAGATAGTCGGACGGCAGGATCTGCGTCTGGCCGATCTCGCCGGCCCAGGCGCCCGTGACGTCGGCCGGCAGCACGCCGCGATCGATCAGTTCCAAGAGCGGCACCAGTTGCTGCCGGAACAATTGCGGGCGACGGCAGTCATGCGACAGCGTCACCAGTGCGCTCAGCGTATGGAAATCACCCTGGACGGCGCCGAAATCCGTTTCAAGCGCCCAGAAGGCGGTGATGACAGGCGCCTGGACGCCGAACTGCTGGTCGGCGCGGGCGAAGATATCGGCGTATTTCTTCATGTTCGCCGCACCTTGCTTCAGCCGGTAGGCCGAGATCATGCGGTTGGAAAATTGGATGAAGGTTTGCGTGAAGACGCCCTGCGCGCGGTCGCGCGCCAGAGCCCTCTCGTCGATCCTGGCGTCCTCCAGCGCATCGAGGCCGACGGCGCCGACACCGGCAGCCTTGGCTTCCGCCGCCACACCCTGTTTCCAGGTTTCGAAATCGCCGCCGCATTCCTGCGCCATCGCCGGCAAGGCCGTGGCGCACAAGAACAGCGCCGCGAGGGCTTGAGAACGCAGTCGCATCAGCTTCCTTTCGAAACGAAGAGGGCTTTGTCGTGCCTGGAGGCCAACGCCCTGAATTACCAGCGGTTGCACTCTTTACCGCTGGTAGTGTCGAAAAGCAGGCGGCAGGCCCGGTGTCAACGGGTCTTCTGCCGCAGCCACCAATCCAGCCGGCCTCGCTACCGTTGCCATGGTGTCAACGGGTCTTCTGCGGTGGCCCTTCTTCCAGACGGCTTCGCTGCCGTTGCCACGGTGTCAACGGGTCTTCTGCGGCAGTCACCATTCCAGCCGGCCCCGCTACCGTTGCCACGGTGTCAACGGGTCTTCTGCGGCGGCCCTATTCCTGGTGTCTTCGCAGCCTTTGCTACGGGGTCAGCGTGTGTTCTGCCGCAGCCATTTGTTCCAGGCGGCTTCCGAGCCGTTGAAGACGTTGATGTCGGACTTGCCGGTCATGCCGGGAACGATGCCGGTTCCGGTGTATTGCCAGAAGGTGAAGGGGTGGCTGCCATATTTCTCGCGCGGGTGGCCGGCGACGGAACGCAGCCAGTAGGGATAGCCACGGAAGGTCGACAGTTCGTTGTCATCAAAGAAATCGACCGAGGTGTAGATGATCGGCTTCTTGCCGTAATGCCGCTCGACGATTTCGAGGAAGGTGGTCATCTCAGCGCGCACCGTGGCCGGGTCGGGGCGCAGGCGGCAGGTCGGCGATTTCGGGTTCCATTCCATGTCGAGAACCGGCGGCATGGCGGAGCGGTCGACAGGCACGTTCTGGATGAACCAGCGCGCCTGCTGGGCCGCCGGAGTGCAGAAATAGAAGAAATGATAGGCAGCGCGCGGAACGCCGGCGGCTCTGGTGCGCGCCCAGTGCTCGCTGAAATATTCATCGAAGCGGTCGCCGCCCTCGGTCGCCTTGATGAAGGCGAAGGAAATGCCGCTGGCCCTGGCCGTCGGCCAGTCGACCGAGGTCTGGTATTTGGAGACGTCGGTGCCGTGGATGGCATAGTTCCACGGCGCGCCGCTGTCCCACTCATGCGGCTTGGAATCGGCAAAGCGCGGCGCGCGCACGGCCACCGTCGGACTGCTCGATGCGGACGGCGACAGCGGCGAGAGATCGTCCGCGGTCGAGCAGGCGCCGAGCAGCGTCAGCATGAAAAGGACCGCAAGACGGCGCATCGCAACTTCCAAGCCGGAATCAGCCGGTCGCTGATGGGTCTGTGCACCGATGGCCGAAGTTGGTCTGGCCCCCTCCAGGCGGTCGCCCCACGCATCGCCCAGCATAGTCGTTTTTCGTGCATGTCGTCGTCCCAAAACCGCTGCGCACTTCTGGGCGACATGCATCCCTGTGATCGCCGATCATGGTTGATAATCCGTTGATGGCGCTCGACAAGAGCACCGATTTTGCGGAAGCAATGGCGGCAAATCGATGACATAAGGTCAGGCGAGCGCCTGGGAGGCAATGGATGCGGTTCGTCGTCAAGATCGTCAAATGGCTGCTTGGCCTGATCGTGCTGGCGGTCGCCGCGCTGTTTGCCTGGCTCTATATCGCGCCGCCGGAACTCATCCGCGTCGGCTCGGGCTATTCGGCCAAGATCGTCTGCTCCAACGTCTTCATCGCCGGCCGCGACGCCAATGAGGTGCTGGCCGTCGATGTGCAGGCGCCCGGCCATCCGCTGCTACGGCTGATGCGGGTCTCCGTCGACAAGAACCGGGGGACGGTTTCGGCCGGCCTGCTCGGCTTCCTCGGCAAGAGCGAGGCGGTCGCCCGCGACGGGCTGGGCTGCGCCTCGGTTCCGGACGGCGATGTCGGCAAGGCGCGGCGCACGACGGTCCATGCCGAACCCGCGGCGACAAACCAGGATGCGCCGTGGCCGGAGGGCGAACGGGTCGATGCATCGCAGAATCCAGAGGTCTCGAAGGTCGTCGGCGACGATGCCATGGCCGGCGCCGGCATGCGCGCGATCGTCGTGGTCAAGAACGGACGGGTGGTCGCGGAGCGCTATGGCGACGGCTTTTCGGCCAAGACGCCTCTGCTCGGCTGGTCGATGACCAAGACGGTCAACGCCGCCATCGTCGGCACGCTGATCAAGGACGGCAAGATGGCGGTCGACAACAAGGGCCTGTTTACGCCTTGGAAGGCGGACGGTCGCGCCGCGATCAGCCTTGCCGACATGATGGCGATGTCGAGCGGGCTGGAATTCAACGAGGACTATGGCGACGTCGCCGATGTGACGCGCATGCTCTATCTCGAACCCGACATGGCGGGTTTTGCCCAATCAAAGCCGCTGGCGGGCGAGGTCGGCAAGGTGTTCTCCTATTCGAGCGGCACGGCGGTGATGCTGTCGCGCCTCTGGCAGGACGCCATCGGCGACAAGGCCAAGGCATTGACGTGGCCGCGCACGGCGCTGTTCGAGCCGCTCGGCATGCACAGCGCGGTGTTGGAGACCGACGAGCAGGGCACTTTCGTCGGCTCGTCCTATCTCTACGCCACGGCACATGACTGGGCGCGCTTCGGCCAGTTCCTGCTGCAAGGCGGGGTTTGGAACGGCAACCAGGTCCTGCCGGCCGGCTTCGTCGACTGGATGCGCGAGCCGGCATCCGCCTCGAAAGTCTACGGCAAGGGCCAGTTGTGGATCGAAGCGCCGGGCGATGAAGAGAACCCCGGTGCCGGCGTCGCCGCCGGCCTGCCCAGGGACACTTACTGGATGGAAGGCCATGACGGGCAGACGGTCGCCATCATCCCGTCCGAGCAATTGGTCGTGGTGAGGCTCGGGCTAACGCCGGCCAAACTCAACTATCGCCCGCGGGCGATGGTGGGGGCGCTGGTGAAGGCGCTGCACTAGCTAGCTGTGTGGCCCAATCACCGCCAGCCAGGCATAGCCACGATAAAGCGTGCGAAAACGGAAGGTTGCGCCGGTTCGCTCGGCCTGCGATTCCAGAACATCACGCAGGGATTCGCGTGGCGTGACGTGGAATTTCTTCAGCCAGCCGCGCAGCAACGCGCGGAACCACCCCGGCAGACCTTCCTGATGGCCGAAATCGACTATGTGCAGCGAGCCCGTCGGGGCCAGCGCGGCAAGTGCTGCAGAGACCGTCTTCTCCCAGCCCGGGATCATCGACAGCGAATAGGAGACGAAGACCCGGTCGAAGCTGCCCTTGCCGAATAGCGCCTTGGCGTCGAAATCGGTGGCGTCGCCCCTTGCCAGCATGACCCGGTCCGACAGGCCTTCGCGGTCGATCGCCTTGCCTGCCGTTTCCAGCATTTCGGCCGAAATATCCAGGCCGAAGAAGCGGGCATCGGGATAGGCGCGGGCAGCGAGGATGATGTTGCGCCCGGTTCCGCAGCCGAGTTCCAGCACGGTGCCGCCGACCGGTACATCCAGCCCCGATATCAGCTTGTCGCGGCCAAGCAGGTAATATTTGCGGGTCAGGTCGTAGATGTGGCGTTGCCAGCGGTAGACGCCGTCCATCAGTTCGGCATGGTTAGCCTTGAATTCGGGGCTGGCCGGCAGTTCCGTCGTGCTCATGCCGGGCGCTTCACATAGAGGTGGAAGCCGCCATAGATGGCGGAGCGGTCGCGAGCCGAGAATTCGCGCGATGCTTGGTCCTGATAGTCCCACTGATCGAGCAGCGAAGTCGAGACGCGCCCCGGCAACAGACTGGGCTCGGCGGCGGTACGGAAGATGACGCGGGCGCCGGCCGAGGCGGTCCGGGTGATTTCCGACCACAACGCATTGAGCTGGTCGTCGGTCATCCAGTCCTGCGCATCGAGCAGGATGAAGCGGTCGACGGCGCCTGCATCCTTGCCGGCGAGGAATTCGATCAGGTTGGCATGGTGGATGGAGACGCGGTCTATATTGCCGCGGATGGTCTGGTAGTTCTGCTTTTCGAGATAGGCGGGCAGGGCGGCCTCGCCTGGTTCCGGGTAGCGGCGGGCGAAAGCCTGCCAGGCGAAGTAATTGTTTTCCAGGGGGAAATCGCAGGCGAGCTTTTCCAGCCGGGCCTTCAGCACGCTGGCCATGGTGCCGTCGCCGGAGGTGATCAGCGAATCATACTGCGCCGGTGGGATGCCGAGACCGAACAGCGAGGCTTTTCGCGAGGTCGCCCATTTCAGAAGCTTCTTGTCGAAGACCGGCGCCAGTTCCTCGTTGAAGAAGCGGCGCTGTTCGCCGATGTTCCTGGCTTCCATCATGCGGGCCGGGTTGACGCCGAAGAATTTCGCCGTGCGGTGGCCCATGGCGATGAACAGGCCAAGCAAGCCGGTCTGGTAGAAATTACGATCGAAAACGCCGATGCGCCTGTTGCCGCGCCAGTTGCGGCGCTCCCAGTAATGGCGGCTGACCGGATCGAGATGCGGGGCGATGAAGCGGTCGTAGGCTTCGGAATTGTGACTTGTGTCCGCCGCACCGAAGAAACGGAACAGATCGCCTTGCGATGGCAGATGGCGAACCGCCTCCAGCTTCATGCGGTTCAGCGCGATGTGGGCGGCGTTGAGGTCGACGGCGTCGATCCGTGCCGGCGAGCGGGTGAGATAGGCCAGGATGTTGCAGCCGCCCGAGGCGATGGTGACGAGGCGGTGGCCCTGGCCGAGCTGCATCGCGTCCATGTCGACATCGGGGTCTTCCCAGATCTGCGGATAGACGAGACCGGAAAACAGGAAGGCGAACAGTCGCTCCGAGATGCCGGCTTTCGAAAGCGCGCGGTTCTGGTAGACGGCTTTTCCAACTTCCTTGCCGCGGCGAAAAACCAGATCCGAGGAGACGTCCGTCATGGCAAAGTGATTCCCCATTTGCTTTGGCGCAAGCGGGTAACGCAGGGTCATGACAGGCCGGTGACAGCCTGTTGACGCCTTTCTTACAACTTACCGAACCCGCCGGGCGTCGGCGTCGTCACAATGACGGCTTCGCCAGCGTCGAGCACGGTCTGGTCGCAAGCCTTCAGCGTCTCAACAGTGCCGTCGTTGCGGCGCACCTTGGTCGAGCCGGTCTCGCCGTCGCCGCCGCCGTCCAGTCCTTCCGGCGGGCGGTTGCGGTGCGAGGACAGGATCGCGCATTCCATCTTCTCGAGGAAGCGGATGGTGCGTTTGGTGCCGTCGCCGGCATTCCATTTGCCCTTGCCGCCGGAACCCTGGCGAATGTGAAAATCCTCCAGCACCACGGGGAAACGCAACTCCAGCACCTCCGGGTCGGTGAGGCGCGAATTGGTCATGTGGGTGTGGACGCCGGAGGTGCCGGCAAAGCCGCGACCGGAGTTCATCTGGCCGGCCGGCGAGCCGGAGCAGATCGTCTCGTAATACTGGTACTGCTTGTTGCCGAAAGTCAGGTTGTTCATCGTGCCCTGCGCATTGGCCATCGCGCCCATGGCGCCGAACAGAGCGTTGGTCACGTGCTGCGAAGTCTCGACATTGCCGGCGACGACGGCGGCGGGGTAGGTGGGCTTGAGCATGCAGCCGTCGGGAATGACGATGTTGATCGGCCTGAGGCACCCGGCATTCATCGGGATCATGTCCTCGACCATGACACGGAAGGCATAGAGCACGGCGGCACGGGCGACCGGCTCGGGCGCGTTGAAATTGTTCTTCATGACAGGCGACGTGCCGGTGAAGTCGACAGTCGCCTCACGCTTTTGCCGGTCGACCGTGATCTTCACCTTGATGACCTGACCGGTATCGGTCGGATATTCATAATCCGACGTGTCCGGCAGCCGTTCCAGCACGCGGCGCACGCTTTCGGCGGCATTGTCCTGGACATGGCCCATATAGGCCTCGACGACGTCGAGACCGAAATGCGCGACCATCTTGCGCAGCTCCGCCACGCCCTTCTCGTTGGCTGCGATCTGCGCTTTCAGGTCAGCGATGTTCTGGTGCGGATTGCGGGCCGGATAGCGATGCTCGGTGAGCAGCGTATGCAGCTCCGTCTCGCGGAATTTTCCGCGGTCGACGACGCGGAAATTGTCGAACAGCACGCCTTCCTCGTCGACCGTGGTGGCGAGCGGCGTCATCGAGCCGGGGGCGGTGCCGCCAATGTCGGCATGATGGCCGCGCGAGGCCGTCCAGAAGAGGATATTCTTCTGGGCGTCATCGAAGACCGGCGTTACCACGGTGATGTCGGGCAGATGCGTGCCGCCATTATAGGGGGCGTTCAAGGCAAAGACGTCGCCGGCATGGATGTCGCCGGAGTTTAGCCGGATGATGGTCTCGACCGAACGGTCCATCGAGCCGAGATGCACCGGCATGTGCGGCGCATTGGCGACCAGCGCCCCGGTGTGGTCGAAGACGGCGCAGGAGAAATCCAGCCTTTCCTTGATGTTGACGGAATAGGCGGTGTTCTGCAGCGTCACGCCCATCTGCTCGGCGATCGACATGAACAGATTGTTGAAGACTTCGAGCATCACCGGATCGGCTTGCGTGCCAAGGGCGGCGGCGCGCGCTTTCCTTTCCGCGCGGCGGATGACGACGTGATTGAGGTTGGTGATTTCGGCTTGCCAACCCGGCTCGACGACGATCGTCTGGTTCGGCTCGATGATCAAGGCGGGGCCTGCGACCAGACTGGACGGCCTGAGGTTCTCGCGACGGTAGACGCCAGCTTCATGCCACTGGCCTTCCGTGTAGATGCGGCGGGTCTCGGAAGCGGCTGAGTAGACCCTTGCAGGTCCGCCCGGCGCATAGGCTTCGGCGGTCGTCTGGCCGGTTTCGGTGCCTTCGACGCCGACGGTCTCGACGATCATCGGCTTGTCGTCATAAACGAAGCCGAATTGCGCCTTGTGGGCGATTTCGAAATCGCGCCTGGCCTGGAAGATCGAGTCTGCCTCGAAGTTTACCGGCAGTGCCGTGTCTGTGCCGTCATAGCGGATGTGCAGGACCGGCCTGGTGGCGACCGAGTTCTCGGCGATGCCTTGCGCCGCCAGCTCCGCGACCACGGCCTTTTTCAAGGTGGCGATGAGGCTGCCGATCTCCGCTCTGGATTCCTCGGCGAGCGGCTTGAGCAGCGCCTGCTGGCGTGAGGCAAAAACCGAGGCCAGCCCGATGCCATAGGCCGAAAGCAGGCCGGAGAACGGATGGATCAGCACTGCCTCCATGCCGAGTGCATCCGCGACCAGGCAGGCGTGCTGGCCGCCGGCGCCGCCAAAGCAGTTCAGCAGATATTCGGTGACGTCGTAGCCCCGCTGCACGGAAATCTTCTTGATCGCGTTGGCCATGTTCTCGACAGCGATCGTGACGAAGCCTTCGGCAACCGCTTCCGGCGGGCGGCCGTCGCCGATCCCGGCGGCAAGAGCCGCGAATTTCGCGCGCACGGCTTGCGCGTCGAGCGGCGCGTCCTGGCCGGGGCCGAAGATCGAGGGGAAGAAATCGGGCTGCAGCTTGCCGAGCATGACGTTGGCATCGGTGACGGCCAGCGGGCCGCCGCGCCGGTAGGCGGCCGGGCCGGGATTGGCGCCAGCGGAATCCGGTCCGACGCGGAAACGGCCGGCCTCGTAATGCAGGATCGAGCCGCCGCCGGCGGCGACGGTGTGGATGCGCATCATCGGCGCGCGGACGCGCACACCGGCGACCTCGGTGTCGAAGGCGCGCTCGTACTCGCCATCGTAGTGGGCAACGTCGGTGGAGGTGCCGCCCATGTCGAAGCCGATGACTTTTTCGAAGCCGGCGAGCTTGGCCGTCTCGACCATGCCGACGACGCCGCCGGCCGGACCCGACAGCAGCGCGTCCTTGCCCTGGAACATGTCGGCGGCGGTGAGACCGCCGGAAGACATCATGAACATCAGACGAGGCGGGGATTGGCTGATCTCCCCCCTTGTGGGGGAGATGCCCGGCAGGGCAGGCGCGACAGAACGAGACGTTGGCGGGGCAGCGCCCCCCTCTGTCGGCTTCGCCGACATCTCCCCCACGAGGGGGGGGATTGGCGCCGCGCCCAGTTCTCCCGCCACCCTTTGCACATAGCGCGACAGGATGGGCGACAGATAAGCATCCACCACCGCGGTGTCGCCGCGGCCGACCAGCTTGATCAGCGGCGAGACCTCGTGGCTGACCGAGACCTGGCCGAAACCAAGCTTGCGGCAGACCCTGGCCACCGCCTTCTCGTGATCGGGATATTTCCAGGCATGCATGAAGACGATGGCAACTGCATCGATGCCATCGGCTTTCGCTTGTTCTATGGCCGGCCGGCAAGCCGCGATATCGAGCAGCCGTTCGACGCGGCCGTCGGCGAGCACGCGCTCGTTGACCTCGATGACGCGCTCGTAGAGTTGCTCGGGAAGAATGATTTCCTTGGCGAAAATGTCGGGTCGCGCCTGGTAGGCTATCCCTAACGCATCGCGAAACCCCTTGGTGATGAGCAATAACACACGGTCGCCCTTGCGCTCCAGAAGGGCGTTGGTGGCCACCGTGGTTCCCATCTTGATGTCGCCGATCAGGCCGGACGGGATCGCGGCGGCCGGTCCAAGGCCGAGCAGGTCGCGGATGCCCTGAATGGCGGCATCGGCATAGGCTTCGGGATTCTCCGACAGCAGCTTGCGCGGATGCAGCCCGCCTTGCGGGTCACGGCCGATAATATCGGTAAAGGTGCCGCCGCGATCGATCCAGAAATCCCATTTGGCGGTCATGCGGTTGTCTCCGGTATTCCGTTGTCCGGTATCGTTGTTAAAGCGCCGAAGCGGCGGCAGCAATGTCGCCTGCATGCCATTGATGTTACAGGTGGAAACGCAACGTTACGAAACCCTTGGCCCGGTCATGCATTTTCCCTTCGACCGTTCACTGCAACGTGAGCGTGTGTTGAAGGAGAGATGTCATGAAAAAGCTCATTCTTGCGTCGGTTTCGGCGCTTGTTCTGCTTGGCGTCGCGGCATGCAGCGACAGCGGTACCGACAAGACCACGACCCAGAGCACCAATCCGCCGGCCGCCGAGCAGCCGATGAAGCCTGCGGCCCCGGCTGACAATTCGACCAAGCCTGCCGAGCCGGCTCCGGCAACGCCTGCTCCTGCGCCCGCGCAGTAGTTTGTAAGCAGTAAGTGTCTTGGGAGGAAGGCCGGCTTGATGTCGGCCTTTTTCTCGTAGGGGTGACTGTTGGAACCAGCAAAGCGCCCTTCGTTCGCAGGCCCCACGAGTTGGCCGTTATTGGCTTGATAGCGGGGACCGGTTGGCTCTATGAAGCTGACCATGTCGATTTGGGACCGCCTCGGCGACTTCATCACCCGGGTTTCGTCTTCAACCACGTCTGGCGTCGCCGACGTGGTCGAGGCTGTGCGCACGGTTTTCTCCGGCGACGCCGACCTGCGCCGCCGCGTCGCATTCTCGGTAGCGATGATCGCGCTTTCGGCCAAGATGGCCAAGGCCGACGGCATCGTCACCCAGGATGAGGTGCGCGCCTTCCAGGAAATCTTCGAAGTGCCGGCGAAAGAGACGCGCAATGTTGCGCGGCTG
Organism: Mesorhizobium sp. M8A.F.Ca.ET.161.01.1.1; assembly: GCF_004792105.1. Classification (NCBI taxonomy): domain Bacteria; kingdom Pseudomonadati; phylum Pseudomonadota; class Alphaproteobacteria; order Hyphomicrobiales; family Phyllobacteriaceae; genus Mesorhizobium; species Mesorhizobium sp. M8A.F.Ca.ET.161.01.1.1. Next base: position 248,352 of record NZ_SRTD01000003.1, on the reverse strand, counting down.
TTCGATCTCGCCCAGCGGGATGTGGCCGGTTTCGAAACCTATGCCGAGCGCATGGCGCAGATGTGCGGCTCCGGGCACTCCAATTGCGTGATGCTGGAAGACATACTCGACGGCCTGTTCCACATCGCCAAGGCCGACGGGCTGGTGCATGAGCGCGAAGGCATTTTCCTGCATCGTATCGCCGAGATCTTCCGCATCGACGAGGCGCACTACGAATCGATCATGGCGCGGCATGTCAATCTTGGCGCCGGCGACCCCTATGTCGTGCTCGGTATCGAGCGCGGCAAGCCGTTCGAGGAGGTCAGGAAGCGTTACCGCAAGCTGGTGTCCGACAACCACCCGGACCGGCTGATCGCGCGCGGACTGCCGCAGGAATTCATCAAGATCGCGACGACCAGGGTCGCGGCGATCAACGCCGCCTACGAGATGATCGAGCGGGGCCTGCGGCACGCATGAGCGGCTTCCTGCCCGACGAGCCGAGTGCCGAGGTCAGGGTATCGCCGAATTTCGGGCCAAGGCGCGACAGGCAGAAGCCCGACATGATCGTGCTGCACTATACGGGCATGGCGACCGGTATCGGGGCCGAAGCCTGGCTGTGCGATCCGGCGAGTGAAGTCTCGTCGCACTATCTCGTCCATGAGAATGGCCACATCGTGCAGATGGTCCGGGAAAGCGACCGAGCCTGGCATGCCGGCCAGAGTTCCTGGTTCGGACACACCGACATCAATTCCTGCTCGGTCGGCATCGAAATCGTCAATCCGGGCCATTCGCTGGGCTATCCCGGCTTTCCGCGACGCCAGATCAATGCGGTGATCAGGCTGTGCAAGGGGATTGCAGCACGGCATGCGATCGCCGCCGAGCGGGTGCTGGCGCATTCCGACGTGGCGCCTGGTCGCAAGATCGATCCTGGCGAGAAGTTTCCATGGGCCGTGCTGTTTAAGGCCGGTGTCGGTCATCTCGTGCCAGCGGCGCCCGTCAGGCGCGGAGCCGCGCTGAAGCCAGGCGACTACGGTGCCGATGTCGAGGCGCTGCAGTCGATGCTGTCGCTCTATGGCTATGGTGTCGAGATAACGGGCGTTTTCGACGATCGGACACGGATCGTCGTCGAGGCCTTCCAACGGCATTTCCGACCGCGCCGGGTCGACGGAGTTGCCGACGGCTCGACGATGCGCACGCTCCAGAGGCTGCTTGCCTCCGTCACGAGTTGACCTCACGTCAAGAGCCGGTCCAAGTAATCCTCCTCAGCCGTAAAGTTACAACCTGTCACTTAAAGTGACTTGCCCCGCCTTCATTGGCGCCAAATCGGGCTTCAAAGGGCCTTTCGTACAGTTTGTCGGACGTCCAGCCCCCGGGTGATCCGATATTGATCAAGCGATGCCGCGCGAAAGTCTTCGCGTGGTCCCAACAGAACAGGATCACATGCAGAAATTGACCGTTTTAACGGCAGCTCTTGCTGCCGGGGTAATGAGTTTTGCCTTCAGCGCGGCCGACGCCGCACCGTTAAGCCAGCGGGCCGACCAGGGTCTGGTCGCGACATCCGCCAAAGGCAAGGCCATTTCGGCCAAAAGCACCAAGAGTGCGAAGGCGACGACGAAGCAGGCTTCCGCGAAAGTGGAAAAGGCAAGCTGGACCAAGGCAAGGAAAACCCCCGCCAAAAGGCAGACGAAACGCGGCCGCAAGACCGTTGACATGACGACGACGGCATCGATCGGTCTCAGCAACGTCGCCGCGGCGACCGCGGCAGTGGCGAGCAGCGGCCAATATTCCGCGATTGTCGCCCGCTACGCGGCGAGCTACGGGGTTCCGGTGTCGCTGGCCCACGCCGTGATCAAGATCGAGAGCAACTATCGGCCGAACATGGTCGGCGGCGCCGGTGAGATCGGCCTGATGCAGATCAAGCCGGCAACCGCGCGGATGATGGGTTACAATGGGTCGGCCAAGGGCCTGTTCGATCCAGACACCAACATCAAATACGGCATGAAATACCTCGCCATGGCGCGCGACCTGGGTGGCGGCACGACCTGCGGCACGATCCTCAAATACAATGCCGGCCATGGCGCCACTCGCATGAACCCGGTTTCCGCGGCTTACTGCAGCAAGGTCAAGGTTCAGCTGGCGGCTGTCGGCGCGCCGGCTTGACGAGAACCGGTCACAATCGGCTTTTTCGGTTGCGTTTTGTGGTGTGAACCCCTTTATACGCCCTGCCAGCTGGCCGGGCGGCCGCACCCGCAAACGCCGAAAGGCCGCGGGTGAGGAAAGTCCGGGCTCCATGGAGACACGGTGCCGGTTAATGGCCGGCGGGGGCGACCCCAGGGAAAGTGCCACAGAAAGCAAACCGCCACGACTTTGTCGGGGTAAGGGTGAAAGGGTGGGGTAAGAGCCCACCGCGCGACTGGCAACAGGAGCGGCACGGTAAACCCCACCGGGAGCAAGACCGAATAGGGGCGGTGCGAGGGGAAACCCTCGAGGGCTGTTTCCGGCTCACCGTCCGGGTAGGTTGCGTGAGGCGCATGGCAACATGCGCCCAAGATGAATGGCCGCCACGTTCTCGCCTCGCAAGGGGCGAGGGCCATACAAAACCCGGCTTACAGGCCGGCTGGCAATTTTTCTCCATCATATATGGATTAAGTCTTTCGATATCAGAAGGTTGCGCCCTTGGGCGCAGCTTCTGATTCAAGGGCGCGGCGCTACTTTGCGTCGCCACGCCCAGAGATCTCCGCCGACTTCCTTGAAACTGGTGCGATTAAATCGTACCATCTCGGCTCATCATCGGGAGCCTATCATGGGTCAGGTGGACAAACGCAGCATCACGCTTTCGCCGGAACTGGCGCGGGCGGTCGACGATGTGGTCGCGGCTGGAGAATACGCCTCGGCGAGCGAGGTGATCCGCGATGCGTTGCGGCAATGGAAGGACCGCCGCGACCTGATGGGCTACACGGTCGAAGAACTGCGCAAGCTGGTGCAGGAGGGGATCGACAGCGGGCCGGGCCGCTTCGCGTCAATGGATGAAATCAAGGCCGAGGCCCGCAGGCGTTTGCGATCCCACGATGCGGCATGAATTTGCTGACCATCCAGCGAAGCGCGCGTGCGGAAGAAGATTTGGTTGCGATCTGGCTTCATATTGCGCGCGACAACGAGGTTGCAGCCGATCGGTTGCTTGATCGTTTCGAGGCGAGATGGCTACAGCTCGCAGCTTACCCCTTTTCAGGTGCGCCACGCGACGACATAGCACCGGTATTCGTCACCTGGTCGTCGGCGACTACCTCACCTTGTACCGAGTCGGTGCCGATGCCGTCGAAATCGTCCGTGTGCCGCATGGTCGGCGAAAGATCGAGGTCGATGATCTCAATCCCTGACGGTTCGCTCAGCCGCTGACCCTGTCCAGCGAGGCCTCGATCGCCTTCCAGAGTTCTTCCACCGGCTCGCAGCCGACCGACAGGCGTACGAAGCCAGCCGGCACCGCGTCGCCTCGCTTCAAACGCCGCTCGGCCGAGGTGTGGACGCCGCCGAAGGAGGTCGCGGCCTGCATCAATTCGCAGCCGTTGATGAAATCCTCGGCTTTCTGCTCGGAAGCGAGTTCGAAGGAGATGAGGAAGCCGAAGCGCTCCATCTGGGCGCGGGCAAGATTGTGCGAGGGATCGCCTTCCAGGCCGGGATAACGCAGGCCGCTGATCGCCCGATGGCCCTGCAGCCGCCGCGCGATCACTTCCGCCGATGAACACATGCGGTCGAAGCGCACGTCCAATGTTTCCAGGCCGCGATGCACCAGCCAGGCTTCGAACGGGCCGGGGATGCTGCCCGAGACCTCGCGCCAGCCGGTCACGGCGGCGATGATGTCCGCATTGCGGCTGGCGACATGACCGAACAGCACGTCGGAATGGCCATTGGGCGCCTTGGTGTCGGCGGCGACAACGATATCGGCACCATGATCGAGAGGGCGCTGGCCGAAGGGCGTCATCGTCGTGTTGTCGACCACCAGCAGCGCGCCCGCCTTGTGAACGGCTTCGGCGACAGCGGCGATATCGCAGATGTCCAGTCCCGGATTTGCGGGCGTTTCGACGAAGGCCAGGCGGTAACCCGCGAAGCCGCCGTCGAGGAAGGTCGATGTCGGCCTGACATCGTAGGTGACGCCGAGCGGCTTCAGGAAGCGATCGGCCAGCGCCCTGGTGGTGTGATAGCCGTCCGAAGGCAGCAGGATATGGTCGCCGGCCTTGAGCACGGCAAAGAATGCCGCCGAGATCGCCGCCATCCCCGAGGGAAAGCCGACGCAAGGCGCGTCTTCCAGATGGGACAACATGTGTTCGACGGCATCCCAGGTCGGGTTGCTGAAGCGGCCGTACTGGTTGAAGCCGGTGGCGTCGCCCGGTGCATGGAAGATGGCGGCCATGGTCAGCGGCAGGGGAATGGAATCGCCCATGGCGAACCCGCTGCGACGCAAATGGGGAAGGGCCGCAGCGCGCGACTTCGCAGTTTCAGGCATCGATTTCAAATCCCTTGGTGGTCGGTGAGATGGACGAGACGCTATGCCCGGCCGCGGTTTACGGCAAGGCGCCTCCAGTTGGGCCAGGCAGGCTCTAAACGCTTCGTTAGGCTTAATGGATCATAAAGACGAGGCGCGCTGTCAAAGCCTTTCTCGTCGGCGTGGCGCGCGTGTCTGAGAAGCCTATTCCCGTTGACGCCCATAGTGCCCCATGATATCCCATTTCGACATCAAAGCCTTCGTTCCGCGTCAGGGTAAAGCGTTCGCCAATCGGGCAGCCGCGGCGGCTGTGCGTTTGCCGGTTTTCGCCCCTGTGGACGAGGTGGGTGCGGGGCAGGCAACGCGCGGCGGTGGCGCGTGCGACACGATGAAGAGGGGTGCGGCGGCGCAAGCGGCTGTAACGTGTGATGGACCGGTTTCTGTCGAACACGGTGAGCAGGATCGATGCGAAGGGGCGGGTGTCCGTTCCCGCGCATTTTCGTGCCGTGGTGCAGAAGCGCGGCTATTCGGAACTCTACGCGCTGCGTTGCCTGGACCTGACGGCGATGGATGTCGGCGGGCTCGACCTGCTCGACCGCTACGAGCAGCGCATCGCCCGGGAAGACCCCTTCCTGCAGACGGCGGACGACATGTCGTTCTTCTGCCATGGCGACGGAGCGTTCCTGAAACTCGACCAGGACGGCCGCATAACCATGACCGATTTCATTCGCGAACATACCGGCATCTCGGCGGAAGTGGCCTTTGTCGGGCGCGGCAATTTCTTTCAGATCTGGGAGCCGGGACGGCTCGCGACCTACGGGGCGCAGGCGCGGGCCAGGCTTTTGCAGCTTCGGCAGGGGACGAAGGCTCACGAGGCCAAGGCTGGGGAGCGACCGGAATGATGGTGGGCCACGGCGATGATAACAACGCCGTTGGCGGATCGGTCCGCCACATTCCGGTCCTCCTTGGCGAAGTGCTGGAAGCGCTGGCGCCGGCGGAGGGCGACATCATCATCGACGGTACGTTCGGCGCCGGTGGCTATACGAAGGCCATCCTGGCGGCTGGCGCGTCCGTGGTTGCGATCGACCGCGATCCGGATGCCATCGCGGCCGGCCGCGACCTCGAGGCGCAGTCCGGCGGTCGGCTGAGGCTGGTGCAGGCGCCGTTCTCGACGCTCGACGAACACATCGACAGCGCCGATGGCGTCGTCCTCGACATCGGCGTCTCCTCGATGCAGATCGACCAGGCCGAGCGCGGCTTTTCCTTCCGCTTCGACGGCCCGCTCGACATGCGCATGGCGCAGGCGGGCCTGAGCGCCGCCGATGTCGTCAACAGTTTCAAGCCGGGCGACCTTGCCCGCATCTTCGGCTTCCTCGGAGAGGAGCGTCACGCCGGCCGTATCGCCCGCATGATCGAGGCGCGCCGGGAAAAACGGCCATTCGAGCGCACGCTGGAACTCGCCGACGCCATCGAGACGCATATCGGCCGCGCGCCGAAGGACAAGATCCATCCGGCGACCCGCGTTTTTCAAGCGCTGCGCATCTTCGTCAATGACGAGCTCGGTGAATTGGCCAAGGCGCTGTTCGCGGCCGAACGCGCGCTGAAGCCAGGCGGCCGACTTGTCGTGGTGACGTTCCATTCGCTTGAAGACCGCATCGTCAAGCGCTTCATCGCCGATCGCGCCGACGCCATGACCGGCTCGCGCCACATGCCGGAGGCGCAGGCGCGCACCGCGACTTTCCGCAAGGCTGGTGGCGGCGTGACGGCAGGCGACGCCGAGGTTGCGGCCAACCCACGCGCCCGCTCGGCCAGGCTGCGCGCGGCGGTCCGCACCGAGGCGCCGGCGCGCGGCGACGATTTTTCGATTTTCGGCCTTCCAAAGCTTCCCGGCATCGATCGGCCGGGGGAGAGGTAAGCACGTGTTTCGTACCAGCGACATTGTCCTGATCGCCGTCATGGTTTCGGCAGCGGCCCTGACCTACAAGGCCAAGCGCGAGGCCGAGGACCAGTTGGCGGCCGTGCAGAAGATCCATGCCGAGATACGCTTTGAGGAGGACACGATCGACCTGCTCAAGGCCGACTGGAGCCTGCTCACCCAGCCGTCGCGGCTGCAGAAGCTGGCCGAACTCTATAAGGCGCAGCTCGCATTGGAGCCGGTCAGTGGCCGGCAGATCGTGGGCCTGGGCGACCTGCCGGCCAAGGCGCTCGACATCCAGGACATCCTGAACGGGCGCCAGGGCGCCGTGGCCGACAATTCCGACAAGGCGCCCTCGGGCGACAAGGATCCCGTCGTCACCGGAGACATCGCCCAATGATCGGCAAACTGCTGAAGCGCTTCGCCACGGTAGGCCGCGCCAGGACAAGCGAGGACGGGTCGATCGTGGTCGAAGGCGCCCGCAAGGCGACCGGCGGCAAGGGCAAGGCCCGCATCGTGATGACGATGGCGGTGTTCTTCGGCATCTTCTCGACCATATCGGGGCGGCTGGTCTATCTCGGTTTCCAGACACCCGACCTGTCGGGCGGTCCGCAAAGCCGGGTGACGGCGTCACGTCCCGACATTGTCGATCGCAACGGTGAAGTTCTGGCCACCGACATCAAGACGGCGTCGCTGTTCGCCGAGCCGCGCCGCATCGTCGATGCCGATGAGGCTATCGAGAAGCTGTCGACGGTGCTGCCCGAAATCGACTACGAGCAGACCTATCACAAGCTGAAGAGCGGCGCCGGCTTCGTCTGGCTGCAGCGGCAACTGACGCCCAAGCAGCAGGCCGACATCATGCAGCTCGGCATTCCCGGCTTTGGCTTCCGCACCGAAAAGCGCCGTTTTTATCCGAGCGGCGAGACCTCCTCCTACATCGTCGGCCTGACCAACATCGACAACCAGGGCATCTCCGGCATGGAGAAATATATCGATGAGCAGGGCCTGAGCGACCTGCAGGCGTCGGGCCTGGCGGTGGCGAAGGATCTCAGGCCGGTGAAGCTTTCGATCGATCTGCGCGTCCAGCATGTGGTGCGCGACGAGATCGCGGCCGGCCTGGAGCGCTATCGCGCCATGGGCGCTGGCGCCGTCGTGCTCAACGTCAAGACCGGCGAAGTGGTGGCCATGGCCTCGGTGCCGGATTTCGATCCGAACAATCCCTACAACGCGCAGGACAAGGACCGGCTTAATCGGATGTCGGCGGGGCTCTATGAGATGGGCTCGACCTTCAAGAGCTTCACCTCGGCCATGGCGCTCGATTCCGGCAAGGCGACGATGTCGAGCCGCTTCGACGCTTCGCATCCAATCCGGGTCGGCCACCAGGCCATTCACGATTTCCACGGCAAGAACCGTGTGCTGTCGCTGCCGGAGGTCTTCCTCTATTCGTCCAACATCGGGTCGGCCAGGGAGGCCGAGCTGGTCGGCATCGAGGCGCACCGCGAATTCCTGCATCGCCTCGGCATTCTGGAGAAGATGCAGACCGAACTGCCCGAAGTCGCCCGCCCGACCGAGCCGAAGGTGTGGAAGCAGGTCAATTCGTTCACCATCGCCTTCGGCCATGGCGTGTCGACGACGCCGCTGCAAGCGGCTGTCGGCTGCGCGGCGCTGGTCAATGGCGGCTTTCTGATGCAGCCTACATTTCTGGTCCGCAGCCAGGAGGATGCGATGGCGGCGGCCAAGAAAGTGGTTACCGAAAAGACCGTCGAGGGCATGCGCTACCTCTATTCGCTCAACGCCGAGAAGGGTTCGGCCAGAAATGCCCGGGTTCCCGGCTACCGCGTCGGCGGCAAGACCGGAACGGCCGAGAAGGTCATCAACGGCCGTTACTCGAAGGAATTGAATTTCAACACCTTTGTCGCCGCCTTCCCGATGGACGATCCGCAATATTTGGTGTTCACGATCGCCGACGCCCCGCATCCGGAAAAGCCTGGGATGACCGACGTCGCGGCCAACAATGCGGGGGTCATGGCCGGCAATATCATCAGGCGTGCAGCGGCCATGCTTGGCGTGAAGCCAGATTTCAGCCATGAAAATGGTGCAACGCTGGTTTCCTATCAGTGATTCTTGGGGCGCGCCGGCAACTGCGCGCTATTTTGTTGCGGTGAACGGGACTCGATGAAGCTCAAAGATCTAGCCGGTATCCTGCCAGTCGAAGGAACAGCTTCCGTCGATCTGGAGGTTACAGGCATCTCGTCCGATTCCCGCCAGGTGAAACCCGGCGTCGTCTTTTTCGCGCTTGCCGGAACCAAGGCCGATGGCGCGAGCTACGCCGCCGACGCGGCCCGACGTGGCGCTGCAGCGATCGTCACGGGCAAAGGCAGCGGCCTGGCCGATTTGCCGGTTCCGGTGCTGGCGGTCGATGATCCGCGCCTGGCACTGGCGTTGAGCGCCGCCCGCTATTTCGGCAGACAGCCGCAAACCATGGTCGCCGTGACCGGTACCAGTGGCAAGACGTCGGTCGCCGCCTTCACCCGGCAGATCTGGGAGCAGGCGGGATACGCCGCCGCCTCGATCGGCACCACCGGCGTGGTGGCACCCGGCCGCAACGAATATGGTTCGCTGACGACACCCGATCCGGTCGCCCTGCATCAGTTGCTGCGGGAATTGACGGATGCCGGCGTTACCCACGCCTCGATGGAGGCCTCCAGCCACGGGCTCGACCAGCGCCGCCTCGATGGGGTGAGGCTCTCGGCTGGCGGCTTCACCAATCTCGGCCGCGACCACATGGATTACCATCCGACGGTCGAGGATTATCACCGTGCCAAATTGCGCCTGTTCGACACGCTGCTGCCGAAGGGCGCACCGGCTATCGTCTTCGCCGACGATCCTTGGTCGGAACCCACGATAAAGGCAGCTCGGGCCGCCGGGCTCGACGTGCTGACGGTCGGCCGTCATGGCGATTTCCTCAGGCTGAAGCGGGTCGAGCATGAGCGTCATCGCCAGCGTGCCGAGGTCGAAGCCGACGGTGTGATCCACGAAATCGACCTGCCGCTCGCCGGCGATTTCCAGATCGCCAACGCGCTGGTTGCGGCGGGGCTTGCCATTTCCACCGGAACACCTGTCGCCAAGGCCTTGGGGGCATTGGAGAAATTGAAAGGCGCGCCGGGCAGGCTCGACCTCGTCGGTACCACGGCGAGCGGGGCTCCGGTCTATGTCGATTACGCCCACAAGCCGGATGCGCTGGAGAATGTGCTGGCCTCGGTGCGTCCGTTCACCACCGGTCGCGTGATGGTCGTGTTCGGCTGCGGCGGCGACCGTGACCGGGGCAAACGACCGATCATGGGCGAGATCGCGACCCGGCTCGCCGATGTCGTCATCGTCACCGACGACAATCCGCGCTCCGAAGTGCCCGAAAGCATCCGCGCCGCCATTCTTGCCGCGGCGCCCGGCGCCATCGAAATCGGTGACCGGCGCAAGGCAATCCACGAGGCTGTCCGCATGCTGCATGCCGGCGACACGCTGATCGTGGCCGGCAAGGGCCATGAGGAAGGCCAGACGATCGGCTCGGAAACCCTGCATTTCTCCGACCACGAGGAAGTGCGCGCCGCGCTCAGGGAGCGTGCCGCATGAGTTTGCTGTGGATTTCGGAAGCGCTGGTTGCCGCCACGGACGGGCGGCCGCTCGGCCCCATGCCCGAAGGTATATCGGGCATTTCGATCGACAGCCGCAGCCTGCAGCCGGGCGACGCCTTCTTTGCCATCAAGGGCGAGACGATGGACGGCCATGACTTCGTCACCGCGGCCATCAAGGCCGGCGCCGGCGTGCTGGTGGTGGCAGAAGGCAAGCTGCCCTCGCTTGGCCGGCTGACCGCGCCGATCATCGTCGTCGAGGACGTTCTGGTTGCGCTGGAAAAGCTCGGTGTCGCGTCGCGCGCCCGCTCGCAGGCCAAGATCATCGCGGTCACCGGTTCCGCGGGCAAAACCACCACCAAGGAGGCGCTGCGCCACGTGCTTTCGGCCGTCGGCAAGGTGCATGCCTCGGCGCAGTCGTTCAACAACCATTGGGGCGTGCCGCTGACCCTGGCGCGCATGCCCGATGACTGCGATTATGCCGTGTTCGAGATCGGCATGAACCATCCCGACGAGATCCGGCCGCTGGTGAAGATGGTGCGGCCGCATGTCGCCATCGTCACCATGATCGCGGCCGCGCATCTCGGCTTCTTCCGCAATCTGGACGAGATCGCCAGGGCCAAGGCCGAGATTTTTGAAGGGCTGGAACCCGAGGGCGCCGCAGTTCTCAACCGCGACGATGCGCGTTTCAAGCTGCTGGACAAGATGGCGCAAGCTGCCGGCGTCGAGCATGTCTATGGCTTCGGCGAGAATGCGCGCTCGACGTTCAAGCTGGTCAAGTGCGAGTTGCATGCCGACCATTCCGACATCGCCGCCAGGATCAGCGGCCACGATATGATCGCTCGTATCGGAGCGCCCGGCCGGCACATGGTGCAAAACGTGCTGGCGGTGCTGGGCGCCGCGCATCTGGTCGGCGCCGATCTCGACAAGGTGGCATTGGCGCTGGCCGATCTCTCCGCCGAGCGCGGGCGCGGCAAGCGCCATGTGCTGCGGCATCCCGGTGGCCCGACTTCGGGCCAGCCCGGTGGCGCGACGCACGGTGGCCCGATCACGCTGATCGACGAGAGCTACAACGCCAATCCGGCCTCGATGGCGGCCGCCATGGCGCTGCTCAACGCGACGCCGGTGACGGGCGAGGGCAGACGCATCGCCGTGCTTGGCGACATGCTGGAGCTCGGCGACCATTCGGCAAAGCTGCATGCCGCCCTTGCCGATCTCATCGTCGGCACGGGCACGCGGACAGTCTTTCTCGGCGGGCCGGAGATGCGGTCGCTGGCGGAAGCGCTGCCGGGCGATATCAGGACGGAATACCGCGCCGGCGTCGAGGAGTTGAAGCCGGTTCTGCTCGCCGCGCTAAGGCCGGGCGACGTGGTGATGATCAAATCGTCGAAGGGCATCGGTTTTGCAAAACTGGTCGATGCGCTGCTGGGCAAATTCCCGGCCGAGACGACAACCAGCAACCAGACCTAGTCGGGGGACGAAAGCGCATGTTCACACTGCTGGTCGATTTCGCGGACAAGGTCTCTGTCTTCAATGTCTTCCGCTACATCACGTTCCGCACCGGCGGGGCGCTGATCACCTCGGCGCTGATCGTCTTCATCTTCGGGCCGACCATCATCAATTCGCTGCGGCTCAGGCAAGGCAAGGGCCAACCGATCCGCGCCGACGGGCCGCAGACGCATTTCAAGAAGGCGGGTACGCCGACCATGGGCGGACTGATGATCCTGTCCGGCATCATCGGCTCGTCGCTTTTATGGGCGAACCTGTCCAGCATCTATGTCTGGGTGGTGCTGTTGGTGACACTCGGCTTCGGCTCGATCGGCTTTTATGACGACTACCTGAAGGTGACCAAGCAGTCGCATCTCGGCTTCTCCGGCAAGGCGCGGCTTGCGTTGGAATTCGTTATCGCCGGTATCGCCGCCTGGGCGATCATGCACAATGGCCAGGCGCCGTTCTCGTCGTCACTGACATTCCCCTTCGCCAAGGAATTCATCATCAACCTCGGCTGGTTCTTCATCCCGTTCTCCTGCTTCGTCATCGTCGGCGCCGGCAATGCGGTGAACCTGACCGACGGCCTCGACGGTCTGGCGATCGTGCCGATCATGATCGCGGCGGCGTCCTTCGGCGTCATCGCCTATCTCTCGGGCAACGCGGTCTTCGCTGAATACCTGCAGATCCATTTCGTGCCGGGCACCGGCGAACTGGCGGTCGTGCTTGGCGCGGTCATTGGCGCCGGCCTTGGCTTTCTCTGGTTCAACGCGCCGCCGGCGGCGATCTTCATGGGTGATACCGGGTCGCTCGCCATGGGTGGCCTGATCGGCACGGTCGCGGTCGCCACCAAGCACGAGATCGTGCTCGTCATCGTCGGCGGCTTGTTCGTGGTCGAGATCCTCTCGGTCATCATCCAGGTCGGCTACTTCAAGATGACCGGCAAGCGCGTGTTCCTGATGGCGCCGATCCATCATCATTTCGAAAAGCTCGGCTGGACCGAAAGCCAGGTGGTGATCCGCTTCTGGATCATCGCCGTCATCCTGGCGCTGGTCGGCCTCTCCACCCTCAAGCTCAGATAGGCTGCCATTTGATCCCCGCCGCATCCTTCGCAGGCAAGCGTGTTTCGCTCTTCGGGCTCGGCGGCTCGGGGATCGCCACGGCGCGCGCTCTGATCGAGGGCGGTGCGCAAGTGCTGGCCTGGGACGACAATCCCGACAGCGTCGCCAAGGCCGCCGCCACCGGCATCGCAACCGGCGACCTGCGTGGCGCCGACTGGGCCGGCTTTTCCGCTTTCGTGCTGTCGCCCGGCGTGCCGCTGACCCATCCCAAGCCGCACTGGACGGTGGAGCTCGCGCGTGGCGCAGGCGTCGAGGTCATCGGCGACATCGAGCTTTTCTGCCGGGAGAGGACACTCAGCGCTCCGGATGCTCCCTTCATCGCCATCACCGGCACCAACGGCAAGTCGACGACGACGGCGCTGACGGCGCATATCCTTCAAGCTTCCGGGCGCGACACGCAGATGGGCGGCAATATCGGCCGCGCCGTGATGACGCTCGATCCGCCGACGCCCGACCGGCATTATGTGGTCGAATGCTCGTCCTACCAAATCGACCTTGCGCCCTCGATCAATCCGACGGCCGGCATCCTGCTCAACCTGACGCCCGACCATCTCGACCGCCACGGCACCATGCAGCACTACGCCTCGATCAAGGAGCGGCTGGTGGCGGGCAGCGAGACTGCGATCATCGGCATCGACGATTCCTGGTGCGCTCAGATTGCCGAGCGGCTGGAGCGGGCGGGGCGGCAGGTCATCCGTATTTCCAAGCGGCTGCCGCTGACCGACGGCTATTTCGCCGACGGCACCAACCTGATGGAAGCGGTGCATGGCCGCTACAGCCGTGTCGCCTTCCTCGAAGGCATCGGCTCGCTGCGCGGCCAGCACAATGCGCAGAACGCGCTGGCCGCCGTCGCCGCCTGCCTCAAGGTCGGTCTCGACCTCGGCGAGATCCAGTCGGGGCTCGAAAGCTTCCCGGGCCTCGCCCACCGCATGGAGCAGGTCGGCCGCAAGGACCATGTCCTGTTCGTCAACGATTCCAAGGCGACCAACGCCGATGCGGCTGCTCCCGCACTGTCCAGCTTCAGCCGCATCTACTGGATCGCCGGCGGTCTGCCCAAGGAGGGCGGCATCGAACCGTTGCGCGGCTTCTTCCCGCGCATCGCCAAGGCCTATCTGATCGGCGAGGCCGCCCCCGCCTTTTCGGCGACGCTGGGCGAGGCCGTGCCCTACGAAATCTCGGGCACGCTGGCGGCCGCGGTCGAGCATGCCGCGCATGACGCGGCCAAGGACGACAGCGGCGAGGCGGTGGTGCTGTTGTCGCCGGCCTGCGCCAGTTTCGACCAATTCAAGAATTTCGAGGTCCGCGGCGAAGCCTTCAGGCAAGCTGCGAGCGCTATAGATGGCGTCAAACCCATCGGAGGGGCACGATAATGCAGAGCCGTCTCGACAAAAGTCCGGTCGCAACCTGGTGGTGGACCATCGATCGCTGGTTCCTGGCGGCGTTCCTGTCGCTGATGGGGCTCGGCATCGTGTTGTCCTTCGCGGCAAGTCCCGCGGTCGCCGAACGCATCGGCCTCGACAGTTTCCATTTCGCCACCCGACAGATCATCTTCACCGTGCCCGCGCTCGGCGTGATGTTGGCGGTCTCCTTCCTCGATTCCAGAGAGATCCGGCGCATGTCGCTGATCATGCTGTGCCTCATGCTGGTGCTGATGGTGGCGGTGCTCTATGTCGGCGTCGAGGTGAAGGGCGCGCGGCGCTGGGTCTCGCTCGCCGGCCTCTCGATCCAGCCGTCGGAATTCCTCAAGCCGGCCTTCGTTATCATGTGCGCCTGGCTGTTCGCCGAACACAAACGCCAGCCCGACATTCCCGGCAATCTGTTCGCCATGCTGCTGCTGGTGCTGGTCGTGTCGCTGCTGGTGGCGCAGCCGGACCTCGGCCAGACCATGCTGACCACCGGCACCTGGGGCATCATGTTCTTCATGGCGGGGCTGCCGTGGCTGTGGATCATCGTGCTGGGCGCGGCCGGCGTCGGCGGCGTCTTCGCCGCCTATACGGTGTTTCCGCACGTCGCGCTGCGCATCGACAAGTTCCTCACCGGCGAAGGCGACACGTTCCAGGTCGACATGGGGCGTGACGCGCTGATCAATGGCGGCTGGTTCGGCGTCGGGCCGGGCGAGGGCACGGTCAAGCGGGTCATCCCCGACAGCCATGCCGACTTCGTCTTCTCGGTCGCGGGCGAGGAGTTCGGGCTGATCATGTGCTTCTTCATCATGTCGATCTTCGCCTTCATCGTGCTGCGCGGCCTCAACACGGCGCTGAAGGAGCATGACGACTTCACCCGTTATGCGGTCGGCGGCCTGGTCACCGTGTTCGGCCTGCAGGCCGTCATCAATATGTGCGTCAACCTGCAGCTGGTGCCGGCCAAGGGCATGACGCTGCCCTTCATCTCCTATGGCGGCTCCTCGCAGATCGCCATCGCCATCTCGATGGGGATGGTGCTGGCGCTGACGCGCAAGCGGCCGGAAAAGCGCAAGCAGATGGGCTTTGCGCTGCCGCAGCGCGCCATGCCGGCGGAGTGACATGGCCAGAGGCGTTATCCTTCTCGCCGCGGGCGGAACCGGCGGACATCTGTTTCCAGCCGAAGCGCTGGCGCATGAACTCATCGAGCGCGGCTGGGCGGTGCATCTGGCGACCGACACCCGCGCCGAACGGTTTGCCGGCCATTTCCCGGCAGCGGCCATCCATCCCATCCAGTCGGCGACGTTCGGCTCGAAAAACCCCTTCGCCCTGCTTGGCGCCTTCTGGAAAATCTGGAGTGGCGTGCGTCAGGCCTCCGCCGTCATCGGCAGGATCAAGCCGGAGGCCGTCGTGGGCTTTGGCGGCTATCCGACCTTGCCGCCGCTCTATGCGGCGACGCGGCGCAAGGTGCCGACGCTGATCCACGAGCAGAACGCGGTGATGGGGCGCGCCAACCGGGCGCTGGCCGGCCGCGTCGACGCGATCGCCGGCGGCTTCCTGCCGCAAGATGAGAGTGCGGCCGGCGCCAAGACGGTGACGACCGGCAATCCGGTCAGGCCAGCGGTGCTCGAAGCAGCCAGGACACCTTACGTGGCTTCAACCGGGGATGAGCCTTTCCGCCTGCTGGTGTTCGGCGGCAGTCAGGGCGCGCAATTCTTTTCCGATGCCATGCCGGGGGCAGTCGCGCTGCTTTCCGATGCACAGCGCAGACGCCTTGTCATTACCCAACAAGCTCGCGCGGACGACGTGGCACGGGTGAAGGCGGCCTATGCCGCGCTCGGAGTCGCCGTCGAGGTCTCGCCGTTCTTTACCGACATGGCGGCGCGCATTGCCGCGGCGCATCTGGTGCTCTCGCGCTCCGGCGCTTCGACCGTCTCGGAGATCGCCGTCATCGGCCGGCCGGCATTGCTGGTGCCCTATCCCTTTGCGCTCGACCACGACCAGGCGGCCAATGCGGCGGCGCTTGCCGCCGCCGGCGGCGGCGAAGTGCATGTGCAATCATCGCTTTCGTCCGAGCGCATCGCGGCACTGCTCGGCGCCCTGATAGACCAGCCGGAGCGGCTCGCGACGATGGCTGCCGCGGCCAAATCGGTCGGCCGGCCGGACGCGGCACGGTTGCTCGCCGATCTCACAGAGGCTATTGCGTCCCGCAAAACAGTATCGGATTTCAGGAAGGGGACGCACCCATGAAGATGCCGCAGACCATTGGCCTCGTGCATTTCATCGGCATTGGCGGCATCGGCATGAGCGGCATCGCCGAGGTGCTGCACAATCTCGGCTACAAGGTGCAAGGATCCGACCAGGCGGACAGCGCCAATGTGCAACGGCTGCGCGACAAGGGCATCGAATGCTTCGTCGGCCACAAGGCCGAGAATCTCGGTGACGCCGAGGTCATCGTCGTCTCGACGGCGATCAAGAAGTCGAATCCGGAACTGAAGGCGGCGCGGGAGAAATTGCTGCCCATTGTCCGCCGCGCCGAGATGCTGGCCGAACTGATGCGTTTCCGCCAGGCTGTCGCCATCGGCGGCACGCATGGCAAGACGACGACGACCTCGATGGTGGCGACACTGCTCGAAGCCGGCGGGCTCGACCCGACCGTCATCAATGGCGGCATCATCAATGCCTATGGCACCAATGCGCGCATGGGCGACGGCGAGTGGATGGTGGTCGAAGCCGACGAAAGCGACGGCACCTTCCTCAAGCTGCCTGCCGACATCGCCGTCGTCACCAACATCGATCCCGAGCATCTCGATCATTATGGCAACTTCGACAATGTGCGCGAAGCGTTCCGCCAGTTCGTCGAGAACGTGCCTTTCTATGGTTTCGGCGTGATGTGCACCGATCACCCGGAAGTGCAGGCGCTGGTCGGGCGCATCGAGGACCGGCGCGTCATCACCTATGGCGAGAACGCTCAGGCCGACGTGCGCTTCACCAACCACCGCATGGCGGGAGCGACCTCGGAGTTCGACGTGATCATCCGCGACCGCAAGGGGCGCGGCCAGACGACGATAGCGGGCCTGCGCCTGCCGATGCCTGGCCGCCACAATGTGTCCAACGCGACGGCCGCGATCGCGGTCGCGCACGAACTCGGCCTGTCGGCCGAGGCAATCAAGAAGGGCCTGTCGTCCTTCGCCGGCGTCAAGCGCCGCTTCACCCATACCGGATCCTGGAACGGTGTCGACGTGTTCGACGACTACGGCCATCACCCGGTCGAAATCTCGGCGGTGCTGAAGGCGGCGCGCAGCGCCACCAATGGGCGTGTCATCGCCATTGCCCAGCCGCACCGCTTCACCCGGCTGCACGATCTGTTCAACGAGTTCTCCGCCTGTTTCAACGATGCCGACACGGTGATGGTGGCGCCGGTCTACGCCGCCGGCGAAGAGCCAATCGACGGCGTGACCTCGGACGCGCTGGTGTCGCGCATACGTGCCGGCGGCCATCGCGACGCGCGCTACATTGAGGGGCCGGGCGATATCGCGCCCGTCATCCGCGACATCGCCAAGCCTGGCGACTTCGTCGTCTTCCTGGGTGCCGGCAATATCACCCAATGGGCCTATGCGCTGCCGAAGGAGCTCGCCGCCTCATGATGAACGGCCAGGCCCTGATCGACAGACTTGGCGACCGGCTTGCCGGCCTGCGTGGCCGCATCACGCCAAATGCCGAGATGGACAAGATCACCTGGTTCCGGGCGGGCGGCCTTGCCGAGGCACTGTTCCAGCCGGCCGACGAGGAGGACCTCGCGGCGTTCCTCAAGGCGGTTCCCGAAGAGATCCCCCTGACGATTGTCGGTGTCGGCTCGAACCTTCTGGTCCGCGACGGCGGCATTCCGGGTTTCGTCGTCAGGCTTTCCGCCAAGGGCTTTGGCGAGGCCGAAGTCATTTCCCCGATCAGGATCAAGGCAGGCGCCGCCGCGCCCGACAAGCGTGTGGCGGCGGTGGCGCTGGAGGCCGGCATTGGCGGCTTCCATTTCTATCACGGCATTCCGGGCGCCATCGGCGGTGCGCTCAGGATGAATGCCGGCGCCAATGGCGTCGAGACGCGCGAACGCGTTGTCGAGGTGCGGGCGGTCGACCGCAGGGGCAACGCCCTGACGCTGAGCAATTCCGAGATGGGCTATGCCTATCGCCATTCGGCGGCGCCCGCCGGGCTGATCTTCACCTCGGCCGTCTTCGAAGGCTTTGCCGAGGACAGGGCGGTGATCAAGACGGCGATGGACGCGGTGCAGAACCATCGCGAAACCGTGCAGCCGATCCGCGAGAAGACGGGCGGTTCGACCTTCAAGAATCCGGAAGGCACCTCGGCCTGGAAGGAAATCGACAAGGCGGGTTGCCGCGGCCTGATGATCGGCGGTGCGCAGATGTCGCCGATGCACTGCAACTTCATGATCAATACCGGAACCGCGACCGGCTACGACCTCGAATATCTCGGCGAGACGGTGCGCGCGCGGGTGCTCGAGCATTCGGGCATCCGGCTGCAGTGGGAGATCAAGCGCATCGGCAATTTCCGTTCCGGACATGCCGTGCAGGAGTTCCTGGGCCAGTTGCTTTAAGGCACAGCGGATTTGGCGAGTTGCTGGTCTGCCGGCCGGAGCCGCCCATCGTTCGAGCTATTGCAGACCTTGGAGATTGGCAGATGTCTCTCCGACTTCGTCATCCACGGGCGGAGCAGGAGCGAAGCTCCGTCGCGGAGACCCGAGGATCCATTCCGTGACCTTGGCCGTGGAGTGCAGCGGAGCAGAATTCTGCACCGCCGTAACGCTTCGCGGTCGCGGCATGGATCCTATGGTCTGCGCCGCGTCGCTTCGCTCCTTGCTCCGCCATAGGATGACGAAGTGATTGGCGCTTCGGCTAATCGCCAAGGCATGCCGTCAATCAACGCAGGCTCAGTCGATCCGTCAGAACTCCTGTGCCGAGGAATTGGCTAGCCGCTGTTGAAGTTCACGTGATGCGTGAACTTCAACGGGATAGAAACGCCGTGAATGGTTGCCGCAAAGACTCAGCGAGACGGTTTTCGCATCCGTTTTCTCACAAAGTGAATCCCTCGGAATCATAAGCACTTGCCAGGGAATCAACTCTCTGATTCTCTGCCCTAAAGCGTTTCCTGATTTGAGTCGTTCGACGCGTTACCCGCGTTTTCCGTCTGGGGGGGCAACCTGCCGGGAGACTCGGACTCAATGTTGCGGAAATCCTTGGGTTTTTAGTCCGCCGTGAGAGGGGATGACGGGGAATGAAGAACAAGCATGTGGCCGTATTGCTGGGAGGTTTCTCGTCCGAGCGGCCCGTGTCCCTGTCTTCTGGAAAGGCCTGTGCAGATGCGCTCGAGCAGGAAGGCTATCAGGTTACCCGTGTCGATGTCGGGCGCGACGTCGGTTCGGTGCTTGCCGAGCTCAAGCCCGATGTCGCCTTCAATGCGCTGCATGGGCCTTTTGGCGAGGATGGTACCATCCAGGGCATCCTCGAATATCTCGGCATTGCCTACACCCATTCCGGCGTGCTCGCCTCGGCGCTTGCCATGAACAAGGAGCAGGCGAAGAAGATCGTCAAGTCGGTCGGCGTCCGCGTTGCCGAATCGAAGGTCGCCAATCGCTTCTCCATCCAGAACAAGCACCCGATGAAGCCGCCCTATGTGGTCAAGCCGGTCAGCGAGGGGTCGAGCTTTGGCGTCGTCATCGTGTCGGAAGGGCAGTCGCACCCGCCGCAGGTCATCGGGTCGTCCGAGTGGAAATATGGCGATACCGTCATGGTCGAGCGCTACATCCATGGGCGCGAACTGACCTGCGCCGTCATGGGAGACGTGGCGCTCGGCGTCTGCGAGATCATCCCGACGGGCCATTCCTTCTACGACTATGATTCAAAATATGTCGCGGGCGGATCAAAACACGAATGCCCCGCAAAAGTTTCACCGAATATTTACCAAAAAATACAGACACTGGCGCTCAAGGCTCACCAAGCTGTCGGCTGTCGGGGCGTTTCCCGGTCGGACTTCCGTTATGACGATCGTCACTCCGAAAATGGCGAGGTTGTATGGCTCGAGATCAATACTCAGCCGGGCATGACGCCGACGTCTCTGGTGCCTGAAATTGCCGCCCATGCCGGGCATTCGTTTGGTGAACTGTTGAGTTGGATGGTGGAGGACGCTTCGTGTCTGCGTTGAAATGGGGACAGGGCAAGGTGAGGGGCGCGGCCGGGCCGTCGCTGTTCGGCCTGCCATTGTCGTTGGACCATTTCGTTCTGCCGCGCGTGCTTCGCCGCCCGGTGCGCATCCTGACGCGCCTGGGTGATGGTGAATTTCAGGCGCCGCGCTTCTCCGCCGCGATCATGTCGTCGGTGCTGCTGGCTTCGAGCGGGGCCTATGGCGCCTATCTTGGCGGTCATGCCGACGGCATCATTCAAAGCATCACCGCCCGCACCGGCTTCGCAGTCGATCAGGTCAAGGTGGTCGGCAACCGTCAGACCTCGGAGATCGACATTCTCGACCGGCTCGAGCTCGATGGCTGGACGTCGCTGATCGGCTTCGATGCCGAGGCCGCGCGGGAGCGCATCGCTACCTTGCCGTGGATCGAGATTGCCGCGGTGCGCAAGGTCTATCCGCACACGCTGGAAGTGCGCGTCGAGGAGCGCGAAGCCTTCGCGCTCTGGCAGCAGGGCGATGATCTCTCCGTCATCGAAAAGGATGGCGCCGTCATCGCGCCGTTCTCGGGCGGCAAGCAGGTGCTCCTGCCGCTGTTGATCGGCACCGGCGCGCCGGCCAAGGCGCCTGATTTCCTGGCCAAGATCGAGCAATATCCCGACCTCGCCAGTCGCATCAAAGGCTATGTCCGCGTCGGCGAGCGGCGCTGGGACCTCAAGTTGGACAACGGCATCACCGTCAAGCTGCCCGAAGACGACGAGGACCAGGCGCTCGCCGAACTCGTCAAGATGGACCATGACAAGGGGCTGTTGTCGCGCGATATCGCCGCTGTCGACATGCGCCTGACAGACCGGCTGGTCGTGGAGCTGACGCCGCAGGCGGCGACGCAGCGCGAGGCCGCGCTCAACGAGAAGCCGAAAACCCTCAAGCGCAAGCCGGAGACGAAGATATGAGCTGGCTTGGCGGTTCTGGCGATGCCTCGTCGCGCCGGTCCGGCACCCTGACGGTGCTGGATGTCGGCTCGAACAAGGTCTGTTGCATGGTGGCCAAGCTGAAGCCGAACGATGACGGCAAGCTTCTGCGCGGCCGCTCTCACCGGATCCAGGTGATCGGCATCGGCCACCAGAAATCGCAAGGGGTGAAGTCGGGCGTCGTCGTCGATCTCGACCGCGCCGAGCATGCCATCCGCCTCTCCGTCGACGCCGCCGAGCGCATGGCCGGGCTGACGGTCGATTCGCTGATCGTCAACATGACCGCCGGACGACTGAAGAGCGAAGCCTTTTCAGCCACCATCAACCTCGGCGGCCACGAGGCCGACGAGGCCGATATCAAGCGCGTGCTCGGTGCCGGCGCCAAGCAGGCGCTGAAGGCCGAACGCGAGGTGATCCATTCGCTGCCCGTCGGCTTCTCGCTCGATGCCGAGCGCGGCGTGCGCGATCCGCGCGGCATGGTGGGCGATGCGCTTGGCGTCGACATGCATGTGCTGACCGGTGATGCGGCGCCGATGCGCAATCTGGAGCTCTCCATCAACCGTTCGCACCTGTCGGTCGAGCGCATGGTGGCGACGCCCTATGCCAGCGGGCTGGCGGCACTCGTCGACGACGAGCTCGAACTCGGAGCCGCCTGCATCGACATGGGCGGCGGCACGACGACGATCTCGGTGTTTTCGGAAGGCAAGTTCGTCCATGGCGACGCCATCGCCATCGGTGGCAATCATGTGACGCTCGACATGGCCAAGGGGCTTTCGACGTCGCTCGATGCCGCCGAGCGGCTGAAGGTGATGCACGGCTCGGCGCTGCCGGGCAGCGCCGACGACCGCGACCTGGTCTCGATCCAGCCGATCGGCGACGATGGCGACGTGCCGCTGCAGATCCCGCGTTCGGTGATGACGCGCATCGTGCGCGCCCGCATCGACGAGACGCTCGAACTCCTGCGCGACCGGCTCAACAAATCCGGCTACGGCAATGCGGTCGGCAAGCGCGTCGTGCTCACCGGCGGCGCCAGCCAACTGGCCGGCCTGCCCGAGGCGGCACGCCGCATCCTGGGGCGCAATGTGCGCATCGGCCGCCCGCTCGGCGTGGCGGGCCTGCCGGAAGCAGCGAAAGGCCCGGCTTTCTCGGCCGCAGTCGGGCTTCTGATCTATCCGCAGATGGCGAGCTTCGAGAGCCATCCGGCGAAAGGTATTTCCGGTCTCAGGATGACCGGAACGGGTGGAAAACTGCATCGCATGAGTCAGTGGTTGAGAGACAGTTTCTAATTGACGGGGACAGCCCCATAGGCGGCCGCGGCGGCGAAGCGGCGTGAAAGGCAAAGGACGGAGACAATGACCATCAATCTGCAGAAGCCGGACATCACCGAGCTTAAGCCGCGCATCACCGTGTTCGGTGTTGGCGGCGGCGGCGGCAATGCCGTGAACAACATGATCACCGCCGGACTGCGCGGTGTCGAGTTCGTCGTGGCCAACACCGACGCGCAGGCGCTGACCATGTCGAAGGCCTCGCGGCTGATCCAGCTTGGCGCGCATGTCACCGAGGGGCTCGGTGCCGGATCGCAGCCGGAAGTCGGCCGCGCGGCGGCGGAAGAGTGCATCGACGAGATCCTCGACCATCTCACCAACACCCATATGTGCTTCGTTACCGCCGGCATGGGCGGCGGCACCGGTACGGGTGCTGCTCCGGTGGTTGCCCGCGCAGCCCGCGAGAAGGGCATCCTCACCGTCGGCGTCGTCACCAAGCCGTTCCACTTCGAAGGCCAGCGCCGCATGAAGACGGCCGACTTCGGCATCGAGGAGTTGCAGAAGTGCGTCGATACGCTGATCGTCATCCCCAACCAGAACCTGTTCCGGCTGGCCAATGACAAGACCACCTTCGCCGACGCCTTCGCGATGGCCGACCAGGTGCTCTACTCCGGCGTTGCCTGCATCACCGACCTGATGGTCAAGGAAGGCCTGATCAACCTCGACTTCGCCGACGTGCGTTCGGTGATGCGCGAGATGGGCAAGGCGATGATGGGCACCGGCGAAGCTTCGGGCGAAGGCCGGGCGATGGCCGCCGCGGAAGCCGCGATCGCCAACCCGCTGCTCGACGAAACCTCGATGAAGGGCGCCAAGGGCTTGCTGATCTCGATCACCGGCGGCCGCGACCTGACCCTTTTCGAAGTCGACGAGGCGGCGACCCGCATCCGCGAAGAAGTCGACCAGGACGCCAACATCATCCTGGGCGCCACTTTCGACGAGGAACTTGAGGGCGTCATCCGCGTCTCGGTGGTCGCGACCGGCATCGACAAGTCGGCCGCTGAAATCGCCGCCGCGCCGATCTCGATCCGCACGGCGCCGCCGAAGCCGGCCGCCCGGCCGGCCGTCGCCGCGGTGGAAAGCCGCCCGGTGCCGGTCCAGCAGGCCGTGTATGAGCCGCGCGCCGCCGATCCAGTTGCCGAAGCCATCCAGTTGGCCGAAGCGAACGCCGCTGCCATGGCGCAGGCTCGTCCGGCACCGGTCGCCCATGCGGACGATTTCCGCCCGCAGAGCAAGATCTTCCAGGCGCCGCCCGCGCAACCGATGCCTCAGCCTGTTGTCCAGCAGATGATGCAGCCGGCTCCGCAGCCGCGCGAAATGCTGCGTGAGGTCCAGCAGCCGGTGGCGATGGCGCCGCAGCGCATGCCGCGCGTCGAGGATTTTCCGCCGGTCGTGAAGGCGGAGGTCGACGCCAAGAGCCGTCCCGCCGACCATGAGAACAGCGGCCCGATGGGTCTCCTGAAGCGCCTGACCAATGGCCTGACCCGCCGCGAAGAGGAGCCTGCACGGCTGCAGCCGGCGCAGCCGCGCGAGCCCAAGCTGCGCCAGGCCGCACCGGAAGTGCGCCGCCTCGCCAGCCAGGACGCCCAGCTCTACGCGCCGCGCCGCGGCCAGCTGGACGACCAGGGCCGTCTGACGCCGCAGGTGAGGGCGACTCAGGACGATGATCAGCTGGAGATTCCGGCGTTCCTGCGCCGCCAGGCCAACTGAGCGGTTAACGGATTGTAACAATTGTTAACAGGCAAGCAAGAAATTGCTTGCCTGTTAACGTTTAAAAGGCTGTATAATCAATAGGTTATCGTGCCATATAGGTTCCAGTTCGCGGTTACAAAGAGTAAGAAACCGTGATTTGGAGTCTCCCTGCCGGGACATTATCTTCGCTGCCTACCATGGTCGGTATGCGGGGATTTCGGGGGAAGTAGCCCTGCCTGCCGATTTAACAAGAGCCGCGCCCTCGGGCTGGAGAAGCGGACCTAGGCATTACGGGCTTATGGGGATTGTCTTGCACGACCACCAGACGACAGTGAAGACGCGCGCGTCGCTTACAGGCACCGGCGTTCACAGCGGCAAAGAAGTTTCCATCAGTTTCCTGCCCGCGGATGCCGATACCGGCATCGTGTTCCAGCTTCTCAATGGCGACGGGCAGGGCCGTGAGTTCCGCGCCCTGTTTTCCGAGATCGGCGCCACCGACCTTTGCACCATGCTTGGCGATCCCTCGGGCGAGCACATCGCCACGGTCGAGCATATCATGGCCGCCCTGTTCGGGCTCGGCATCGACAATGTCATCATCGAGATCGACGGCCACGAGGTCCCAATCCTCGACGGCAGTGCCATGGCGTTCGTCGAAGCCATCGACCAGGCCGGCATCGAGGTGTTGGCCGTCAAGCGCCGCTATATCAGGGTGGTCAAGCCGGTCCGCATCGAGAACGGCGCCTCCTGGGCCGAGTTCAGGCCCTATGACGGCACCCGCTTCGAGGTCGAGATCGATTTCGAAAGCCCGGCGATCGGCCGCCAGCTGTTCGCATCGGACATCAATGCCGATATTTTCCGCCGCGACATCGCCCGCGCCCGCACCTTCGGCTTCATGAAGGACGTCGAACGGCTGTGGGCCGCCGGCTATGCGCTGGGATCCTCGCTCGAGAACTCGCTGGTGATCGGTGACGACAACCGCGTCATCAATATGGGTGGCCTGCGCTACCCCAACGAATTCGTGCGCCACAAGACGCTCGACGCCATGGGCGACCTGGCGCTGGCCGGCGCGCGCTTCATCGGCTGTTTCCGCTCCTATCGCGGCGGCCACCGGCTGAACGCCGCCGCGCTGCGGCGCCTGCTGTCGGACCGCACGGCCTTCGAGATCGTCGAGACGACACGCCGCGAGCGTGGCCGGGCCGCCGAGATGAACGCCGTCAACGCGCCGCTCTATGCGCCATGGATGATCTGATTTTCTTAATCTTTTTCGCATTGCATGGCGGTATGGGTGTTGCATGGATGCATCATCCATCAGCGAAATTGCATAGATTTTCGCGCTGCGGTCCGTCGCCACAAAAATGTGCGATTGGCTGGACATAGCGTTGCCGGGCAAGGCGGTTATGGTTTATGGCTGCTGCCGTCGATTAATGCATGTCGCCTAGAAGTGGGGACCATTTTTGGGACAACAGCATGCAAGAGGCACTAAAATAACGCCGAAAGGGCGCAATCCAATCATGTTCTTCAAGCGAGTCGGTCAATCGAAAGCGCCGCAGCGGTCTGTCTTCCTGGCGCTTTCGGTGGTTGTTCCATCGCTCTTTCTGTCGGCCTGCATGTCGTCGGAGAAAGATATCGACCTTTCGACCTATGTCGACCAGACCGAGCCGGCCGACGTTCTCTACAATCAGGGCCTCGCAAACATGAATGCGGGACGCCTGGACGAGGCGAGCAAGAAGTTCGACGCCGTCGACCGCCAGCATCCCTATTCGGAATGGGCCCGCAAATCGATGGTGATGGGCGCGTTTGCCGACTATCGGAAGGGCAGCTACGAGGACGCGATCCAGTCGGCAAAGCGGTACCTGGCCCTCTATCCGTCCACGGATGACGCACCCTATGCCCAGTACATCATCGGTCTCAGCTACTATCGCCAGATCAAGGACGTGACGCAGGACCAGAAGGAAGCACGCCAGACCGTGCAGACGATGCAAGACCTGGTGACGCGCTGGCCGACGTCGGAATATGTCGACGACGCCAAGGAAAAGATCCGCTTCGCCAACGACCAGCTCGCCGGCAAGGAAATGCAGATCGGCCGTTATTATCTGGAGCGCCGCGAGTACATCGCCGCCGTCAAGCGCTTCCGCACCGTGGTCGAAAACTATTCCAACACCCGCCATGTCGAGGAAGCGCTCGCCCGCCTCACCGAAAGCTATTACGCGTTGGGCTTGACCTCGGAGGCCCAGACGGCGGCCGCGGTCCTCGGCACCAACTATCCCGACAGCTCGTGGTACAAGGATTCCTATAAGCTGCTGCAGAGCAACGGTCTGGCGCCACGCGAAAATGCCGGATCGTGGATATCCAAGGCCGGGAAGCTGATCACCGGCGCCTGACCGCGGAGCTCCGAGCGAAGCGCGCAGTGTGCTTTTTCGGATTGATCCGAAGCTCAAACAAAAAGATAGTGCGGCGCTGCGACTCCAACTGTCGGGTGCCGCCTTAATCTTTTTGTTTTCGTGCCTGTCGTTATCCCGAAACCGGGTCCACTTCTGGGCGGCATGCAATAGGTCCGGTTTCTCATGCTTTCCAGACTGTCGATCCGAGATATCGTCCTGATCGAAAAGCTGGACATCGACTTCCAGCCGGGTCTCTCCGTGCTGACCGGCGAAACCGGCGCCGGCAAATCCATCCTGCTCGATGCCCTGTCGCTGGCGCTCGGCGCGCGCGGCGATGCCTCGCTGGTGCGCCATGGCGCGTCGCAGGGCCAGGTCATTGCCGTGTTCGATGTTCCGCGCAACCATCCGGTGCGCGCGCTGCTTGCCGAAAACGCCATCGAGGATGACGGCGACGTCATCCTGCGCCGCGTGCAGACGGCGGACGGCCGTACCCGTGTGTTCGTCAACGACCAGCCGTCCAGCGTGACGCTGATGCGTGATGTCGGCCGCGCACTGGTCGAGATCCATGGCCAGCATGACGAACGCGCTTTGGTCGATCCGGGCGCGCACCGCGATGTGCTCGATGCTTTCGGCGGCCATCTCGGCGCCGTCCGCGCGACAGGCGAGGCATGGCGGCACTGGCGCGCCTGCGAGCAGGAGTTGACGCGCCATCGCGCCAAGGTGGCGGCCGCCGCCCGGGAGGCCGACTATCTGCGCGCCGCGGTCGCCGAACTGACCAAGCTCGATCCGCAGCCCGGTGAGGAAACCGAACTTGCCGAGCTGCGCGCCCATATGATGCGCGCCGAAAAGATCGCCTCCGAAATCCACGACGCGCAGGATGTGCTTTCGGGCCCGTCCTCGCCCTTGCCGCAACTGGCCAGCCTGCTGAGGCGGCTGCAGCGCAAGGCGACGGAGGCGCCGGGGCTGCTCGAGGACGTGGTCAAGTCGCTGGATGAAGCGATGTTGTCGCTCGACGCGGCGCAATCGGGCGTCGAGGCGGCGCTTCGCGCCACCGAATATGACCCGCAACGGTTGGAGAAGGCCGAGGAGCGGCTGTTTTCGCTGCGCGCGGCCTCGCGCAAGCACAGCGTCGCCGTCGACGATCTGGCGCAATTGCGCGACACGATGGTTGCCGATCTAGCCGACCTCGATGCCGGCGAGGAGCGCCTGCACGGACTGGAAAAGCAGGCCGCCGCCGCGCGCGAAACCTACGACATCGCTGCCGCACAGCTGTCCTCGCTTCGCCATGCCGCGGCGGTCGGCCTGACCAAGGCGGTGATGGCCGAATTGCCGGCGCTGAAGCTCGAACGCGCGGCCTTCATCGTCGAGATGAAGAGCGAGGCCGAGAGCCGCATGGAGGAGGGCATCGACCAGATCGAGTTCTGGGTGCGCACCAATCCTGGCACGCGGCCCGGCCCGATGATGAAAGTCGCGTCGGGTGGCGAGCTGTCACGCTTCTTGCTGGCGCTGAAAGTGGCGCTTGCCGATCGCGGTTCGGCGCCGACACTGGTTTTCGACGAAATCGACACCGGCGTGGGCGGCGCGGTGGCCGACGCCATCGGCCAGCGGCTGGCGCGGCTGTCGAAGCGTGTCCAGGTGCTTTCCGTCACCCATGCTCCGCAAGTGGCGGCGCGCGCGGCAACACATTTCCTGATCTCCAAATCGGGCAGCACCGACCGTGTCGCGACCGGAATTGCCGAGATGGACAGGACGGCGCGGCAGGAGGAGATCGCCCGCATGCTGGCCGGCGCCACTATCACCGACGAGGCGCGCGCCGCCGCCGAGCGGCTGCTGCGCGAGAATACAAACGCGGCATGAGACTATCGGGCGTCATGGGGCGAGTCAGGATATGGCTCCATCCTGCTGTTCAGGAATGATCTTTTCCGAAAACCGGTTCCCACCTTTCAAGATCATGCTCTATTGTGGCGCGCCACCGTTCAGGGACAAAAAAGCATGGCCGAAAAACCTGTCGATTCGCTCAGCGAAAGCGAGGCTGAAGCCGAACTCCAGCGCCTTGCCGAAGAGATCGCCGGTCACGACCGGCGCTACCATGCCGAGGATGCGCCTACGATTACGGACGCGGAGTATGACGCGTTGCGACGGCGCAATCTTGCCATCGAGGAGCGCTTTCCGGACCTGGTGCGTGAGGATTCGCCCTCGCTCAGGGTTGGTGCCGCACCGGCGGAAGGCTTCACCAAGGTGCGCCATGCCGTGCCCATGCTCAGCCTCGCCAAGGCCTATACCGACGAAGACGTCACCGATTTCATCGACCGCGGCCGGCGCTTCTTCGACCGCGACAAGGACCTCGACATCGCTTTCACCGCAGAGCCGAAGATCGACGGGCTGTCGGCTTCGCTGCGTTACGAAAAGGGCATCTTCGTGCAAGGTGCGACGCGCGGCGACGGTGCGGTCGGCGAGGACATCACAGCCAATTTGAGGACCATCGCCGACATTCCCGCGAAGCTCAAAGGGTCAGGCTGGCCTGAAATCATCGAGATCCGTGGCGAAGTCTATATGACCTATGCCGAGTTCGAGGCGCTCAAGGCGCGTTCGGCGGCCGTCGGCGGCCAGGATTACGTCAATCCGCGCAATACGGCGGCCGGATCGCTGCGCCAGAAGGATCCCTCCGTCACCGCCAGCCGCAACCTCAAATTTTTCGCCTATGCGTGGGGCTATACTACGGCCGATCCGGCGCCGACACAGTACGAATCGGTGCAGAAATTCGCCGATTGGGGTTTCAAGATCAGCCCTCTGATGGTGCGGGCCAAATCAGTCGAGGAACTGGTCGCGCACTATCACCGGATCGAGGAGCAGCGCTCGTCGCTCGGCTATGACATAGACGGTGTCGTCTACAAGGTCGACCAGCTGGAGCTGCAGCGCCGCTGGGGTTTCGTCACCGGTGAGCCGCGCTGGGCCGTCGCGCACAAATTCCCGGCCGAACAGGCGATGACGACCGTGCAGAAGATCGACATCCAGGTCGGCCGAACCGGCACGCTGGCGCCGGTCGCGCGGCTTGCGCCGGTGACCGTCGGCGGCGTCGTGGTGGAAAACGTCACGCTGCACAATGAGGATTATATCAAGGGCCTGGACAGCACCGGCCAGCCGATCCGCGACGGCATCGACGTGCGCATCGGCGACACCGTCGTGATCCAGCGGGCAGGGGATGTCATTCCGCAGATCGTCAGTGTCGTCATCGACAAGCGTCCGCCCGATGCCGTGCCATACGAATTCCCGCACACCTGCCCGATCTGCGGCTCGCCGGCGACGCGCGAGATCAACGAGAAGACCGGCAAGGAGGATTCGCGCCGCCGCTGCACCGGCGAACTGATCTGCCCGGCGCAGGCCGTGGAAGGGCTGCGCCATTTCGTGTCGCGCGGCGCCCTGGATATTGAAGGCCTGGGCGCGGAGAATATCGACACGTTCTTCAATGCCGGGTTGATCAAGACAGCCGCCGACATCTTCACGCTGAGGGAGCGCCGCCCCGCCGTGACCAAGGCGCTGGCCGAGCGGCGCGAGGAGCAGGCAAGGCAGCGCGAGGCGGCGTCCGGCAAGACCCGCAAGAATGTGCGCAGTGTCGAGGACCGCAATTACGAAGGCCTCGACAAATTGTTCGCGGCGATCGATTCGCGCCGCGAGCCGGAGCTCGACCGCTTCATTTTCGCGCTCGGCATCCGCCATATCGGCGAAACCACGGCCGCGGTGCTTGCGCGAACCTTCTCGACCATCGAGGAGCTTATCCGAGTCGGCAAGGAGACTGCGGCGGCGGAGGATCCGCATGCGGTCTTCCCATCGATCAACGGCATTGGCGATACGGTGATCGATGCGCTTCGCGATTTCTTCGGCAACGAGCGCAATGACGACGTGCTCGAGAAGCTGCTGCAGCAGGTCAAGCCGAAGCCATATATCGTCACCGTCTCGGCCGACAGCGAAGTCGCCGGCAAGACGATCGTCTTTACCGGTTCGCTGGAAAAG
Source organism: Mesorhizobium sp. M8A.F.Ca.ET.161.01.1.1 (assembly GCF_004792105.1). Lineage (NCBI taxonomy): Bacteria > Pseudomonadati > Pseudomonadota > Alphaproteobacteria > Hyphomicrobiales > Phyllobacteriaceae > Mesorhizobium > Mesorhizobium sp. M8A.F.Ca.ET.161.01.1.1. The sequence goes on along the minus strand of NZ_SRTD01000003.1, from coordinate 217,774 downwards.
ATGACACGCTCGGAAGCCAAGGCGATGGCCGAGCGTCTCGGCGCCAAGGTGGCCGGCTCGGTTTCGGCAAAGACCGATCTGCTGGTGGCCGGTCCTGGCGCCGGTTCCAAGCTCAAGCTTGCCAGTGAACTCGGCGTCGAAGTCATCGATGAGGACACCTGGCTGCAGCGGGTCGGCAAGTCGTGACGGACGGGGCATTCAAAGGGTTCGGCCCAAAGGCCATTCCGTTCCTGAAGGCATTGGATTTCCACCAGAGTCGCGAGTGGTTCCTGGAGAACCGTGACTTGTTCGAAAAGGAATTGCGCGACCCACTGGGGGATCTGGTCGACACGCTTACGCTGCGTTTTGCGGAAGCAGGCCTCGGCTTGCGTGGCGATCGCAAGAAGTCGCTGTTCCGCATCAACCGCGACGTGCGTTTCGCCAAGGACAAGCGACCCTATAACCGGCATCTGTCGGCTATCCTGTCGCCGGATGGCAGCAAGGCGGTGCAGGGCGTCTTCTATGTCCATATCGGGCTGGAAGGTTGCTTTGCCGGCGTCGCCTGGTGGCAGCCGGAGGCCGCGCTGCTGTTGTCGATGCGCCGGGCCATCGAGATGTGGCCAGAGAGGTATCGCGCCATGGTGAAGGCGTTGAACAAGAATGGCCTCGAACTCGATGCCGAAGGCGGCATGAAACGCACGCCGCGTGGCTTCGAACACGTCGCCGACAAAGATCTTGTCGCCGCCATCCGCAACCGGCATTTTGTCGTCCGCCATGCGATCGATCCGGCTGGTATCCACGGGCCGGAACTGGTCGAGGAACTTGTCGATTTCACCTTGCGCGCCAAGCCACTGCTCGACTGGGGCAGGGCGATCGAGGGCACGGCGCCGGGAAGCTAATGCATGTCGCCCGGAAATGTTCTCGGTTTCGAGACAACGACATGCATAAAATCATAAGGTTACAGGAGGTCGGCGAATCCAATTCGCCGCGACATACTGTAGCCCAGCGCTGTGATTGCGGCGCTACATCCGCATCAAAAGACCGCCGTCGACGGCCAGTTCAATTCCGGTGATGTAACTTGCCGCGTCGGAGAGCAGGAAAAGTGCTGCGTTGGCCATGTCTTGCGGCGTGCCGATGCGGCCGAGCGGCGTGTAGCTGGCGACGGCGGCGCGCTTCTCCTCGGTGTCCCAGCGCGCCTGCAATGGCGTCAGCGCCATGCCCGGGCAGATGGCGTTCGACCGGATGCGATCGCCGGCCAGTTGCATGGCGAGCGACTTGGAGAGCGCGCAGACGCCGGCCTTCGAGGCCTGGTAGGCATCCTGCGGGGTCGGATCGCCGCGATACCACTGGATGGTCGAGAAATGCACCATGGCGCCGCCGCGGCCGCCCGCGCGCATATGTGGCACGACCGCCCGCGCCGTGTGCACGAAGGATTTCAGGTTGATGTTGAAGACCTGATCCCAGACGTCGAGGTCCATCTCCAGGGCCGACTTGTCTCGGCCGAACCAGAGTACCCCTGCGACATTGGCGAGATAGTCGATGCCGCCGCGCTCGCGGCCTGCCGTGCCGATCGCCTGTTCGACGAAGGCGGCATCGGTGAGATCGCCCTGAGCGAAGATGAGCCTGTCGTCATAGGCGGCGAGCGATGCCGGGCGTTGCTTGATGTCGATGGCGGTGACGGAAGCGCCGGCATCGAGCAGCGCCAGGGTAATCGCCTCGCCCATGCCGCCGCCAGCCCCTGTGACGACCGCATGCCTGCCGGTGAAATTATAGACGATCATCCGCAACCCCTTTTTTCGCCAATCTGCAATCGCCGGACAATAGCGTGCCTTTACGCGGAACTGCAGAGCTATTGTGATCTCGCGTCGATATGACGGAGCGCTGGCCAAATTCCGGCGTGAAAGGCTTGCCGATGATTTCCGCTGATCGTTTGGCTCAAGCGAATTCGTGTGACAAGGCTGGGCATGCCCCCTACATACCGCCACTCCTCATGGAGTGGCCGATGGCGACGGACGTGATTTCAGAGAGCGGCGCGAAAAGCGATTTCTGGCAAGGGGTTAGGCTCTCCATGCCTGTTGTGGTGGCTTCGGCGCCGTTCGCGGTGCTGTTCGGCGCGCTCGCCGTCGACAATGGGTTTTCGGTCCTTGAAGCCTTCCTGATGAGCGCGCTGGTCTATGGCGGCGCCAGCCAGATGGTCGGCATCCAGCTGTTTGGCCAGCATGTCGCGCCATGGTTGGTCGTGCTTTCGATCTTCGCCGTCAACTTCCGCCACGTGCTCTATTCCGCCGGCATCGGCCGGCGCATCGCGCACTGGCCTGTCATCAGCCAAGCACTCGGCTATTTCATCCTCACCGATCCGCAATTCGCGGTCGCCGAGGCACGCGCGCAATCCGGCCAGAGTGTGGGCTTCGCCTGGTATCTGGGGCTTGGCCTGCCGGTCTATCTGTTCTGGATCGTCGAAAGCGCGCTCGGTGCGCTGTTCGGCAAGCTCATTCCCGATACGCATGCGCTGGGCATCGATTTCCTGCTGCCGATCTATTTCCTCGGCCTGGTGATGGGCTTCCGCAAGCGGCCGCTGTGGTTGCCGGTGGTCGTCGCCAGTGCCTGCGCGTCCATCATTGCCTACAAGACGGTGGGTTCGCCCTGGCACGTCTCCATCGGCGCCATCGCCGGCGTGCTGCTGGCTGTCATCCTGCCGCCGCACCATAGCGGCGTGGAGACAAGGCCATGAGCACGACATTCTGGATCATCATCGCCGGCGCGATCGCCACCTATCTCACGCGCATCGGCGGGCATCTGGTCATCTCCCGCTTCGACCACATCCATCCGCGCGTAGAAGCCGGCCTCAACGCGGTGCCGGCGGCAGTGCTGACGACGCTGGTGGCGCCGGAACTGCTGAATGCCGGACCGGCGGAGTGGGCAGCGTTGGTTGTCACGGCGGCGGTTTCGTTGCGTGGCGGGTTGATGGCGATGTTTTTGACGGGTGCTGCGGTGTTGATTCTGGCGCGGCAGTTCGTGGGATGATCTCGCCAGCGTGATCGTTTGCCCCATTTGACCTGCCGTCCTTCGCAGCGTGCATGGCGGCTTGGCCCATGCATTGGTCTCAGACTAGGTTGCGTCGGTCGACCCCCACTCCGTCTCGGCTTCGCCGAGCCACCTCTCCCCCGATCGACGGGGTAGAGGAAAGGCGCCAGGTTTTATGCCGTCAACGCTCGTCCAGCAAAGCTCCCTTCCTTTCCCTCCGGAGGGGGGAAAGGTGGCGCTGCGAAGCAGCGACGGATTGGGGGAACCACCTGGCAATCAAGCCTCGCACAGATCCGTCACCGCAGTCACAAAAGATGTGTGCATCGCCTAGCGCAACGGGGAGAAAGATGCTCAAATCTTCGCGTCGTGCGGCAGTGGTGCCGTCGCCTTTTCCAGCCAGGCCAGTGTTTCGCCGTCGAGCATCGGCCCGATCTCGGCCGCGACGCGGGCGTGGTAGGCGTCGAGCCAGTGCAGTTCGTCACGGGTCAGCAAGTCCGATCGCACCAGCCTGACGTCGATCGGCGCCAGCGTCAGCGTCTCGAAAGCGTGCATGGCGATGTCGCCGCCCTCGATCTGTTCGGCCGGCGTCACCAGGATGAGGTTCTCGATGCGGATGCCGTAGGCGCCTTCCTTGTAATAGCCGGGCTCGTTGGACAGCATCATGCCTTCGAGCAGCTTTTCGGTGCCGGTGCGGGCGATGCGCTGCGGACCCTCATGCACGGCAAGATAGGAGCCGACGCCATGGCCCGTGCCATGGGCGAAGTCGCAGCCATGCTTCCACAACGCCATGCGGGCGACGGCGTCGATCTCGGAGCCGCGCGTGCCGGCGGGGAAGCGCAGCGTGGAAATGCCGATCATGCCTTTCAGCACCAGCGTGAAGCGTTCGCGCATCTCTTCGGTCGGCTGGCCGATCGGCACGGTGCGGGTGATGTCCGTGGTGCCGTCCTGGTATTGCGCGCCGGAATCGAGCAGGAACAGCTCTCCGGCCTCAAGCTTGCGGCTGGTGGCGCGCGAGACGCGGTAATGCATGATGGCGCCGTTCGGGCCGGCGCCGGAAATAGTGTCGAAGGAGACATCGCGCAGCGGCATCTGGGTTTCCTCGCCGGTTTGCCGGCGCGTCTCTTCGAGCCTGGTGACGACCGCGATCTCGTCGAGCGAGCCGGGCTTCTGCCGGTCGAGCCAGCACAACAGCTTGGCCACCGCCGCGCCGTCGCGGCGATGCGCGGCGCGCGAGCCGTTGATCTCGGCCTGGTTTTTGGTGGCGCGAGGGATGCGGGCGGGGTCGGGCGCGGCAATCACCGTGCCGCCATTGTCCTCGACCAGCATGCGCAGCCGGTCGGCCGCCAGCACCGGATCGAGCGCGATTTTCGCGCCGCTCTTGGCAAGTGCTGCGATCGCGGCCTCGAATTCGCCGGGCTCATGCGGATCGGCAAGCTGGGTGAGGTAGGCGGCGACCTGGCGCGAGAACTTGCGGCTGTCTATGAACAGCTGGTGCGCCCCGTCGGCGGCGAGGATGGCGAAGCCGAGCGCCAGCGGCGTGTGCGGCACGTCGCCGCCACGGATGTTGAAGGCCCAGGCGATGGAGGAGGGGTCGGTCAGCACCGCATGGGTAGCGCCTTCCTTGCCGATCGCCGTCGCCAGCCGCGCCAGCTTGTCCTTGGCGAGCTCGCCGGCAAAGCCGATCGGGTGCAGCTCGACCGGGGTCACGGGTGCGCCGGGCTGATCCTTCCAGATGATGTCGATCGGGTTCCTGTCGAGCGGCACGAGCACCGCGCCGATCTTGTCGGCGGAGGCCTGCAGCGCCTTGACCTCGCCGATCGTGTGCAGCCAGGGATCGAAGCCCAGCCGCGCCCCTTTGCCCAGGTGATCCCTGAGCCAGACGGCAGGCGGGTTGTCGACGAGGCTTTCGATCGAGAAGATGCCGAGGTCGACTTCGCCCCGCACCTGCAGCGTGTAGCGCCCGTCGACAAAGACAAAGGCACGGTCGCGCAGCACGATGGCGACACCGGCCGAGCCGCTGAAGCCGGTCAGCCATTTCAGCCGTGCGGATCGATCGGCCACGTATTCGCCCTGGTGCTCGTCGGCGCGCGGAACGATGAAGCCATCGAGGCCATTGTCGCTGAGCCATTGGCGCAGCAGCGCCACGCGCGGCTTGCCGACCGCCGGGTCGCCCGCGGAATCGAAGGTCTGGAACATGGTGGGCCTCCTTGGTATCCGCGCGACCGTAACCTATGGGCCTGGAAAAGCGGAATCGATTTCCAGCTGGCGCAAACTGCTACAGCGACTGCCGGGTGACAACCAAATGAGACTGGTCCAGCCATGGCGTGAAAGGGGACGGCGCCGGCATTCTCTCGGTGATGCCGCCTTGCCAACACGCATCAAGTTCTAGGAATTAACCTACGAGGATCGGCAACCGGCTTGCCGGCCTCAATGCTTGAGGTGGATCGTCACCCAGCCCTCGCGGTGCAAGGTACTGATATGGCGGAAGTTCTGGCCGACATAGGCCGAGATCACCGCGTCACGCTGACGGTCGAGGATGCCCGACAGCACGATCGAGCCGCCAAGCGCGATATGGCCGGCCATTTGCGGCGCCAGCCGCATCAGCGGCCGCGCCAATATGTTGGCGACGATGAGATCGAAGGGCGCGCGCCTGGCAAAGATCGGGTGGTGAAAGCCCGGCGCGGTCACTGTCTCGATCAGGCCCTTGACGTGGTTCAGCCGCGCATTGGCGGCGGCGACCCTGACCGCCACCGGATCGATGTCGGTGGCCAGCACCGGAATATGCGCCAGCTTGGCGACGGCGATCGCCAGCACCGCGCTGCCGGTGCCAAGGTCGAGCGCGTTGCGCGGGTGCTCGCGCCGCACGACCTTCTCCAGCATTTCGAGGCATCCGGCGGTGGTGCCGTGATGGCCGGTGCCGAAGGCAAGGCCCGCCTCGATCTCGATGGCGAGTTCGCCACTGTGGCGCTTCCTGCTGTCATGCGCGCCGTGGACGAAGAAACGGCCGGCGCGCACCGGCTTCAGGCCTTCCAGCGACCGTGCCACCCAGTCGATGTCGGGCAGCGCCTCGCGCTCGATCGATCTCGACAGAGCGAGGCCGGCGAGAATGTCCTTCAGCCGCGCCTCGACCGCGTCGACGTCGCCATCGGCGTAGAGCGAGACCTCGTGGATGTCGGCGTCTTCGTCGACCTCCAGCACGGCGATCGGCAGGCCTTCATCCTCGAAGGCCGTTTCGAGCGCCGCGAAGATGCGGTCTGCCTCGATCTTTCCGGTGGTGAAATGGAGCCGCGTCTGGGTCATGTGAATTTATGTTCCTCCAGGCCTGATCTTGTCCGAAAACCGGTTCCACTTTTCGGGATCAAGCTCTAGCCCTTCGCGGCGAGGCGCTTCAGCTTGGCAACGGCAGTGTCGGCACTCTCGCCATAGGCGATCGTGCCGGCGAAGTCGCCCTTGGCGTTGAGCAGCAGCACAGAGGCGGTGTGGTCCATCGTGTAATCGCCATCGCCGGTGTCGACCTTTTTCCAGTAGATGCCGAACGACTTGGCCATGGCGTGGACCTTGTCCGGGTCGCCGGTGATGCCGGTGATGCGGTCGGAGAAATTGCTGACATAGGCGTTCATCACCTGCGGCGTGTCGCGCTCCGGGTCGACCGAGACGAAATAGGCGTGCAGGCTCGTGCCGTCGTCGCCGAGCGTCTTCAGCCAGCCGGAGAGCTCGAACAGCGTCGTCGGGCAGACTTCGGGGCAATGGGTAAAGCCGAAGAAGACGACGCTGGGCTGTCCGCGGAAAGCAGCCTCGGTGATCGGGGCGCCTTTCTGGTCGACCAGGGTGAAGGGCGCGCCGAACGGTTCGCCGCCATAGTGGCCGCGATACCAGTCGAAGGTCAGCCAGCCGATGCCGGCGGCCATCAGAACGAGAATGCCGACCAGGATAGAACGCATCATCAGAAATGTCCGTCTGTAACGTCATGGGGCGCCGGCCAAACCATGCGCGCCTTGTTCGGCCACAGTCTTAGCGGTTCGGCCCCGCGCAGGCAAAGTGCCGCGTTGCCGCAACCGTTGTGGTGTTGACCCATCTGCTTGCAAAGCCGCACAGTCTGCACCACCTGAGACCGGCAACTCGAACCGAGGAGGCTTCTTTGCTCGAACTGATTGGGCTCGAACTGGCCGGGCGAAAACTGATCGGCCGCGCCTTGGCCGCATGCGTCGTGCTTGGCGCCGGCAGCGCCGTTGCCGAGGAAGTCGGCAAGGTCGGCGTTGACTGGATCGGCAACGACATCATCGTCGAGGCGATCAAGGATCCGAAAGTGGAGGGTGTCACCTGCCACGTTTCCTATTTCGATCGCAGCGTCATCGACCGCCTGCACAAGGGCAATTGGTTCGAGGATCCCAGCGATTCCTCGATCTCCTGCCGTCAGACAGGTCCGATCACGATCGGCGATATTGATACGAGCGAAGGCGGCGAGGAGGTGTTCAAGCAAGGTATCAGCCTGATCTGGAAGAAGCAGGTGGTAAACCGCATCTACGACAAGGCCAACGAAACGCTGATCTATCTGTCGCATTCACGCCAGGTGCAGAACGGCTCGGCCAAAATGTCGGTCACGACCGTGCCGCTCTACGGCCAGAACGTGGTGTGGAGCAAGGGCAAACCGAAATAGGCGGGCGAACGTCTTCCTGGTCCTGTTCTGACCGATGATCGGCCCCGGCTTGCGGGACCAATCATCACGGCGTAAAGCCGCCGGCATGGACCGTTCCGAAGATCTCGTCGCGAAAGACCCTGAGCCGCGCATCCACCCGACCGCGGAGATGAAGGGCTGCAAGCTCGGCCGCTACGCCGCGATCGGCGAACGCGTCGTGCTGCGCGAGGTCATCGTCGGCGACTTCTCCTATTTCGAACGCCATGCCGAGGCGATCTATACGACGATCGGCAAATTCTGCTCGATCGCCGCCAACAGCCGCATTAATGCGCTGGAACATCCGATCGAGCGGTTGACCCAGCACAAGGTCAGCTATCGGCCGAACGAATATTTTCGCTGGCTGGGCGTCGATGCGGCATTCCGCGAGCGGCGGCGCTCGAAGGCCGTGACCATCGGCCATGATGTCTGGATCGGCCACGGCGCGGTCATCTTGCCTGGCATCGCCATCGGCAATGGCGCGGTCATCGGCGCCAATGCGGTGGTGACGCGGGACGTGCCGTCCTACACCATCGTCGCCGGCGTGCCGGCGAAGCCGATCAAGCCGCGCTTTGCCCCCGAAATAGCGGCGCGCATCGATGCTCTCGCCTGGTGGGACTGGCCGGTCGAAAAACTCGCCAGGGCGGTTCCCGACATGCAGGCGATGCCGATCGAGGCCTTCCTCGACCGCTGGGAAAACGACGCCGTTTGAGTTCCGGCAGAGAACGGCAGGGCCTGGCCGTCGCGACCGTGCAGAGTATCAACAGGCCAATGCCTTGCGGGTAAGTGAAGCGGCCGGCTGTCTGGGTGCGAGTTGGCTCTTCGGGGAACTATTCTTCGCGCTTTCCGGAATGAAGCCCCTTCCGCCATGCGGGGGTGGCGCGGCGGAAGGGGCTGGAGGTAAACCGCTGTGAAGCGGAGGAACAGGCTCTTTGCCTGCACGGTTACCATGACATTGAACCGATAAGGTGTGTTTTGCGCCGAATGCGCGCTGAGCGTGCATTCAATTGCGCCGGTTACATTCGGTTCTCGATGGGAACCCAAAGGTCCGCCGCTTGTTTCTCAATGCCGCAAACATTGAGGGCGCTCGATACATGGAAAAGCTTTTCACCAAGGCCGCCAACTGGGTCGCCCATATAACCGGCCTGCCGCTGACCTTTGCCGGCTGCTGCCTGGTCGTCATCGTCTGGGCGGTTAGCGGGCCGGTCTTTGGTTTCTCGGACACCTGGCAACTGGTGATCAACACCGGCACGACCATCATTACATTCCTGATGGTGTTCCTCATCCAGAACACCCAGAACCGTGACGGCGCGGCGATCCAGGCCAAGCTCGACGAATTGATCCGGGTCAGCGAGGGCCACAACAACTTTATCGGCATCGAACACCTGACCGAATCCGAGGTCGAGGAGATCCGCGCCAAATGCGAGCGAGCCGCTAAGCGGCACGACGAGAAGATCGCAACCACGGCGGCAAAGAAGGCGGTTGCCCAGAAGCGAGGCGCGAAAAAGAGCGCGGCTTGAAGCTCAGCCTTTCATGAACGCCGCGAATGCGTCCTTGTGGTCGGGATGCCAGCGCGACAGGGCAGGACGGTTTTCGATAATGTCGCCGATTGCCCAGGCCATGCGCTTTTCGTCCAGCGGCCGCGCCGCCTCATTGTCCGGGCACAGGATGTAGAAGTCGCGCCTGACCAGCGATTCCAGCATGAAATCGACGACCTGTTCACCCGTCCAGGCGCCAGCGGGCTTTTCCGTCGCGCCTTCGGTGAGGCCGGTATAGGTGAAGCCGGGGATGAGCAGATGCGCCGACAGGCGGCCGCCGGGCTCGTTCCTTAGCGCGTGCGCCAGGCCTTCGGTAAAGGTCTTCACGCCAGCCTTGGAAACATTGTAGGCGAGGTTGCCGGGCGGCGTGGTGATGCCTTGCTTGGAGCCGGTGTTGACGATCAGGCCCGGCTTGGCCGCCGCCAGCATGCGCGGCGCGAAGGCTTCGACGCCATGCACGACGCCCCAGAAATTGATGTCGAGCAGCCGCTTCCAGCCATCGCGGTTTTCCCAGGGCTTTCCAGGATTGTCGCCGACGCCGGCATTGTTCATCAGCAGCGAGACCTCGCCAAAGGCGCCGAATGCCCGGTCGGCGAGGCGATCGACCTCATCGGCCTTCGAAACGTCCGATGCAACCGCAAGCACGGCGTCGTCGCCGGCGATGGCGGCAACGGCCCGCGAGGCATCGTCGAGGCGCGGACCAGCGATGTCGGCGAGCACGATCTTCATGCCCATCAACGCCAGCCGTTTGGCCGCCGCGAGGCCAATGCCGCTGGCGGCGCCGGTGATGACGGCGGTATTGCCTCGGCCAAGCGCTGGCAGGGCAGTCTGGATCTCGGCGTCGGGGATCATCGGCGGTGGTTTCCTTTTTTCGAATGGCGCCGAACTTAGCGCCGGAACGGGCTTGTGCAAGCCTTTGTGGGGGCTCGTCGGGTTGACCAGTCCGGTCGTGGCTGCGCATGCTGTGACGCCAAAAGGGAGATTTCCGATTGACGGATTGGGTTGCAATTCTGAAGGAGCAGACCGCCACCGGCGACCAGATGGGACGCGAGGTGCCACAGATGTTGGCCAACCCTGATATCAGCGAAGCTCAGGTGAAAACCTTGTTCTCCGCACTGGAAAAGCAAGCCGAGTTCGTCGAGAAACTGCGCATGGCGCTGGAGAAGTTCGGCCATGATTTCTCGATCATCAAGGCGGCGGAGCGGCTGGAAGAGCGCTACGCCGACCTTGCCGCTTCCGTGGCGGAGAAGCTGAAAGCGATGCGCGGTTAAGCAAGTCCAGGAAAGTGTGAGGTGGTTTTCCCTCAGGAATTGCGCCGGACAAAGAAGCTACTTTTCCAATACCCGTGCAAAGCGGGTGTCCGGCACCAGCCAAACCAGGGCGACGGCAACATAGAGCGCCACGCCGATCCACCGGTCGAGGAAGGTCAGCCCAACGGCCGCTACGTAGACGGCAAGCGAAATCCTTCCCTTGCGGTCGCGACCGATGGCCTTGGCGAATCCGGTATCCGGCCCATGCAGCCGATGCAGTGCAATCACCAGCATGCTGTAGGCGGTCGCACACATTACAAGGTCGAAACCGTAGACCGCGACCGGCACCGTGGCGAAATGGTTCTCGCCCATGAAGGCGGTCGTCACCGGCATTAGGGATAACCAGAACAGCAGATGCAGGTTCGCCCACAGCACGTGGCCGTCGACACGCTGCACGGTGTGGAACATGTTGTGCAGATTGTTCCAGTAGATGCCGACATTGATGAAGGAGAGCACGTAGCACAGGAAGATCGGCCACTGCGGCAGCAGGGCCGAAAAATCCTCGCCCTCCGGTACCTTCAGGTCCAGCACCATGATGGTGATGATGATCGCCACCACACCGTCGGTGAATGCCTCGACCCTGCCTTTGCCCATGATCACTGCCTCGGTCCGCGACGAATTGCCGAAAGATAGTAAATCGTTAGCGGATGTTGGCGCGCCGATAAACGGCGCACGAAAAAATCCTCAACTATATCAGGGGAAACCATACGCCCGGACCGGTGATCGTGGTGGTTGGCGTTGGCCACTTGTTGACTTTTCTTGGCGCTGCCTCTCCCCTTGCGATGCAGTCCCGGCCGAAGCAGTCGAACGGCCGGCGACCGAATGGAGGGACTGATGAAACTTCGATTTCTGCTTGCGATAGCGACCATTCTGGCCGCCGTCTTGGGGACGTCCGCCGCCGCCTTCGCCTACGGCGCCCATACCACGACCAGCCTCAACGTGCGCACCGGGCCTGGCGCGGGATACGCCAAGGTCGGGACGCTGCCGGCCGGCTTCAGGGTCGACGTGACCGGCTGCCAGCCTGGCTGGTGCAGGATCCATGGCGGCGGTGTCAGCGGCTGGGCCAGTTCCGGCTATCTCTCGCGGACCCATGTCGTGCATCCGCCGGTCATCATCGTGCGCCCGCCGCATCGGCCGCCGCACTGGCACCATCGGCCTCATCACCGTCCTCCGCACCACCGCCCGCCGCACAAGCCGCGTCCCGGCAAATGCAAGATTGCGCCCGGCTTTCCCTGCAAGTAGGCCCGGTTTCCTGCAAATAGACCGCTTGCATCCAATACGGCACGAAGGGATGCCGTGACCGATCGGGGCCGCTGGCCCCGATCAGCGTTTTTGGCAATGGGCCTGGTGGGGCAAGGCCCACCGTGGTGTCAGGAGCGTGGCCGTTCACCGGAACGCCTGTCGTAAGGGCGCGTTAACGTCGCGATCCCTGAAACTGGTGACGAGGTTGGCCATGGCCTTTCGCGATTTGGCGCAGACCCAGAACGAGGCCAGCGGCGACGTCCTCGCGATCCCGGCTGTCGCGGCGATGATCGCGGTGCTGTTTGCCGGCAGCACGGTGCTGACGCCTCTCTATATCATCTACAAGCTGCAATTCGGCTTTTCGCAGATCACTCTGACGCTGATCTACGCGGTCTATGTCGTCGGCAATCTCGGCGCCTTGCTGGTGTTCGGTGGCGTGTCGGACGTGGTCGGACGCCGGCCAGCAGCGCTGGCGGCGATGATCGTGGCCATTGTCAGCGCGCTTATCTTCCTGTTCGCCGGAAATGTCGTGTCGCTCGACGTGGCACGCATCCTGAGCGGGCTTGGTATCGGCATCGGCGCGGGGACCGGGACCGCCTGGATTGCCGAGCTTCTGCCGGCCGCCGACAAATCACGTGCCAGCGTCATCACCACCAGCACCAACTTCCTCGGTCTCGGTTTCGGGTCGCTGATATCGGGACTGTTGGCTCAATACGAGCCCTGGCCGCTGAGCCTGGTCTTCATCGTCTATCTCATGGCGCTCGCGGTGGTCGCGGTCCTGGTCTGGCGCACTCGTGAGACCGTGGCGAAGCCGGGTGGCCTGGGGCGGATTTCGATGCGGCCGCACCTCTCCGTGCCTGAGAAGATACGCACGCGCTTCGTCGCGCCGGCGGTGACCGGTTTCGGCGCGATGGCGTTGGTCGGCTTCTATGCCGCGTTGGCGCCGAGCATCCTGGCGCAGCAGCTGCACGAGGCAAACCATGCCGTTGCCGGCGCTCTGTTCTTTGAACTGGCGATCGTCGCGGCGGCCAGCATCGTGGCGCTGATGCGTGTGCAGAGCAGCAAGGCCATGCTGGCCGCCCTGGCCTTGATGATCCCAAGCGTGCTGCTGGTGGTGGCGGCGCAGATGCTGGCCTCGATGGCATTGATGATCGTGGCGACGGCCTGCTGCGGTGTCGTGGCCGCCCTTGGCTACCGGGGCGGCCTGCAGGTGGTGAACGAGATCGCGCCGCAGGATCGCCGTGCCGAAGTGGTGTCCAGCTTCTTCGTCTGCTGCTTTGTCGGCAACGCCTTGCCTGTCATCGGCATCGGGGTCGTGTCGACCTATTCCAGCCCTGTCGCGGCGAGCCTGGCCTTCGCGGTCATGATCATCGTCTTCGCGCTGGTGGCGCTTGCCTTCGGGCTCAGGCAAAGACGCTGAGACAGCCGTCAACTGGCCGGCAGCCGTGCTTCACCCGCGCGGCGTTTCAGGCGTCATGTTCGCGCGCTGGCGCGGCATGCCAAGGCCGGTGTCGGGCGGTTCGCCGGCAGCCGGCCTGTTCTCGATCATGTGCAAGCTGCGCCAGCCGCCGAAGCGGTAGTAGGCCGCAGCCAGGACCAGCGAGGCGATCGAACCGGCCGGGAAACTCCACCACAGCGCTTCCTCGCCGATCACGCCGCGCATGTAATAGGCGAAGCCGGTGCGCACGACGAGCACCGAGATCACCAGGATGATCAGCGGCGGCATCACGGCCCCCGTGGCGCGCACCGTGGCGAACAGCACAATGGTGATGCCGAACAGGATGAACGACCAGGACGCGACCGTGTTGATGTGGGCAGCGATATCGATGGCGGCGCTGTCACTGCTCAGGAACAGGCCCAGGATCGAGCGGTCGAAGACCCATAGCAGCGCGACGAGGGCGCCGGTCAGGACGAGATTGAAGCCGACGCCGGAGGCGGCAACGCGGCCGATCCGGTCCCAGCGGCCCGCGCCGACATTCTGCGCCGCCATCGAAGAGACCGCGGCGCCGATGGCGAGTGCCGGCATCTGGATGTAGGTCCAGAGCTGCGCGGCGATGCCGTAGGCGGCGGCAACCTGCGAACCATAGGAGTTGACGATGCCCATCACCGTCAGCGCCGCCGCCGAGATGACGATCATCTGCAGGCCCATCGGCACGCCCTTGAAGACGACGATGCGCAGCAGCGCCGGATCGGGGCGCAGCAGAGCGAGATTGGCGCCGGCCAGCCGCAACGGATGCTTGCGCGCGTAGAGCACGACTAGGATGGCGATGACGCTCACGGTCTGGCCGATCAGCGTCGAGGTGGCGGAACCGGCGATGCCGAGTTCGGGAAACGGGCCGATGCCGCGGATGAGCAGGGGATTGAGCACAATGTCGAGCACCACCGCCAGCGCCATGAAGATGAAGGGCGTGCGGGAATCTCCGGCACCGCGCAGCACGGTCATGACGAAGGACAGAAGGTTCATCATCGGCACGGCGACAAAGATGATGCGCAGGTAGGAGCGCGCCAGCGGCAAGGCGTCGGCCGGCGTGCCAAGCGCGCCCAGGATGGCATCGACCCAGATCCAGCCGCAGACCGCGAACACCACCGAAACAAGGAAAAAGAAAGTGGCGCTGGTGCCGACGATGCGGCGCGCCTCGGGCAGGTCGCGGGCGCCGACCGACTGCGCCACCAGGATGGTGGCCGCCATGCCGATGCCGAACACCGTGCCGAGGATCAGGAACAGAACGAGGTTGGCGTTCGAGGTCGCGGTCAGCGCCGATTCGCCGAGGAATCGGCCCACCCAGACGGCATTGACCGAGCCGTTCAGCGATTGCAGCACATTGGAGCCGAGCACCGGCAGGGCGAACAGCAGCAGCGTGCGCGGGATCGGGCCGCTGGTCAGGTCGCCGGTGCGCCGACGCGCGGGCATTTTTTCGTCCATAACTAAGGCCTATCTCGAGTCCAGTGCGCGATGATCGCAGATTCAACCGGACAGGTCGATGTAGGCGGACGGTCCAAGGCGTTCGCGCCATGATGGGACATCATCGACCTCGACAGCCGGGTCAACGGAGCCCGCCCAGGTCTTCGTGCGGCCCAACCTGTCGGCCGCCGGCAAGATCATGGCCGTGTCGAGCAGGACGGCCGAGCCGATCGATGCGGGCGTGCCGAAGGACGCCGAGTTCTTGAAGTAAGCCTCCACAACCTGCACAAGCGGACGCGCCAGGCGCGCCCGTTTGTGAGGTGATCGTTACTTCTTGCCGAGACCCGGCAGCGTCACCCGATAGACCAGGAGCATGGTGTCGACATCGGCGCCGTCATCGGCCTTGTAGGGGGCGCCGACCTGGAAGCCGTCCTGGGCGAGGAAGTCATTGTCGTTGCCGACGAACAGGAAATAGTCGTCGGGCAGCTTCGGATCGAGGATGCTCGCGACCGACATCGCTTCCCACTTTTCCGAGAGCTCATTGTGGTCCTTCGCCCCGCCATTGTGCAGGCCGAAGCGGCCGAGTTCGCCGGCGTCGTTGATGTCGATGAACGGCGTCAGCTTGGCCGGGGTCACCGACGGATCAAGCACGCCCTTGGGCGCGACCGGCTTGTCGGCGGCGTCGAACGCGCCGCCCGCGATGTCGGTCGCGCCCGAAAGGTCGACGATGTTGATCTGGCGGTAGAGTGACGCGTCACCCTTCTTCAAGCCCTGGCCGTTGCCGCTGTCGCGCGCCAGCATCAGGAAGGACGTGTCCGAAAGCGCCACGATCTCGCTTTGCGCGGCGACCTTGGTCTTGCCCTTGGCATCCTTGAACACCGGCAGCGGCACGACATATTCATGCGCGAGCTTCAGATGGGCGAGGTCGGAGGCATCATAGACCAGCGCCCGGGTATTCTGCCGTGTCGAGGGTGAATCGCCGCCATCCTGCCTCGGAGCCGACTGCAGCACGGCGATCAGGAACTTGCCGTCCGGTGTCATCGCCATGCCTTCGAGACCCTGGTTGTTCTGGCGCCCGGTTTCGGGATCCTTCGGATCAGGGTCGGCGGCGCCCGGGCCGGGATTGTCGGAGGAGAAGTTCGGCGCCCCCTTGCGCATCGGCACGAGGGCCGCCGGCGGCTGGGTCGCCGACATCAGGCGGCCTTGCGCGGAGAACCTGTAGATGTTGGGCCCGTACTCGTCGGAGATGAACATCGAACCGTCGGGCAGCCGCACGATAGCCTCATTGTCGAGGGCGAGCTTGCCGTTGGTGGCGACGGGCAGCATCGGCATGTCGCCGGCGGCCGGGCGCACATCCGACAGTGGATCGAGGCCGGTGGCATCGGCGCCCTTGTCGTCGGTGAGAAGCATGGTGTCGGCAAGCGTCGCCTTGACGCCCGTCTGCTCCTGGCCGGCGGCGGGAGCAGCGCCTGGCGCGACAGGCGTGAACTCGATGCCGATGATGTTGAGACGCGGCCGGTAGTCGGTGGTGCCGGCGACATTGTAGCCACGGTCGGGCAGGAGCCAGAGCGATCCCTTGTAGGTGCCCGCATCATGCGTCCAGCCGGATGTGTCGATCGCCATGCCGGAGCCCGAGCCGAAGGTCTCGCCGAACTTGTCGCGCTGGTCGGCCGGGATGCGGCCGACGCCGACCAGGCCCTTGTTGACGTAGGCCACGCCGTCGGCAAGCGCCGGGTTGAGAGCGGTGAACAAGGCCAGCGCGACGCCGAGCGAGGCGGTTCGGTGCAAATGTTTCATGGACAATCCTCTTTGTGACGAAGCATGCCGGAGCGGCCGAAGGACAAACGGAAAGAGGTGCCGCATCGATGATGCCGCGCATGCCTCCCCGAGAGCGATCTAAGGCGTCAACATGATGCTTGCGTGACAGTGCGCGGGGCCGACCAGCGGCGATCTCCAAGTGCCGATGAAAACGCTGGGACGGCATGAGATTGTTGATCGCCCATCCGCAGCATTCCGTGCACTAGACACTTATGTACAGTGCGTATATGGTGCCGCCACTGACAGACCGGGAGGGAAGCCTTGAAGTCGCACTACCGCGCAGTTGTCATCGGGGGTGGCGTGGTGGGCGCCTCGGTGCTCTACCACCTGACGCGGTTCGGCTGGAGCGATGTGGCGCTGATCGAGCGCGCCGAACTGACCGCCGGCTCGACCTGGCACGCGGCGGCCGGTTTCCATGCGCTCAACGCCGATCCCAATGTCGCTGCGCTGCAGGACTACACCATCAACCTCTACCGCGAGATCGAGGCCGAATCCGGCTGGGATATCGGGCTGCACATGACCGGCGGCGTCAACATCGCCAGTGATCCGGCGCGCTGGGAGTGGCTGAAATCGGCGTGGGCGGTGTTCCAATCGGTTGGCATTGAGACCGCCCGGCTGGTTACGCCCGACGAGATCAAGGCGATCTGCCCGATCGTCGACGTCACCGGCGTGCTCGGCGGCCTGCACGATTCCAACGAAGGTCATCTCGATCCCTACGGCACGACGCATGCCTATGCGGGTGCTGCCAAGAAGCGTGGCGCCGATGTCATCCTGCGTAACCGCGTGGTCGAGCTGAAGGCGCGCGCCGACGGCCAGTGGGATGTCGTCACCGAGCAGGGCACCATCGTTGCCGAGCATGTCGTCAACGCCGGCGGGTTGTGGGCCAAGCAGCTCGGCCGCATGGCTGGCGTAGACCTGCCGGTGACGCCGATGGAGCATCACTATTTCGTCACCGAGGACATTCCCGAGATCGCGGCGCTCGACCGGGAGATCGGCCTCGCCGTCGATCTCGACGGCTTTTCCTACCTGCGCCAGGAGCGCAAGGGCGTGCTGCTCGGCGTTTACGAGCAGAACCCGAAGCACTGGAACATGGACGGCGCGCCGTGGGACTACGGCATCGAGCTGATCCCGGAAGACATCGACCGCATCAGCCCGGAACTCGCCAAGGCGCATGAACGCTTTCCCTGCCTGGCGACGGCCGGCATTCGCAAATGGGTCAACGGCGCCTTCACCTTCACCCCCGATGGCAATCCGATCGTCGGTCCGGTGCGCGGCCTGAAAAATTACTGGGTCGCCTGCGGCGTCATGGCCGGCTTCAGCCAGGGCGGCGGCGTCGGCAAGTCGCTGGCCGAATGGATGATTTATGGCGAGCCGCAGGCCGACATCTTCGGCATGGACATCGCCCGCTATGGCGCCTTCGCCGCCAACCGCGAATATCTCAGGCAGACGACGCGCCAGTTCTATTCACGCCGCTTCGTCATGACCTTTCCCAATGAGCGATTGCCGGCGGGCCGGCCACTGAAACGCCCCGGCGCCTATGACGGGATGGCTGCTGCCGGCTGCGAATGGACGGCCTCCTGGGGGCTGGAAATCCCGGCCTATTTCGCGCCGATGGGTTTTCGCGAGAACACGACGCTCAAGCGCTCCAACGCCTTCGACATCGTCGGCGACGAAGCGCTGCAGGTGCGCCGTGCCGCCGGCCTCATCGATATCTCGGCCTATTCGCGCTACGCGATTTCAGGGCCGGGCGCCGAGGCGTGGCTCGACCGGCTGCTCGCCTGCCGGCTGCCGAAAGCCGGCCAGGCGCGGCTGGCGCCGATGCTCGGGCCGGACGGGCGGTTGAAGGGCGATCTCACCGTCATCAACTGGGGCGGCGGCGACTATTGGCTGATGGGCTCCTACTATCTCCGGGAATTTCACCTGCGCTGGTTCGAGAGCCACGCGGGAGCAGGCGTCACGGTCACCGACATTTCGGATGTGATGAGCGGATTCCTGCTGACCGGACCGAATGCGCGCAAGATCCTGGAACGAACGACGCATCAGGACGTGTCGGGCAAGGCGCTGCCGTTCATGGCCTGCGGCGCGTTCGATGTCGGCATGGTGCACACGCGGGTTGCCCGTCTCTCCATCGCCGGCGAACTCGGCTTCGAGATCAGCTGCCCCATGACCATGCACGCCACATTGCGCGAAACGCTGCTTGCCGCCGGCGAGGACCTCGGCCTGGCCGAGATCGGCTATTACGCGCTCAATGCGCTCAGGCTGGAGAAGAGCTTCGGCATCTGGTCGCGCGAATTCACGCAGGGCTACACGCCCGGCCAGACCGGGCTCGATCGTTTCATCGCCTTCGACAAGGGCGATTTCGTCGGCCGCGACGCGGCGCTGAAGGAACGAGACGCCGGCGCCGCGCAGCGGATCGTGACGCTGGAGATCGACGCCGTCGATGCCGATGCCAGCGGCTTCGAGCCGGTCTGGCATGGCGGCCGGCGCGTCGGCTTCGTCACCTCCGGCGGATTTGGCTACACGATCGGCAAGAGCGTCGCGCTGGCGTTGGTGGACGACGATTTCGCCGGGGAGGGGACGGCGCTTTCGGTACACATTGTCGGCGTCGAACGGCCTGCGCGGGTCATCTCTGCCTCGCCCTATGATCCCCAGGGCAAGGCGATGCGGCAATGAGGAGGAACTTCCGATGATCGATGAGGCGGCACGAGACAGCAGGCGCGAACGCCGGCGCGGACGCACCGGCGAGGCGGGCAGCGAATCCAGCCGCAAGCCCAATTACCGGTCGCTGAAGAATCCATTCCTCCCGCAGCCGATCTTTTCCGACGACCAGGTGGCGTCGATCCACGACACGGCGCTGCGGGTGCTGGAAGAGCTCGGCATCAAGGTGCTGCTGCCGCAGGCGCGCGAAGTGCTCGCCCGCGCCGGCGCGCTGGTCGATCCCGAGACCGACATGGTGCGCATCGGCCGCGACATGGTGATGCCAGCCTTGGCCTCGGCGCCGCGATCGATCCACGCCAATGCAGGCGCGCGTGCTCGCGATCTGTTGCTCGAACTGGGTTCGATGACATTCCTGGCGGGCTCCGGCGCGCCCAACGTCACCGATCTCGACCGCGGCCGGCGACCCGGAACGCTGGTCGCCTTCGAGGAACTCATCAAGCTGGTGCAGCATTTCGATGTCCTGCACATGCTGGGGCCGTGCATCGAGCCGCAGGACATCGACAATCGTTTTCGCCACTATGCCGTCAATCGGGCGCAGCTGACCCTGTCGGACAAATTCCCGTTCGTGTTCGCGCGCGGCACGCCGCAGGTCGATGACAGTTTCGAGATGATCAGGCTGGCCCGCGGGCTGTCCGAAGACGAGTTCCGCTCGGGCGCGCATTGCTACACCGTCATCAACACCAACTCGCCGCGCCAGCTCGACATCCCGATGGCGCAAGGCATCATCGATTTCGCCAAGGCGGGGCAGGTGCTGATCATCACGCCGTTCTGCCTGGCCGGTGCGATGGCGCCGATCACGGTGGCCGGCGCCCTGACGCTGCAGCATGCCGAAGCGCTGGCCGGGCTGACGCTGGCGCAGATCGTGCGGCCGGGCGCGCCGGTGGTCTACGGTTCCTTCTCCTCCAATGTCGACATGAAATCGGGCGCGCCGGCCTTCGGCACGCCGGAGCACGTCAAGGCCACACTGGGCGCGGGCCAACTGGCGCGCTTCACCGGTCTGCCATGGCGCTCGGGCGGCGGCAGCGCGGCCAACATTTCGGACGCGCAGGCGGCGCACGAGACGCAGTTCGCGCTTTGGGGCTCGGTGCTGTCGGGCGCCACCGTCTGCATCCATGCGGCCGGCTGGCTGGAAGGCGGCTTGAGTGTTTCCCTGGAAAAGCTGGTTACCGATATCGAGGCGCTGCAGACGGTCGCCGAACTCTGCGCCGCGACGCCCGGCGACGACGACGCAATTGGCTTCGAGGCGATCGCCGAAGTGCAGCCGGGCGGCCACTTTTTCTCGGCTGGCCATACGATGGCGCGCTACCGCACCGCCTTCTACGAGCCGCTGGTGGCCGACTGGTCGAATTTCGGCAACTGGACGAAAAGCGGTTCGAAGAACGCCACCGAACGCGCCACCGGCGTCTGGAAACGCATCCTTGCCGATTTCGAGCCGCCCGCTTCGGCCGCCGCCACGTCAGGCGTGCTCGACGCGTTCATCGCCCGGCGCACCGAAGAAGGTGGAGCGGCACCGGTTTCCTGAAGGCCGGCAAACGCGCACCAAGAGGTCTGAAGCTGGCTCAATTCCAGCAGCCATTGGCAATTCGTGCGTCTCGTGCAGAAATGAGCGGCATGCGCGAAGCGTCGATCGCAATGGTGATCTTCCTGTGCCTGGCGGGGGCAGCTTTCGCCGCCATGGCGGTCTGGCCCAGGATGCCGGTCAGGCATCGCGACGACGATACGAATGCAGTGGTCCGGCTCGCCGCCAATCTGTTCGGAGTGATGACCTCGCTGATGCTTGGGCTGATGATCAACTCGGCCAAGAACACCTTCGAATCGATCGATCACAATGTGCATGCCTATGCGACGGAGCTGATCCTGCTCGACAGGACCTTGCGCCAGTACGGACCGCAAACCGAAACGGTGCGCCAGCCGCTGGTTGCCTATGTGCAGGGGGTGGTGGCCGATGCCATGCAGGGCGACGAGACGCCTGCCGCCGGCAACGAGCTGTCCGAACATCTGTTGACGGAGATCGGCACGCGGCTGAGCGCGCTGCCGCCGGCCGACGCGGCGCGCGCCTCCGTCTTGCAGGACGCCCGTCAGCGCCTGCAGAAAGTGCTGGAATTGCGCTGGGTGCTGATCGAGCAGTCGGAGGGCACGATCCCCTGGCCGCTGATCGTCATGCTGGTTACGTGGCTGGCGCTGATCTTCGCCAGTTTCGGGTTCAGGGCGCCGAGGAATGCGATCACTGCCGCGACCTTCATGGTCTCGGCCGCGCTGATTGCCGGGGCGATCTACCTGATCCTGGACATGGATGTGGCGTTCTCCGGCCCGATCCAGATTTCGTCGGCGCCGCTGGAGCGGGCCTTGGCGGAATTGCAGCGATGATGCGGAACCGGCGGCATTCCCCAGACATTCATGGGGATGGCCAATGGAGGACGACATGGGTTTCGACCAGTATCACGAACCGCCGGAAGAACTGTCGCAGCAAGTGCGCACCTTCGCCCGCATGATCGCCTCGCTGATCGAGGAGGCGGAAGCGATCGGCTGGTACGAACAGCGCATGTCGGTGGAAAAGGACCCGCAAGCCAAGGCGATCATGAAGAACGCGCAGAGCGAGGAGTTCAAGCATTTCGGCATGGACCTCGAATTCCTGCTGCGCCAGAAGACCGACTGGCGCGCGGAACTGAAGGAAATCCTGTTTACGACAGGGGATATCGTGAAGGCCGGTGAGCGGGGCGAAAAGAAGGTGGATTGAACGGCTTCGCTGGCTTCTTGTCAAAGCTACGGCCCCAACTCACACCGCCGCGACAAACCCGTCCAGCACGCGTTTCTGGCCGGCCTTGTCGAAGTCGATGGTCAGCTTGTTGCCTTCGATGGCCGCAATGTTGCCGTTGCCGAATTTCTGGTGGAAGACGCGGTCGCCGACGCTGAAGGCCGACGGCGTGTCGGAGACGGATTTGGCGACCAGTTCGCCGTCGATGGTGCGGCCCTTTACGCTGGTGCGGCCGGCGCCGTAGCCGGAGTCGGTCTCGCCATAGCCGATGCGCTCGACCTGATGACCCGAGCGGGTGCCCCAGTTGCGGTCGGTCGCCTCGGTTCGGTTGGCCTGCGCGCGCTGCCAGCCCGGCGTCGAATAGGTGTTGGAGAAGGCGCCGGATTTTTCCGCGCCGCCCGAATTGCCGCCGATATTGTCGAAGCGCGAGGCGCCATACGGGTTCTGTCTTCCTGCCCCTTGGCCGCCGCCACGGCCGGACGCGAATGAGCCGCCGCCATAGGGATTGCCGTAGCCGCCGTAGGAATTGCCGGCTTCGGCGACCTCGACATGGGCTTCCGGCAGTTCCTCGAGGAAGCGCGACGGGATGGTCGATTGCCAGAGGCCGTGGATGAGGCGGTTGGAGACGAACCAGATATGCAGGTTCTTCTTGGCCCGCGTCAGGCCGACATAGGCGAGGCGGCGCTCTTCCTCGAGCCCCGAACGGCCGCCTTCGTCCAGCGCGCGCTGATGGGGAAACAGGCCTTCCTCCCAGCCGGGCAGGAAAACGGTCTCGAATTCGAGGCCCTTGGCCGAGTGCAGCGTCATGATGGAAACGGCATCGAGCCCGGCATTCTGCTCGGCATCCATGACCAGCGCGACATGTTCGAGGAAGGAGCGCAGCGATTCATACTCCTCCATGGAGCGGATCAGTTCCTTCAGGTTCTCCAGCCGACCGGGGGCTTCCGCCGAACGGTCGTTCTTCCACATGTCGGTGTAGCCGCTCTCTTCGAGAATGGTCTCGGCGAGCTCGGTGTGCGGGGTGGTTTCCAGCGCCTTCTGCCAGCGTTCGAAATTGGCCGCGACCTCGCGCAGCGCAGCGCGCGGTTTCGGCTTCAACTCGTCGCTTTCGGCGAGCGTGCCCGCCGCCTCCAGCATCGGGATGCGCATGCCGCGCGCCGTGTCGTGGATCTGGCGGATGGTCGCTTCGCCCAGGCCGCGCTTGGGCACATTGACGATGCGCTCGAAGGCGAGGTCGTCGGTGCCGTTGGCGACGACGCGGAAGAAGGCCAGTGCGTCGCGGATTTCCATGCGCTCGTAAAAACGCGGGCCGCCGATGACGCGATAGTTCAGGCCGAGCGTGATGAAGCGATCCTCGAAGGCGCGCATCTGGAAGGATGCGCGCACGAGGATCGCCATGTCGTTCAAATTATGCTTCTGGCGCTGGTAGGCCTCGATGGTCTCGCCGATGGCGCGGGCTTCTTCCTCCGAATCCCACGCGGCGTGGACGTTGACCTTGCCATCCTCGGGATCGTTGCGGTCGGTGAACAGCGTCTTGCCGAAACGGCCCTCATTGTAGGCGATGAGATGGGAGGCGGCGCCCAATATGTGCGCGGTCGAACGGTAGTTGCGCTCCAGCCGGATGATGGTGGCGCCGGGAAAATCCTTGTCGAAACGCAGGATGTTGTCGACCTCGGCGCCGCGCCAGCCATAGATCGACTGGTCGTCGTCGCCGACGCAGCAGATGTTAACTTTGTTATCGCTCACGGGCTGTTCCGCGCCTGCCGGCGCGGGCCCTCCGCGGGGGCCTCGCAACGGCTCGGACGCCCGGTCGGGCTTGCGGCCTTCGGCCGGAACTGCCGATTCATCCTTCGGAGTTGCCGGTCTATAGCTACCCGCCTCCGTTCTATCCGGAACTCCGGAAAGATTTGGAACGCGACCACCCGGAGAGCCACTTCGTGGTGGTTGCGTCCCGCCTGGCCGCTGCGCGAGCAGCCGCAGCCACATGTACTGGGCGGTGTTGGTGTCCTGGTACTCGTCGACGAGGATGTATTTGAAGCGCCGGTGATAGTCCTTCAGCACATCGGGATTGGCGCGGAAGATGCGGATCGGGTGGCAGAGCAGGTCGCCGAAATCGCACGCGTTGAGCGTCTGCAGACGCTCCTGATAGGCCTTGTAGAGCTCGCGGCCCTTGCCGTTGGCGAAGCTGCGCGCATCGCCCTCGGCGATGTCGGCCGGACCCTGGCCCTTGTTCTTCCAGCCGTCGATCATCTGGGCGAACTGTTTTGCGGGCCAGCGCTTGTCGTCCAGGCCCTCGGCCTGGATCAACTGCTTGATCAAGCGCACGACGTCGTCGGTGTCGAGGATGGTGAAGTCGGATCTCAGGCCGGCAAGCTCGGCATGGCGGCGCAGCAGCTTCACGCCGATCGAGTGGAAGGTGCCGAGCCATGGCATGCCCTCGACATTGCCTTCGCCGATCAGGATGCCGATGCGCTGCTTCATCTCGCGCGCGGCCTTGTTGGTGAAGGTCACTGCCAGGATCTGCGAGGGGAAGGCCCTGCCGGTGGCGAGGATGTGGGCGATGCGGGTGGTCAAGACGCGGGTCTTGCCGGTGCCGGCGCCCGCCAGCACCAGAACCGGGCCTTCGGTGGTCTCCACCGCCAGCCGCTGCTCGGGGTTCAGCCCCCTGAGATAGTCGGGCGCATTGTTTTGGCCGCCGCGGGCAGCCATGGCGCGCGCGGCAATGCCCGACGGGGCCGTGGGCCGCGCATTGGGTTCGTCGAAAAAGGGCATGTCTTCGGAAAAGCCGGACATCTCCCCCGAATGTAGTGATTCGGGAGGGAAAGACCAGAACTGTCTACGTTTTGTTCCGGTAAAGTGCCTGATACGGCCACTCGAGCGATATGGCGGCCGGCGTTGTGAACAACCGCAGGGGGACAAGGTTGCCGCCGCGGACCCTTGACCTGCGCTTGACAGGCGCGGCGGTCGGGAGAAAGTTGCGTATGGGGCAGCACGCAATGCCGGGTTGCCTAGGGCCGCACCATGCGCGCAACAGTCGAAGGAGTATCATCTTGGCTGTCACGATCACCTCCCTCGTCCTCTTCCTCATCGGCCTGGCGCTTGGCGCCGGCGGCATCTGGTTGGCTTCGCTGGGCGGCAGTTGGTACTACATCATCGTCGCTCTCGCCTTCCTGGTCGCCGCCTGGCTGCTCTACCGGCGCCGTTCCACGGCGCTCTGGCTCTACGCGGCGATCGTGCTCGGCACGCTTGCCTGGGCGGTCTGGGAAACCGGTTTCGACTGGTGGGAACTCGGCCCGCGCGGCGGCATCATCGTGCTGGTGGCGCTGTGGCTGCTGACGCCGTGGGCGCGGCGGGGCCTTGCCGGTCCGGACGGCCGCGCGCCACTGATCCTCGCCGTGCTGGCATCGCTGGCGGTGGCCGGCTATTCGATGACCACGGACCCGAAGGACATCGGCGGCGCGCTCGACACCGACAAGGTGATACCCAACGCCAATCTCGGCGGCGATGTGCCGGCGGGCGAATGGCACTATTACGGGCGCACGCAGTTCGGCCAGCGCTATTCGCCGCTCGACCAGATCACACCGGATAATGTCGCCAATCTGCAGCCGGCCTGGACCTACCGCACCGGTGACGTGAAGGGTCCGGACGATGTCGGCGAGACCACCTACCAGGTGACACCGCTCAAAGTGGGGGACACGCTCTATATCTGCACGCCGCACAATTTCGCCATCGCGGTCGATGCGGCGACCGGCAAGGAGAAGTGGCGCTACGATCCCAAGATCAAGCTCGACAAGGACCGGCAGCACCAGACCTGCCGTGGCGTCTCCTATTATGCCGATGCCGCGGGCGCCGCCGGTCAGCCCTGCGCGACGCGCGTCTATCTGCCGACCTCGGATGCGCGGCTGATAGCGCTCGACGCCGCCAACGGGCAGGTTTGCCGAGCCTTTGCCGAGGGCGGCACGCTCAATCTGCTGACCAACATGCCGTATCCGAAGTCCGGTTATTACTACTCGACCTCGGCGCCGCTGATCGCGGGCGGCAAGATCATCGTCGGCGGCGCGGTCAACGACAATTACTCAACGCAGGAGCCGTCCGGCGTCATTCGCGCCTATGATGCGAGCACCGGCAAGCTGCTATGGAACTGGGATTCCGGCAATCCGGACCAGACGACGCCGCTTGCGGCCGGCCAGACCTACACCGCCAACTCGCCCAACATGTGGTCGACGCCGAGCGCCGACGAAAAGCTCGGCCTGCTCTATGTGCCGCTCGGCAACCAGACGCCGGACCAGCTCGGCATGGGCCGCAGCGCCAATGTCGAGAAATTCTCTTCCTCGATCACCGCGCTCGACCTCAACACCGGGCAGTTGAAATGGGTGCGCCAGACCGTGCACCATGACCTCTGGGACATGGACGTGCCGGCGCAGCCGAGCCTGGTCGACATCACCAAGGCCGATGGTTCCGTCGTGCCCGCGCTGGTCGGGCCGACCAAGCAGGGCGACCTCTATGTGCTCGACCGGCGCACAGGCGAGCCGGTGATCGCGGTGAACGAAGTGCCGGCGCCGGGCGGCGCCATCGAAGGCGATCACACATCGCCGACGCAGCCGGTTTCCGATCTTACCTTCATGCCGAAGCCGCTGACCGGCGCCGACATGTGGGGGATCACCATGTTCGACCAGCTGGCGTGCCGGATCGAATTCCAGGGCCTGCGCTATGAAGGCCGCTACACGCCGCCTTCCGTCCAGGGCTCGCTGATCTATCCCGGCAATTTCGGCACCTTCAACTGGGGCGGGGTAGCGGTCGATCCGGTGCGGCAGGTGATGTTCGGCATGCCGACCTACCTGGCATTCAAGTCACAACTCATCCCCCGCGACCAGGTGCCGCCGCCGGACGAGGGGCGCGGCAGCGAACAGGGGCTGAACCGCAATGAGGGCGCCCCCTATGCGGTGGTGATGGGACCCTTCCTGTCGCCGCTCGGCATCCCCTGCCAGGCGCCGCCCTGGGGCTATGTCGCCGGGGTTGATCTGAGGACCGGACAGATCGCCTACAAGCATCGCAACGGCACCGTCTACGACATGACGCCACTGCCGTTGCCGCTGAAGGTCGGGGTGCCCGGCATCGGCGGGCCGATGATCACGGCCGGCGGTGTCGCCTTCCTGGGCGCCGCCGTCGACGACTATCTGCGCGCCTATGACCTGACTTCAGGCAGGCAGCTCTGGCGGGCGCGGCTGCCCGCCGGAGGGCAATCGACGCCGATGACCTATACGGTCGCGGACGGGCGCCAGTTCGTGGTCATCGTTGCCGGCGGCCACGGCTCGGTCGGCACCAAGCCTGGCGATTATGTGATGGCCTACGCGCTGCCCAAGTAAGGGGCGGGGTCCAGTTTTCGCGACGCTAGCGCCGCCCCTCATCGCCCTGCCGGGCACTTCTCCCCGTATAGTGACGGGGAGAAGGGGCTGGACGCAACCGCGGCGCCTTCTTGCATCATTGGGGATTAGCGAAATCGGCGATGACAGCGCCCCTCTCCCCGTCACTATACGGGGAGAGGATGCCGGCAGGCAGGTGAGGGGCAGCGCCAGCCATGGTCAGCAAAGCGTCGCAATGCAGGACGTTTTTCTGCCTTCGACCGGGCGGCCGGCGTCGCCGTCTTAGCCGAGCCCCAGATGGCTCTTCAGGCTGGGCACCGAGCCGAGCACCTGGTTGGTCAAATCGGGGCCGGCGGCTGCCTCGGCCTGCTGGACCAGCGTCTCGCCTGCCTTCTGGATCTGCGCCATGTCGAGGCCGGATGCCTTGAGCGCGGCGAGGCCGTTGACCAGCGCGCCGGCTTTCTCGCCGAGAACGCCGCCAAGCGCGCCTTGCAGCGAGGACAGGAAGCCGCCGCCGCCGGCCGGGGCGGCCATGACGTCGTATTTCTGCGCCAGCGCATCGGCGCCCGGAATCTTGGCGAAGAAGGAGGAGGCGCTGGTGCCTTCCGCCTCATGCTCGAGGACCGAGAAAATGGTGCCGACGACCTTTTCGGTCGTAGCCTGGTCGAGACCGGCCTTCTGCGAGACGGTGTTCACGATGTCCTGGACGTCCATGACTTCACCTCAACCTTGGGTTTTTCGTGTTTGCCGGATGGCGCTGGCGGCTGCGTACCTTGACCATGGACTTGCGGCTCGCCGCAACAACGGCCGCGCGCATCGCCAGAACGGCGGTCGCAACCATGAAAGCTGTTGCGAGCATCGGCGAGGTCATGGTCATCGGCATTGTTCCTTCCAGATCGGGCCTAGAGCGGTTCAGAGTTTGATAGAACCTCTGCCCCACTCTAACTTCTTGTTTTACGCAATTCCCAAGGGGAAGCGCTGCGCGCTTCTCCCGGGAAAACCGCTACGCACTTTTCCTGGAATTGCTCTACCGTGACCGCCAAAAGCGGCCGGCCAGCCAGTTTCCCCCACTATTGTGGCAGCGCCATCAAGATTTTTCACCGATGACAAAAACGTGATGATCTTCAGCGGCCTGGCTGGCGGTCTTGGAGGCGGCGAGGTGTCACCGTCCAGTGGACGATGACAGGCTCGCCCCTATCTTGCGGACGGCAAGGAAACCGAAGTCAAGACACCGAGATCGAGGAAGCCCATGACCGACGTCACCACCAAGCCCGTCATCACCCAGGCGATGATCGACGCCTATGACGAATACACCCATCTGACGCTCGATCGCCGTCGCTTCATGGAGCAACTGACCAGGCTTGCCGGATCGGGTGCCGCGGCCGCCGCGATCGCGCCGATGCTGGCGGCGAACTCCGCCCAGGCGGCGATTGTCGCCGAAAACGATGTCCGCGTGAAAGGCGAGGACATCACCTATCCCGGCAGCGGCGGCGAGATGAAGGGCTATCTGGTCAAGCCGGCGAACCAGGCCGGCAAGCTCGGCACCGTCATCGTCATTCATGAAAACAGGGGGCTCAACCCGCATATCCGCGACGTCGCCCGGCGTGTGGCGCTGGAAGGGTTCGTGGCGCTCGCGCCCGATTTCCTGTCGCCGCTCGGCGGTACGCCCGCCGATGAGGACAAGGCGCGCGACATGTTCGGGAAACTCGACCCGGCGCAGACCGTGGCCAACGGCGTGGCGACGGTCGCCTTTCTCAAGGCCGACAAGGACGGCAACGGCAAGGTCGGCGCCATCGGCTTCTGCTGGGGCGGCGGCACGGCCAACATGCTGGCCGTCAATGCGCCCGACCTCGCCGCCAGCGTCGCCTATTACGGCATGCAGCCGAACGCCGCCGACGCGTCTAAGATCAAGGCTGCGCTGCTGCTGCATTATGCCGGCCTCGACCAGCGCACCAATGCCGGGATCGATGCCTTCAAGAAGGAGCTCGACGCCGCGCATGTCGAATACACGGTCTATGTCTATGAAGGCGCCAACCATGCCTTCAACAACGACACCTCGGCGGCGCGCTACGACAAGAAGGCGGCCGATCTCGCCTGGGGCAGGACCGTCGCTTTCCTCAAGCAGAAGCTGGCTTGATCGTCGTCACCTTCCCGGCGCCCAGACCGTCTCGAAAGCCGGCGACAAGGTGAAGCCCGCCGGTCGCTCCGATGTCGGCGGCGGGCGCCGCACGCCTTCCTGCAAATAGCGCAGGGCCGAAGTCACCCCGTGGACCGTGTAGGGCTTGGCAATGACCCCGATCGCGCCGGCGAAATGGTCGGGAATGCGCTTCGGGTTTGCGGTCATGAAAACGACCATTGAGTTCTTCCTGTCGTCGATATATTCGGCGACATCGATGCCGGTCGGGCCGTCGGTGAGGTGGATGTCGACAAAGGCGATGTCGGCCCGCGTCGAATCAACCACCTCCCTTGCTTCGGCCAGGGATGTCGCCCAGCCCACCACACTGTGGCCGGCGTCCTGGACAAGGCTTTCCAGCTCCATGGCCAGCAAGGCCTCATCCTCCACGATCAGGACCTTGAGAGGCTCATTCATGACAGGTTCCCTTTGTGCTGTGGTCCGTTGGGCATCGAAATGACAACGCGAGTGCCGGGACCGGCATCGCGCCACTCGATGTCGGCGCGCAATTGGCGTGCAAGCGACTTGATCAGCCGCATGCCGAAGGAGGCGTCGCCATTGGCATCCGCCATGCCGACGCCGTCGTCCGAGACCTCGATGTTCAAATGGCCGTCTGGCTGGCTCATCTTGATGCCGATGCTGCCCGATCTCGTGCCATCCGGCCCTTCCTTGAAAGCATGCTTGAGTGCGTTGGTGAGGAGCTCGTTCACCATCAATGCCACCGGCGTTGCCTTCTCGGCTGGGATGATGATGGACTCGAGATCGAGTTTCGGATTGATTTCCGAGCGTCCCGAAGCCGTGAGCAGCTCGGAGACGAGATCCCTGGCAAAATCCGAGACATCGAACTTGCTGACGTCCTTGGATTGGTAGAGCCGGCGGTGCACGGTGCTGAGCGCCTCTATGCGTTCCAGCATCGTGCCCAGCGAGCGCTTCAAATTCTCGTCACTGGCGGCCCGGCTCTGCATGAGGATGAGCGAGGAGATCATCTGCAGGTTGTTCTTCACGCGATGATCGACCTCGTGCAGCAGCGTGGTCTGCGCCTCGAGCGCCGCCTCGAGTTCCGCAGTACGTTCCCTCACGGCTTTCTCGAAGCGATCCTTGTCCGCGGTGATGCGATGTTCCGAACGCTTGCGGTCTGAAACATCGAGCTGGGAAGCAAAGAAGAATTGCAATTCGCCTTTGTCGTTGGAGACAGGGCTTATGTAGAGCGCGTTCCAGAAGCTCGAACCATCCTTGCGGTAGTTCAGGATATCGACGCTAAGATCGGTCTCGTTCTCGATCGCGGCGCGTATCTCTGCGATGGCGGCCTTGTCGCTCTTGGGGCCCTGCAGGAAGCGGCAGTTCTTGCCGATAACTTCATGGCGCTCGTATCCCGTCAGGCGCAGGAAGGCGTCGTTTGCAAAGACGATCGGATTATCCTGCCGGCGCGGATCGGTAATGATCATAGACATCCGCGTGGCACGGATGGCCGCCGCGAAGGGGTCGCCCTTGCCTTGCTCGACATGAAGGTCGTCGGTCATGTGCCATGCGTCGGCGGGTTCCCTGGTCTTTTTCCAGTCCATCGCGTCGCTCCAAGCCATTTTTCGTGGGAGACAACGGCTCAAAGTCGGATTTGGTTCAATCTCGAACGGCCTGTCGCAGTTCGACGCAGGTGGGAACCAACGGATGCTTTTTGCAACCGACTGGGAGGAAAGGGATTTCTCGACTAGCCGGCGGAGGCCGGCTTGTGGAAGGCGACGCCGGCCACCACCAGGGCGATGCCGATGCAGTCGGCCGGACCGGGGATCTGACGCAGCACCACGACTCCGATCAGTGTCGCGGTGACCGGCAGCAGGGACAGCATCAGCGCGAAACTCGAGCGCGGCAACCGCGCCATGGCGAGCTGGTCGCAGGCATAGGGTATGACCGAGGAACAGATGCCGACGCCGACGGCGGCAATGAGCAGCGGCGGCGAGAAGAAGGCGGGCAGCGCGTCGGTGAAGCCGATCGGCAGCACGACGACCAAAGCGACCGCCATGGCGGCACCCAGGCCGGCGATGCCGTCGGCGGCGCCGGTGCGGGCGACGCGGTGGCCAAGCATGATGTAGCCGACAAAGAGCGCGCCGTTGAGGAAGGCCCAGGACAGCCCGATCGGGTCGCTTGACCATCTGACGTCGGTCAACAGCAAGGTGCCGGTGACGGCTATGGCAAGAGCGACCAGATTGCGGGTGCTCCTGAGGCCGACCAGCGCAATGCCGATGGTGCCAACGAATTCAATCGCGGCCACCAGCGAGATCGGCAAGCGGTCGAGCGCCAGGTAGAACGAGCAGTTCATCACCGCCAGGCAAGCGCCGAAGGCCAGCAACAACAGGCGCGTCCGCGTATCGGTTCCGACGAAGGTTCGCCAGGGCCGCGTCAGCGGCGCGAAGATCAGCGCCGCGGTGGCGATGCGCAGCCACGCCATGCCGAGCACGCCGACATGCGGGAAAAGCAATACGGCGAAGGCCGGCCCGAGATAGTGGAAGATGGCGCTGACACCGAACCAGACGTGCGGCGGCAGTCTCGTCGCCAGGCGGTCGGGGCCGGCAAGAGCAGGCCTGGTGGCATCGCGACCGGCAGTCGGGACTTGCGCCTGGTCATCCATCGGCGCAGTATCGCAGGCGATCTTTCCGGTTTATATGGACGATGAGCAGCAAGTCCGGTCATTTCTTTCCCGGAAGCAAGGATTTTTCCATGAAACGCCTTCGAAGCGAAAGCGTCGACCTCGACGCCGCCGACATGAAAATATTGCGCTTGCTGGAAGAGGACGCGCGCATCAGCACGGCGGAGTTGGCGCGCTCGGTCGGCCTGTCGGCGCCGAGTGTGGCCGAGCGCCTCAAGCGGCTGCAGGAGAACGGCGTGATCGAAGCTTATTCGGTCAGAATCAATCCCGCGGCGCTTGGCCTGAAACTGTCGGCATGGCTGCGCATCCGGCCGGTGCCGGGGCAATTGGCGGTCGTGGCCGAGATCATCCGCTCCCTGCCCGAGATCGCGCAATGCGACCGGGTGACAGGCGAAGACTGTTTCATCGCGCTGGCGCATGTCGGCTCGGTGGCCGAACTCGAACGGGTGATCGATCGCATCATCCCCCATGCGATGACCAACACGGCGATCATCCAGTCGTCGCCGGTGATCGCGCGCTCGCCGCTGGCGGCGATCAAGCGGCAGGTTTGATCTCGGTGAGATGTTGCTTGAGAAAAATGTCAGCGCCAGACGGCGATCGAAATCGCTTGCCTCAGGCGTGGCCGCGCTTCAGGCGGGCGCGTTTCAGGATGCTGCGCCAGCGAATCATGTCGAATGGGATCGGTTCGTTGTTGTTGGCGATGTGAAAGATCTCGTTGTCGACATTCTTGAGCGAACGCCAGAAATCATAGTCTGATATGCGCGGATCGGCCGCCAGCCTATCCACCTCGACCTTGATGTCGGTCTTCATGCACGTCCCTCGAACCGGCTTCGCCCCGCCGCCCGTAAACAACCCTGGTGCGGACGTTTTCGACCGCTCCGCTGAGTCGTTCAACGGCTCAATTGGCTTGTTCCCGTTAAAACCTCGGTAAGGTTAATGTGGGTCCAGGACCGCTTCAAGCGCTGGCGCCAGTCGATTTGAGGGGGCCGGCGATTTTGGTTCGCGGGTGTGGCTTTGAAGTCGTTCCGTCCTCGAATTTGCCCTAGCCCTGCTTGCGCCTGATTCCGATCGAGCGCCCGGCGCGTTCGGGCATTGGCAGCACCGAATGGGCGGCGCGCATGGCTTCGATCCTGGCCAGCACATCGGCCGGGAAGGGCGCCACCTTCGGCCCCGACATGTCGACATGCAGCGACAGGGTCTCGGACGTGGCGGCGAGCCAGCCGTCGACATGGCGGATTTCCTGGTAGGCCCTGAGCCGCTTCTCGTCATGGTCGATGAGTTGAAAGGAGACTATGACCTTGTGGTCCAGGTGCAACTCCTGCACGTAGCAAACATGGACTTCGGCGGTGTAGATGGTGAGCCGCCGCTCTTTCACATAGTCCAGGCCCATGCCCATCGCCTCGAAGGCCTCGTCCGAGCAGCGGTCGAACAGCACGTTGTAATAGGCCATGTTGAGATGGCCGTTATAGTCGATCCAGTCCTTCTCGATGTCCATGGGCTTGGAAACGAAGGGGGCGAGGATGGACATCGAAACTTCCTTGTTCTGGTGCTGGACAGAGCGTGGTCGTGGAGACTACGCATCCATAATCGCATGACAAGCATGCATGCTGGTCCATTCGCGGAGGATTCCATGGCTCTGAGCGACCTCAATCCGGTCGAACGCAACGAGGAAGGCATCGCGGCCGTACTCGGCATCCTCAAGCAGCGTCTGGGCGAGCGCTTCCAGACCGGACAGGCGATCCGCTCGCAGCACGCGCATACGACTACCTATATTCCGACGCAGGCGCCCGACGGCGTCGCTTTCCCGGAGACGACGGCCGAGGTGCAGGAAATCGTGCGCGCCTGCGCGGCACACCGCGTGCCGGTGATCGCGTTTGGCGTCGGCTCGTCGCTCGAAGGCCACACCAACGCGCCGGGTGGCGGCATCTCGGTCGATACGTCGCGGATGAACCGCATTCTTGCGGTCAATCCGCAGGATCTCGACTGCACCGTCGAACCCGGCGTGACGCGCGAGGGCCTGAACCGGCATCTGCGCGACACCGGCCTGTTCTTCCCGATCGATCCGGGCGCCAATGCCTCGCTCGGCGGCATGGCGGCGACGCGGGCCTCCGGCACCAATGCGGTGCGCTACGGCACGATGCGCGAGAACGTGCTGTCGCTGACCGCCGTGATGGCCGACGGCGAGACCGTGACGACCGGCAAGCGGGCGAAAAAGAGCTCGGCGGGCTATGACTTGACCAGGCTGCTGGTCGGATCCGAAGGCACGCTCGGCATCATCACCGCGCTGACCTTGAAGCTGCAAGGCATTCCGCAGGCAATCTCGGGCGGCGTCTGCCCGTTCCCGAGTGTCGAGGCGGCCTGCAACGCGGTGATCGCGACGATCCAGATGGGCATTCCGGTGGCGCGCATCGAACTGGTCAACGCGCTGCAGATGCGAGCGATGAAGACTTATTCCAAGCTCGACTATCCCGAGAGCCCGTGCCTGTTCGTGGAATTCCACGGCAGCGACGCCGGCGTTGCCGAGCAGGCCGAGACCTTCGGCATGATCGCCGAAGAAAATGGCGGCGGGCCGTTCCTGTGGACCAGCGTCGCCGAGGAGCGCACCAAATTGTGGAAGGCCAGGCACGACGCCTACTGGGCGTCGCTGACCTTGCGGCCGGGCGCCAAGGGCCTGTCGACCGATGTCTGCGTGCCGATCTCGCGCTTTGCCGAATGCGTCGCCGAGACCGAAGCCGACATCGCCGAGATGGGCCTGATCGCGCCGATCGTCGGTCATGCGGGCGACGGCAATTTCCATGTGCTGGTGCTGATGGATGTCAACGACCCCGAGGAAATCGCGCTGTCGGAAAAGTTCGTCGCACGGCTCAATATGCGGGCGATCGCCATGGAGGGCACCTGCACCGGCGAGCACGGCATCGGCCAGGGCAAGATCGGCTTCCTGCGCCACGAACTCGGCCATGGCGTCGACATCATGCGCACCATCAAACAGGCGCTCGATCCGCAAAACATCATGAATCCGGGCAAGATCCTGCCTGACATGGGCTAAGGGCATCGTGAGGCGCCGGTCTTGACCGCGCCGCCATTCGGGTCGAGGCTCCTCAAGTGGCAAGCCTGGAAAACAGGCGTGCCGGCTGAGGAGGACTGTCATGGCCATTTCACGCAAGGAAGAAGCGCGCGCGCTGAGCGCCGACGAAAAGGAATTGGTGGAGAAGTCGCACCATCCGGCGGTCCAGGATCTTTCCGACGCCGACCTTTCCGGCCTGGTCAAGCTGTTGCGGGAACGGCGCGACAAGGCGCAGACCGAAGCGCATCGCCGCCGTCGTGAAATCCGCGGCAAGGGCGCGGCAAAGGGCGCGACCGCCTCGAAGGCTCATGGCGGTTCACAAGTGAAGCTTGCGGTGCTGGCGACGGCGATGCGGCGGCTGAACGGCGAGGCCGAACTGCGCCGCCAACTGGCGGCCCGCATTTCGCTGGTCGGCAACGCGCGCAAGGCGCTGACCTTGAAGCAGAAAGCCCCGAACGGTCCGACGCACAATTCGCGCACGGCGCACAAGGGTATGCGGGCCGTGGCCAACCAGAAGGTTGCAAGCCTGGTCCGACCGGCTGAACTCGGCCGGCAGCGCAAGGCGGCCAAGGTGGCGCAGGCGAAACGCGACGCACGTTGAGGGGCCGCGGATAGAGGCCGCCAGCCGACGCTCTACTGCGCAGCGACAAAGCTTCTCTTACTTCGCCTGCACAAGCGTCTGCAGCATGGGACGGGTGGGGGCGAAGAAGGTCGTGCCGGTGTGCGGCGTCGAGACGTCGAGCAGCCGGTCATAGGCGCCGGGCGGATCGCCGACATACATGCGCTGCAGCATTTTCTCGGTGACCCAGAGATATCTGCTGTAGCCGATGAAGTAGGTTCCGAACTCGTTCTGCCCGGGCCTGCCGAACGGCATGTTGTCGCGCAATATATCGTATTCATTGCCGTCGGCATCCTCGATAGTGGCCAGCGACTTGTGCGACTTGCGCGGCGCGTCGTCATCATCGATTTCGATGTTGTCGATCTTGGTGCGGCCGATGATCGCCTCCTGCTCGGGCGTTGGAATGCGCGCCCAGGCCTGCATGTCGTGCAAATATTTCTGGACCACGACATAGCTGCCGCCGGCAAAGTCGGGGTCCTCTTCACCGACCAGCGCCGAGGCGGGCAAGTCGAGGCCGGCCGGGTTGGCGGTGCCGTCGACGAAGCCGAGCAGGTCGCGGGCATCGAAATAGCGAAAGCCGGTCACTTCGTCGACGACGGTCACACCGGGACCAAGCCTGTCGAGCAGGATACGTTCGAATTCGAAGCACATGTCGGGCCGCTCGGCGCGAATGTGGAAGAGCAGGTCGCCCGGCGTCGTTGGCGCCGAATGGACCGCGCCCTTGATCGGAGCGAACGGCTTCAGCTCCAGCGGCCGCCGGCCGGGGCTGAGCCGGTTCCAGAGATCGCTGCCGATGCCGGCGATGCAGGACAGGCGGCCACCAAGGTCGCGGAATCCGACAGTCTTGACCAGATCGTCGAGTTCGCCAAGCACGGAGCACACCCTGGCCAGGGCCGGCTGTTCGCCGGCGACGGTGACGACAAGAAAAATCGCCGATTGCGAAAGCGGGGCATCGACGCTCTGCGCATCGATCGGCACACGGTCCCAGTTCTTGCCCGACATCCGAGAATCTCCGCTTTTTCCAGGATTTGTTTCAGATCGTCCGGCAGGACGCAACACGGGATGATTTGCCTCTTTATCGACACGCGGATGCGGGTAGAGTGCGGCAGAATTTCAATCAACCTGTTCGGAGCTGATGCTCGCACGCCTGTTCGTGATCTTCGGTGGCTTGTTCGTGCTGGTGCTGTGCGCGGCGCTGGTGGTGCCGTATTTTGTCGACTGGACCGGCTACCGCGCCGAGTTCGAGCGCGAGGCAAGCGCCATCCTGGGCCGCAAGGTGACCGTGCAGGGCGACGCCACGGCAAGGCTGTTGCCGTTTCCCTCGGTGACGTTTTCCAACGTCGCCGTCGCCGGCGGCCCCAACGGCCAGCCGGCCATGACCGTCGAGACGTTTTCGATGGATGCGGAACTCGCGCCCTTCCTGCGCGGCGAGGTGCTGATTTTCGACATGCGGCTGGTGCGGCCGAAGGCAATCATAGACATCGCCGCCAATGGTACCGTCGACTGGGCGATGCGGCCGTCTTCGCCCTTCGACCCCGGACAGGTCTCGATCGAGAAACTGACGGTGACGGAAGGGCAGATCGAACTGCGCCATGCCGCTGGCGGCCGCAGCCACATCTTCTCCGAGATCAACTCGACCATTTCGGCCAAATCGCTGGCCGGTCCGTGGCGCATGGACGGCACGTTGCGTCTCGACGGCTTGCGCGCCACGGTTGCGGCCTCGACCGGCAAGGCCGAACCTTCCGGGCAGCTGCGGCTTCGGCTGAAGGCGGACCCCGATGCCTATCCGCTGGTCATCGAGACCGACGGCAATGCGGGCATCGTCAACAGTGCGGCCGTCTATTCCGGCCAGTTCAAGATTTCGGGCGCCGACAAGAATTCAGCCGAGCTGCGCGGCACGGATGGCGCAACGGTGAAGGTCAGCGCCGGCAAGCCCGATCCGGGCTTTCGGCTGAACGGCAAGTTCTCGCTCGATCACCAGAAGCTTGGCGTCGACGAATTCCGTTTCGAGACCGGTCCGCTGGACAATCCCTATACCGCCGACGGCAAGGCCTCGGTCGATCTCGGCCAGAAACCGAGTTTCGCCATCGAGGCCAATGGCGCGCAGGTGCAACTCGACGAGGCGGTGGGTGCGCCGGCCGGCGCGGGCCTGACGCTGGACCAGCGTATCGCGGGGCTGGAACAGGCGCTGCTCGATCTGCCGAAGCCGACAATTCCCGGCACGGTCGAGGTCAAGCTGCCGGCGGTGGTGGCCGGCGACACGACGGTGCGCGATGTTCATCTTTCCGCCGAGCCGGTCGATGACGGTTGGTCGGTGAAATCGCTCGCCGCGACCTTGCCGGGCCGCACCAAGCTGGAAGCCGATGGCAAGGTCATGCTCAACGTGCAGGGCCATTTCGGCTTCACCGGCTCGTTGCTGCTGGCGGTGGCGCAACCTTCAGGTTTTGCGGCGTGGCTGTCGAAGGATGTCGACGAGGCGATCCGCCGTCTGCCTGCCGCCGGTTTCAAGGCCAAGGTCGATCTCTCGCAAAACCATCAATCCTTTAGCGATCTCGAATTGATCCTGGGCAAGGCGAAGTTTTCCGGCCGCATCGATTCCAGCCAGCCCGACGACGCAAAGCCCTCGGTGCTGATGCGGCTCGAGGGCGGCGAACTCGATGTGGACGGGCTGGCGGCCTTCGCCTCGATCTTCGTCAGCGACAAGGGCGCCAACCGCTTTGCCAGCAGCGACCTCGATTTCCAGATCAAGGCCGGCCCGGTCAGCGCCGGCGGCTTGACCGCCGACACGGTCGATACCGCACTAAGGCTGCGGGATGGGCTGCTCGAAATCGACCGGCTGTCGGTGGGCGGACTGGCTGGCGCCTCGATCAGCGCCACCGGCCGGATCAAGGATTTTCCGGCGAGCCCGACCGGCAAGCTCGACGCCTCGGTGGTCGCTGTCGACCTGAAACCGCTGATCGATGTCGCCGCGCAGCATTATCCTGATAATGCCGTGCTGAAGGGGCTCGCGGGCCGCGCCGCCGCTTATCCCGACCTGTTCCAGGATGCGCGCATCGACCTCGTGGCCAGTGCCGCCGACAATGGCGACGGCTCCACGGGCCTGGCGATGAGCGGGCAAGGCAAGGCCGGCGGCTCGGCGTTTTCGGCGTCGCTGTCGGGGAAGGGCGCGGTGGGCAAGCTTTCTGACGCCCCCGTGACACTGACGTTCAATGCCAGGAACCCGGACGCAACCGCCTTGCTGGCGCTCTACGGCTTGCCGGCGCTACCGCTCGGCATGCTGGGCGAGGCAAGCACCGATATCCAGGCCAAGGGCACGTTCGGCGGCGGCCTGACGACGAGCTTCAGCCTTGCCGGCAACGACTTCAAGGCCGGCTTCGAGGGAACGGTCGCCGACACGCCGCAAGGTCCGACGGCGAAGGGCAAGGTCAACCTCGACGCCTCCGACATCGAGCCATGGCTGATGACGACGGGCATCGGCCTCCCCGGCATGGGCGCCGGCATGTCGACATCGCTGGCCGCGCAGGCCGATTATGGCAACGGCCTGCTGGTGCTCTCCGGGCTCAGCGGCGCCATCAACGAGGCGGCCGTGTCCGGCGACATCAACCTCGATGTGAAGCAGGGCGTGGACGGCAAAGACGGCGTGCCGCATCTGGCCGGCGCCCTGGCGCTCGACGAACTCGACCTTGATCCGATGGCGGTGGCGCTGTTCGGCGATTCCGCTTTTCTCGTGGACAAGAACGGGGCCGACAAAAGTGACAATGCCGGCAAGAGTGACAAGGCCGGCAAGAGTGACAAGGCCGGCAAGAGTAACAGGGCCAGTGCGTGGCCGTCGGCGCCGTTCAGCCAGAAGTCCAGCTTGCCGTTCACGGCCGATCTCGACCTGACCACGGCTTCGCTGGCCGCCGGCCCGCTCGCCACCGCCTATGACGCGGCCTTCTCGCTCAAGCTCGACCCGGACGGCATCCGCGTGGCCGATCTCAAGGCCAAATTCCTCGGCGGGGCGCTGACCGGCCTGTTCGAGTTGAAGAACAATGAGGGCACTGGGCTTTTCACCGGACAGATGAAACTGGCGGGCGCCGATCTGGCAAGCGTCTTGCCGGACGCGGGCATCGGCGGCACCGGCGATTTCTCGACGACGCTGTCGACCAGCGGCAAGTCGGTCGACGCAATGATCGCCGCCCTGTCTGGTTCCGGCACGGCGGCGCTGAAGGATTTGCAGATCGCCGGCGTCAATCCTGATGCCTTCAGCGCATTCCTCGCCAAGGCGGATGCGATCGGCCGCGATATCGACGCGGCCAAGACCGCCGGCTTCGCGCCTGACATCGCCGCCGGCGGCAGCTTCGCCGCAAAGGACGCCGAGGTCGCCTTCACGATTGCCGGCGGCACGCTCAGGGCGCCGCCGATCAGCCTTGAAAATCCGGCGGCGACCTTGTCGGCCGACATCACGGCCGACCTCAACGCCAGCACGGTTTCGGCCAAGGGCGCGGTCACCTATCGGCCCGGCGACGAAGCGCTGGTCGGCTCCGAGCCGGCCGTGAATTTCACCGCCGAGGGGCCGTTCGGCGCGGTGAAACGGCAGTTCGACAGCCAGCCGCTGGCGCAGTTCCTGACCCAGCGCGCGCTGGAAAAGGAACAGCAGCGCGTCGAGGCGATGCAGGCCGCGCTGCTCGAGAAACAGCGGCTGCGGCGCGAGGTGCGCTACTACGCGGCACTTCAGGATGCCCGCGACAAGGCCGCCGAGGAACTGCGCCAACAGGAGGAAGCGGCGCGCCTGAAAGCGGAGGCCGACGCCAAGGCGAAAGCGGAAGCCGACGCTCAGGCCCAGGCTGAAGCGGATGCCAAGGCAAAGGCCGACGCGGAAGCGAAAGCCAAGGCGGAGGCAGACGCGAAAGCGAAAGCCAAGGCCGATGCGGAGGCCAAGGCGGCGGCGGAACAGCAGGCAGCCGACGAGGCGGCCAGGGCGCAGGCAGAGCAGGAGCGCCAGAAGGCGGAGGAGGCGATGCGCATTGCCTCCCAGGAAAAAGCCAGGCTCGAGGCGGAGCGCAAGGCGGCGCAACAGGCGCCCAAGGCCGAGCAGTCGCCCGCCAACGACAATCCGCCTCCGGCCAAGCCGAAAGCCAACCCATTCACGGTCGACAATCTGTTGAAGTCGCTGCGGTAGGACTAGGCATTCCGGCTGCCCGCCCGACTGGCAATCGCCTCAAAGAACGAATGTTTCAGCGCCGTCAGCGACGTATCTGGCGTGGCGGAAATCGCGGATGGCGGCGAGCTTGCCGCCCTGCCAACCCAGCAGGATGAAGTATGCCGGCGCTGCCGTGGGATCGTTGGGATCGCGCACGAGGATTGCCGGACGATCTTCGACGAAACCAGGCTGGAAATGCCAGTCCCGCACCCGGGAATAATTGCCGAAATAGGTTGCCACCTCCTTGCGGCCGCTGAGCCTTGCCCTGGCCACCAGTTCCAAGCGTACCTCATCGGCCAGCATGTCCCGCACGGCGTCGAAATCGCGGGCGTTGAAGCGATCGACATAGGCGTCGAGTAACAGGCGCTCCGATGCACTCAGCCTGGGAACAGGACGATCGTCCTGTTCGTCGGCGATCTCACGCAGCCGGCCGCGGCCACGATGCAGCGCGGCCTTGACCGCGGGGACGCTGGTGTCGAGCATGGTGCTGATCTCCCGCAGCGAATAGCCCAGGACATCCATCATGATGACGCTGCTTCGTTGCGCGACGGGAAGGCGCATGAAACTGTGCAATCCGGCTACCGCGGCCTGCCGTTCGGCGATCGAATTTGCCGGGTCGGCGATCATGTCCGGCTCCTCCTCGTAGAACGTCTTCTCACGGGCGCGGCGGCGCAAAAAGTCGAGCGCGGTATTGTGCGCGATGCGAAACAGCCAGCCTTCGGGATTGGCGATCAGGCCGGCGTTGGGCAAGGCCTCGAATGCCTTGGCCAGCGCCTCTTGCAAGACATCCTCGCCATCGACGACCGAGCCTGTCATGCGGGCGCAATAGCGATGCAGTTTGGGACGCAATTCGCCGAACAAGCGGTCGAAAGGCCTTGGGATCTCGCCTGGACTGTTCATGCACCGGCCGTTCTTGCCATGGTTCTATTCAGGCTACTCGTCCAGCATCCGATAATGGCCCACCACTGTCATCACGTCACGATGCGGAGGGTCGATGCAGCGATCCCTGATGCCGTTTTGGAAGGCCTCGAAAGCGGCAAGCCCGGGGATGATGTCAGCATGCTCGTCGGTTTCGATCTCGACGAGATGGACGAAAGTGCCGTCGCCGGAGCGCCAGGTCATGTAGCGAACGCCTTCCGGCGATTTGCCGCGCAGTTCCTCGAACACAGCCTTGACCAGGCGCTCGTCCGCCCGGTCCGGCTTCGTTTTGTAGCGTATCAAATGATGTTTCATCGCATCGGCTCCCTTGGCTGTCGTCTGTCCAAGACGCCTCAGCCAGGCCGAAGGATTCGGATTTCAAAAAAATAGTTCGGTACCGGCCCGCGCAGACGCCTGGTGTCAGTCCTGGCCCCGGTCGAGCAGGCGCCGCAGCATGGGTTCGATGCGCGAGAGCTCGTCGAGATGCGCGGC
Source organism: Mesorhizobium sp. M8A.F.Ca.ET.161.01.1.1 (assembly GCF_004792105.1). NCBI lineage: Bacteria > Pseudomonadati > Pseudomonadota > Alphaproteobacteria > Hyphomicrobiales > Phyllobacteriaceae > Mesorhizobium > Mesorhizobium sp. M8A.F.Ca.ET.161.01.1.1. The sequence continues at coordinate 175,364 of NZ_SRTD01000003.1, read as the reverse complement.
AGAGAGTTCGGCCAGGCAATCGTCGGCGCGTTCGGTCAGCCGCAGCAGCACGCGGCGGTGGTCGTCCTTGTCCTGATCGCGTGCGACCAGTCCTGCCTCACCGAGGCGGTTGACCAGTTCGACGGCGCTGTGGTGGCGGATGCGCAGGCGTTCCGCAAGGTCGCCGACCGTCACCGGCCCGCCGCCCGGATATCCCTTGATCGCCAGCAGCGCCTGATGCTGGCGCGGGGTCAGGCCGGCGTCCTCGGCCTGCACCTGGCTGAATTCGAGGAAGCGGCGGATCAGGTAGCGGAACTCGGACAGCCGCTGGTAGTCGGATTGCCTGATGGCGGGGCGTGGGGTCTTGGGCGGCTGCGTCATATCGCAGATGTCTTCGTTTTCCGGTGAAAGCTCAAACGAAATTTCGAACGAAACCAGCTTGAACAGATATATCGTGTTACGATACATAGCCGACCGACAACCGGCTGGCCACTTCGACCGTGCCGCAAAACCAGACACGGCCGCCGCCAGGAAGCAAAGCCACCATGAAGACCCACAATTCCAATCCCGGTCATCTCAGGGATTTCACCACCGACGCCAGGGTGCTGCTCGTCGCCGCGATAGCGGTGGTGGTGGCGACCGCCGGGCTGTTTGCCGGCATCGTGCTGCTGAAGCTGATCCGCCTGGCCACCAACATCGCCTATTTCGGCCAGTTCTCGCTTGCCGAGCTGAAGCTGCAGGATACGCCGCTCGGACTTGCCGCCGTCTTCGTTCCCGTCATCGGCGCGCTGATCGTCGGCCTGATGGCGCGCTATGGCAGCGAGAAGATCCGCGGCCACGGCATTCCCGAGGCCATCGAGGCGATCCTGCTCGGGCGCTCCAGGCTCGATGCCAAGGTGGCGATCCTGAAGCCCTTGTCGTCGGCGATCTCGATCGGCTCCGGCGGGCCGTTCGGCGCCGAGGGTCCGATCATCATGACCGGCGGCGCCATTGGCTCGCTGATCGCGCAGATGCTGCCGGTCAGCGATACCGAGCGCAAGACGCTGCTGGTGGCGGGTGCGGCCGCCGGCATGACCACCGTGTTCGGCACGCCGATCGCGGCCATCATGCTGGCGGTGGAACTGCTTTTGTTCGAATGGACGCCGCGCAGCTTCATTCCCGTGGCGGTGGCGGCCATCGTGGCGGAGGTGGGGCGCACGATGCTGCACATGCCGGGGCCGATCTTTCCGTTCCAGGGCAGCATGGCGGTTTCCTTCCTCGGCCTTGGTGGCTGGGTGCTGATCGGCATCTGCGCGGGTCTGTTGTCCGGGCTGCTGACGCAGATGGTCTACGCCTGCGAGGACGGCTTCCAGAAGCTGCCGATCCACTGGATGTGGTGGCCGATGCTCGGCGGCCTGGTGGTCGGCATGGGCGGCCTGATCGACCCACGGGCGCTCGGCGTCGGCTATGACAACATCGCCGACATGCTGGACGGCCGCACGATCGCCACGGCTGCGCTCCTGCTGCTGGTGGTCAAGGCCGTCATCTGGTCGGTGGCGCTCGGCTCGGGAACCTCGGGCGGCGTGCTGGCGCCGCTGTTGATCATGGGTGGCGCGATGGGCGCGGTGCTTGCCGGGGTCCTGCCGGCGGCGGACCCGGGCTTCTGGGCGCTGCTGGCCATGGCCGCCACCATGGGCGGCACGATGCGCGCGCCGCTGACAGCCACTTTCTTCGCCGTCGAGCTGACCGGCAACACGCATGTGCTGGTGCCGCTGATCGCGGCCTGTGCGGCGGCGCATGCCGTCACCGTGCTGTTGATGAAGCGTTCGATCCTGACCGAGAAGATCGCCAGGCGAGGGCACCACCTGGTGCGCGAATATCGTATCGATCCATTCGCGCTCACCAGGGTGCGTGAGGTGATGACGTCAGAGGTCGAGAGCGTGCCGGCGACGATGACGCTGCATGGCGCGGCCGCCTTACTGACGGCGCCAGAAACCCGGCATCCGAGTTTTCCCGTGGTCGATGAAAACAGGCAGGTGCTCGGCCTCATCGATCCGCCGGCAATCCTGCGCTGGCGCCGTGCCGGCAAGCACCGGACGACGACGCTCGGCGAGCTGTTGGCCGGAAGCAAGGTGACGCTGGCCTATCCCGACGAATATCTGGAAGGTCTGTCGGACAAATTGTTGACGGCCAATGTATCGCATCTGCCGGTCGTGGCGCGCGAGGATGGAAGGCTGGTCGGCTATGTCGGCTGGAAGGATCTGATGCGCGTGCGCTCACGCAAGCAGGCCGAGGAGCGTGAGCGCTCGACCTTGCTTGGCTTCGGCACCAGACGCACGAAAGAGGAACGCACGGCTTCTTCTTAAGTCTCGCCGGCGACGCCGCGCTTCGCCCACTCCAGGACATGCAGCCTGAGCGCGGAGGACAGGTTGGTGTCGCGGGGCCGCGTTTCGTCGACTTCGGCGACAAGGGCGGCGAGCGTCAGCTTCCTTGCCGCCGCCATCGCGACGAGATCGTCATGGAAAGGCTTTTCGAGGGAATAGCTGGTGCGATGGCCGCGTATGGTCACCGAGCGTTTTTCGACGGCGCTCATTGATCGCCACTGGGATCGCCCGGTTCTCCGGGCTTTTCACGGTGATGGCCCGCTACGAACCTTTCGCTGTTGTCGGCAATCATGCGGTCGCGTTGCTTTTCGGCCTTGGTGCGGCCGTGCAAGGCGCGATTCTGGCCGGCCGCCTGTTCTCTATCGGCCCGCGCCTTCTGTTTGCGGAACTGACGAAGGTTGACGATTTCGGCCATGGCGGGAGCCGCGAGCCTATTTCTTGCGAAAGGCGTCGAGCGAGACCACTTCGGCGCCCTTGGTACCAGCATCGGCGGCGGCGGGCTTTTTCTCCGCTTCGGCGGCGGCCTTCTTCTCGGCCTTCGGCTTCTTCTCGGAGACGATGGCCAGCGGTTCGGGCGCTGGTGCCGCCGGTTCCTCGTCGGGCTGCGCATCGGTCTTGACGTCGAACTCGAGTTCGAAATTGACCGAGGGATCGTAGAAGCCGCGCACGGCCGAGAACGGGATCTCGAGTTTCTCCGGCACGTCGGAGAAGGAGAGCCCAACCTCGAATCCGGTGTCGGTGACCTTCAGGTCCCAATACTGGAACTGGATGACGATGGTCATCTGCTCGGGATAGCGCTCGCGCAGGCGCGACGAGACGCGCACACCCGGCGCACCGGTCAGGAAGGTGATGAAGAAATGATGGTTGCCGGGAAGGCCGGTGCGCGCGACCTCGGCCAGGACCTTGCGCATGACGCCGCGCAACGCCTCCTGGGCCAGAATGTCGTAGCGGATGTGGTCGTCGGCCATGAGTTGGTCGGGTTCCGTTGAATCGTCCGCATAGCTGTAATCAAGCTTGAGGGCGGCGTAAACCTGATATAGACCGCCGCCGCGCCGAAGCGAGGACTATTGCCAACGATTTGATCGGCAAGGCGGCTTCGCCGCAACCGCAAATGTTATGCGTTAGCCAGCGCAGTGTGTTTTTTCGCGCCGATCGCGGAAGGGCGCTTGCCGAAAGCGCGCAGGAAAGTGCGCACGCCGTTCGTCGCCGATTGCACCACCTCGTCCTCGCGCGGCGTGCCGCCAAGCATGAAGGTGGTCTGCAATTCGGCATTGACGAGGCCGAGGAACTGGCGTGCCGCCACGTCGGGATCGTCGATCGTGAGATGGCCGCCGTAAGCTAGGCGGGCGAAGCGGGCGGCGATTGCCGGCCATGTCCGGCCCGGGCCCTGTTCGCGCCATTCGGCAAAGAGCTCGGGATAGCGCTCGCCCTCGGTCTGGATCAGCTTGCGCAGGAACTTTCCGTCGCGGTTGCAGATGCAGTTCTGGTTCAGGCGCACGGCAAAACCGATCAGGTCTGCTTCGAGGTCGCCGGGCTGATCAGGGAAGGTGGCGATGGTGGCGAAAATGCCGGCGTTGCAGCGCTCGGTCAGGTCGCGTACCACGGCGATGAACAGCTTTTCCTTGTCGCGATGGTGATTGTAGACGGTCTGGCGTGAGACGCCGGCCTCTGCCGCGATCAGGTCGATGTTGGCGCCGGCGAAACCCTCGCGGCAAAACACGCCGGCAGCGGCGTCGACGATCGACATGCGCTTGGCCTCATGGCCACGTGGCGGGAAAGTGTCAGGAGAAACGCCCGGTCTCATGAAAATCTATATAGAGGTGATTGACGATTTGGACAAGAGTGTCTAAATTTGTGGACACGATATAAGGGGATTTCACTCCAGAGGGACGAATAAATTCGCTCTGGGAGTAGGAATCCCTCGGGATGGAACGTCCTGGGGTCAGACGTCGCCTGGCGGCGGCAACCAGATTCGAAAGAAGCCAATATCATGAGTCCCAAATTCCTCCGCATCGCGGTCGTGCTCGGCCTGTTGTCCGCCATCGGCCCGTTCGCCATCGACATGTATCTGCCCGCGCTGCCGTCGATCGGCACCGATCTTCATGCCGGCACCGCCGCCGTGCAGATGAGCCTTTTGATCTTCTTCCTGTCGATGGGCTTCGGCCAGATCGTCGTCGGGCCGATCTCCGACATGGTCGGCCGCAAGCTGCCGCTCTATGGCGGACTGGCGCTGTTCATGGCCGGCGGTATCGGCTCGGCAATGGCGCCGACCATCGAATGGCTGATCGCTTTCCGCTTCCTGCAGGGGCTTGGCGCCAGTGCCGGCATGGCCATTCCGCGCGCCATCGTGCGCGACCTGCACACCGGCAACGAGGCCGCCAAGCTGATGTCGCTGCTGATGCTGGTGTTCTCGGTGTCGCCGATCCTGGCGCCGCTGACCGGCAGCCAGATCATCGAGAATTTCGGCTGGCGCGCCGTGTTCTGGACGGTGACCGGCGCGGCGGTGCTTGCCACCATCCTGCTCGCGACCTCGCTCAAGGAGACGCGGCCGGCGGAAGAGCGCGTCGGGTCCTCCTTCGGCACCGCGCTTGCCGGCTACCGTTTCCTGATGGGCGACCGTAATTTCCTTGGCCTGGTGGCAATCGCCGGCTTCGGCATTGCGAGCTTCTTTGTCTATCTGTCGAGTTCGTCCTTCATCCTGATCGACCATTACGGGCTGTCGCCTTCGGTCTACAGCGTGTTCTTCTCGATCAACGCCGTTGCCTTCATCGGCATGTCGCAGCTGACCGGCCTGCTTTCCGAACGGTTCGGACTGAAGCGCGTGGTGTGGGTGGCGGTGACCGGCTATGCCACGACGATGGTGGCGCTGTTCGCCATCATGGCGACGGGGGTCGACCGGCTCGATGTGATGGCGGCCCTGCTGTTCGTCGGCTACGGCTTCCTCGGGCTTGTCATTCCGACCACCTCGGTGCTGGCCATGGAAGAGCATGGCGAGATCGCCGGCACGGCGTCGGCACTGATGGGCACGCTGCATTTTGCCATCGGCGCGCTCGCCATGGGCGTTGCCGGCGTGTTCTTCGACGGCACGCCGCTGCCGATGGTCGCCGGCATCACGCTCTGCGCGGTGATATCGTTCGCACTGGCGAAGGTCACGCTTGGCCGTTCGCGGCAAGCCGTCGAAGCGCCGGCGGAATAGGCAATCCTCAAATGAACCGAAAGGCCGGGTCAATCCCGGCCTTTTTAATGTCGAAGGCAGTGCGGGCGACAAGCTGCGGTCGTTTACCCGGCGCAAGACGCGCTACCAGCAATGTTTCTTTGCACCGGCCCAACGTTTGCCTGGGTTCACGACCGCGCTCAGTTGAGTTCCTGGGCGAGTCCGATGAGAAGTCCTTCAGGCCCACGGATGTAGCAGAGCCGATACACGTCCTTGTAGTCGACCACTTCGCCCACGAGCTGCGCGCCGCGCGTGCGGAGCCTTTCAAGCGTATCGTCGATGTCGTCCACGGTGAACATGACGCGGAGGTAGCCCAGCGCGTTGACCGGGGCTTTCCGGTGATCCGCGACGACAGGCGGCGTGAGGAAGCGGGAGAGCTCCAGCCGGCTGTGGCCGTCCGGTGTGCGCATCATGGCAATCTCGACATGCTGATCGCCCAGTCCGGTGACACGCCCGGCCCATTCTCCCTCGATCGTGGCCCGCCCCTCGAACTCGAGGCCGAGTTCGCGAAAGAAATCGATCGCCCCTCCGAGGTCCTCGACCACGATTCCTACATTGTCCATCCGCTTGAGCGCCATGTTTTCAACCTCCAAGATGCCGGTTCAATCTACAAGGTGTAGCCTGGTTCCGACAACGCGCATGAAGGGCCGGACCGGGCCGGCCGCTTTATGTCCGCAATGTCGGCGGCAATCCAGCAGCGTCGAGGAGGAAGCGCACGCGCTCCTCGACTGGAGCAAGCGGCAAGGTCACCAATTCATAGCCGAGTTCGGCATAGACGCCTGCCACTGATTGGCAAGTGCGCTCGGCTTCGTCGAGCGTTTGCTTGCGTTGTTCGTCCTGGGTGAAGATTTCCGGCCATGGCGGGGCAATGAAGACGCGGCGCGCATAGCGGAATTCCATGGCGGCGCTGGTGAGGTGATCCGGCGCCGGCAGGCCGCAGAGCCTGAGATAGCCGATCGTGTCCGGCACGCCGCGGTCAAAGAAGACCGGCCCGGCCAGCTCGGCGGCCGCACGATACGAGCGCATCTCTCAGGACAGCATCAGTTCGGCGAACAATGCGCGATCGCTCCAGGGCAGGGCGGTTCCGCCAATGGCGGATTGGTCGCGGATGATGCCGCGTCCGGCCTCGACAGACGTCGCAAAGCCCGCCTGCCGCAAGGCTTCGATCAAGGTGGTCTTGCCGGAGCCGGGGCCGCCGGTCAGCACGAAAAATCGATCGGAATCGTTTTGCATTTTTTGTCCATGGAGAAAGGGCACGCGACGCAGCGGCTTCGTGGCTTCTACAGCATGTCGCGGCGAATAGGATTCGCCCGACCTGCTGTAAGCTTCTGATTTATGCATGTCGTTATCCCGGAACCGAGGACACTTCCGGGCGACATGCATTAGGCCGTGCGAAGTCTTGACGGCAGGAGCCGTTGCGCGTGATGCAAATTGAAGGGGGAGAAGTGGAGGTTTCTGTTGCCAGGTACCTCCGAACCCCGCCTAGAAGTGCGAACCCCTAGGGCTTGATTTGAAGCTATCGCACTGCATTAAGCAGCGAGACGTGCTTCCGCATAGTTGTCGTTGGCAACTATAAGTTTAGCCCGATGACGGTGGTACAATGCCGGGCAAAAGTACGATCTTTACACCTTCGTCGATCCTATTTCGCCCCCAGCAAAAACCGCTCTGTCGTCAACAGCGGCTTTTGGTGGAGGCGCCGGGTACCGCCCCCGGGTCCGAACGGCTTATTTCATCGCCCATTTATCGCCATAGTCGGTCAAGCCGACAAAACGAATATAGGGGGCGTTTGGCGGAAATGAAAGGCCGCAATGATGCTTTGTCCCTGTGTCAAATCGCGACGCCAAGGGTTGACTTGGGCGCGGTCTCAACCGAAGCTTTGCGAGCGGTGAGGAGTTAGCGACCTAGCGCACAAGTTGCGAAGCGCGCCACAGTCCTCATCGATCGGATCCGTGGCGCCGACGAGGGGAATTTTGATGGCCGACTATCTTGCGGATGTGAAGAAGTATGACGCCGCGGCAAACGCCGATGCGGTCGAAAAGATCGTCAAGCATCTGGGCATTGCGCTGAGGAACCGCGACTCCTCGCTGGTATCCTGCACGGACCCGAAGGAATTGGGGCGGGTCAAGGAGAGCTGGGTGGCCAAGAAGCTCGGCGTCACCGACGGGGCGAAGGCCGACGCTGCGATCGAGAAGACCTGCAAGGCGATGCACGCCGACAACACCAAGAACCGCGTGACCTTCTACTATCTGGTGGCCAAGGATCTGGGCAAGCTCGGCTCTCTGTGACGCTCGCGCATCAGTTTGCGAGGGCTGGTACGGCAGAATAGCCGCTCCAACTTTTATTTTCGCTTTGTCGGGGGTTTGCGCCGCCCCTCACCTGCCTGCCGGCATCCTCTCCCCGTATAGTGACGGGGAGAGGGGATCTGCCATCGATGATTTCGCCAATGACCAACGTTGCAAAAAGGGCGTCAGCGTAGCGGCCAGCTTCTTTCTCCCCGTCACTATACGGGAAGAAATGTCCGGCAGGACAATGAGGGGCAGCGCCGACTCTGGAAAAGAGTGGTGGGGCAAGCGTCGTTTGTACCGTTTTGCTGTGTTCGGCCGCCGGTCTGGCCGCTATAATGCCCAAACACTCGAATCGAGCCGGAACCGATGCGCCAGTATCTCGACCTCTTGCAGCATGTGCTTGAAAACGGCGCCGATCGCGGCGACCGCACCGGCACCGGCACACGCTCCGTCTTCGGCTACCAGATGCGCTTCGATCTGGCGCGCGGCTTTCCGGTCACCACCACCAAGAAGCTGCATCTGAAGTCGATCATCCATGAACTCCTGTGGTTCCTGGCCGGCGACACCAACATCAAGTACCTGACCGACCATGACGTTTCGATCTGGGACGAATGGGCCGACGAGAATGGCGATCTCGGCCCGGTCTACGGCAAGCAATGGCGTTCCTGGCCGGATGGCCATGGCGGCTCGATCGACCAGATCGCCAATCTTCTCAAGGAGATCCGCCGCAATCCTCAATCGCGGCGGCTGATCGTCTCGGCCTGGAATCCCGCCGAGGTGGAAGCCATGGCGCTGCCGCCTTGCCACTGCCTGTTCCAGTTCTACGTGTCCGAGGGCCGGCTTTCCTGCCAGCTCTACCAGCGCTCCGCCGACATCTTCCTCGGCGTGCCGTTCAACATCGCGTCCTACGCATTGCTGACGCTCATGGTGGCGCAGGTGACCGGGCTGAAGCCGGGCGATTTCGTCCACACGCTCGGCGACGCGCATCTCTACTCCAACCATTTCGAGCAGGCGCGCGAACAGTTGCAGCGCACGCCAAGGGCACTGCCGACGATGTGGATCAATCCGGACGTGAAGGACCTGTTCGCCTTCCGCTTCGAGGATTTCCGGCTGGAGAACTATGTCGCCGATGCGTCGATCAAGGCGCCCATCGCGGTCTGAGCCGCGTTTTTTCAGTCGATGCCGACCATCACGTCCGAGGCCTTGACCACGGCATAGGCCTGCTTGCCCTTTTCGAGCTTGAGATCGGCGACGGCTTCGTTGGATGCGGACATGCGAGGTGGTGGCCCCTTTGACGATTTCGGTGATCGTTCCCTTGAGAACGTTGCGGGCGCTGATCTTCATTGGCGTCCCGTTCGCTGTTTATCCCCGGTCGTCTTATCAGAACAATCAGGCAGTACCAATCACAAGACCAGATGGCGTTTCGGCAGACCAGGCCTTCCCTTGTTATATCCATGCGGATATATCGGTCTGCAGGCTTCGAGCCGATCGGATTTTGAACCCAGGGAGAGTTTTCGATGACGCGCAAAGGTTTCGGGTTGAGGGCGATCGCCATTGGCGGTTTTGCGGCTGCGTTGATGGCGGCAATGCCGACAGCGCGCGCGGAAGACAAGGTCGTGGTGTTTGCGGCGGCAAGCCTCAAGGATGCGCTCGACGCGGTGAACAAGGCCTGCGAAGCCGATGTCGGCGAGGCCGCGACCGTTTCCTATGCCGCGAGTTCGGCATTGGCCAAGCAGATCGAGGGCGGGGCACCGGCCGACGTCTTCATCTCGGCCGATCTCGACTGGATGAAATATCTCTCCGACAAGAAGCTGACCAAGCCCGATACCGAAGTGAAGTTGCTCGGCAACCAGATCGTGCTGGTGGCGCCGAAGGATTCGACGGTTGAAACCAAGATCGAGAAGGGCTTTGACCTCGCCAAGCTGGTTGGCGACGGCAAGCTCGCCATGGGCGACTTCAAGGCCGTGCCGGCCGGCAAATACGGCAAGGCGGCGCTTCAATCGCTCGGCGTCTGGTCCTCGGTCGAGGGCAAGGTGGCGCAGGCCGAGAATGTCCGTGCGGCGCTCAAGCTGGTTTCGACCGGCGAGGCGGCCCTCGGTATCGTCTATGCCACCGACGCGTACGCCGAAAAGGGCGTCAAGGTGGTCGGCACCTTCCCGGAGGATTCACATCCGCCGATCATCTATCCGGTTGCCCAGACCACCGATTCGAAGGACAAGGATACGATGGCCTTCCTGAAGTGCCTGCAATCCGCCAAGGCCGGCGCGCTCTTCAAGGAACAGGGCTTCACCGTGCTCACGCCGAGCAACTGACTTCGAAAAGGCCCCGATACCGCGCGATGAACTGGCTGCTGGACCTCACTCCCGACGAATGGAATGCGGTCCGGCTGTCCATCAAGGTGGCAACGGTCGCGATGCTCGCGAGTTTGCCGCCGGGCATAGCGATTGCGCTGCTGCTTGCCCGGGGGAAATTCTGGGGCAAGACACTGTTCAACGGGCTGGTGCATCTGCCGCTGATCCTGCCACCCGTGGTGACCGGCTATCTCTTGCTTTTGACTTTCGGAAGGCGCGGCCCGGCCGGCGCATTCCTGGCCGAGCATTTCGGCATCGTCTTCTCGTTTCGCTGGACGGGTGCCGCCCTTGCCTGCGGCGTCATGGGCTTCCCCCTGATGGTGCGGGCGATCCGGCTGTCGATCGAGGCGGTGGACCGCAAGATGGAAGCGGCCGCGGGGACGCTCGGCGCCAATCCTGTGTGGGTGTTCGGCACCATCACGCTGCCGCTGATCCTGCCCGGGCTGATCGCCGGCGCCATCCTGTCCTTCGCCAAGGCGATGGGCGAGTTCGGCGCGACGATCACTTTTGTCTCCAACATCCCTGGCGAGACGCAGACGCTGCCATCGGCGATCTACACCTTTACCCAGGTGCCGGGCGGCGATGAAGGGGCGCTGCGGCTGACGCTGATTTCCATCGTCATCTCGATGGCGGCGCTGGTCGCCTCGGAAGTGCTGGCGCGGCGCGTCGGGCGGCGGATGGACATCGAATGAGCGTCCTTGTCGACATCAGCCACCGGCTTGGCGATTTCGCCATCGATGCTCGCTTCGAGAGCGCCGGGCGGCTGACGGCGCTGTTCGGGCCGTCGGGCTCCGGCAAGACGACGCTGATCAACATGATCGCTGGGCTGATCCGGCCGGACAAGGGGCGCATCGAGATCGACGGCCGCGTTCTGGTCGACACCGGTGCCGGCATTTTCGTGCCAAGGCACAAGCGCCGTATCGGCATGGTGTTCCAGGATGCGCGCCTGTTTCCGCATATGAGCGTGATGAGCAATCTGCGCTACGGCCGTTGGTTCACGCCGGCGGCGGAACGCTACGCGGATATGGACAGTGTCGTCGAACTGCTCGGCATCGGGCCGTTGCTCGGGCGGCGACCGGCAAAGCTCTCGGGCGGTGAGAAACAGCGGGTGGCGATCGGCCGGGCGCTGCTTGCCAGCCCGAGGCTGCTGCTTATGGACGAGCCGCTGGCCTCGCTCGACGAAGCGCGCAAGGCCGAGATCCTGCCCTATATCGAGCGGCTGCGCGACGAAACCAAGATCCCGATCGTCTATGTCAGCCATTCGGTCGCCGAGGTGGCGCGGCTGGCCAGCGACGTGGTGATGCTGGCGCAGGGCAAGGTCACCGCCAGCGGCCCGACCGAGGCCGTCATGCAAAGGCTTGACCTGTTGCCGGCCGAAGAGCGCGGCGAGGGTGGCGCCGTGCTGGACACGAAGGTGCTGCGTCACGACGAGACTTTCGGCATGACCGTGCTGGGCTCGGCCGCCGGCGAGATCCGTGTGCCACGTCTTGAAATGAAGCCCGGGGCTTCCGTGCGGATCCGCATTCGCGCTCGCGACGTGATGGTCGCCACGGAGAAACCGACGGGCCTCAGCGCGCTCAACATCCTGCCCGGCACGATTGTCGCGATCAGCCCGGGCGAGGGGCCGACGGTCGAAGTCGGCATCGACTGCAATGGCGCAGCGGTGCTCGCCCGCATCACCGAACAGTCGCGGCAGGCGCTGCAGCTGCGGCTCGGCGGCAAGGTTTTCGCGGTGGTCAAGACCGTGAGCTTCGACCGGGCGAATACCGGCGCCGGCTTGCCGCTCGAGGTCGACGGCTGACAGGGGCGGTGATCGCCGCTATATTGTTTTGGAATAACGGTCGCTGAAGCTGAAGCGATCGCGGAGGAGCAAAAATGCCGTCGCTGAGCTTGCGGATAAATCTCGATCCGGATGGACGGATCGGTCCTGGCAAGATCGAGCTTCTGGAGCACATCGCCACGTTCGGTTCGATCTCGGCCGCCGCGCGCGGTATGGAGATGTCCTACAAGCACGCCTGGGATCTGGTCGAGGACATGAACCGGGTGTTCGGCAAGCCGCTGGTCTCGGCGCAGACCGGAGGCCGCAAGGGCGGCGGCGCGCAGCTGACGACGGTGGGCCTGGCGGTGGTCAGCCGCTTTCGCGCCATCGAGCGCGCGGCGTCCGCTGCGGCGGCGACGCATATGGATGCGCTGCAGGCGGAGATTGAAGCGGGGTAGGGGGATAGTCAGTAGTCAGTAGGGACTAGGACAGCTTCACTACTCACCACTCCTGCTTCCGCAGGAAATACGTGTCCATGATCCAGCCCTTTTCCCTACGCGCTTCGTCGCGGCGCTTTTCGATCTCCGCGCCGACATCACCGAGGCGGCCGGAGATGATGATCTCGTCCGGTGTGCCGAGATAGGCGCCCCATTGGATGAAAAGGTCCTGGTCGGCCAGCGTGTTGAAGGCGCATTTGCCGTCGAGCATGACGACGGCGCTGCCGGCATTGTCCGGCATGCCTTCCTCGGTCAGGCGGCGGCCGGTGGTGATCAGCACGGGATCGCCGATGCGGTTCAGCGCCGTTTTGTGGCTGGCGGCCAGAGCCTGGATGGCCGTTATGCCGGGGATGACTTCCAGTTCGAAAGCGACATTGCCCCTCAGGCGCACGCGCTCGAGGATGCGCAATGCGCTGTCGTAGAGCGAGGGATCACCCCAGATCAGGAAGGCGCCGCAGCCATCCCCGGCGATCTCGTCGCGGATCAGTCCCTCGTAGATGACCGCGATCGCCTCGTGCCAGTCGTCGACGGTCGAGCGGTAGGAAGACGTTGGTTCGGCGCGCACCGGCACGTCGAACTCGACCCGGCGTGAGGTCGGGTTGGTGACGAAGCGGTCGCAGATACCGCGCCGCAGGTCGGCGAGGTCTGTCTTGTCAGCCCCCTTGTCGGGAATAAACAGGACGTCCGCCCGGTTCAGGCCCGATATGGCCTGAACCGTCATGTGGTCGGGATTGCCGGCGCCGATGCCGATGACGAGAAGCTTGCGCATGGCGCGAACTCCTGCCCGATCGGAACCTGTTAGTCCAGACCGCTTGCGTGTCCAGACCGCTTGCGTGTCCAGACCGCGCGCGTGTCCAGACCGGTCACGCGCGGCCAGGAAGCGGAAGGGCTTTGAAACGCCGGACTGAAACCGCTAGGGTCATCCGGGCATTCTCGCCTGGGGGGCTTTCATGCTGCGATATGTTTTGACCACCGTGCTGGCCCTGTCGGCGGCGCCTGCATTGGCCAATGATTCGGTTGCCGAACTTGGCACCGGCGGCCTGATCCTGTCGCGCAGCGATGCCGTGGCGATGCAAAGCGAGGACCTCTTCATCTCGCCGCAAAAGGTGACGGTCGACTACGTGTTCCACAACAACACCGACAAGGATGTCGAGGCGATCGTCGCCTTCCCGATGCCCGACATTTCGGGCGATCCCGAGGAGATGCCGGCGATCCCCGAAAACCAGAGTGACAATTTCCTCGGCTTCGAGGTGACGATCGACGGCGCGCCGGCAAAGCCTGAGCTCGAGCAGAAGGTGTTCGCGCTCGGCATCGACATCAGCGCCGACCTCAAGGCACAGAATGTGCCGTTCAATCCGTTCGCCGATGCCGCCAAGGCGGCATTGGCCAAGCTGCCAAAGGCGGTGGCGGACGACTGGGTCAACCGCGGTATCATCATCGAGGATCCGGAAGGCGACAGCGACCAAAACGCCACTCCGTCCTACGCGCCATGGTGGCAGCTGCGCTCGACCTATTGGTGGCGCTCAACCTTTCCGGCCAACAAAGACGTTCATGTCTCGCACCGCTACAAGCCGAGCGTCGGCGGCACGTCCTCGGTCAGCTTCTTCTACGATGGCCAGTTCCAGGGGCAGTATGCGACGTACAAGACCCGCTATTGCATGGACGATGCATTCGAGAACGCGGTGCGCAAGGCGGCAAAGGACAATCCGGACGGCTATCCCAAATTCTACGAAAGCCGCATCGCCTATATCCTGACCACTGGCGGCAACTGGGCGGCGGGCACCATCGGCAAGTTCAAGCTGACCATCGATAAGGGCAATCCCAAAGCGATGGTCTCGTTCTGCGGCGACAATGTCAAAAAGGTCGGGCCGACGAGCTTCGAAATGACAGCGAAGGATTTCTATCCCGAGCATGATATCGATATCCTCCTGCTCGAACCGTCGGACAGCAATGGCGGGGACGCAAACTGATGCATGTCACGATCTACGTCGCCATTGCCGAGAACGGTGTGATCGGGCGGGAAGGCGGGTTGCCCTGGCGGCTCTCCACCGACCTCAAGCGCTTCAAGGCAGACACGATGGGCAAGCCCATCATCATGGGCCGCAAGACCTATGAAGGCATCGGCCGCCCGCTGCCGGGCAGGCTGAACATCGTTGTCACCCGCGACAAGGCCTGGCGCGCCGAGGGCGTCGAGGTGGCGCATACGCTGGAAGCCGCGATCCAGCTGGCGACCGTGCGCGGCCGCTGCATGAGCGGCGTCGACGAGGTCTGTGTCATCGGCGGCGGCGAGATCTATGCCCAGGCGCTGCCGCTGGCCGACCGTCTGCACGTCACCCATGTTCTGGCCGCCGTCGACGGCGATGCGCATTTCCCGCCGATCGACCCCGATACATGGCACGTGGTCAGTTCGCAGGAGGTTCCATCAGGAGAAAAGGACAGTCATGCGACGCGCTATACGGTTTACGAGCGCCGCCGCGAGATAGTTTGAAGACAAAAGCGCGATTGTAGGACGACAAAGGGTCGCTACCGGCCCAAATCCGATGAAGTCGGCGGGCATCGCGTTGAAAGCGTGCCGTGGCGTGCCTATAGAAGAACGACACTGGATTTGCGCCGTAACCGCGGCGCTTGAGGGAATTCCAAGCGAAAGGACATTCATGCCCTGGAACGACAAAGGTGGCGGAGGCGGCGGCCCGTGGGGTGGCGGCGGTAACAACCAGGGCCCCTGGGGGCAGGGACCGAAGGGACCGAGCGGCCCGCAGGGGTCGCCTCCAGACCTCGAAGACATCATTCGCCGTGGCCAGGATCGGCTGAGGCGCGCGCTGCCCGGCGGCGGGGGCGCCAGTCCGGCCGTGTTCGGGCTGATCGCCGCGGTGCTGGTCGTTCTGTGGGCCTTCCAGGCGGTCTATACCGTGCAGCCCGACGAGGTCGCGGTC
Source organism: Mesorhizobium sp. M8A.F.Ca.ET.161.01.1.1 (assembly GCF_004792105.1). Classification (NCBI taxonomy): domain Bacteria; kingdom Pseudomonadati; phylum Pseudomonadota; class Alphaproteobacteria; order Hyphomicrobiales; family Phyllobacteriaceae; genus Mesorhizobium; species Mesorhizobium sp. M8A.F.Ca.ET.161.01.1.1. The sequence continues at coordinate 159,983 of NZ_SRTD01000003.1, read as the reverse complement.
GAACTGCGCTTCGGCAAGCCGAAGGCCGAGCTTTCCCAGCCAGGCCTGCACTTCCACTGGTGGCCGCTCGAGACCGTCGAGACGGCCAAGATTTCAGAGCAGCTCGTCGACATTGGCGGCGGCAACACCAGCGGCAACGGCCTGATGCTGTCGGGCGACCAGAACATCGTCAATGTGCAGTTTTCGGTGGCCTACCAGGTCTCCGACCCGCGCGCCTACCTGTTCGACGTCTCCGACCCCGACGGCATGCTGCGGCAGGTTGCCGAGAGTGCCATGCGCGAAGCGGTCGGCCGCCGGCCGGCGCAGGACATTTTCCGCGACGACCGGCAGGGCATTGCCGCCTCGGTGCGCGAGATCATCCAGACGACGCTGGACGGCTACAAGGCCGGTCTCAACGTCAACGCCGTCTCCATCGAGGACGCGGCGCCGCCACGCGAGGTGGCGGATGCGTTCGACGAGGTGCAGCGCGCCGAGCAGGACGAGGACAAGTTCGTCGAGCAGGCCAATCAGTATTCCAACCAGAAGCTCGGCCAAGCACGCGGCGAGGCCGCCCAGGTCCGCGAAGACGCGGCCGCTTACAAGAACCGTGTGGTGCAGGAAGCCGAAGGTGAGGCCCAGCGCTTCATCTCGGTCTACGACGAATATGTCAAAGCCCCCGATGTGACCCGCAAACGCCTTTATCTGGAAACCATGGAGAGGGTTCTGAAGGACTCGAGCAAGGTCATCGTCGAGCAGGGCAACGGACAAGGTGTCGTGCCCTATCTGCCGCTGCCCGCATTGCAGCCGAAACCACCGGCACCGGCCGCGCCGGCTGCGAACACGGGAGGTACCCAGTGATGGCCAACCGTCTTCCCATCTTCGCCGTCGTAGCGGCGGTCATCCTGTTCCTGATCTATTCCTCGGTCTTCGTGGTCAATGCGCGCCAGCAGGCGCTGGTGCTCCGCTTCGGCGAGATCGTCGACGTCAAGAGCGAGCCAGGGATCTACTTCAAGGCGCCGTTCTCGTTCTTCGACGCCGACACGGTGCAGCTGATCGAAAACAGGGTGCTGCGCTTCGACCTCGACAACATCCGCGTCCAGGTGTCGGGCGGCAAATTCTATGAGGTCGATGCCTTCATCGCCTACCGCATCTCGGATCCGCGTGTCTTCCGTGCGGCAGTGTCCGGTCAGATCGAACTGGCCGAGGCCCGGCTCAGGACGCGTCTCGACGCTGCCTTGCGCCGCGTCTACGGTCTGCGCGATTTCGAAGCCGCGCTCTCCGAAGAGCGTGCCGTGATGATGCGCGAAGTCCGCGATCAGCTCAGGCCCGACGCCACCTCGCTCGGCTTGCAGATCGAGGACGTTCGCATCCGCCGCACCGATCTGACGGCCGAAGTCTCCCAGCAGACTTACGACCGCATGAAGGCGGAACGCCTGGCGGAGGCAGCGCGGCTGAGAGCACGCGGCAACGAAGCCGCACAGCGCATCACGGCACGCGCCGATCGTGAAGTGGTCGAGATCGTTGCCGAAGCACGCAAGGAGTCCGAGATCCTGCGCGGCGAGGGCGAAGCCCAGCGCAGCGCCACCTTCGCGGGAGCCTATCAGCGTGATCCGGCGTTCTTCGATTTCTACCGGTCGATGAATGCCTATGGCACCGCGCTCGACAACACCGGGACGACGATGGTGCTGTCGCCGGGCTCGGAGTTCTTCCGCTTCTTTCGCGATCCCGACGGCAAGGAAGGGCCGGCGAAACCGGCCGCGCCAGCACCCGCGCCGGCTACGGCACCTGCCGCGCCGACGACACAACCCAGCACCGGCCAGTAACGGGCGGTGCAGGATTTCTTCGCGGCGATAGGCCTGGTCCTCGTCATAGAGGGCCTGGTCTATGGCGGCTTCCCAGGCTTTGCCAGGAAGCTCGCGGGCGAAGTGCTGTCGATGCCGGAGAATGCATTGCGGATCGGCGGCCTGGTGGCGATCGCCATCGGTGTCGGCATCGTCTGGCTGGTGCGGAGCGGGTAAAGGCATCCGGTTTGCGGAATAACGCTCGATTTACGCTCTGCCGATAGCCATAGCCGCAAACGTGCCGTATTTCTTGCCATCATGGCGCGACACGGCGTTTTCGTCGAAGCGCTTTTCTCTTTCAGAAATGCCGGGAGGTTTCTCGATGACATCCAACACCCTTTTGCGCGCCGCTCGACGGACGTTGGTCGCCGGCGCGGCAGCGCTTGTCCTGGGTACCGCCGCCGTTCCGTCGTTCGTGACGCCGACATTCGCCGCCGACGGGCCTGCCTCGGTCGCCGATCTGGCGGAACGCGTGCTCGGCGCGGTGGTCAACATCTCGACCTCGCAGACGGTGAAGGGCACCGAAGGGCCGGGCGCCGTGCCGATGCCGCAACTGCCCGAAGGCTCGCCGTTCCAGGACTTCTTCGACGACTTCTTCAAGAACCGCGGTGGCGAAAAGGATGGCGGCTCGCAGAAGGTGCAGTCGCTCGGCTCGGGCTTCGTCATCGACGCCGAGCAGGGCATCGTCGTAACCAACAACCACGTGATCGCCGATGCCGACGACATCGAGGTCAATTTTTCCGATGGCGTGACCTTGAAGGCGACGCTGGTCGGCACCGATACCAAGACCGACGTCGCGGTGCTGAAGGTCGATCCGAAAGGCCACAAGCTGACGGCGGTGAAATTCGGCGATTCCACCAAGATGCGCGTCGGCGACTGGGTGATGGCGGTCGGCAATCCGTTCGGCCTCGGCGGTACGGTCACGGTCGGTATCGTCTCGGCGCGCAACCGCGACATCAATTCAGGCCCCTATGACGACTTCATCCAGACCGATGCGGCGATCAACCGCGGCAATTCGGGCGGACCGCTGTTCAACAGCGCCGGCGAGGTCATCGGCATGAACACCGCGATCATTTCGCCGTCCGGCGGCTCGATCGGCATCGGCTTCTCCATTCCCTCGCAGCTCGCCTCGGGCGTCGTCGACCAGTTGCGCCAGTATGGCGAGACTCGGCGCGGCTGGCTTGGCGTTCGCATCCAGCCGGTGACGGACGACATCGCGGAAAGCCTGGGGATGGCGACCGCCAAGGGCGCGCTGGTGGCCGGCGTCATCAAGGGCGGGCCTGTCGACAACGGCACCATCCAGGCCGGCGACGTCATCATCAAGTTCGACGGCAAGGACATCCATGAAATGCGCGACCTGCCGCGCGTCGTCGCCGAAAGCCCCGTGGGCAAGGCCGTCGACGTGCTGATCGTGCGCAAGGGTGTCGAGCAGACGGTGAAGGTGACGCTCGGCCGGCTCGAGGATGGCGAGAAGCTCGCCAGCGGCGAGAATGGCAACACCGACCAGAACAAGGGCGGCGACAAAGCTCCGGCCGTCTCGACCGCCTCGGTGCTCGGCATGACCGTCGGCGAACTCAACGACGAGACGCGCAAGAAGTTCAGCATCGCCGGCGATGTCTCGGGTGTCGTCGTCACCGATGTGGCCAAGGATTCGGCCGCCGCCGAGCGCGGCATTCAGCCGGGCGAGGTGATCACCGAGATCGCGCAGGAATCGGTCGCCACGCCCAAGGATGTCATGGACCGGATCGGCGCGCTGAAGGAGCAGGGGCGCAAGAACGCGCTGCTGATGCTGGCGTCGAAGACCGGTGAGCTGAGGTTTGTCACGATCCGGATGGATTGAAGTCGGCAGGACTGCAAAAATCTGATTTTGATGGAAAGGGCGGTTAGAGAGCCGCCCTTTTTCTTGCCTGCCAGTCTTGGCGAGGCAACCGGTAGAGCACATGCCGCTTGAGCGCGGGATGGCTGTCCGGAATGTCGGGATGGTCGAAGTCGTTGGCCGGGTCGGCGCTCATGCCGAGGCGTTTCATCACGGCGGTCGAGCGATGATTGCCGGTTACGGCGAAGGAGACGATCTCGTTGACGCCCAGCGTCTGGAAGCCGTAGGCGAGCCAGGCCTCCGCCGCCTCGGTGACATAGCCCTTGCCCCAGTATTCCGGCGCCAGCCGCCAGCCGATCTCGATAGTACCGGCCGGCAGGGAGGGCACATGATCGGTCTTGAGGAGCCCGACGAAGCCGATGCACTCGCCGGTGGCAGCAATCTCGGCGGCGGCAAAACCATAGCCGTCCTCGGCGATCCAGGATCGGAACTCATCCATCTTGTCGTCGGCGGTAGCGCGGTCGCGGCGGAACGGAAAGAATTCCATCACGCGTTCATCGGAATTGATGCGATGGAACAATTCCCGGTCGCGATCTTCCCAGTTGCGCAGGATCAGGCGTTCGGTACGCATCGGTTTCATTGCACAATCTCTTCCTTCCGGTAGCCCTGCAGATAGAGCAATGCTGTAAGGTCGGCATGGTCGATCCGGACTTTTGCCTGTGCCGCCACTGTCGGCTTGGCGTGCAGCGCGACACCGGTTCCGGCCAGGCGGATCATGTCGAGATCGTTGGCGCCGTCGCCGACGGCGATGGCATCGGCCGGCGCCAGGCCAAGGCGCGCGCAGATTTCGAGCAGCGCCTCGGCCTTGGCGGCGCGGCCGAGGATCGGCTCGCCGACCAGTCCGGTGAAGCGTCCGCCCAGGTCGAGCAGGCGGTTGGCGCGGTTCTCCTGAAAGCCGAGCATCTCGGCGATGCGCGTGGTGAAGACCTCGAATCCACCCGAAACGAGCGCCGTCCAGGCGCCGTTGGCGCGCATGGTCTGGACCAGTGCGCGGCCGCCCGAAGCCAGCGTCAGCCGATTGGCGACGATTCGGTCGACCACGGCGGCATCAAGCCCCTTGAGCAGCGCCACGCGCTCGCGCAGCGCGGGCTCGAATGCGATCTCGCCATTCATCGACCGCGCGGTGATGGCCGCGACGCGATCCTTGACGCCGATCTCGTCGGCCAGCTCGTCGATGCATTCCTGGTCGATCATGGTCGAATCCATGTCGGCGAGAAGGATTTTCTTGCGGCGTGTTTCAGCCTGCTGGACGATCACGTCGATGGGCTCAACGGCCAATGCGGCACGAAGCTTTGCAGTCGTTTCATCAGCCTGCGCCGCTGGTGGCAGGGCAAGATCACAGGCAATGCCTTCGGCCAACCAGACGACGGCGCTTGCGCCCACCGACCGTGAGGCCATATTCGCAAGCGACGGCGACAGAGCGCGGTCAGCGGGACGGGAAACAAGCGTGGCAATGAGCGGCATAGAGAATTCCGGCGCGGATGCGGGCGAAGGCCGCGTGAAGAACGCGATCCTGATAGCCGGGCCGACCGCCAGCGGCAAGTCGGCGCTGGCGCTTGAGCTGGCCGAGCGCACCGGCGGCGTCATCGTCAACACCGATTCGATGCAGGGCTATTCGGTTCTCGACGTTCTGACCGCCCGGCCGGAGGCGGCCGAGCTCACACGAGCGCAGCATTTTCTCTATGGGCATGTCCATCCCGGCTCCGCCTACTCGACCGGCGCCTGGCTGCGCGACGTGATGAGACTCATCGACGACGGAACACTCTCGCGGCGGCCAATCTTCGTCGGCGGCACCGGCCTTTATTTTCGTGCGCTGGCCGAGGGCATTTCGGAAATGCCCGATATTCCGCAGCGGATCCGCGATCGCTGGCGCTATGAGTTGAAGGAGCACGGCGCGGTCAAATTGCACGGCATCCTGCTGCGCGAGGATTCGAAAGTCGCCATGCAGCTGAAGCCGACCGACAGCCAGCGCATCGTGCGGGCGCTCGAAGTGCTCGACGCCTCCGGCCGGTCGATCCTGGACTGGCAGGCCGAGCGCGGCCGGCCTCTGATCGACAGGCAAAGCGCGCATTTCCTGGTCATCGAGCCGGATCGGGCGGCGCTGGTCGACCGCATCGAAAGGCGTTTCGACCGGATGCTGGACAAGGGCGCGCTGGAGGAAGTCAGGCAGCTTGCCGCGCTTCGTCTCGATCCGGACCTGCCGGCGATGAAGGCGATCGGGGTTCGCGAGCTGCAGGCCGCAATGGCCGGGCAATCGAGCTTTCCCGAGGCGATCGAGCGCGCCAAGATCGCAACCAGGCAATATGCCAAGCGGCAAGCGACCTGGTTTCGACATCAGCTGGGGCCGGAATGGCAGAGATTGCGTCCCGATGACGATCTCGAAACCACGATCCAAACACTTGTTGCTAATGCAACTTAAAAAGTTGACCTTGAGGACAGGGTTCCCGCCGAAGTTGCCGGGATTAACGCTCCGTAAGGCGGCCCGTGCCATAAGATCGAGGGCACTTTTCATCGGGCAGCAGATGCGTTTCCATAAGGCGGAATCCGCTTTTTTCGTCTTTATCTTCGTGATCCTGGCCGCTGGCCTGGTGACGCTGCACGCCTATGGGCTCTTGCAATCCTTCGCCACGGAACTCCATACACAGTCCGGCCTGGACAAGGTCATCTACCTCAACAAGCTGTTGTTCGCGACGGGCGTGCTGCTTGCAACCGCGCTGTTTTTCGGCATCTTCTTCATCTACCCGCTGATCCGCAAACAGGCGACGGAAGAAGGCAAGCTGCGCGCCATGACGGTTTCGCTCAGCGCCCGCTCCGAAACGCTCGAGCACGCCGCCCTGACAGACGGCCTGACCGGCATGCAGAACCGACGTTATTTCGACGACGCGCTGAAGGAATATCTCGAGGAGTTCCGGCGCATCGAAAAACCGGTCGGGCTGATGATCCTCGATCTCGACCATTTCAAGCAGGTCAACGACAGCCACGGCCACGATGTCGGCGACGAGGTGCTCAAGGCTGTCGCCAGATGCCTCAAGGACATGACCCGCTATCACGACGTGGTGGCGCGCCTGGGCGGTGAGGAATTCGCCGTGGTCACGCCCAACATGGAGGCGGACCTTCTGGCCAAATTCGCCGAGCGCATCCGCAAGGCGATCGCCAACATGTCGATCCTCTCCGGCAACAATGTCCGGCTCAAGATCACGACCAGCGTCGGCCTCGCCGTCTGGGACCGCAAGGAAACCGCCGAAGAATTCTATCGCCGTGCCGACCGCCAGCTCTATGAAGCGAAGAGGCAAGGCCGCAACCGCGTCTGCGCCTAAAATCCCGAAGAAGAATTCATGAGGCCGGTTGCCTGACGCGGCTTTCTCGACTTCCCCGTTCTACTGCGTCGCAGTAGAACTGAGCTCACGGACTGAATGTCCGCTCCGCTCCGGCTTCTCGAAAGCCACGTCATTCAATTCGACCTGACGAATTCCCTTTCGGGATTTGGCCAAGCGTGAATGCCGATGAGATCAGAGACCTGTTAGGTTCAATCGTTCTGTGGGCGCAGGCCGAAGGTCGCGGGTTTGAGGCCGTAGCGTGTGTCGAAATCTTCGTCCGACTGCACGCGCGCCGTCGCCGGCGGTTTGCGGTAGTCGGGATCGCCGGCCTGGCGGCCGGAATCGACCACCTCGGCGAATGGTATCGCCTGGCTCTGTGGCTTCGGCACGTTGCGCAGCCGCTCCACGATCGCCACCAGGTCGACCTCGCCGGCTTTCGTCACTTCTTCCTCGTGCTTGGCCGTGCCAGGCAGCAGGTGAGCGGGCAGTCTTTCGAATTTCAGCCGCATGGTCGTCGCCACGCCTTCGCCGAAGGCGATCGCCTCGCGCTGCCCCATGGAAGACAGGAAGGCGAGCGTCGAGGCGGACGAGTCGGCGATTGCCGAGCGGATGATCGCCTGGTCCTGCTCGTTGGCAAGCCGCATGGCGAAGAAGGTCGAGCATTGCGACAGGATGGTCGGGTCCAGCTCGCCCGGGCGCTGGGTGACGACGCCGAGATAGCAGCCATATTTGCGGCCTTCCTTGGCGATGCGCGACAGCGCATGCCTTGTCGGCGCGAAGCCGAGGCGCGAATCGGCCGGCATATAGCGATGCGCTTCCTCGCACAAGAACAGGAGCTGCAGCTTGCCTTCGCTCCACAAAGCGAGGTCGAAGGCCAGGCGCGCCAGCACGGAGCAGACGGAATTGACCACTTCGGAGGGCATTCCGGCCATCTCGAAGCAGGTTACCGGGCGGCCGTGATGCGGCACGCGGAAGATGTTGCCGATCGTCTCGTGTATGGTGTCCTCGATCAGGCGCGAATTGAACATGAAGCGGTAGCGCGGATCGGCAGCCGCGGATTCGATGCGCGTCTTCAGCGATTTGAGCGTCGGGCGATCGTTCTTGCTTTCGAGCATGCCCATGCGCTCGTCGATCTGCTTGAGCAGGTCGGCGATGCGGTAAGGCACCGGCGTATCGGCGGTCAGCGCATCGTTGCCGCGCCTGAGGTAGGCGCCTGAATTGGGGTTGCGGTAGAGGTTCTTGGCCAGCGGAACGAGGTCGCGAAGGGCGTCGATCTCTTCCGGCACCGTTTCGCGTCCACGAAACAGCACTTCGGCGAATTCCTCCAGCGTGAACATCCAGAACGGCAGGTCGAGCGTCTTGGAATCGACCCGGACGCAATATTCGGGCAGCGAGGCGGCGAACTCGTTGTGCGGATCGAGGATCAGGATGCGCAGGTCGGGTCGCGCGGCGATCGACTTGCGCAGCAGCAGCGACACGGCGGTCGACTTGCCGACGCCGGTCGTGCCGACAATGGCGAAATGGCGCGCCAGCGTATCGTCGATGGCGATGTTGGCGGCGATGGCCTCGTCCTGCGCCAGCGAGCCGATGGTGATGGAATGGCGGCCGGCCAGGTCATAGACGGCCTGCAGGTCGCGGGTGCGGATACGGTGCGCGACGGCGCCGATATGCGGATAGCTGGTGATGCCGCGGTCGAAGATCGGCTTGGCGCCGGGTTCGGCGCCGTCGCGCACTTCGCCGATCAGTTCGATGCTGACCTCGATGGCGTTCTGGCCTTCATTGCTCCAGGCCCGATCCGACTTGCCGATCGCATAGACCAGGCCAACGGTGCGCGTCGTGCCCAGATTGATGGAGATCATCTTGCCGACCGTCCACAGGCCGGTGATCGCGCCGTCGACATCGTCGGCATAGGCGCTGATGGTGGCGCGCGCGCCGTCGCATTGCACGACGTTGCCGAGGATGCGCCGGTCGTTCTGCTCTGCGTTGCGGCGCTCCTGCGATGTCGGTTCTCCGACGGAAGCTTCGCGTTCGACATACATGGACAGGCCAATCCCCATTTCCCTGGAGACGGAGCCTACAGGAACGGGGTTAAGGTCGGATGAGGTCGGATGGTGTAGAGAGGATTAAGGACCCGGTGAAAATTATCGTGAGATGGCTCTTCACCTGTCTTATTGTTTCACTATAATGGACGAATGGATGATATAGCGAACGATATTTCCTCGACCATCGGCAAGAGGATTCACGCCGAGAGGATCATGCGGGACTGGTCGCTGGCCGAACTCGCCGAACGGTCCGGCGTTTCCAAGGCAATGCTGAGCACGATCGAGCGCGGCATGACCAGCCCGACGGCCGCACTTCTGGTGCGCATTGCGGCGGCCTTCGGCATGACGCTCTCGACCCTCATCGCGCGCGCGGAACTGCAGAGCGGGGGACTGCTGCGCGCGGCCGACCAGCCGGTATGGCGCGACCCCGATACAGGCTATGTCAGGCGGCATCTGTCGCCGGCCTGCGACATGCCGCTCGAACTGATCAAGGTCCATCTGCCTGCGGGCGCGAAGGTCAGCTTGCCCGCGGCTTCCTACGCCTTCATCAAGCAGCAGATCTGGCTGATCTCAGGAAAACTCGAATTCACCGAAGGCGATCAGGTGCACAGGCTCGAACCGGGCGACTGCCTGGCGCTCGGGGCGCCGTCGGATTGCACCTTCCATGCCCTGGAGCCTGGCGCCGACTATCTCGTCGCTCTGGTCAGGGGCTGACGTCATGGCAAGACGGCCAACGCGCTCCCACAATGGGGGGCCGCCTCTTGACGAGTACAAGGGGCCGCCATGGGGCAAGGGCGACCCTTACATCTTCCTGGCCTGGCAGGCGGCGCACGCCAAGGCGTGGAAGGCGCCAAGCCGCGACGTCATGCTGATGCGCATGGACAAGGCTGTGCGGCTGGGCCTGACCTATGAGGAATACACGCTCGAAATCCTGGAGCGCGGGCGACATCTCAGTGAAGAAGACACCGAACGCATTAGCGCCATCAAGGCCGCGCGCAAGCGCCGGCGGGCGCGCTATCTCGAATGACGCCGGCGCCATCGACCCCGGCAATCGTTTCCAGAGGACCAGGTATGAATACCATCGAAATCGGGCCGTTGACCGCCAGCCGGGAAACTCTTGCAATGCTGACCGATCTGCTGGTCGAAACGGTTGCCGCCGGCGGATCTGTCAGCTTCATGCATCCGCTGGCGGCGAAAGCGGCAAGGGCATTCTGGGAGACGTCGCTGGCCGCGGCGGCACGAGGAGAAAGAATGGTGCTCGGGGCCTGGGACGGCGGGGCTCTGGTCGGGACGGTCACCTTGCTGCTCGACTGCCCGCCCAACCAGCCGCATCGGGCCGAGATCGCCAAGCTGATGACATCAGTCGAATACCGGGGCCGGGGTGTGGGGACACGCCTGATGCGGGCCGCCGAACGCCTCGCGGCGGAGAAGGGGCGCACGTTGCTGGTTCTGGACACGGCGGCGGAGGAGGGGGCTTCGGGCCTCTACGAAAAGCTCGGCTTCATCCTCACCGGCGAAATTCCTGACTATGCGCTGAAACCGCATGGCGGGCTGACGGGCACGCTGATCTACTGGAAGCGTATCGGCATAGCTTCGCGGTAGCGCGCCAGTCAGGTCCGGGCCCCGCCGGCAAGGCGCTTTATCAGCCAGTGCCGGAAATCCTGCTCGGCACTTGTCAGTTGCGCGGTCGACGGCCTGGTCAGAAAATGCCCTGACGTGCTGGAGAGTTCAAAATCGGAGAGCGGGACCAGCGTCCTGCTGTCGAGCGCCGCGTCGACAAGCGGTCGCGACCCCAGCAGCACGCCGGCGCCGGCGCTCGCCGCCTCCATGGCGGCGACGAAACTGTCGAAGCGGTGCGACCGCTGGGGATGGCCGGCCAATCCGGCCGCCGCGAACCATTCCGACCACATCTCGCGCGCGCCGGCCACCAGAAGCAGCGGCAGGGATGTCCAGTCGGCGGCACTGGCGAGCGCCGGACTTGCCACCGGCACAAGCCGCTCGGCGGTCAGCCTCTCGGCCTCGCGTCCGGGAAAGGATCCGTTGCCGAAACGGATGTCGAGCGCCGAGCCCGGCAGATCGTAGTCGGTCGGCCGATGGATCGTCACCAGATCGAGCTGGACGCGCGGCAGCGCCTCGGCGAGATCGGGCAGCGCCGGCACCAGCGCCAGCAAGGCAAACGAGATCGGCACCCGGATAGAGACGGTCCGGACGGCGCGTGGTTCGAACAATTCCGTGGTGCTGCTGGCAATGGTTGCGAAGGCCGACTGGATGTGGGGCAGGTAGGCGGCACCCTCCGGCGACAGCGCGACCCCACGCGCCAGCCGCGAGAACAGCCGCGTCTTCAGCCGTTCCTCGAGCAGCCGGATGTGCTGGCTGACCGCCGCCTGTGTCAGGCCGAGTTCGGCCGCTGCCGCCGTGAAATTCGACAGCCGCGCCGCGGCTTCGAAACTGCGCAGCCAGTCGAGCGGAGGCAAGGCGGGGATGGTTCGTCGTGCCATTAGTAAATCGGGGTCATTGGCCAAAAAATGATAATTTGAATTATGCCTATGGCGCGATCAACATGCAATCGAAACCCTGCGGATCGGACCGTGGGGCGTAGCGGACGGGATGGATCTCAATGCTTACCCACGCGCTGGTTGGCGACGAAGGCAGAACAATCGAACTTGGCTGGGCAGACGGGAGGCGCACCCGCTTTCACGCCATCTGGCTGCGCGACAATGCGCTCGACGACAAGACGCGCAGCGCCGGCAACGGCCAGCGGCTCGTCACCATCCTCGACATTCCCGCTGGCACGAGAATTGGCGCCGCTTCCATCAAGGCCGGGGCGCTGGAGATCAGCTTCGAACCGGAGGGAAAGACGGTCAGCTTTCCCGCCCAATGGCTGCGTGCAAACGCCTATGATCGCGACGAGACACGCCAGCCCGGTTGGACAGGCGATGTCATCCAGCGCTGGACCAAGGCGACGATGCAGAACTGCGTGCCGCGCGCCAGCTACAAGGCGGCCTTCCATGACCGCAGCGTGCTGCGCGAATGGCTTTCGGCGGTGAGGACTTATGGCTTTGCGGTGATGAATGGGCTGCCGGCCGAATCCGGGGCGCTGTGCAAGGTGTCCGACCTGTTCGGCTACGTCAGGGAGACCAATTACGGGCGCTGGTTCGAAGTGCGCGCCGAGGTCAATCCGAACAATCTCGCCTACACCAATCTGGGCCTGCAGGCGCATACCGACAATCCCTATCGCGATCCGGTGCCGACACTGCAGATCCTGTCCTGCATCGAGAACACGGTGGAGGGCGGCGAATCGAGCGTCGTCGACGGTTTTGCCGTCGCCGCAGCCCTGCAGGCGGAAAACCCCGAAGGTTTTCGGCTGTTGAGCTCCCACGCGGCGCGATTCGAATATGCAGGGTCATCGGGCGTGCGGCTGCAATCCAAACGGCCGATGATCGAGCTTGGCCCCGACGGCGAACTGATCTGCATCCGCTTCAACAACCGCTCGCTGGCGCCGACCGTCGATGTGCCGTTCGCCGACATGGATCGCTACTATGGCGCCTACCGCCGCTTCGCCGAACTGATCGAGGATCCATCCTTCGAAGTGACCTTCAAGCTTGAGCCCGGCCAGGCCTTCATCGTCGACAACACCCGCGTCATGCATGCCCGCAAGGCGTTTTCCGGCACCGGCAAGCGCTGGCTGCAGGGATGCTATGCGGACAAGGACGGCCTGTTGTCGACGCTCGCGGCGATTGAACACGGCTTCAAGGAGGCCGCGGAATGAGCGGCCAGGATCTGAACGCGGACACCATCGTCGAGTTCATCGCCGACATTTTCGAGCGCCGGGGCGCCGAATCCTATCTCGGCGAGCCGGTTACGATGTCCGAGCACATGCTGCAGGGTGCTTGGTTGGCGGAGCAGGATGGAGCGCCCGAGGTGCTGGTGGCGGCCGCGCTGCTGCACGATATCGGCCACTACACCAGCGAGTTCGGCACCTATTCGCCCGACGATGTCGAGGACAAGCACCATGACGAGGCCGGCGGCGAGGTGCTGGCGCCGTTCTTCCCACCGGTCATCGTCGAATGCGTCCGGCTGCACGTCGCCGCCAAGCGCTATCTCTGCGCCACGGACCCGACCTATTTCTCCAGGCTGTCGCCGGCTTCGGTTCATACGCTGTCGCTACAGGGCGGACCGATGAGTGCCGAGGAGGTCGCCGAGTTCCGCGAGAACCCGTTCCATGAGGAAGCGGTGCGGGTTCGCATCTGGGACGAGGGCGGCAAGGTCGCCAATATGCGGACGCGGGCGTTTCGCGACTATGTGCCGTTGCTGCAGCGCGTCGTGCACGACTTCGCCAATCGGCCCTGACGCAACCAATCACGGGGAAGAGACAGCCCATGTGTTTCCGCTTCGACGGCGAAAACGCGGTGGCCGCATACCGGATGGAGACCTGCCGCGAGCGTTTGGCCGGCGAGGGCGTTTTCACGCCATCGCCGACCACCCCAAGCGGCGAGACCGGCGGGCGCGCCGCCGCCGGTCGAAGTCCCCGAAGCCGGGCAGTCCCGCCTTGATGCGAGGGAAGCCGACTAGCCCTTGTGATGGACCTCCTGCAGCCCGTAGACCGGGGTCGGCAAGCCAACCTGCCGCGCTTTCAGCTGCAGCGCCAGATATTGCGAATAGTGGCGCGACTGATGGAGGTTGCCGCCGTGGAACCACAGCGCCTCTTGCTGGGTCGGCTTCCACATGTTGCGCTGCTCGCCTTCCCAGGGGCCGGGGTCTTTCGCGGTGTCGGAGCCAAGGCCCCAGACCTTGCCGACCTTGTCCGCCACCTCCTGAGAGATGAGGTCCGCGGCCCAGCCGTTCATCGAGCCGTAGCCGGTGGCGTAGATTACGAGATCGGCCGGCAATTCGGTTCCATCGGCGAATTTGACACCGGTTCGCGTCAGCTCTTCCACCGCGGCACCTGGTCCGCTCTTGAGCTTGATCGAACCGTCGATGACGAGGTCGCAAGCGCCGACATCGATGTAGTATCCCGAACCGCGGCGAAGGTATTTCATGAAGAGGCCCGAGCCGTCATCGCCCCAGTCGAGCAGGAAGCCGGCCTTTTCCAGGTCCGCGTAGAACTTGGCGTCGCGTTCCTTCATCTGTTGGTAAAGCGGGATCTGGAATTCGTGCAGGATGCGGTAGGGCAGGGAAGCGAAGATCAGGTCGGCCTTGCGTGTCGTCATGCCGTTCTCGACCGCCTGCTCGGAATAGAGCGAGCCCAGCCCGATATCCATCAGCGTGTCGGACTTGACGATGTGCGTGGAGGAACGCTGCACCATGGTGACGTCCGCGTCACCCTCCCACAGAGCCGCGCAGATGTCGTGGGCGGAGTTGTTGGAGCCGATGACCACGACCTTCTTGCCGCGGTATTTGTCCGGGCCGGGATGGGTCGAGGAATGCTGCTGCTCGCCCTTGAAGATGTCCTGGCCCTTGTATTTCGGCCAGTTCGCCTTGCCGGACATGCCGGTGGCCAGCACCAATTGCTTGGGCTTGAGGACGATCTCTTCGCCGTCGCGTTCGACCACGACAGTCCACTCCTTGGCCTTCTCGTCGTATTTCGCGGATTTCGCCGACGTGGAGGACCAGTAATTCAGCTCCATCACCTTGGTGTACATCTCGAGCCAGTCGCCGATCTTGTCCTTCGGCGCGAAGACCGGCCAATTCTTGGGGAAGTCGATATAGGGCAGATGGTCGTACCAGACCGGATCGTGCAGGCAGAGCGACTTGTAGCGCTTGCGCCAGGAATCGCCGGGGCGCTCGTTCTTTTCGATGATGATGGCCGACACGCCGAGCTGGCGCAGACGTGCCCCCAGCGCAATGCCGCCCTGACCGCCGCCGATGATCACGACATAGGGCTGTCTGCTGCGGCCGAGTTCGGCGATCTCGTCGTCACGCTCCTCGCGCCAGGATTTCCTGTCCTTGCCGTGACCATGCTTGGCACCGAGCGGTCGAGTGAAGCCGGACTTCTCCTCGTGTCCCTTCAGTTCAGCCATGGTGGTGAGCAAGGTCCAGATGAAGTCGCCCTTGAAGCGCACCAGGCCGAAGCCGCGCGCCGCCCTCGTCTCGAAGGTGATCCAGGCGGTGGTGACGCCGTCCGCCTCGGTCGCCTCCTCGCCTTCGGCCACTTTCCAGTCGCTCGGCCGGGTCTCCGCCAGGGTTGCCGTCAGCATGTCGCGCACCTGGTCCTGGCCCTCCATCGTCTTCAGGTTCCAGGTAAAGGTGACAAGGTCGCGCCAGTAGCAATCCGCCTGGAAACAGTTGACGGCCGCGTCGATGTCGCCGTCCGCAAGCGCCTTGCCGAACTTGTCGAGCAGCGCCTGCGCCTTCGTGGTGGGGGTTCTCTCGAGCATGTTTTCTCCTCCGGTTGTCAAATTGATCAGGACAGGTCGATCAGGATTTTCAGCTGGGTCCCGGCTGGATCGAGCAGAGCTTCGAAACCGTCCGACACCGCCTCCGCAAGACGTATGCGCCTGGTGACCACCTTGGAGGCAGGCAGCTGTCCCGAACTGATGAGACGGATGACACGCGGCCACAGATGCGTCGGATAGGCCCAGGAGCCGCGGATATCGACGTCCTTGAATGTGACCTGGAACCAGTCGAGCGGGTTCTCGTGCGGATGCAGGCCGGTTTGCACGACGACACCTTGCTTGCGCACAGCCGCGAGGCAGGCCTTCAGCGCATGCTCATTGCCGACGCATTCGATGGCGATATCGCAACCGACGCCACCTTCGGTCGCGGCGCGCACTGCCTCATCCACTTTGTCCCGCTTCGGATTGAGGGTCACCACGCCAGGCAGGATCGAACGCGCCATCTCCAGCCTGGTGTCGTTCAGGTCCGAGATGAACAGTTGCGTTGCGCCCGCGGCGCGCGCGGCCAGCATCGTCAGAATGCCGATCGGGCCGGCGCCGGTGATCAGCACCGAGCTCCCGGCGCTTACCCCACCACGGTCGCAGGCATAGACGGCGACCGCGGTCGGCTCGACCAATGCAGCTTCCTCATCGGACATTTCGTCTGGAATGCGCTCGACATTGTAGTCGTTGAGCAAGGCGGCTTCCGCCATGCCGCCGCCGATCCAGCTCAAACCCGCCAGGGCAAGCTTGTCGGACAGATGATACAGGCCGCGCGCGGCATAATAGTCTCCCGAGCGCGGCATGATCAGCGGCTGCACGGCCACGCGGTCGCCAACCGAGACCGACGTCACGCCATCGCCGACGGCCTCGATCACGCCGCCGAATTCATGTCCAAGCACCTGCACACCGCTGGCGCCGGTGAACGGATGCGGCTGCGTCGGTATGAAGATTGGCCCGTAACTGTATTCATGCAGGTCGGTGCCGCAGATTCCGGCAAACCTGTTGCGGAGAACAACCTGTCCCGGCCCCGGCTTTGCCGGCCTGGGAATGTCCTCGATGCGCAAATCCCTGGCGGCATGAAAGCGCAGGGCCTGCATGCTCCGCGCCGTGGCTGCGAGATTGACCGCGTTCTGTGTCATGGCTTCTCCTCCAAGTTCCATGTGGGTACCCGGAACAAGGAGCAAGCAGCATGCCAACCATACTGCTGAATCAGAAATCGTAATAAAATCAGCATCATCTAGCGGCTTCTGCTGTCATAGGCTGCTGCGGCGGTGTTGCGCGAGCCATGGCGCGCCACAGCCGACGCAACACTAATTGGGCGCGTCCAGCCGCAGCCGCTTCATGCGGCGATGCACGGTCGTGCGGTCGACACCCAGACGCCGCGCGGCCTCGGAGATGTTCCAGCCCGCGGCCACGAGAGCGTCCAGCAATGCCGCACGCTCGTCCTCGGGCGACGGAGCACGCAGGGCGACCAGCCTGGCGGGCGAAGCAAGCGGCGTCAGGTATGGCAATGCGAAGTCGGGCAGGTCGGCGGGCTCGATCATCCCACCCTCGCAAAGCGTCACCGCCAGATCGATGGCGTTTGCGAGTTCGCGGATGTTGCCGGGCCAGCGGTGACGGATCAGCGCCAGACGCGCAGCGGGCGAGAGCTTGGCTGTCCGGCCGGCTAGGTGGGCGCGCTGATCCACCAGCCGGTCCAGCAGCCATTCGAAATCGGTGCGTTCGCGCAGCGCCGGCAAGGTCAGCGAGGCCGCGTTCAGCCGGTAGAATAGGTCTTCGCGGAAACGTCCCTCTTCGACCAGCTTGCGCAGATCATGGTGCGAGGCCGAAATGATCTTGATGTCGACCTGTCGCGGCTCGGTGGCGCCGACCGGGATCAGTTCGCGTTCGGCGATCACGCGCAGCAGCCGCGATTGCAGGGGGTAGGGCATGTCGCCGATCTCATCGAGGAACAGCGTGCCGCCGTTCGCCCCCTCGATCAGTCCCTTGCGCCCCTTGGCGGCGGCTCCGGTAAAAGCACCGGCGACATGGCCAAAGAGTTCGCTCTCGATCAGATGCTCGGGAATGGCCGCGCAGTTGATGGCGACAAACGGGCCGGGCCGCCGCGCGCAATCGTGGATCGCGCGGGCAAGATACTCCTTGCCGGAGCCGGTCTCGCCATGGATCAGGATGGGAATGGTCGTGCGCGCCAGCTTGGCGGCACGCAATTGCGTGGCGGCCATCGCCGGATCGCCGCCGGAAAGGTCGCCGATCGGCTTCGGTACCGCCTCGGCCGGCGCTCGGCGTCCGGTCGTCGGCTGCGGTTCGATGGCATGCGCGAACAGCGCGCTGCCGCTGCGGCCGAACACCAGCCGCTCTTCGGTCGGGCGGCCGCGTGTCAGGCTCGGCAAATCGTCGACGCTGACATCGAGATAGCGCGAGATCGACTGGCCAATGGGGGAGGGCGAGTGCCGCCAGTCGACGCCTCCGGCTTGCGCCAACAGCAGCGCTCCGCCGCGCGTCGTGCCAAGGATGCGGCCCGAGGCATCGAGGGCGATGGCGGCCTCGGGGTCGACGTCGAGGAATTCCGGCGAACGGGAAAAACGCAGCACCCATTCGGAGTGCATCTGTGCCATCAGATTGGCGAGCTCGATGCGCCGCGCGGAAGCCGTCACCAGATGCAGCGCCAGATTCTGGCTGATTTTCGGTTGCGGGGAGCGCAGCAGGGAAATGTCGAGCACGGCGGCGAGCTCGCCATTGGTGTCGAAGATCGGCGCGGCGGTGCAGGAGAGCGGCGTGTGGGTGGTGTCGAAATGGTCGGTCTGGTGGATCGTCATCGCCTCGCCGGTGACGATGCAGGAGCCGACACCGCAGGTTCCGGTGCGGCTTTCCGACCATTCGGAGCCGAGATAAAGCCCTGCCGTGCGCAACTGGTCCATGAACAGCGGATCGCCGAGGAAGTCGACGGTGACGCCCTTGGCGTTTGCCAGCAGCAAAACATAGTTCTGGCCCGCCACCTGCTTGAAGAGGGTTTCCAGGCCGCTGCGGGCGATCGCGATCAGCCGCTCGGACTGTTCGCGATGTTCGCGCAACTGGGTATCGGGGACGATATAGGCTTCCGTCGGCCGGGCCGGGTCGAGCCGGTGGGTGTCGACACAGCGCAGCCAGGACTTGACCACGACATCGTCGCGGGCCGATGTCCTGCCGGACAGGACCTGCTCTATCTCCCGGATATGCTCCCGTTCACCAGCCACGCGTCCTCCTCCCAAGGCAACGTCCTAGCCTGGCATAGTGGTGCGCCGGCGGCATGGGCTCAACTGTACTATGGTAGCGCGTGGCTTTATCGCAGTGTCGCGAGACGGGCCGATCTCACAGGCGAGTGAATTCGCATTATCCCCCATTGACGACCCCGCGAGTTCGCCTTTATGGTCCGCCCCCATGAAAACGGCACTCATTCTCGTAGGAAGGCGCGTGGGCAAGGCGGTGTAACCGCCGGGCGAAAACCTCCCATGCGCACCACACAGGCTCCCTCGGGGGCCTTTTTTATTGTCTGAAACACGACTAAACGACCAGCAAACGCCCAAATGGCGACAGTACGGGACCAGACCGATGAGCAACGGACAGAGTGAGCGGCGCGAAATGCCAAGCAGCAGGGAAATGACTGGCGCCGAAATGGTGGTGCAGGCGCTGAAGGACAATGGCGTCAAGCATGTCTTCGGCTATCCGGGCGGCGCGGTTCTCCCGATCTATGACGAGATATTCCAGCAGGACGAGGTCGAACATATTCTCGTGCGCCACGAGCAGGGCGCCGGCCACGCCGCCGAGGGTTATGCGCGGTCGACCGGCAAGGCCGGCGTCATGCTGGTGACATCGGGCCCCGGCGCCACCAATGCGGTGACGCCGCTGCAGGACGCACTGATGGACTCGATCCCGCTGGTCTGTCTGACGGGGCAAGTGCCGACCTCGCTGATCGGTTCAGACGCGTTCCAGGAATGCGATACTGTCGGCATCACGCGGCCCTGCACCAAGCACAACTGGCTTGTGAAGGACGTCAACGAGCTCGCCGCGACCATCCACGAGGCCTTCCATGTCGCCACGACCGGCCGTCCCGGTCCGGTCGTGGTCGACATCCCGAAGGACGTGCAGTTCGCCAAGGGCTTTTATGTCCCGCCGCAGATCGCACCGCGCACCTCCTACCAGCCGAAGGTCCAGGGCGACCTGGAGAAGGTCAAGGCCGCGGTCGAACTGATGGCGAGCGCCAAGAAGCCGATCATCTATTCGGGCGGCGGCGTCATCAATTCCGGTCCGGAAGCGAGCCACCTGCTGCGCGAACTGGTCGACCTCACCGGTTTCCCGATCACCTCGACGCTGATGGGACTCGGCGCCTATCCGGCCTCGGGCAAGAACTGGATGGGCATGCTCGGCATGCACGGTACCTATGAAGCCAACATGGCGATGCATGATTGCGACGTGATGATCTGCATCGGCGCGCGCTTCGACGACCGCATCACCGGCCGGCTGACCGCGTTTTCGCCGAATTCGAAGAAGATTCACATCGACATCGATCCGTCCTCGATCAACAAGAACGTCCACACCGACGTGCCGATCATTGGCGATGTCGGCCGGGTGCTGGAGGATCTGGTGCGGCTGTGGCGGGCGAGCGCCAAGGCCGACAAGAAGGCGCTCTATCCCTGGTGGGAGCAGATCGCCAAATGGCGGGCGCGCGATTCACTCGCCTACAAGATGAACAACGACGTGATCATGCCGCAATACGCCATCCAGCGGCTTTACGCGCTGACCAAGGACATGGACACCTACATCACCACCGAGGTCGGCCAGCACCAGATGTGGGCGGCGCAGCACTATCATTTCGACAAGCCGAACCGCTGGATGACATCGGGTGGTCTCGGCACGATGGGCTACGGCCTGCCGGCCGCGCTCGGCGTGCAGATCGCGCATCCGAACGCGCTGGTGGTCGATATCGCCGGCGACGCCTCGGTGCAGATGACGATGCAGGAGATGAGTGCGGCGGTGCAGTATGACGCGCCGATCAAGATCTTCATCCTCAACAACCAGTATATGGGCATGGTGCGGCAGTGGCAGCAGCTGCTGCACGGCAACCGGCTGTCGCATTCCTATACCGAGGCGATGCCGGACTTCGTCAAGCTGGCCGAAGCCTATGGCGGCCACGGCATACGCTGCGACAAACCGGACGAGCTCGACGATGCGATCAAGGAGATGATCTCGGTCAGGAAGCCGGTGCTGTTCGACTGCCGCGTGGCGACACTCGCCAACTGCTTCCCGATGATCCCTTCGGGCAAGGCGCATAACGAGATGCTGTTGCCCGACGAGGCGACGGATGAAGCGGTGGCCAACGCCATCGACGCCAAGGGCAGGGAACTGGTTTAACCGCAGGCGGAAGCCGTGTTAAAACAGAGAATTAGCTCAAAAGTTTGAAATCGAGATTCACGTCATGAACGCACAGCTTCAGCCCACCGGCTCCGCCTACTTCATCGCCAAGGAAACCGAGAAGCCGGAAACGCACACGCTTTCCGTGCTGGTCGACAACGAGCCGGGCGTGCTCGCCCGGGTCATCGGCCTGTTTTCGGGCCGCGGCTACAACATCGAAAGCCTGACCGTCTCCGAGACCGAGCATGAAAAACATCTCTCGCGCATCACCATCGTGACGCGCGGCACGCCGCATGTGATGGAGCAGATCAAGCATCAGCTCGAACGCATCGTGCCGGTGCACCGCGTGGTCGATCTGACTGTCCGCTCGCACGAGCTCGGCCAGGAGCGGCCGCTGGAGCGGGAACTCGCGCTGGTCAAGGTTGCCGGCACCGGCGAGGCCCGGGTCGAGGCGCTGAGACTCGCCGACGCTTTCCGCGCCAGCGTCATCGACGCCAATACCGAGCATTTCATCTTCGAGATCACCGGCAAGGGCTCCAAGCTCGACCAGTTCATCGCCATCATGAAGCCGCTCGGCCTGGTCGAGATCTGCCGCACCGGCGTGGCGGCGATGAACCGCGGCCCGCAAGGCATGTAGACCGACGTAACCCAGCCGAATTTTCCACGAATGCAGGACTGGCGTGACCAACGGCCGGCACTGGCCTTTGTGCAGCCGTCGGAAAGAGACAAGAGTACTGACGTATCTGGGAGGATATCATGTCCCTCGACGCATTCCTCGCCCTGCTTGTCTACGCCTTGGTGACCTCGATCACGCCAGGGCCGAACAACCTCATGCTGCTGGCCTCCGGCGTCAATTTCGGCATCGCCAGGACAGTGCCGCACATGCTGGGCATCAGCATCGGCTTTCTCGTCCTGTTGCTCGCCGTCGGCTTCGGCCTGGGCGCGGTGCTGACCGCGTTTCCGGCATTGCACACCGGGCTGAAGATCGCCGGTGCCGTCTACCTACTCTACTTGGCCTGGAAGATCGCCATGTCGCGCTCGCTCAGCGGCAAGGGTGAGACCAATGCGCGGCCGATGCGCTTCGTCGATGCGGCGGCTTTCCAATGGGTCAACCCCAAGGCCTGGGTGATGGCCATCACCGCGATGGCCGTCTACACCAATCCGGAACGGCCGTTCCTGTCCGTCATTCTGATTGGCGTGGCTTTTACCGTGGTCAATCTTCCCAGCGTCTCGGTGTGGGCGGGGTTCGGCACGGCGCTGCGTGGTTTCCTGTCGGATGCGGTGCGGCTGAAATGGTTCAACATCGCCATGGGCGTGCTGCTGGCGGCGACGCTTTGGCCGATGCTGCGCTAGGCTACGGCCCGCTCCACCCTTTCGGAGGCTATTTTCGGGGCCAATCGGGCCTTCGGCCCTAAACGATAGCCGGCTGCACAGCTATTGTGCAGTGCACATTAAATCTTCGTAATGCCATGTTTTGGCCCTTTTCCGACAAACGCCCGTCCTATCTATTCGGCGAAATCGCGGCAGTGAGCCGTGAATTGCGCTAGAATACGACCACCTGGCTATGGCGTGTCGGACGGAGAGGTCTTTTGTCGATGCGTGGAAAAGTCCTTCTTTCATTGCTGGCGATTGCCTGTGCGGGCGCGGCCTGGCTCTATTTGTCGCCGGAAGCGCTGAACAAGGCTCAGCAGCTCATCGGCACAAAGCAGGTCGCCGCGACAGACAAGCCAGCGGCCGACAAGCCGGCAGGCGGCAAACAGGCCAGCGGCGGCAATGGCGGCGCCCGTTCGGCCTCTATCGTTTCGGCGACTGCAACGACAGCTGACTTTCCGATCCGCCGCTATGCCATCGGCTTCGTTTCCTCTCCGGCCGTGGTCAACATCAACGCCCGCGTCTCCAGCCAGATCGTGTCGATCGACGTCAAGGACGGACAGATGGTGAAGACCGGTGACGTGCTGTTTTCACTGGATGACCGCGCCCTGAAAGCGCAGCTGGCCAAGGACCAGGCCACGCTTGCCAAGGACCAGGCGCTGCTTGCCAGTTCGAATTCCGATCTTCAGCGCGCCAAGGATCTTGTCGCCAAGCAGGCCGGGACGCAGCAGACCTACGACCAGGCCGTTGCCGCGCAGAAGGCGGCGGCGGCGACCGTCGATGCCGACAAGGCGACGATCGACGCCGACAATGTCCAGCTTGGCTTTGCCACCATTGCCGCGCCAATCTCGGGCAGGTTGGGCGCGGTCAACGTCGCCGTCGGCGATCTCGTCACGGTCAGCAATGGCAACAGCAGCACGGCGACGCCGCTGGTGACCATCACCCAGATGGATCCGCTGCAGGTCAACTTCAATCTGCCGGAACGCGACCTCGCGCTGCTGCACAAGGCGCTTGCCAATCCGCAGCAGAATGCGGTGACGCTGACCCAAAACGGCGACCCGAGGCCGATCGGCAAGGGCACGCTCGATTTCGTCGATTCCAGCGTCGACACCGCGTCGGGCACGATCGCCACGCGGGCCAGCATTCCCAATGCGGATCTTTCCTTGTGGCCGGGCCAATATGTGAACGTCGTGCTTGACGCCGGCATCATGCCGCAGATGACCTCGGTTCCCACCGTCGCGGTCCAGCCCAGCCAGAAGGGGCCGTTCGTCTATGTGGTCAAGCCGGACAACACCGTCCAGATGCGGCCAGTGCAGGTGGCGCTGACCGAGGGCGAAAACAGCGCCATCAGCCAAGGGCTGAAAAGCGGCGAGAAGGTTGTCACCGAAGGCCAGACACGGCTGAAGGACGGCGCCGCGGTGCATGAAGGCAAGGAGGCCGCGCCCAAAGTGGCCCAGGCGACCAATGCCGGCGGGGCGGCCCAATGATCTCCGAATTCTGCATTCGCAGGCCCGTCGCCACGCTCCTGATGTCGTTCGCCCTCGTGCTGGGCGGGCTGTTCGCCTACAAATTCCTGCCGGTCGCGGCACTGCCGAGCGCCGAATTCCCTGTCGTCAACGTCTCGGCATCGCTGCCCGGCGCCTCGCCGGAGACCATGGCGACATCGGTGGCGACGCCGCTGATCAAGCAGTTCGCGACCATCGCCGGCATCGATTCCATTTCGACCACCAACTCGCTCGGCCAGACCTCGATCGCCATCCAGTTCGTCCTCAACCGCGACATCGACGCGGCGGCGGCCGACGTGCAGGCCGCGATCGCGCGCACGCAGAAATCGCTGCCGCCGCAGATGACGTCGCCGCCGAGCTATCGCAAGGTCAATCCGGCCGACGCGCCGATCCTGCTGATGTCGCTGGTCAGCGATACGGTTCCGCTGACCGACCTCGACGCCTTCGCCGAAAACGTCATCTCGCCGTCGCTGTCGACCATCGACGGCGTGGCCCAGGTCTCGATCTTCGGCCAGCAGAAATACGCCGTGCGCATCCAGATCGATCCGACCGCGCTGGCCGCGCGGGGCATCTCGATCGATCAGCTGCAGGCGGCTGTGGCTTCGGCCAACAGCAACACGCCGCTCGGCGTGCTGCAGAACAACAAGCAGCAGCTGACCATTACCGCCAACACGCAGCTTACCAACGCGGCCGGCTTCTCCAACCTCATCATCGCCACCAAGAACGGTCATCCGGTGCGACTGGGCGAGGTGACCCGCGTCGTCGATTCGGTGCAGACGACCACGACCGCAAGCTGGTACGACGGCACCCGCGCCATCATCATGGCGGTGCAGCGCCAACCCGACGCGAACACGGTCGACGTCGTCGACAGGGTCAAGGCGATGCTGCCGTCCTTCCAGGACCAGATGCCGGCCGCCGCCCAGATCAAGCTGCTCAACGACCGCTCGACCTCGATCCGTCAGGCCGTCGACGACGTGCAGTTCACGCTGCTGTTGACTATCGCGCTGGTGGTCATGGTGATCTTCGTGTTCCTGCGCCGCGTCACGGCCACCATCATCCCGGCCGTGGCAGTGCCGATCTCGCTGATCGCCACGCTCGGAGCGATGTTCCTGTTCGGCTTTTCCATCGACAACATCTCGCTGATGGGCCTGACGCTCGCCGTCGGCCTCGTCGTCGACGATGCCATCGTGATGCTGGAAAACATCTTCCGCCACATGGAGGAGGACGGGCTGTCGGCCTTCGATGCGTCGCTGAAGGGCGCACGCGAGATCGGCTTCACCATCATTTCGATCTCGATCTCGCTGGTGGCGGTGTTCATCCCGGTGCTCCTGATGGGTGGCGTGATCGGTCGCATCTTCAACGAATTCGCCGTCGTGGTGACCGTCGCCATCCTGGCTTCCATGTTCGTGTCGCTGACATTGACGCCGATGCTGTGCTCGCGGCTGCTGTCGGTGACCAAGGCCGACCGCGAGGCGCATGGCGCCGGCCACAAGCGCGATCTCATCACGCGCGGCTATGACCGGATCCTGAGCTTCTGCCTGCGGCACACCTTCCTTGTGTTCCTCGTCTTCATCGGCACCGCGGCAGCCTCGGTGTGGCTGATCGAGGTCTCGCCGAAGGGCTTCTTCCCGCAGGAGGATATCGGCCAGATATCGGTGACCACCATCGCGCGCCAGGACATTTCGTTCGACGCCATGGCCAAGCTGCAAGGGCAGGTGGCCAGCGTGTTCTCGAAATCACCCTATGTCGACCATGTCGCGTGGTCGGCGGGCAGCGGCAACAATGCGCTCAACCAGGGACAGCTCTTCGTCCAGCTCAAGGGCAAGGACCAGCGTCCCGATATCGAGAAGGTGCTTGCGGATCTGCGCAAGCAACTGGCCGGCGTTGCGGGCATCGAAACCTACATGCAGCCGGTGCAGAATCTGAGGCTGGGTTCGCGCTCGTCGGCCAGCGCCTACCAGCTGGTGGTTCAGGGCCTCGATACCGGCCTGACCGATATCTGGGCTCAGAAGATGAATGACGCGATGGCGGCCGACCACGCTAACTTCGCCGATGTCACCAGCGACCTGCAGAACAACGCTCTGCAGGCGGCGCTGGTGGTGGACCGCGACAAGGCCGCGCAACTCGGCATCGACACCGACACGCTGCGCTCCGCGCTTTATGGCGGGTTCGGCACCGACCAGGTTTCGACGATCTTCGGCTCGGCCGACAGCTACGAAGTCATCACCGAACTTGATCCCAAGATCGAATGGTCGCCGGAGAGGATGCTCGCCATCCAGATGCGGACGGCGAGTGGAAGCCTGGTCCCGCTCGGCGCTTTCGCCCGTGTCGACCGCACGGCCGGCGCCCTGACGGTCAACCAGCTCGGCCAGCTTCCGGCCGTCACCGTCTCCTACAATTTGCCGCAGGGCGTCTCGCTCGGCGACAGCGTGAAACGCATCGACCAGCTCAAGGAGCAGATCGGCATGCCGGCGGCGATCTCGACCACCTTCGCCGGCACGGCCAAGACCTTCCAGGATTCGCTCGCCAACCAGGGCCTGCTGGTCGGCGGCGCCATCCTGACCATCTATATCGTGCTTGGCATTCTGTATGAGAGCTTCATCCACCCGCTCACCATCTTGACCGGCCTGCCGTCGGCTGTGCTCGGGGCGGTCGTTGCCTTGCGCTTCGCCGGCATGGATCTGTCCGTCATCGCGGTGATCGGCATCCTGATGCTGATCGGCATCGTCAAGAAGAACGGCATCATGATGGTCGATGTCGCGCTCGAACTGCGGCGCGAGGGCATGTCGGCCACGGACTCCATCCACAAGGCCTGCCTGATGCGGTTCAGGCCGATCATGATGACGACGCTGGCAGCACTCATGGGCACGTTCCCGATCGCGCTCGGCACCGGCGCCAGCGCGGAACTGCGCCAGCCGCTGGGCGTCGCCGTCGTCGGCGGCTTGCTCGCATCGCAGGCGCTGACCTTGTTCGTGACGCCGGTCATCTACGTCTACATGGAGAATTTCTCGGGCTGGCTGGCCGGGCTCATGCCGAAGCGCAAAGCCGAGCTGCATGTGGTCGAAGATGGCGATCAGCCCTCGCTGTTCGGCACCAATGACGACATCCCGGGCGAGCCGCAGAAGACGGCCGCCGAGTAGCAGACGGACAAAGCTCCGGTCCGGTTGGCCCAAGCCATGGAGCTTGCGGCGGGCAGGTCGGAACCGTAATTTGCCGTCATGTCCCACGATCATGATCACGACAACGAACTCGATCCGTTTGCCGCGCGGGTTCGGGCGCTCGAAACTATCCTGACCCGCAAGGGGCTGATCGATCCAGCCGCGATCGACGTCATCGTCGACACCTACGAGACCAAGATCGGTCCACGCAACGGCGCCAGGGTGGTGGCGAAGGCCTGGAACGATCCCGCTTTTGCCGAGTGGCTGAAGCGCGATGCGACGGCGGCGATCGAGTCGCTGAGCTATACCGGCCGGCAGGGCGAACACATGCAGGCGGTGTTCAACACCGGGGACACCCACAACCTCGTCGTCTGCACGCTGTGCTCCTGTTACCCGTGGTCGGTGCTTGGCTTGCCGCCGGTTTGGTACAAGGCGCCGCCCTATCGGTCGCGCGCGGTGATCGATCCGCGCGGCGTGCTCGAGGAATTCGGGCTCTCCCTGCCCGCCGAGACGAAGATACGCGTCTGGGATTCGACGGCGGAACTGCGCTATCTCGTCGTGCCGACGCGGCCGGAAGGCACCGAGGGCTGGAGCGAAGAGCGGCTGGCCGAGCTGGTAAGCCGCGATGCGATGATCGGCACCGCGCTGGCCCACGGGCCGGATAAGGGGGTGCCCGCATGAACGGCCCCCAGGATCTTGGCGGACAGATGGGGTTCGGCCCGGTCGCCCCGGAGAAGGACGAGCCTTATTTCCATGCCAACTGGGAGCGCCGCGCGCTTGGCGTGACGCTGTGCGCCGGCGCCATGGGCGCCTGGAACATCGACGAGAGCCGGCATGCGCGGGAATCGCTCCATCCGGCCGATTACTACGGCTCCAGCTACTATCAGATCTGGATCAAGGCGCTGGAGACCCTGCTCAAGCGGCACGGCTTCGTCAGCGAGCGCGACCTCAGGGCAGGCGACGCGATCGATCCGGCGGCGACGCCCAAAAGAGTGCTGAAGGCGGAAAATGTGCCGGCCGTGCTGGCCAAGGGCGGCCCGTGCGACCGGCCGGTCGAGACCGCGCCGCGCTTCAAGGCTGGTGATTCGGTGCGGACCAAAAACTTCAACCCGACCGGCCATACCAGACTGCCGCGCTATGCGCGCGACAAGCAGGGCACGATCGAGGCGGTGCGCGACGGCTTCGTCTTTCCCGACAGCAACGCTCACGGGCAAGGCGAGAACCCGCAATGGGTCTACACCGTGGTCTTCGACGGGAGCGAGATCTGGGGCGAGGGCGCCGACCCGACATTGACCGTCTCGATCGACGCTTGGGAGAGCTATCTTGAGCCGGCCTGAAGCGAAGGGGTCCGCCGCCGGTTTGCCCGCTGGCCTCGACGCACCGGTGTTTGCCGAACCCTGGCAGGCCGAAGCCTTCGCCATGACGGTGGCGCTGCACGACAAGGGCCTGTTTTCGTGGGGCGAATGGGCGGATGCCCTATCGGCCGAGGTGAAGAAGCCAGGTGCCGCGGCGGACGGCCATGATTATTACGAGCATTGGCTGGCGGCGCTGGAAAACCTGCTGGCGTCGAAGGGGCTGGCCGCCAAGCCTGATGTCGATGCGATGGCGCAGGCCTGGGAACGCGCCGCTCATGCCACGCCACATGGCAAGCCGATCCTGCTGGAGAACGATCCGCGCGCTGCCAACTGAGGTGCACGGTCACCCTTTTCGTTCCCTTTACGTTCTTGGCTGCGGCTGATAGCCTGAACCGCAGGGGAGTTCGCCATCGGCTGTGTCGTTGATGATGGCGGGTATCTTGTCTTTGCCTCGCGAATCCGGTCACACGATCAGATGGAATTTTCACCACAACAGGACGAGGCCTTGCAAGCGGTCGCCCGTTGGCTGCAGGCCGGCAAGCCGCAATTGTTCCGGCTGTTCGGCTATGCCGGCACCGGCAAGACGACGCTGGCGCGCTATTTCGCCGAGCATGTCGACGGCCAGGTGCAGTTCGCCGCCTTCACCGGCAAGGCGGCGCAGGTGCTGCGCTCCAAGGGCGCGGTCAACGCGCGCACCATCCATTCGCTGATCTACCGGCCCAAGGGCGAGGAATCGGTGGCCGACGAGGTGACCGGCAAGACCTCGATGTCGCCGACCTTTTCGCTCAACCGGCAAAGCCCGATCTCGCGCGCCAAACTGGTCGTCATCGACGAATGCTCGATGGTCGACGAGCAGCTTGGCCGCGACCTGATGAGTTTCGGCACGCCGATCCTGGTGCTGGGCGATCCCGGCCAGTTGCCGCCGATCTCGGGCGGCGGCTTCTTCACCGACCATGAGCCGGACTTTTTGCTGACCGAAATCCACCGGCAGGCGCGCGACAATCCGATCCTGCGGCTGGCGCTCGATGTGCGCGAAGGCCGCGAATTCATGCGCGGCGACTATGGCACCGCGCAGGTGATCGGCAAGGAAGACGTCAACCAGGAACTGGTGCTGAAAGCGGACCAGGTGCTGGTCGGCACCAACCGCACGCGGCGGCGCTACAACCAGCGCCTGCGCGAACTGAAGGGCTTCAATGCCGATTACCCACAAGCGGGCGACAAGCTGGTCTGCCTGCGCAACGATCCCGCCAAGGGCCTGCTCAACGGTTCGCTCTGGAAGGTGATGACCTCGTCGCGCGAGACGGTGAAGCCCGGCATCAACCTTCTGGTGTCGCCCGAAGAGGACGATCCGGATCGCGGCGTCGCCAAGATCAAGCTGCTCAAGGCGGCGTTCGAGGATCCGGATGCCGATATCCCCTGGCAGCAGAAGAAGCGCTTCGACGATTTCGACTACGGCTATGCGCTGACCGTGCACAAGGCGCAGGGCTCACAGTGGAACGAGATCGTGCTGTTCGACGAAAGCTGGGCCTTCAAGGAAACGCGCCAGCGCTGGCTTTATACAGCCATCACCCGGGCCGCCGAACGGCTGACCATCGTCAGATAGAAGGGGTCGGCGGCAGCCGGGAGAATCGTTTCATTTTCTTTCTGGAGCGGCGGTCGCCTCTTCGCCCGTCGGGCGCGCCGCGAGCCACTCCCAGGCAGCAGCTTCCTCCTCGATCTTGAAATGCCTGAATTCGACAGGCGACGAAGCGGGCAAGGCGTGTCGTGCGTTCGGCGTCCAGTCAGGCGCGCCGATCGCCGCGCAACGGCCAATATGCTCCAATGCGTGGACGGCACCCTTCTTGATGGTCTCATCGGAGATGTCGGCCCAGTCGACGCCCTCGTGATCGACTATGCGCACGGCGACGTCGATTCTCGGATGGAGCGCATAGGCCGCCTCCAGCAGGCCGAACAGGTTCTCGGCATCGGCGGCCGAGACATGGCCGACCACATCGAAGGCAAGGAGGTCGTCGCGGCTGGTGTCGATGCGGCGGATCGCCGGCACGGATTGGAGGAAATTCAAGGTGGTGCCTCCCTTTCACGGAATATGTTGGTCTTCTGGAACACCGGAAAGGCCCTATCTGTTCCCGTCAAAGACGCTATAGATGCGCTGTTTCAAATGCGCCGTGCCGGAACGAATGAGCGTGGCGCGCCTCAATCGACTGTTTTCACGGACGCCAAGCCCATGCCCGCCAAGCTTTCCGTCAACCTCAACGCCATCGCCATGCTGCGCAACCGGCGCGACCTGCCATGGCCCGATGTGATCGGCGTCGGCCGCCTTGCCCTTGCCGCCGGAGCGCATGGGCTGACAGTGCATCCGCGCCCCGACGAACGTCACACAAGGCATTCCGACCTGCCCCTGATCAGGGCGCTGATCGACGATGAGTTTCCGCAGGCGGAATTCAATATCGAGGGCTACCCAAGTGAGGATTTCCTGGCGCTTGTGGAGAAGAATCAGCCCGAACAGGTGACGCTGGTTCCCGACGATCCGGCACAGGCAACCTCCGATCACGGCTGGAACTTCATCGCCGATGCGGCGTTCCTGATGCCTGTTGTCAAGCGTCTGAAGAAGGGCGGTTTCAGGGTCTCGCTGTTTTCCGACGCGGATCCCACCGGCATAGGGGCCGCTCGCGATACGGGCGCCGATCGTATTGAACTCTATACCGGCCCTTATGGCAGCCACTATTCCGACTCCGGTAAGGCGGCCAAAGAATTGGAAAGATTGGGGAAAACCGCTGACGCGGCATTAGCCGCCGGCCTCCAGGTCAACGCCGGACACGACCTGACGGTGGCCAATCTGCCCGCGCTGGCAAGGCGTGTTCCGGCATTGGCCGAAGTGTCGATCGGACATGGGTTGACAGCCGACGCGTTGGAGTATGGCATGGCCGGCACGGTGGGTCGGTTTCTCAGAGCCTGCGGCTGGTAGGGTTAGGGCTTCGCTTTGCAGGTATGGCAGCCATAGCGTGCAATTGACACCGCATCGCAGCATGCGTGAGGCACTGCGCGCTTGTCGGGGAGTGGTCCATGGACCTTGCCAGTCGCGTTAGCGAGGCTGAAACCGTCGAGCAATCGAGCCGTTCCGAGGTTGAGCAGCACAGCACCAAGGTTCTGATGCTGGGCGCGCTCGGCGTCGTCTATGGCGATATAGGCACAAGTCCGATCTACGCCTTTCGCGAGGCGCTTCACGCTTCGCCCGGCATCGATACGCGCGTTCACGTGCTTGGCGTTTTGTCGCTGATTGTCTGGGCGCTGACGATCATCGTCACCATCAAATATGTCGCCTTCGTGCTTCGTGCCGACAACAAGGGCGAAGGCGGCACGCTGTCGCTGATGTCGCTGGCACGCAGCGCCTATCCCAAAGGCGCCCGACTGATCCTCGTGATCGGACTTTGCGGCGCGGCGCTGTTTTTCGGCGATTCGATCATAACGCCGGCCATCTCGGTGCTGTCGGCGGTCGAAGGCCTGACGGTGGTGACCCCGGCGCTGGACGCCTATGTCGTGCCGATCACGCTGGTCATCCTTGCCATCCTGTTCTCGGTGCAGCGCTTCGGCACGGGAAAGGTAGCGGCGGTGTTCGGGCCGGTGACGGCGCTGTGGTTCCTGGCGATCGGCGTCGCGGGCATTTATCACTTGATGGATGATCCATCGATCCTGCTGGCCATCAATCCCTATTACGCGGTTGCCTATCTGGCCAGCACACCCACCGCCGCCTTCGTCACTGTCGGCGCGGTGTTCCTGGCCGTGACCGGGGCCGAGGCGCTTTATGTCGATCTCGGCCATTTCGGACGCAAGCCGATCGTGCTGGCATGGTTTTCCGTGGTGTTTCCCTGCCTGCTGCTCAACTATTTCGGGCAGGGCGCCTTTGTGCTCGCCAATGATGGAAAACCGACCAATCCGTTCTTCCAGATGCTGCCTGACTGGGCGCTGATGCCGATGGTGGGACTGGCAACGGCGGCGACCGTCATTGCCAGTCAGGCGGTCATTTCAGGGGCTTTTTCACTGACCCGCCAGGCGGTGCAGCTCAACCTTCTGCCACGCATCGAGGTGCAACATACCTCGGAAATGCAGTCCGGGCAGATCTACATGCCGCGCGTCAACCTGCTCATCGCGATGGGCGTGATGCTGCTGGTGGTCGGTTTCGGCAGTTCGAGTTCGCTGGCTTCCGCCTACGGCATCTCGGTGACCGGCGAAATGCTGATGACGACGATCCTGCTGTTCGTGGTGATGCGCAAGATGTGGAAATGGAAGCTGGCGCTCGCCCTGGCGCTGACTTTGCTGTTCGGCATTATCGACAGCGGCTTCTTCCTGGCCAATGTCGTGAAGATCGTTGAAGGCGGCTGGGTCTCGATCACCGTTGCGAGCCTGATGGGGCTGATCATGTGGACGTGGATACGCGGCAGCCGCTATCTCTTCGACAAGACCCGCCGCAACGAGATCCCGCTCGATTTCCTCGCCGGCAACCTGTTGAAGAAAAAGCCGCAGCTGGTCTCGGGCACCGCCGTGTTCCTAACCAGCGATCCCTTGAGCGCACCGACCGCGCTGATGCACAGCCTGAAGCATTACAAGGTGCTGCACGAGCAGAACGTCATCCTCTCGGTGGTCACCGCACCGCAGCCGGTGGTGCCCGACAGCGAGCGGGTGAAGATGGAGACGGTCAACGAGCTGTTCATGCGGGTGACGCTGACCTTCGGCTACATGGAGCAGCCCAACATCCCGCGCGCGCTGGCGATCTGCCGCAAGCAAGGCTGGAAGTTCGACATCATGACGACGTCCTTCTTCCTGTCGCGGCGCTCGCTCAAGGCCTCGCCCAATTCCGGCATGCCGGTGTGGCAGGACCGGCTGTTCATCGGGCTGGCGCGCACGGCGGCCGATGCGACGGAGTATTTCCAGATCCCGACCGGACGCGTCGTTGAAATCGGCACGCAGGTCGCCATTTAATAGGTACGAGTTCGCCGGGCCTGGTTGTTTTGCGATGGTTCGGGATATGAGCATGCGAAACGTCGCATGGATCGACATCGCAAGACGTCGCCCACCGGGAGCCGCGCGCTGCTAACATGAGTGCCATAACGTTACGGCACTTGATATTGCATTGCAGCAAGCGTAGAGCACCGCGCGTTTATCGGAGTGTCGTACATGGCCCTTGCCAATGCTGGTAGTGAGGCAGAACCCGTCGACCAATCGAGCCATCCGGAAATCGAACAGCATAGCACCAAGGTGCTGATGCTGGGCGCGCTCGGTGTGGTCTATGGGGATATCGGCACCAGCCCTATCTATGCCTTTCGAGAAGCGCTGGTCGCGTCGTCACACGGCACCGTTGCTGATCGCGGCGATATTCTCGGTGTGCTGTCGCTGATCATCTGGTCGCTGACGATTACGGTTACGATAAAATACATCATGTTCGTGCTGCGCGCCGACAACCGCGGCGAAGGCGGCGTGCTGTCGCTGATGGCGCTGGCACGCGGCAGTTTCCCGAAGCGCTCGGCGGTGATTCTGGGCATTGGCATCGTCGGCGCCTCGCTGTTTTTTGGCGATGCGGTCATCACGCCGGCGATTTCGGTGCTTTCGGCGGTCGAGGGCATGAACGTCGTCACGCCTGCTTTCCAGCCTTATGTGGTGCCGCTGACCCTGGTCATCCTCGCCATGGTGTTCGCGGTGCAGCGCTTTGGCACGGGCGGGGTGGGATTGGTGTTCGGGCCGGTGACCGCGGTCTGGTTCCTGGCGATCGGCCTTTCCGGCCTGAAACACATCATCAACGATCCAGAAATCCTGCTGGCAATCAGCCCGCACTACATCGTCGCCTTCCTGATTCATTCGCCGGACGTGGCCTTCGTCACGGTCGGCGCCGTCTTCCTTGCCGTGACCGGTGCAGAAGCGCTCTATGCCGATCTCGGTCATTTCGGCCGCAAGCCGATCGTACTTGCCTGGCTGGCGATCGTGTTTCCCTGTCTGCTGCTCAATTATGCCGGACAGGGCGCCTTCGTGCTGGCCAAGAATGGCATCGTCGGCCATCCGTTCTTCGAGATGAACGAGGGTTGGGCTCTGATTCCCATGGTCGTGCTGGCGACCGCCGCGACGGTTATCGCCAGCCAGGCGGTGATTTCGGGTGCCTTCTCGCTGACCAGGCAGGCGGTGCAGCTCAACATGCTGCCGCGGCTGGAAATCCTGCACACGTCGGAAAAGCAGTCCGGCCAGATCTACATGCCGCGCGTCAACCTGCTGCTGGCCCTGGTGGTCATGATGCTGGTGGTCGGCTTCGGCGAATCCAGCAAGCTGGCTTCCGCCTACGGCATCTCGGTGACCGGCAACATGCTGGTGACGACGGTGCTGCTCTATGTCGTCATGACCCGGATCTGGAAGTGGAAGCTCTCGGTGGCGATCCCGCTGACCGTGCTGTTTGCCTTCATCGACGTCGGCTTCTTCGCCTCCAACATCGTCAAGGTGTTCGAAGGCGGCTGGGCGTCGCTGGTCGTGGCCTTCACCATCGTGCTGGGCATGTGGACCTGGGTGCGCGGCAGCCGCTATCTCTTCGACAAGACCCGCCGCAACGAGATCCCGCTCGATTTCCTCGCCGGCAATCTGTTGAAGAAGAAGCCGCAGCTGGTCTCGGGCACCGCCGTGTTCCTAACCAGCGATCCCTTGAGCGCACCGACCGCGCTGATGCACAGCCTGAAGCATTACAAGGTGCTGCACGAGCAGAACGTCATCCTCTCGGTGGTCACCGCTC
>NZ_SRTD01000003.1:0-124913 GCF_004792105.1 Mesorhizobium sp. M8A.F.Ca.ET.161.01.1.1 | reverse complement strand
AGCTGGTCTCGGGCACCGCCGTGTTCCTAACCAGCGATCCCTTGAGCGCACCGACCGCGCTGATGCACAGCCTGAAGCATTACAAGGTGCTGCACGAGCAGAACGTCATCCTCTCGGTGGTCACCGCTCCTCAGCCGGTGGTGCCCGACAGCGACCGGGTCAAGATGGAGACGGTCAACGAGCTGTTCATGCGGGTGACGCTGACCTTCGGCTACATGGAGCAGCCCAACATTCCGCGCGCGCTGGCGATCTGCCGCAAGCAAGGCTGGAAGTTCGACATCATGACGACGTCCTTCTTCCTGTCGCGGCGCTCGCTGAAGGCCTCGCCCAATTCCGGCATGCCGATGTGGCAGGACAGGCTGTTCATCGGCCTAGCGCGCACGGCGGCCGACGCCACCGAATATTTCCAGATTCCAACCGGACGTGTGGTAGAAATCGGTACGCAGGTGGCGATCTGACGAGGTCGATCGCCTCGGCCTGAACGGGGAGGCGGGGATGAGCGGCGAATTGGTGCTTGTCACCGGCGGGTCGGGGTTCCTCGGCGCTCACTGCATCCTTGCCCTGTTGAAGGCGGGCTATCGCGTGCGCACGACGCTGCGCTCCGCCAGGCGTGAAGCCGATGTTCTGGCCATGCTGAAGGTTGGTGGCGCCGAGCCCGGCGACCGGCTTTCCTTTGCCATTGCCGACCTCATGAGCGACGCCGGCTGGCCGCAAGCGGTTGCCGGCTGCGACTATGTCCTGCATGTCGCCTCGCCATTTCCCTTCGGCGTGCCGAAGCATGAAGATGACCTGATCATCCCGGCTCGCGAAGGCGCCTTGCGCGTGCTCAGGGCGGCGCGAGACGCAGGCGTCAAACGCGTCGTGCTGACCTCATCCTTCGCCGCTATCGGCTATGGCAAGATGCCGCCGGACGGCCGGCCCTTCACCGAAGAGAGCTGGACCGATCCGACGGCCAAGGTCAGCGCCTATGTGAAGTCGAAGACGCTCGCCGAACGCGCGGCCTGGGATTTCATCGCCGCCGAGGGTGGCAGCCTGGAGCTGGCAGTCGTCAATCCGGTCGGCATTTTCGGGCCTGTCCTGGGGGCCGACCATTCGACCTCCACCGCATTCGTCCAGCGCATGATGAACGGTGCCATGCCGGGGCTGCCGCGCCTGTCCTTCGGTGTGGTCGACGCGCGCGACGTGGCCGACCTGCATGTGCGCGCCATGACCAATCCCGCTGCCAAGGGCGAGCGGTTTCTGGCCGTAGCCGGCGATTTCATGACCGTGCGGGAGATCGCGCAGGCCGTGAAGACGCGGCTCGGCGCGGCCGCCTCGCGTGTCTCGACGCGGGAGCTTCCCGATTGGCTGGTGCGGGTGGTGGGGTTGTTCAACGCGGAAGCCGCGCAGCTGGTGACGGAACTCGGCAAGGTCAAGAACGCCACCAACGCCAAGGCGGTGCGCATGCTCGGCTGGGCGCCGCGCTCGCGCGAGGATGCCCTGGCCGCCACGGGAGCAAGCCTGGTTCGGCTTGGGCTGGTCAAGACCCCGAAATAGCGCGGCGGGACAAAGCCTTCCCGCCGCGCGGGTTTCAGCCGGCCAGCGCGGCCTTGTTGGCCTCGAGGAACTGCTTCAGCGGGACCGACTTCCGGCCTGAAAGGGTCTCCACCGCGTCCGTTACCATGCCAAGGTCGCCAGCGCGTGTGGCGGCATCGAAGGACACCAGAAGCTTGGCGATCGGCTCGGGAAGCCCGGCTGCCTTCATCCCCTCGGTCAGCGCTTCGTCAGAGAGCTGGACGACCTGGATCGGCTTGCCGGTGACTTCGGTGACCAGTGCGGCGACTTCGGCTGGTGTATAGGCCTTGGGGCCAGTCAGCGTGTAAGTCGTGCTTTCGGTGTCGTCCGAAGCCAGCCCCGCGGCTATGGCCGCGGCCAGATCGCTCCGCGCGCCGTAGGAAATGGCGCCGTCGGCCGCGGACGTATACCATTGGCCCGATGCGAGGATTTGCGGCATCGCCATGAACAGGTTCTCGTCGTACCAGCCATTGCGGAAGATCGTGTAGGGAATGCCG
Source organism: Mesorhizobium sp. M8A.F.Ca.ET.161.01.1.1 (assembly GCF_004792105.1). Taxonomy (NCBI): domain Bacteria; kingdom Pseudomonadati; phylum Pseudomonadota; class Alphaproteobacteria; order Hyphomicrobiales; family Phyllobacteriaceae; genus Mesorhizobium; species Mesorhizobium sp. M8A.F.Ca.ET.161.01.1.1. The sequence continues at coordinate 122,862 of NZ_SRTD01000003.1, read as the reverse complement.
CTCGCCTTGATCGCCTGTTCCGTGTCGTAGTGGTCGGGCGCGAAGAGCACCGGCGACCCCGGCTCGGTGTTGGGCATCGAGGTGTAAAGCAGGTGGGCGATGCCCGCCTGCTTGGCTGCCGCGACCGCGGCGAGCTGCTGTTCGCGGCGCTTTCCCTGGATCGCCAGCTCATTGGTCGAAATGATGAGCGCCCGGTCGGCGCCGGCGAAGGCTTTGGCAAGCGAGGCCTGATCGTCGAAGTCGGCCGCGCGAACAGTGACGCCGCGCGCTGACAGGTCGGCAAGATTGGCGGGCGTGCGGGTCGTGGCGATGATCCGGGCCGCCGGTATCTCCAACGTGTCCAGCAGATGGTTGATGACGCTGCGGCCGAGCTGGCCGGACGCGCCGGTGACGAGAAGAGTTGCGGTCATGGGGGGATCCTGACTTTGCGCCGGAAGGGCGGTTCGAGTGGTGGTCTCAAAAAGAGACCAGCACTAAAATAGGAATTGACCCGATGCCGTAAAGAAGGCAGTTTTTGGGGAGGTAGGCACAGGCAAGGAACCAACCATGGACAGCCGAACCGTCAATCTGAGATCCAAACTCGAAGTCTACAAAGCGATGACCGACGGCGGAAATATTGCCGATTGCCCGGTCCGCGACGTCATCCAGGGGCTCAATGGCAAATGGAGTTCGCTGTTGACGGCGGCCCTGGCCGAGCAGCCCTATCGCTTCGGCGAACTGCGGCGGCTGGTTCCCGACATTTCGCAGCGCATGCTGACCCAGACGCTCTACGATCTGCAGCGCGACGGCTATGTGCGTCGCGAAGTGTTCCCGACCAAGCCGCCGAGTGTGGAATACAGCCTGACCGACCTTGGGCGCTCGATGTTCGACGCTTTGCAGTATTTGTTGCAGTGGGCCGAAAACAACCATGACGCGGTGCGCGACGCGCGCACTGCCTTCGACGCGCCAGGCTTGAACAACCGGACAGTGGGCGGCGCGGCGACTTGATTTCGCCCGGCCGCTGAAGGATTGTCCGGCCAGTTCGGCTTGGGGGCATCGGCATTTCCTACGACATTGCAATTGCAGGCGCCGGTCCGGCAGGGCTGGCCATGGCGCTTTACCTCAAGCGCGCCGGCCACAGGGTCACCGTCTTCGAACGCTTCGAGGAGCCCAGGCCGGTCGGCTCCGGGCTGATCCTGCAGCCGACCGGGCTGACGGTGCTGGCCGATCTCGGCCTGCTCGATGATATCATGGCACTTGGCGCCCGGATCGACCGGCTGCATGGCGCCGATGCTTCGACCGGCCGCACCGTGCTCGATGTCCGCTACGACGCCCAGCAGGGCGGCCGCTTCGGCCTGGCGGTGCACCGGGCTGCCCTGTTCGGCGTGCTCTTCCGTGCGGCGCAACGCGAGGCGCTTCCCATCGAGACCGGCGTCGAAATCGAGGCTCTGGAGACCGGCGAACGGGCGACGCTGATCCGCAGCGGCGGGCGAAGGGCAGGTCCGTTCGATCTGGTCGTCGATGCCAGCGGCGCACGCTCGAAACTGCGGCAATGCGCCGGCAATGCCGCGGCACCACGACCACTCACCTATGGCGCGTTCTGGGCATCGCTGGATTGGCGAGGCGAGGGCTTTGACGAGCACGCGCTCTTGCAGCGCTACGACAAGGCCAGCGTGATGATCGGCGTGCTGCCGATCGGCCGGCCGGAACCCGATGCCGAAAGGATGGCGGCTTTCTTCTGGAGCCTGAAACCGGCGGATGCCGATGCCGTGCGCAACCTCGGCATCGATGCCTGGAAGGAGCGGGTGTTGCGGCTGTGGCCGCAGGCCGAGGCGTTCACCGGCCAGATCGACAGTTTCGACCAGCTCTCGCTGGCCCGCTACGGCCACCATACGATGAAATTTCCGGCTGGCCGGCGGCTGGCCGTGATCGGCGACGCCGCGCATTCGACCAGCCCACAGCTTGGCCAGGGCGCCAACATGGCGCTCCTCGACGCCGCCGCGCTCAGCCATGCGCTGGCGCGAGCGGACGGCGTGGAGGCAGCGCTGGAAGCCTATGCGAGAGCGCGGCGCTGGCATGTGCGGGCCTTCCAGGCACTGTCGCTGGCATTCACGCCCTTCTACCAGTCGGATTCGGCGGCGCTGCCCTTCATCCGCGACAGGCTGGTGGCGACGATCGCCAAAATCCCGCCGGCGCCGCGGTTTCTCGCCTCGATGGTGGCCGGCACGGTGATCGATCCGTTCAGGCGGGCAGGGCTTGCCGAAGCGCGGTGGCCGGATCGCCTTGCCGAATGAGACTCGATAGGAAAGACCCCTTCGCCCGCAGGAAAGCATGCAGGCGCTGCGGATAGTCAGGCGCCACGGCTTGCCTGATCGACGGACGGCCGCTCAACGCCTTGCGCCAGGCCTGGACAAGCGGCTTGCCTTCCAGGATGCCGAAATCGCCGATCCGGTCGAAGGCGTCGAGGTAGCGAAAGACCGGACCGTAAACGGCATCGACGAGGGAAAAGCGGCTGCCAGCGAACCATGGCCCGCGCCGCGGGGTATCGTCCGCGAGTTCAGCCTCGAGGCGGCCAAACATCGCCGACAGCGCACTAGACTCGGCGAGGAAGCCGGCCTCACTCGGCGCTGAATAGAAACGACCGATGGCGTTGAGGATGGCCGAGCCGTATTCGATCCAAGCCCGGTGCCGGGCACGAGCGTAGGGATCGGCAGGGTGGAGGGGATTGGCCTGTGTCTCCTCGAGGAATTCGAGGATGACCGCCGATTCGAAGATTATCGTCTCGTTGCCAGCTTGCCGCACGCGCAGCAGCGGCACCTTGCCGAGTGGCGAGATCGCCTTGAACCAGTCCGGCTTGTCGGCGAGGTCGATGTCGACGCGCTCGAACGGCACGCCCTTCTCGGCCAGCGAGATCGCGGCGCGCTGGACATAGGGGCAAAGGGGGTGGCTGACGAGAATGAGGGTGTCGGGATGTTGCATGGGATGTGCCTCTCAATATCGATGCAGTTGCATCTATGTAGATGCATGTGCATTGATCGTCAAGCTTGATGCAATTGCATCTATCTCTTATGGTGCGGCCATGACAGAGACAGCCATGCCTTCGCCTGAAGCCATCAAGGTCTGGGCCCGCCTGATGCGGGTGTCGCGCCAATTGATGGAACGCGCCGAGGACGCTCTGAAGGAGGGCGGCCTGCCGCCGCTCGCATGGTATGACGTGCTACACGAGCTTGCCGAGGCCGGCGAGGGCGGTTTGCGGCCGTTTCAATTGATCGAGCGCACCTTGTTTGCGCAATACAACATCTCGCGGCTGTTGGCGCGGCTCGAGGCCGACGGGCTGGTCGAGAAACTGCCGGTGGCCGATGACGGCCGTGGGCAAACCATCCGCGTCACGGCCACGGGACGTGAGACGCGCCGCCGGATGTGGGCGGTCTACGGGCGCTCGATCGCGGACCTGGTTGGCGCCAAACTGTCAACCGTTGAGCTGAACACGGTCTCGGCGATGCTCGGCCGGCTGCGCGATCCGCCTGTGGACCATTGAGGTTGGACCAGTACTGAGCGGCTGTTGCGCACCGTCGCCTTTTGCCGCCAAATATTTCTACTTTTTCCCCTTGCGTCGGATGGCGGATCGCGCAATATGCCGAACCGTAACGTACGGTACGCTGTTGTTTGACGACGAACTGTACCCTTCGAACAGGAACCGAACGTGTTGCAGGCCAACGCCGACATCGACAACAGCCAGACGCTGACGGAGCGGCAGCAGGCCGTCCTGGACGCGGCGCTGCGGCTGCTGGTCGAGGAGGGCGACAACCTGACCATGACTGCCGTGGCGCGACGCGCCAGCTGTTCCAAGGAAACCCTCTACAAATGGTTCGGCGACCGCGACGGGCTTTTGACGGCAACCGTGCAGTGGCAGGCCTCCAAGGTCCGGGTGGCTCCGGTCGATGGCAAGGGGCTTGACCTTGCCTCGCTGGCGGCGAGCCTAGAGCGTTTCGCTTCCGATTGGCTGAGAGTGATCTCCAGCGACACCTCGATTGCGCTCAACCGTGTCGCGGTCGGCCATGCCGGGTCGGGCAAGGACAATCTCGGCGCCGTCGTGCTGGAGAATGGGCGCTTTGCCTTGGCCAAGCGGCTGAAGCCGGTGCTTGAGGCCGGCCGGCAGGCGGGACTCCTTGAATTTTCGGATGCCGAGATGGCGTTCCGTACCTTTTTCGGACTGGTTGGCCGGGATGTGCAGATCCGTCTGCTCCTCGGTGACCGGCTGGAATTGACTGAGGCGGCGATCGGCGGCGATGCCATCCGCGCGACGCAGCAGTTTCTCGCTCTTTTCGGAGCAACAAACGGCCGCAAGGCCTCTTCATAAAAACGGGAAGGAAGTAAAAATGCGCGTCTATTACGATCGTGATGCCGATCTCAACCTGATCAAGGGCAAGAAGGTCGCCATCATCGGCTATGGCAGCCAGGGCAGGGCGCATGCGCTCAACCTCAAGGATTCCGGCGCCAAGGAAATCGCCATAGGCCTCAAGGCCGGCTCGGCGACCGCCAAGAAGGTCGAGGCTGACGGGCTCAAGGTGATGAGCGTCGCCGACGCCGCCAAATGGGCCGATCTGATGATGATGGCGACGCCAGACGAATTGCAGGCCGACATCTACAAGAACGAGATCGCGCCGAACATCCGCGACGGTGCCGCGATCGCCTTCGCGCACGGCCTCAACGTGCATTTCGGGCTGATCGAGCCGAAGTCGACCGTCGACGTGGTCATGATCGCGCCGAAAGGTCCCGGCCACACGGTGCGCGGCGAATACCAGAAGGGCGGCGGCGTGCCGTGCCTGGTCGCCGTCAACCAGGACGCCTCGGGCAACGCGCTCGACCTCGCTCTCTCCTATGCCTGCGGCGTCGGCGGCGGCCGTTCGGGCATCATCGAGACCAATTTCCGCGAAGAATGCGAGACCGACCTGTTCGGCGAGCAGGTCGTGCTGTGCGGGGGCCTGGTCGAACTGATCCGCGCCGGCTTCGAGACGCTGGTGGAAGCCGGTTACGCGCCGGAAATGGCCTATTTCGAGTGCCTGCACGAGGTCAAGCTGATCGTCGACCTGATCTATGAAGGCGGCATCGCCAACATGAACTACTCGATCTCCAACACCGCCGAATGGGGCGAATATGTCTCGGGTCCGCGCATCATCACCGCCGAGACCAAGGCCGAGATGAAGCGCGTGCTGAAGGACATCCAGACGGGGAAATTCACCTCGGAATGGATGCAGGAATACCGCGCCGGCATGTCGCGCTTCAAGGGCATCCGCCGCAACAACGACAGCCACCAGATCGAGGAAGTCGGCGCCAAGCTGCGCGCGATGATGCCTTGGATTTCGAAGAACAAGCTGGTGGACAAGGCCAAGAATTGAGCGAAATCTATCCGCTCGAAGCCCCTCCAACTCTTGGTTTTTACGCAATTCCGGATGGAAAACCGCTACGCACTTTTCTGGAATTGCTCTGACTTCGAACGGTCAAAAACCAAAAACGGCGCCACGTGGCGCCGTTTTTCATTTCTGGTGTCAGCCGCAGGCAGCTCAACTATAGGGCGACCAGCACTGCTGGCGCGGCCCGTTATAGGGCTGGAACGTGTTGTCATAAGCGCGGTACGACCGGTAGCGGTTGTAGCACCACCGGACATGGGCGCTCGAAAGCCGTCCCGCGCGGTAGTAGCGGCGTGGCGCCGGCGCATAGTAGTCGTAGTTGTTATAGTTGTTGTACATGCTGCCAAGGCCGAGACCCAGGCCAAGGCCGAGGATCGCGGCGGCGCCATCGTCGTAGTAGCCGCCGTGATAGTAGCGGCGGCCATGGCGCCAGCGCCAGTCGTCGCCGCGGTTCCAGTTGCCGCCACCATTCCAGTGACGGCCGCTCCAGTTGCCTCCGCCATTCCAGTGGCGGCCGTTCCAGTTCCCCGACCGGCGCCATCTCCAATCGTTGTTGAAACTCCGGTTGTTGCCGCCGGCCCAGCCTTCGCGGACCGGGGTAACCGTTGGCGCGGCGGTGCTGGCCGGGATCGACACATCCGGCTGTAGGATCGGCCCGGCAGCGGACGGCGCCGTGACGCCGGAGACAATACCAAGCGCTATCAGCCCGGATTTGACAGTGGAAGAAAAAAGCGCGTTCATTGCACTTCTCCAAGAGAACAGGCCCACGCCCTACCCAGGGGAATGGGACCACTGTGGATCTTTGCGTCTGAACGGCGGATGAACGGAAAGGTTCCGTCAACCATGGCGCGAACGCCGTCAGGACCAAACGATCCCTGCTTGTGGTCTTGCGATCTTGTCTTCCGCCGCTCTTGCAGGCAAAGGTCAGCGCATGTCGCTGCGCCTTGCCACCTTCAATGTCGAGAACCTGATGAATAGGTTCGACTTTTCCGGCTATCGCAACCAACTCAACGAGGACCGGACACTGGCGCTGTTCGATATCCAGAGCGAGGCCGAATACAGGATGCTGGAACAGGCGCGCGCCATCGCGCAATCCGATGACACGCGCCAGCTGACGGCGCTGGCCATCGCCGCCACCCGCGCCGACATCATCTGCATGCAGGAGGTCGACAACATCGAAGCGCTGAAGGCGTTCGAGTACGGCTATCTGTTCAAGATGGTGGGGCAGGGCTACCGCCAGAAATACACCACGTCGGGCAATGATTCGCGCGGCATCGATGTCGCGATAATGATGCGCAACGAGACTGCGCAGGGACAGCCGATCGAATTCGTGCGCATGACCAGCCACGCCTATGTCACCTACGAGCAGTTCGGCTTGCACACGCCGGAACTCGCGGCGCTTGGCAACCAGGCCAATGAACGCATCTTCCGGCGCGACTGCCTGGAAGTCGACATCAAGGTGGGCGGCGCGCCGATAACGCTCTATCTCGTGCACTTCAAGTCGATGGGGTCGCCCCGCAACGGGCTCGACGGACGCGAGGCGACAATGCCGGTGCGCATCGCCGAGGCGCAGGCCGTGCGGCGCATCATCGAGGAGCGCTTCGGTGGGGATCACGCTGCCGACAAGCGCTGGGCGATCTGTGGCGACATGAACGATTACCGCCAGCGCGTGAAGATCGCCGGCGATGAGGTCGACGGCTACCGTTTCGAGGTGGTCGACGAGAACCTGTCCTGCATCAACGTGCTGACAGCAGGCGGCTTCTGCGAAAACGTGGTCGAGCGGCGGCCGGAAATGAACCGCTGGACCTTCTATCACACACGCGGACCCGAGGAGCGGCATTTGTGCCAGCTCGACTATATCCTGCTTTCCAGGGGACTGGCGGCCAAGAACGCCACCGCCGTTCCCGACATCATCCGCAACGGCCAGCCCTGGCGCACGATCTTCCCCGCGGGCCAGGAAGTCGAGCGCTTCCCGCGAGCCGGCTGGGATCGGCCCAAGGCCTCGGACCATTGCCCGGTGGCGATCACGCTGGACATGGCCTGATGGGCAGGATCGGGACCTGAGCCGACATGAGCTTCGATCTTCCGCGCAATGTCATCCTGCCGGTCGATGCCATCGTCGTCCGTCTCGATCCCGGCCCGCATCCCTTCGCGGTGGATAATGCCGAGGCGATCGCCAAGAATTGGCAGAGCGAGATCGCGGCCAATCCGGCGCTGTTTGACGGCACGGTGGTTCTGCTTTCGGAACTCGCCTATCGCGACCGCAGCCTCATTGGCCGCTGTCATGCGATCAACTACTCGACCTTCATGCTTTGGCGCAAACGACGGGAGAATTCCGGCGCCGAGCACGCCTATGGGCACGCCATGCTGGTGGCCGGGGACAACGCTCTGGTGGCGATCCGCATGGGACGACACACAGTGGGTGCCGGGAGCGTCTATTTCGCCGCGGGCTCGTTCGAGCCGACCGATTTCCGCGACGGTCTCGTCGATGTCGATTTCAACATGATCCGCGAGGTGCGCGAGGAGACCGGCCTCGACCTGTCGGATGCCAGGCGCGGTGTGCGCTGGCACGCCCTGTCGACGACAAGCGGCACGGTCATCTTCCGCCGCTATCATGTCGATGAGGCGGCTGACGAGATCGCATCGCGCATCCGCGCCTTCGTCGCCTCCGAAGCCGATCCGGAGATCGAGGGGCCAGTGATCATCCGCCATGCCGGCGACCTGCCGGACGGTCTGTCGCCGCATATGAAGCCGCTGATCGAGTGGCATTTTGCGAACGAGGGCTAAATCTCCTTGCATGCGCCTTACGGAGAAGCGTCGAGAGATTGCGTTGTGATATCAAACTTGATAAAATGCTATCAAAGATGTCACTATAAGTATGTTGCTATCGATGAGCGCTGTCACCATCCGCAATTTGCCAGAGGAAACGCTCCGCGCCTTGAAGGTGCGGGCGGCCCACCACGGCCGCAGCACTGAGGCCGAAATGCGAGAGATCCTGGAAACGGCCGTGCGGCCGGCCAATCGGGTCAAACTCGGCTCGCTGCTCGCCGCCATCGGTCGCGAGGCCGGATTGTCGCAAGAGGATGTCGATACCTTGCAAAGGCTCCGCGACAAGACACCGGGCGAGCCGGTACGGTTCGAATGATCCTCATCGATACCAATGTAATTTCCGAACCGTGGAAACCCGCGCCTGATCCGCGCGTCATCGCGTGGATCGACGCTCAGGCCGTTGAAACCCTGTATCTTTCGGCCGTCACCGTGGCCGAGCTGCGTTTCGGTGTCGCGGCGATGCCTGCCGGCAAGCGCCGCACGATCCTGCAGGATCGTCTGGAGCAGGACGCGCTGCCGCTGTTTGCTGGCCGTATTCTGCCCTTCGATCTCGATGCGTCGCGCGCCTATGCCATCCTCATGGTGCAGGCGAGGGCCGCGGGCAAGGCCATCGGCAACGCGGATGGTTACATCGCCGCCACAGCCGCTGCGCACGGCCTCACGGTCGCCACCCGCGATACCAGCCCGTTCGCGGCCGGCGGGTTGAATACCGTCAATCCGTGGGAAGCAGCGTTGTAACCGTGCCTGCCACTCGAAACCGCACGTTGTCGCCGCGGTCGGGATGAATGATCCGGGGAGAGGCGGACAGGGCTCTATGATGTCTTGCTCGTGAGTGCCTTGCGTTCGTTGCGCGCGGCGATGAAAAACAGAATGAAGCCGACGCCCAGCAACCCGCCCATCGCCATACCCATGGTCTGGCCGACGACCGCTTGGAAATCCGGTTTGACGCGATCGGGGTTGGTCATCCCGTAATCGGCGAGATACCACCAGATCCCTGCCAGGACAGCTTCGATAATCACCATGGTCAGGATCACGCGCGCCTTCTTGCTCATCAGCTGCTCCTCGACCAGAAATGCCTTGGCATAACATCGCCGACACAGTGACGACAGGGGCAGGGCGGAAACGTCCAAGGTTGCGCAAAAACCGGCGCGGCGTGCCGGGCGCCTTTGCAGCTTGCTCCCTTACTCGTGCCTTAGCGCGTCGATCGGATCGAGCCTGGCGCCGCGCAGGGCCGGGAAGAAGCCGAACACCACGCCGATCAGGGCGGAGAAGCCGACTGCGAGCAGGATCACCGCGGGGCTTGGCGCAAAGGGTATGGTCAAGGTCACGGAGGCGAGGCCGGCCAGCGCCAGCCCGATCAGGATGCCGATGATGCCGCCGAGCAGCGACAGCACGGTCGCCTCGACCAGGAACTGGATGAGGATGTGCTTTTCATGCGCGCCGATGGCGAGCCTGATGCCGATCTCGCGCGTTCGCTCGGTGACGGACACCAGCATGATGTTCATGATGCCGATGCCGCCGACCAGCAGACTGACGCCGGCGACCGCGCCAAGCATGCCGGTCATGGTGGTGGTGGCGCTGGCCATGGCATCGGCGATCTGGGTCATGTCGCGGATGGCGAAATCGCTTTCGCGGTCGGGGGTCATATGGCGCGCATCGCGCAAAATGTCCTCGACGCGCGGCTGCAATTCGGTGGTCGGCGTGCGGTCGTCGGCGGCGATGTAGATGTTGTCGATGTCGCGGTTGCCGGCGATGCGGCGCTGATAGGCGGCGAGCGGCATCAGCACGACATTGTCCTGGTCCTGGCCGAAGCCGGTATAGCCCTTGGGCTCGAGCAGGCCGACGATCTTGCAGGAGGTGCGGTTGACGCGGATGATCTCGCCCTCGGGATCGCCGGCGCCGAAGAATTGCTGGCGCACCGTTTCGCCGATCAGGCACACGCCGGTGCCCGACCGGGTTTCGGAATCGCTGAACGGGCGGCCCGAGACCAGTTTCCAGTCGCGTGCGTCGAGATAGGCGCTGTCGGTGCCGGTGACGCCAGAGGTCAGGCTTTCGGTGCCGAAGATGACGCGCACCTGCTTCTGCGATGACGGCGATATGGCGCGCGCGCCGGTGAGATGCGCAACCAGCGCCGCCAGGTCCTTTTCGGCCAGCGGCCGCACCGCCTGGTCGAGCCCGCCCGGACCGCCGGGGCCGGCCGGGCGCCCGGCACGCACGACCAGCAGATTGCTGCCGAGCTTGGAAATGTCGGCCTTGACCTTCTGCGTGGTACCGGAGCCGATGGTCAGCATGGCAATGACGGCGGCAACGCCGATGACGATGCCGAGTAAGGTCAGGAACGAGCGCAGCACGTTGCGGCGGATCGAGCGCAGCGACAGGCGTACGGTTTCCCAGATCATGGCCTATGCCACTTCCAGGTTCATGGAATCGGAGGCCACGTGGCCGTCGAGGAAGCGGATGGTGCGCTCGGCGTATTCGGCGACATCGGCCTCGTGCGTAACCATGGCGATGGTCAGGCCAAGCTCCCTGTTCAGCCGCGTCAGCAGCTCCATGATCTCATGCGTGCGCGCGGTGTCGAGATTGCCGGTCGGCTCGTCGGCGACGAGCAGTGTCGGCCTGGTGACGATGGCGCGGGCGATCGCCACGCGCTGCTGCTGGCCGCCGGAAAGTTCGGCCGGCGTGTGGTGCTCGCGGCCGACGAGGCCGACCTCGGCCAGCGCCTGCATGGCGAGGTCGCGGCGCTCGCGGGCAGCGACGCCGCGATAGATCAGCGGCAGTTCGACGTTCTCCGCCGCCGTGGTGCGGGCCAGGAGATTGTAGCCCTGGAAGACAAAGCCGACATAGAGGTTGCGCAGCATGGCGCGGCGGTTGCGGTCGAGCCGGCCGGCATCGACGCCCATAAAGGAATAGGTTCCGGCCGTCGGCGTGTCGAGGCAACCGATGATATTCATCGCCGTCGACTTGCCGGAGCCGGACGGACCCATGATGGCGACGAATTCGCCGCGCTTGATGGCAAGGTCGACGCCGGCCAGCGCATGCACCTTGGCTTCGCCCTGGCCGTAGCTCTTCCAGACCTTGTCGAAGGTGATGAGGGCGGCACCGGCGGCCATGGCCTCAGCTCCGCGACTGCGAGGCGGTGATCACCTGCGCGCCTTCCTCCAGGCCGGAGGTGATCTCGGTCAGCTCGCCGTCGGTGGAGCCGATCTTGACGTTGACCGGATGCGGCCGCCCGTTATCCAGCACATAGAGCGTGCGGGAACCATCGGTCGGTGCCTTCGCGGCCTGGCGCTGGCGGTTGCCGCCGGGGCGACCCATGCGGCCGGTGAATAGGTCGCTCAAGCTCCAGCCGCGTGCCGCTTGCTGCGCCGGGCGGTAGCGGAAGGCGGAAGAAGGCACGGTGAGCACGTCCTTGGCCTGCCGCGTGACCACCGCAACGGTGGCGGTCATGCCGGGCCGCAACAGAAGTTCGCCGTTGTCGACCTCGAGCCGTGCATTGTAGGTGACGACGCCATCCGTCGTGACCGAGGCATAGGAGATGTCGCGAATTTCGGCATCGAACGGCCGGTCGGGGAAGGCGTCGACGGTGAAGCGGGCATGCTGGCCCGACTTGACCGCGCCGATGTCGGCTTCGTCGACCGCGGCCACCAACTCCATGTTTCTGAGATCGGCGGCGATGACGAACAGCACCGGCGCCTGCAGCGAGGAAGCGACCGTCTGGCCGGGGTCGACCGAACGGGTCAATACGATGCCGTCGATCGGCGCGTAGATGGTGCTCTTGGCAAGGTCGGTCTGCTGCGCCTTGAGGTCGGCCTGGGCGATGGCGAGATTGGCTTGCGCACTGTCGAGCGCCGCCTTGGCGCGGTCGCGGGTCGCGGTTGCCGCTTCGAGCGACTGGTCGGTCGCCATGCCGCGTTTTGTCAAGGCCGCTGCGCGTACCAGCGCGCTTTCGTTCTCGGCCAGCGTCACCGTGGCGTCTTCGACATTGGCTGCGGCGCCCTTGGCGGATGCCTCAGCGCGTTCGATCTGGACCTCGAGTTTCACCGTATCAAGCGTCGCCAGCACGTCGCCCTTCTTGACCTGCTGGTTCTCCTCGGCGGAGACCGAGCGGATGATGCCGGACAATTCGCTGGAAATGTCGACTTGGGTGAGCGGCTGCAGCGTGCCCGTCGCCGACACCTGGACGGTGAGGTCGGCCTTGGCGGCCGGCACTGTCGTATAGTCGATCCTGGTCGGCGTGCCGGCATACCATTGATAGCCGGCAAAAGCCGCGACGAGGACGATCAGGGTCAGCAGCGCGTAGAGCCAACCGCGGCGGCGCGTCCTGCGCCGGCCGGCGTGGTCGAGCCCCAGCGCCTTCTCGATGGCGGAATCCGATTCCGTCTTTGGCAGATTGACAATCTGGTCCACCTCGGACCCCTATGATGCGCAATGTCCCTATCTGTGCACAGATCAGGCTTACCGGTTCAAATATCAAATTAAATTTCGCCCATGTTGGGATTGAGGCAGGAATGCAAACCCGGAATTACTTGCTTTACGATGTGTTCACGACCGAGCGACTGGCCGGCAACCCGCTGGCGGTGGTGTTGGATTGCAAAGGTCTGGACACCGCCGCGATGCAAGCCATCGCGCGCGAGTTCAACCTGTCCGAATCGGTTTTCGTGCTGCCGCCGGACAATCCCAAGCACCGAAACCGCATCCGCATCTTCACGCCCGACTATGAAATGCCGTTCGCGGGCCACCCGACGGTGGGCTCGGCCATTGCGCTGGCGGAATTGGCCGGTGAGGACGGTGCCGGCATCTTCGTGCTGGAGGAAAATATCGGACCGGTGCGTTGCGCCGTGAGCCAGCACGATGGCGCCACCTTCGCCGAATTCGACCTGGCCAAGCTGCCGGAGCCGCTGAAGCTCGAAGCCGATCCGGTGGCGATCGGCGCGGCGCTTGGCCTGGCACCGCATGAAATCGGCTTCGAGAATCACCGTGTCGCCTTCTGGTCGGCGGGCGTGCCCTACGTGACCATTCCGGTCGCCAATATCGAGGCGGCGGGCCGGATCCGGCTGGACAATCAGGCGTGGTCGGAACTGGCGCCGCGCAAGAGCGAATGGGCCTTTGCCAGCCCCTATGTCTATTGCCGCGAGACGGTAAACCACGAAAGCGCTTTCCACGTGCGCATGATCGTGCCGGGCACGCCGTCCTATGAAGACCCGGCGACGGGTTCGGCGGCGGCGGCCTTCGCCGGCGCCATCATGCATTTCGACGCTCCGACCGACGGGGTTTCGCAATTGTGGATCGAACAGGGACTGGAGATGGGGCGGCCATCGCGCATCCGCCTCGAATTGACCGTGCAGGGCGGAAAACTGGCCTCCGCGCGCATTGGCGGCAATGCGATCAAAGTCGCGGAAGGCAAGCTTTTCCTCTGATCGCCTCCGGGCTTTGTCGATTTGTCGGGAAATGATTCCGGCAGGGCTGGACAGGATCGGTATCGGCGGCTATATGGCCGCCAACGCCGGTTTTTACCGGCCGAGTGGGTGCGTAGCTCAGTTGGTAGAGCAGCTGACTCTTAATCAGCGGGTCCACAGTTCAATCCTGTGCGCACCCACCAAAAATCTAACAAAATCAATTTGTTGGACGAGGTGAGGGACCCTGACGGATGCAGGCGGAAGTCGGTATCCGCGCTATGTCTGAATATTTTGGGCAGCATCGAAGTTGCGTCCTGGTTTCTTTCCCGCTCAATCCGACCAAAAAGCCCCCGTCGGCCTCTCCGGAAATTCAAAGCTTGCGAAACCCATCCGCCTCTAAATCAAAGAGATGGAGCATGATGTCGTCCGAAAACCGCGTCACACTTGTTCGGCATCATGCTCTAGATGCGCGTCATGCCATGCCCCCGGCTGCCAAAATGTCGCGCTGGCGGTCGGTCGGTGCTTGCCCCTTGATCTGGTCCACGGCCCACTTCGATGATTCCCACCAGCGCGTGAACAAACTCAACCATATCGTTTGCCGTGATGGCTGCCTTGTCGGGGTTTTGCCCGATGTGCTCGGCTGCTTCGCAGCATGCGCGGCGGATGAGATCGTAGTGTACATCCCTTTCATCCTCCGGCAACGCCGCCAACTTCATGGCTCGGCTATGAATCAACCGTAGCAATAGTTCGAGAGCTGCTCCGACACTCATGCGTTTGCTCCGCATTGGTCGAGCGTCCCGGCGCTTGAGGGCGCGCGTTTGGAACGTCCGATGAGGAGGCGTTTCCCATCCCCTTATGGAAGGCTGCATCACAGCCGTTAATATATTCTTTCTTGCTAATATGCGTCCTTGGAGCCTGCAGAAGGGCCGAGCGCGCCCGTGCCTTCTCTTGCTGTCGAAATTTCAGTCGGTTCGAGCAAGGACATCGCGCCCCCCTGTTTCGGGGTCTTCGAAAATTTAGGTAGTGGGTCAGTTTGAAATTCCGCCCCGATCACAATAGGCGCTTTCGCCTACGCTCTGTCTGGAAAATAGGCTGAAGCGCATGCCATCTTCAAGCCATGACAGAGAAGCACCCAAAGCGCCCGCGCGATCCTAACCAGTTGGCGAAGTCGATTGTCTCGCTCGCCACCGGCGAGGCTGAAGATAAGAAGCCGCTCGCCTGGCGCACGCAAAGAGACGGTCGAAGGCAATCCCGATCCTAAGCACGTCAGCACGTCATTTGCCGAGCGCCAGAACCTCACCATGCGGATGCACATGCGCCGCTTCACCCGCCTGACCAATGGCTTTTCCAAAAAGGTTGAAGCTCACGCTAATGCGGTCGCTCTGCACTTCATGTATTACAATTTCGTCCGCATCCATAAGACGCTGCGCGTCACCCCGGCGATGGCCGCTGGCGTGACTGACAAGCTTTGGGAGATCGGTGATATTGTCGCGTTGATTGAAGCGAAAGAAGCCGAGAAGCCAATGGCTCGCGGGGCTTATCGAAAGAAACTTAATTGAGACAGCGAACGTTCAGCGACAGTCAAATCGAAGAGTTTATGCATCTGCATCTGACCAAATACCCAGATGCCGTTGAACGTATGCATTTCGTCATGAAGCATCCGTTTCGGGATAATGACGAGCAAATGTCCAGAACCAGGCGGGAGATTTTGAACACCGCGAAACACCTAGCGTTCTTTCACGCCCATGCGCAGGAAATACCCAAGGATCGCCTCGCGAAGGTCGCTGATCCATATTATCACGCGCGCCACGACATCCTATCCGATGTGATCGCCCATGTCGCTGCCATGCTGGGCCCTATAGGTTCCTATGAGATCGAGGAATGATGCTCGCAATTTCAAACTGACCCACTACCAAAATTTATGAGGGTTTGTACCTCAAGGCGATCCGCGCATTACTTCTCCGACACGCCGGCCTCGGCAAAGCTCGCCATTCTCGCATGGCATTCCAGCGCCGAGCGCACGATGTTGACGGCCAGGCACGCGCCTGAGCCTTCGCCGAGCCGCATGCCGAGATCAAGCAGCGGCGGCAGGGCGAGCGCTTCGAGCAGGCCGCGATGGCCCGATTCGGCCGAGACGTGGGCGGCGATGGTGTGAGCGAGGCCGGTCGGGTGCAGCTTCGCCAGGGGTGCCGCGGCAGCGGTGCAGACGAAGCCGTCGAGCAGTACGGGTATGCCCAGATGCCGTGCGGCCAGCGTCGCGCCAAAGATCGCGGCGAGTTCGCGTCCGCCAAGGCTGGCCGCGATCCCCAGCGGATCGGCAAGGGCGGCGGCGTGGCGCTTCAGGCCGGCTTCGATGGCGACCACCTTGCGCTTCAGGCCGGCATCGTCGACGCCGGTGCCGCGTCCAGTCCATTTTTCCGCGCCGCCGCCGAACAGGGCAGCCGAGATGGCGGCGGCCGGCGTGGTGTTGCCGATGCCCATTTCGCCAAAGCAGACGAGATCGATGTCCTTGGTGACCGCGTCATAACCGGCGGAAACCGCGGCGAGAAAGGCTTTCTCATCCATCGCCGATGTCTGCGTGAAGTCGCCAGTGGGCTGGTCGAGGTCGAGCGGGATGACGTCGAGTTCGGCGCCGGCGATGCGGGCCAACTGGTTGATGGCGGCACCGCCGCCGGCGAAATTCGCCACCATTTGAACGGTGACTTCGGAAGGGTAGGCCGACACGCCCTGCGCGGTGACGCCGTGGTTGCCGGCGAAGACGAAGACTTTCACGCGGTCGAGCTTGGGCATATCGCGGCCCTGCCAGCGCGCCAGCCAGGCGGCGATGGTTTCCAGCCGGCCGAGGCTGCCTTGCGGCTTGGTCAGCGTGTCCTGACGGCGGGCAACGGCATCGGCCGCCGTCTCGCTGCCGGCGGGCAGATTAAGGCAGGCAGCGCGCAGTTCATCGAGGGATTTGAAGGGCATGGGGGCAAGGTCTCCAGAAGGGAATCAGGTCAAGGGATCAGGAAAGGGCGACGGAAGCGACGAGAAGCACCGCGATTTCGCTCACCTGCTGCAAGGCGCCGATCGTATCGCCGGTCTGGCCATCGATCTGGTTGAGGCAAAGAGCGTGGAAAGCGGCAAACAGCAGGCCAAGCAGGACGAGCGCGGCGATGGCGCCGCCGGGGCCAAGCAACAGCAAAGGGATCGCGCCGAGCACGCCGCCGGCTATGGCGGTGCCGAGCGATACCGTGCCGGCGTCGGCCGACAGGCCGTCGGATCGTGCCGGCGGCAAGAGGTGCATGAAGGCGCCGAGCACGCCACGCGAGGCCGCATGCGCGGCCACCAGAGCGAAGAGGGCTTGCGTGGGATCGGGGAGTTCCGACAGCGTGCTCCAGCGGGTCAGCAGCGCCAGCGCCAGCGCCATCGCACCATAGGCGCCGATGCGGCTGTCGCGCATGATCTCGAGCTTGCGTCCGCGCGACTTGCCGCCACCGAAGCCATCGGCGACGTCGGAGAGGCCATCCTCGTGCAGGCAGCCGGTGGTGAGCACGGTTGCAACAAGGGCCAGGGCGGCTGATGGCCCAATGGCAAGGCCAAAGCGTTCCGCAGTGGCAAAGACGATCGCGCCGATCAAGCCGACGGCAAGGCCGGCGATCGGAGCGGCCCAGATCGCGGCGGCGAGGCTGCGGCCACGAAAATCGAGCACGGGCAGCGGCAGGCGCGTGAAGAAGACCAGGCAGAGCGCGATGTCATCGAGGACTTGCCGAGGCGACAGGGTGATTCTTGGGAGCTTCATGGCCTAGCTCTTCGCAATCGCATGAAAGAAGGTGCCGCTGACATGGCCGCGCCGGTAGCCGGAAGCGCCGAGCGGATTGCCCTGGCCGTCGGCGAGGTCGGCCAGCGGCTCGTCATTGCCGGCGGCCGTCATCTGCGCATAGTGGAATTCGTGACCTCGGATCAGCGCACCTTGCGGCCCCAGCGGACAGTCGGCGCGCAGCCGCGCCTCGCGGTAGCCGAGATTCATCTTGCGCCTGGCGAAGCTGGTGGAATGGCCGAGCAGGCCGAGCATGCGATGCGTCTCGCCGCCAGCATCCTCCAGCGCTTCACCAAGAACCATGAAACCACCGCACTCGCCATGGACCGGCTTCTTCGCGGCGAAACGCGCCATTCCCGCATGGAAATTCATTGCGGCTGCGAGTGTGCCGGCGTGAAGCTCGGGGTAGCCGCCGGGCAGCCAGCAGACATCACAATCCTCGTCGGGCGCTTGGTCGGCGAGCGGCGAGAACGGAACGATTTCCGCGCCGGCCTTGCGCCAACAGGCGGCGACATGCGGATAAAGGAAGCTGAAGGCGGCGTCCTCTGCCAGCGCGATGCGTTGGCCGGGCGGCCGCAGCGCGTCGGCAAAGTCGCCAACTGCCGGGGCGAGGGGTGTTGCCAGCGCCATGATCGCATCGAGGTCGAGCGACTTCTCGGCCATGTCGGCGAGCCGATCGAGATGCGCCACCAGGTCGTCATATTCGCCGGCCTGGACGAGGCCGAGATGGCGTTCGGGCAAATTGAGCGTGGGATCGCGCAGGATGGCGCCGACGACGGGCAGTCCGATCGCCTCGATGGCGTCGCCGGAGAGCCGACGGTGGCGCTCGCTACCCAGCCGGTTCAGCACCACGCCCGCCATGTGCACATCCGGATCGTAGGTGGCAAAGCCCTTGGCGACGGCCGCCGCCGTGGTCGACTGGCCCGACACGTCGAGCACCAGCAGCACCGGCAGGCCGTAAAGCCGCGCCAGATCGGCGGCCGAACCGGTGCGCCCCTGCGCGGCCGGGATGCCGTCGAACAGACCCATGGCGCTTTCGAGGATGACGAAATCGGCATCGTCGGCCGCCTGTGCGGCCAGCGCATTGAGCAGCGACGGCGACATCGCCCAGCTGTCGAGATTGACGCCGGACAGGCCGGTGGCGGCGGTGTGGAAGCCGGGATCGATATAGTCAGGGCCGGATTTGGCGCCGCGCACCTTCAGGCCGCGCCGGGTCAGCGCGCGCAAGATGCCGATGGTAACGCTGGTCTTGCCAGAACCGGAGCGTGGCGCGCCGATGATGATCGCGCGCGCGGTCATGCTTGCCCTGCCAGTGCCGCGCGCATGGCGACGATGCCGCCGACGACGATCAATGCCGGTGAGGCAAGCCCGGCCGCCGCCGCTGCCTCGGCAATGGTGGCGAGCGTGGCGACGACGGTCCGCTCCTGCGGCGTCGTCGCGGCGACGATCACGGCCGCCGGCGTCGATGGCGCAAGCCCGCCGTCGAGCAGGGCTGCCGCTATGACAGGCAGATTGGCCATGCCCATATAGACGACGACCGGCTGGCCGGTACGGGCGATTGCCGCCCAGTCGATGTCGTCATCGGTGCCGGCGGCGTGGCCGGTCGCCAAAATGACAGCCTTGTTGATGCCGCGCATGGTGGCCGGGATACCGGTGGCCGCCAATGCGCTGAGGCCCGATGTCAGGCCCGGCAGCACACGGAATGGGATGTTTTCGCGCGCCAGTGCCAGCGCCTCCTCGCCGCCACGGCCGAAAATATAAGGGTCGCCGCCCTTCAGCCTGACGACGCGGCGGCCTTCACGCGCCAGCCGCACCAGCAGGGCGGTGATGTCATCCTGCTTCATCGAAGGTTGGCCGCCGCGTTTTCCCGCAAAGAAAAGCTCGGCGTTTCCGGCAACCGAGACCACGTCAGGCGAAACCAGCGCGTCGTAGACCAGTGCGTCCGCTTCGGCCAGTGCCGCCAGCACTTCCAGCGTCAAGCAACCCGGGTCGCCGGGGCCGGCGCCGGCCAGCCAGACATGGCCGGGCTCGAGCCGACGCGGCTTGAAGTTCAGACGCGCGAGCGCCTGTTCGAGCGTGGCGTTTTCGCCTTTGTTTTTGGTGCTGCCGCTCACAATCCGTCCCGTCCGCGAAAACGCCGCTGATAATGGGCGTCGTACAATGAACTCTCGCCAAAGCCTTCCGCCGCCAGCGAGCGGCCGACGAAGATAAGCGCCGTACGCTCCATCGGATCGGCGGCGAGCTTTGCCTCGATGGTCTCCAACGTGCCGGTCAGCACGCGCTCGTCCGGCCAGGAGGCGCGGAAGACGATCGCGACCGGGCAATCGCCGCCATAGTGCGGTGTCAGTTCGGCGACGACGCGGTCGATGGCATGGATGGCAAGATGAATGGCCAGCGTGGCGCCGGTGCGGCCGAAAGCGGCCAGCGTTTCGCCAGGCGGCATTTTAGAGGCGCGGCCGGAAACGCGGGTCAGCACCAGGCTTTGCGCGACTTCGGGAATGGTCAGCTCGCGGCGAAGTGCGGCGGCCGCCGCCGCGAAGGAAGGGACGCCCGGCGTCAGCGTGTAGGGGATGCCATGCTTTTCCAGCCGGCGGATCTGCTCGGCAACCGCGCTCCACACCGACAGGTCGCCGGAGTGCAGACGGGCAACGTCATGGCCGGCCTTGTGGGCCGCCACATATTCAGCCTCGATCTCGTCGAGCGACATCGGCGCGGTGTCGATCAGCTTCGTTCCCGGCGCGCAATGCTGCAGCAATTCCGGCGCGACGATGGAGCCGGCATGGAGGCAGACCGGGCAACTCGCCAAGAGCCTTGCGCCACGCAGCGTGATGAGGTCGGCGGCACCGGGACCGGCGCCGATGAAATGGACGGTCATTCGGCGTCTCCGCTGATGGCGATGGCGCAGGTGACCGCGCCGAGCACCGTGCGCGGACCAAGCAGGCTGGCGCCTTTGCCGGCGACGGCAAGGGCCGACGCTTCGGAAACCGATGGTGTGCCGGCCAGGTCCCGCGAGAGGCTGGAGCTGCTGAGCGTCCGTGGCGAGGCTGCCTGGAGAGCTGCGTCATCGACGATGATGACCGGAAGGTTCAGCGCGCGGCCGGCGGCAGCGATCGCGTCTTCATCCTTCTTGAGCGCCGCGGTGGCCAGGGCCGAAAGAGCCGACATCGCCAGCCCATGCGCTTCGAGCGCGGTTTCTATCGCCGCGAGCACGTCCTCGACGGTGACGCCTTTTCGGCTGCCGATGCCCGCGACCATCATGGCTTGACCCAGCTCCATTGCGTGACAGGCATGGCCGGCCGCCACGCCTGCATCGAGCCGACAGGCGAAGCGCGGGAAATGCCTAACCTGACAAGATCGCCGCCGCGCCTAGTGTGCTGGGCGAGAAGCAGGGCTTCCATCTCCAGCGTCACCGCGTTGGCGACGAGACGGCCGCCTGCGCGCAGCGCCTTGATGGCGGCGTTCAAGACACCGGTGTCGCTGCCGCCGCCGCCGATGAAGATTGCATCGGGCGTCGCTAGTTTGGCCAGTGCCTTGGGCGCGCTGCCTTCCACAATGACGAGGCCGGGAACACCACAGGCAACGGCATTGTGGCCGATGCGGGCGGCGCGGGCCGGGTCGGCCTCGATGGCGATGGCGCGCAGCGAAGGGTGGGCGAGCATCCATTCGATGCCGATGGAGCCTGAGCCGGCGCCGATATCCCACAGCACTTCGCCGCGTCTCGGCGCCAGCGCCGACAGGGTGATGGCGCGGATTTCGCGTTTGGTGATCTGGCCGTCATGCTCGAACATATGATCGGCAAGGCCCGATGTGAGGGGCAGCACGCGCCCTTGCGGATTCGAATCAATCTCGATCGCCAGCACGTTGAGTGGATTGATGTTTTCCAGATTGAAGGCATCGGCACGCGCTGAGCGCAATGTCTCCTTCGGTCCGCCCAACGCCTCCAGCACCGTCAACCGTGAAGCGCCGAAGTCGAGCTCGGTGAGCAGGCGGGCAATTGCAGCGGGCGCGTCGCCATCCGACGTCAGCGCCAGGATGCGCGCGTTGGGCTGCAGCAGCGGGCGGATCAGGTCGACCGGGTGGCCGTGCAACGAGATGATCTCGATGTCCTGCAGCGCCCAGCCGAGCCGCGCCGCGGCCAGCGAAATCGCCGACGGAGCTGATATGACATGCATCTCCTGTGGCTGGACCTTGCGGGCGAGGGTGGCGCCGACACCGTGAAAGAACGGGTCGCCGGAGGCGAGCACACAGACATTCCTGCCGGTGAGCGCCAGGACATCGGCCATCCCGGCATCGAAAGGAACCGGCCAGGGGCATGGCTTACCCCTGGCGAAAGAAGCGACTAGCGCCAGGTGCCGCTTGCCACCGAAGATGAACTCCGCCTCGGCGATCCGACGCTTGGCCTCGTCGCCGAGACCCGCTAAACCGTCCTCGCCGATGCCGACTACCGTAAGCCATTTTGGCGTTGGCTGATTTTTTGACATGTCGCGCCGCCCCTCATCCGCCTGCCGGCACCTTCTCCCCGTATAGTGACGGGGAGAAGGGAGAAGCTCCGGCGCCGACGCCTCCCTCTCCCCGTCCTTCACGCGGAGAGGGTAAGGGTGAGGGGCAGCGCCGACGATGTTTGACATGGTGCCCATGAAGAAGATTCTGATCCTCGGCGGCACAACAGAAGCGCGCCAATTGGCCGGAAAACTGGTGGAGGATTTCCTCGTCACGCTTTCTCTGGCCGGCCGCACGGAAAGCCCGGTTGCGCAGGGCGTGCCGGTGCGAAGCGGTGGATTCGGCGGCGCCGATGGACTGGCCGCATATCTCAGGGAGACCGGCACTGGTCTGCTGATCGACGCCACGCATCCCTACGCGGCGCGGATCTCCGCCAATGCTGCAATGGCCGCGCGCAAGACCGGCGTGCCGATCCTTGCCTTGCGGCGCCCGGGGTGGGAGGCCGTAGAAGGCGACCGCTGGCTTGAGATCGATAGCGTTGCCGGCGCCGCGCGGGCGCTTGGCGATGTGCCGCGCCGCGTATTTCTGGCGCTTGGCCGGCAGGAGGTCGCCGCCTTCGAGGCAGCACCCCAGCACCACTATCTCATCCGCAGCGTCGATCCGGTCGAGCCGAAGCTGGTTGTGCCCGACGCCGACTATCTGCTGGCGCGGGGCCCGTTTCACGAGAGGGAAGAACGCGCTTTGCTCGAAAAGCATCACATAGGTGTCGTGGTGTCGAAGAACAGCGGTGGCGCGGCGACATACGGGAAGATTGCCGCGGCGCGAACGCTCGGCATCGAGGTGGTCATGGTGCGCAGGCCGGCCTTGCCGGAGGTGCCTTCGGCTGAAACCGTCGAAGCGCTGGCCGCCATGATCGATCATTTCGTCGAACCCGACGCCGAGCGCGGCGTGTAGACCAGCGCCGGTTTGTCGCCGCGCTTGATGATCCGGGTCTCCGGCGAACCGATGATGATGCAGGTCGCCATGTCGGCCTTTTCAGCGTCGACGTCGGCCAGCAGATAGACCTCGATGCGCTCGTCTGGCCGGCCCGCGGCACGGCCGAAGATCACCGGCGTCGTGCCGGGCAGGATGGCGGTCAGGCATTCGAAGGCGCGGCCAAGCTGCCAGGGACGCGCCTTGCTGATCGGGTTATAGAGCGCGATGACGAAGCCGGCGCCAGCCGCCGCCAGAAGACGCAGTTCGATCAAATCCCAAGGCTTCAGATTGTCGGACAGCGAAATGGCGCAGAAGTCGTGGCCGAGCGGCGCGCCGATGCGGGCGGCGACCGCCAGCATGGCGGTGACGCCAGGCACCACGGCGACATCGACCGCACGCCATTCGGCCGGACCGGCCTCGATCGCCTCGCAGACAGCGGCGGCCATAGCGAAGACGCCGGGATCGCCGCCGGACACCACGGCGACATCGTGGCCTTCGGCGGCCTTGGTCAGCGCGTCCTTGGAACGGGCGAGTTCCTCGCGATTGTCGGAAGCGACGCGGGTCTGGTCGGGGCGCAGATCAAGCCGGTCGAGATAAGGCTTGTAGCCGTAGAAGAATTTCGCCTCGGCGACAGCGCGGCTGGCTTGCGGCGTGACCTGGTCGGCATTGCCGGGGCCGAGGCCGATGACGGTGAGACGGCCGCTCATGCCTGCGCTCCAGTCGGGCGGCCGGACCAGCCGGCGACCAGCACGATGGCGAAGTAGGGCGCCTTGTCGTCCGGCTTGTCGGCAAGCCGCATCGAGACGCTGCCGGCCATGGTGCCGCGCTCGACATAGACGGCGCGCGTCAGCTTTCCGGTCGCTTCCAGTGCGCGCCGGATCTTGGGCAGGTTGCGGCCGACCTTCATGATGACGGCGGCGTCGGTGTCGGCGAGCCGGCGTGTCAGCTCGAACTCGCTCATCGTGCCGGGCAGCACGGTCAGCACGTCGTCGCCCTGGACGATCGGCACACCGGTCTGCGACCAGCAGCCGGACATGGCGGTGATGCCGGGAATGACTTCGGTCGGGAAACGATTGGCGAGACGGACGTGCAGGTGCATATAAGAGCCGTAGAACAGCGGGTCGCCTTCGGACAGCACGGCGACCATCCGGCCAGCATCTAGGTGCTCGGCGACCTTGTCGGCCGATTCCTCGTAGAAACCTGATATCTGCGAGCGGTAGTCGTCGTGATCCTTGTCGATTTCGGTGGTCACGGGATAGAGCAGCGGCAGTTCCAGCATGTCGGGCCGGAAGCGCGCTTCGACGATGGCGCGCGCATTGCTGTTGTTGCCGCGCTTGGCGAAATAGGCCACGACATCGGCCTCGGCCAAGGCTCGCGCGGCCTTCAGCGTCAACAATTCGGGGTCGCCGGGACCCGTGCCGACACCGACAAGCCTGCCTTTGGAAATCGCGTTCACAGACCAGGCCTCGCCAGCGAATTGAGCGCGGCGGCGGTCATGGCGCTGCCGCCGAGCCTGCCGCGCACGATGGCGTAGGGCACGCCATAGGAATTCTCGGCCAGCGCATCCTTGGATTCGGCGGCGCCGACAAAGCCGACTGGCATGCCGATGATGGCAGCTGGCTTCGGCGCGCCATCGCGCAGCTTCTCCAGGAGGTAGAAGAGCGCGGTCGGGGCATTGCCGATGGCGACAACCGAACCGGCCATGCGCTCGCCCCACAGGTCGATCGCGGCGGCCGAGCGGGTGTTGCCGATCTCCCTCGCGATGTCATGCGTGCGCGGGTCGCGCAAGGTGCAGATCACCTCATTGCCGGCCGGCAGCCGGGCGCGGGTGACGCCATGCGAGACCATCTCCGCGTCGCAGAAGATAGGCGCGCCCGCCGCCAGGGCTTTGCGGGCGGCGGTGACGAAATCGGGGGAGAAGACAAAATTCCTGGCGGCTTCGACCTGGCCGCAGGCATGGATCATGCGGATGGCGACATCGGCCTCGGCCTCCGAGAAGCGCGAGAGATCGGCCTCGGCGCGGATGATGGCGAAGGAACGCTCGTAGATCGCCGTGCCGTCGTGGATGTAGTCGTAGGCGGCCATGCTCATTTCCGTTGGTAAGGTTGGGCCCGTTGGTAAGTTTCGGCGATGCCGGCCGCGCCCAGCCTTGTCAGGCAAGCGGCGGCGGTCTCGCCCTGATATCGAGCGCCGCGGATCACCGCGGCGACGCGGCCGATGCCGCGCGCGGCGTCATAGCCCGGCCTGTAGCCGGCAGGAAGAGCCTTTGCCGTCGCGTTCACGACAAGTCCGGCTCCGTTTTCGCCGCCGACCAAAGTCAGCGCCGCCGGGCCGGGATGCGCGCAGCCCTTGGCGCAGCCGGAAATGTGCAGGATGAGGGAGGGATCGAGGATGTCGGCGTTTTCGGTGGCGATCGTCTCGGCGATGTCGCGGGTGGCGATGCGGCCGGACGCGCAGGCCGGCGTACCGGGGCAAGCGGCGATGCGGGTGCGGGGGTCGGCGGGGGAGGTGACGAAGCCGAGGGTGGCGGCTGTGTCTTGCAGGGGCTGGTTGGCGGTCGCCGGCTGGCCGAGGAAAAGCAAGGCGCGGCCTGGGGCGAGGCGGATTTCGGTGGTGCCGAGGGCGAGGGCGCTTTTTGCGAGGGCGATGATTTTGTCCGCTGGGATGCTGCCATAGGGCAGGCCGATGCCGAGGGCGAAAGTTCCACCGGCCAAGGGGAAAAGCCCGATAGGTTTGCGCGAGGCGCCCCCCTCTGTCCTGCCGGACATCTCCCCCTCAAGGGGGGAGATTGCGCTGTCACCGATGGTTTCGCCAATCTCCGGTGTTGTTGAAAAGCCAGCGTCGAAGCCGTTGATCTCCCCCCTTGTGGGGGAGATGTCCGGCAGGACAGAGGGGGGCGCCGTAGAGTGCCAGCTTGCGAGAGACTCCAATTGCCGCCCCGACAAATCCCGCGTGTGTGCGTCCCGGCCTTTCTCGGCAACCATCCGCAGCGCCGCGACAGCAATGTCGCGTGCCGCATCCTCATCCGCCACGGTGAGCCGCTTGGCGGTCCGCCCGTCACCCGCGACGGATACAAGCCAACGGCTGGCTGTATCGGCTCGCACCGCCCTCAGCCGCACATCGGCCGTTACCGCATCCAGCGTCAGTTGTCCGCCACCGTCAACGATCACCGAAACCTTCGGTCCCAGCCGCTGCGTCAACCCGGCTTCCTCGACGGCCACGCGAATCTCTTCCGCCATCGGCCGGGGATCGGCGATCTCCTGCGGGTCAATGCCTGCCAGCGGGCCGGTCTCGACCGGCACCCCGGTGCGCACCGCGATTCCCAATGCATCCACCTCCGCCGCCAGCAACGCAGTGCTGTCCGCCGTGAGGCCGCGTATCTGCAGGCTGCCGCGCGCGGTGACTTCCATGATGCCGTTGCCGTGCCGCAAGGCGGATTCGGCGATCCCGATCAAGAGCTTCGGCGACAACCCTCCGGAGGATGGACCTCCGGCGACCGGGTTCAGGCGCACCAGCAGGCCGTCGCCTGTCTGCATCGGCGCGGACAGAGCGGGGCAGGCGCCACGGCGCGAGAAGGCGTTCATGCCGCGACCCCGGGCGCGTTGGCTTCCGCAATCAGCGCGGCGAGATCGTCGTCGATGGAATTGCGCAAAGGATGCCAGAGGCCGCGGCGGCGCGCCGACAGGAAGCGCTCGGCGATGACTTTGGCGGCGGCGGGATTTTCGCGCAGGATGAAGGCGCGAACGTCCGGATCGCCGAGATAGGCATCGTGCACGGCCTCGATCAGCGCGCCTGAAATGGCATGGGTGGTCTCGGCGAAGCCGACCAGCCGATCGACCGTTTCGGCGAATTCGGAGGCGCCACGCGGGCCGTGCCGCATCTGGCCTGAGATGAAGCGTGCGTTGACGGCGCGGGCACGCACCACACGCGACACGGCCTCGCCGACCGATCGCGGTTTCGGTTTTTGCGGATCGGTGGTGTCGAGCACGATGACGTCGGCGTTCCTGCCGAGTGTGGCCAGGGCGGCCGAAAAGCCGCCGATGAAGGCGACGTCGGCTGAGCCTTCAAGAATATCGCGGCCGGGATCGTCGCCGGTGTGAACCATAAGATCGGCTTCGGCGATGCGTCCCTCGAAGGCGCCAGGCGCCGAGACGCCTTCGCCGCCGGCGCCGCCATAGGCATGCGAGGTGGCGTCGAGATAGGCGCGGCCGATCTCATCGCGCGCGCTCCAGTCGCCTCTCGACAACAGATCCTCGACGCCGGCGCCGTAAGTGCCGGGCGATGTGCCGAAGATGCGCGGGCTGATCTTGCCATCGGCGCGGGTCTTGGCGGCGAGCGGGTTTTCCGAATCGTCCTCGTCGCGGGCGGCAACGGCGTTGGCGGCGGCATCGATCAACGCGATCTGGGTCGGGAACATGTCGCGGAACAGGCCTGATATGCGCCAGGTGACGTCGACGCGCGGACGGCCGAGTATAGCCGGCGGCAGCACCTCGATGCCGGTGATGCGGCCGGTGGCAGTGTCCCATTGCGGCCGGCAGCCCATCAGCGCCAGGCCCTGCGCGATCTCCTCGCCGCCGGTGCGCAGCGAGGCCGAGCCCCAGAGGTCGATGACCAGGGAACGAGGCCAGTCGCCATGCGACTGCAGGTAGCCGCGTACCACTTCTACCGCCGCCGCCTTGCCCAGGTCGTAGGCGGTCGGCGTCGGCATAGTGCGCGGGTCCGAGGTGAACAGGTTGCGGCCAGTGGGCAGCACGTCGGAGCGGCCCCGTGCGGGCGCGCCAGCCGGGCCGGCCTTGACGTGACAGCCATCGAGCGCGGCGAACAGCGCCGACTTCTCGGCTGCCGCGCTTTGGCGGCGCATGGCATCCGGCTCGCCCTCGGGCGCGCGGCCGTAGATATGCAGCCCGTCCTTGATAGCGAAATCCTTGAGATCGCAGAGCCAGGCGTCGATGCGGCGCAGCGCTTCGTCGGGCGCATCGGTTTTGGCGACGCCGGCTTCGGAGGCAAGGCCGGTCTTTTGCGCGGTTTCGACAATCAGCCTGGCGAGACGGTCGCGGCGGCGGCGGTCAAGGCCATCGGCCTGGGCGTATTCATCGACCAGGCGTTCGAGCTTGTGCTGGTGCTCGTCGAGACCTGCACCGGCGAGCGGCGGCGGCAGATGGCCAAGGGTGACGGCGGCGATGCGCCGTTTGGCCTGCGCCGCCTCGCCTGGATTGGAGACGATGAAGGGATAGATGACGGGCAGGGACCCGGTCACGATCTCGGGGAAGCAGTTTTGCGAAAGCGCGACGGTCTTGCCGGGCAGCCATTCCAGCGTGCCGTGGGCGCCGACGTGGATCAAGGCATGGACGCCGAGCGATTTGCGCAGCCAGAGGCCGAAGGCGATCAAGGCGTGGCGCGGAGGCAGTGTCGGGTCGTGGTAATCGGCGCGGCGATCGGCGGAACGGCCGCGATCAGGGGCGAGTGCCACGGTGATGTTGCCGAAGGTTGCGGCACGGAAGGGGAAGTTTGCTGAGGCTGGCGCTTGAGCGCCCCCCTCTGTCCTGCCGGACATCTCCCCCACGAGGGGGGAGATTGGCAACTTCGGCGCCCGTTCTTTAACCTTCGAGATTGGCGAAAGCGGAGATGCGGGCACAATCTCCCCCCGTGTGGGGGAGATGTCCGGCAGGACAGAGGGGGGCGCCTCGCGCAAACCTGTCTCCTGATCTGCTCTGCCCCACGCGGCGTCTACCGCGGCAATTGCCGATGTCGGAAGCTCAATAGAAAAGGCACCATAGTCGTCGAGCCCCAATCGATCATTGCCGTGCTCCAGCAGATCCAGCAACGCGCGCGGTGTTTGCGGAATCCCCTCAACGGCATAGCCCTGTTCGCTCAAGTCGTGCAGCATCGCCAGCACACTGGACGGCACATCCAGCCCGACCGCATATCCGGTGCGGCCAGGAGCGCTGGGATAATCGGGAATCAGGATCGCCAGTTTGCGCTCTGCGCGCGATGTCTCCCGCAGGCGGATGAAGGCCGCAACGCGCTTAGCCACCTGCGTCACACGATCCGGTTCCGGCCGGTTGGCCAGCGCACGGTGGCCAAGCGCCGGATCGACATCGCTCTCGCCCTTGAAGGAAATGGCGCCTGCAAGGATGCGGCCGTCGAGTTCGGGCAGCACGACATGCATGGCAAGGTCGGCCGGCGCCAGGCCGCGCTGGTTGTTTTCCCAGACATCGCGGCGCGTGGTGGCGACGATGACCTGGAAGACGGGTACGCCGGCGCGGTCGAACAGGGTTTCGACGCCGGGTTCGGCGCCCGAAGCGAAGGCGGTCGCGGTGATGATGGCGGCAGGTTTCAGCGATGCGATGGCATTTTCGACGAACGCCAGGGACACAGGATCCTTAAGGCTGGAAACGAAGATCGGGACCGCTGCCAGTCCCTGGGAGCGCAAGGCCTCGGCCAGCGCATCGATCGGGGCAACGTCGGCCGCGAGCAGCATCGAGCGGTAGAAGAGGATAGGGACGATGGGAGCGCCGACATCTGAAAGGTCCGGCTCCTCCGCGACCCCCAATCCAGACTGATAGTAACCGGCCTTCGGCACGCTGACCGGACTGGCGACGGACGTATCCTGTCCAGCCAGGCCTGCCAGCCTCCGAACCAGCGCGCTCATATTGGCCGGGCCGCCCTCTCGGAAATAGCCAAGCAGGCCGTCGAGTTCGGCGCGTGGCAGCGTCGAGGCTTCGATCAGCCTGAGATCCTCGTCATGGCTTTCACCCGGAAGCAGCGCCAGTTTGATGCCGCGCTCACGGGCAATCACCGCCAGCTGGTCGCAGCCATAGCGCCACCAGTCGTTGCCGCCGAGGATGCGCACCAGGATGACCTTGGCATGGCGGGCGACGCTGTCGATCCAGAGGTCGACGGACATGGGATGGCGCAGGTCGCGCAGTGCCGCAAGCCGCATGGAGGGCAGGCGGTCGGCGTCCGCCTTCCACGCCGCCGCCAGTCCGGCGAGATCGCTGTCGGTGAAGGACAAGGCCACGATATCCGCCGGCGTCTGCCTGAGATCGACAGGCTCGGCGAGGTCGTCAAGCGAAGCGGAGGTCGTGGTGAGGATGTGCATCGCGGTCCGTGTCTGAAATCAGCCGGCGAGGATACGTTCGATCGCCGGACGGTTCAGCCCCTTGAGACCAATGACGACCAGGCGCGAGCGGCGGTCGTCCTCGGCGCTCCAGGCACGGTCATAGTAATGATTGACGCGTGGGCCGACGGCCTGCAGCAGGAGCCGCATCGGCTTGCCGCCGACCTCGACGAAGCCTTTTACACGCAGCACGTTTTCCTGTTCGGCGGCCTCTGCGACACGTTTTGCCAGATCGTCGGGATTGGCGATCGAGGGAATGTCGACGATGAATGTGTCGAAGTCGTCATGCTCGTGGTCGAATGCGCCGTCGTGATGGGACTTGCGGTTCTCGATGTCGTCCTCGACGGCAAGACCAAGCCCGAGCAGCACCGAGGGATCGACCTTGCCATGCGACGTCGGCACGATCTTCACCGCGCGGGCGGAGTGTTCGTTGACGATGGCGTTGGCGCGGGCCGAGCCCTCGGCGTCCATCAGGTCGCTCTTCGACAGGATGATCAGGTCGGCGCAGGCGATCTGGTCCTCGAACACCTCTTCGACCGGATCGTCATGGTCGAGGCTTTCATCCCCGGCGCGTTGCGCCTGCAGGGCTTCCATGTCGTTGGCGACGCGGCCTTCCGCAAGTGCGGGACCGTCGACCACGGCGATGACGCCATCGACGGTGACGCGGCTTTTCACCGTCGGCCACTGGAACGCCTGGACCAAAGGTTTGGGGAGGGCGAGACCGGAGGTTTCGATCAGGATGTGGTCGACCTTCGGCGTCAGCGACAGGATCTGGTCGAGCGCTGGCACGAAATCGTCGGCGACGGTGCAGCAGATGCAGCCATTGGCCAGTTCGACGATGTTTTCCTCGGGGCAGGTGTCGATACCGCAGCCCTTGAGGATTTCGCCGTCGATGCCGATATCGCCGAATTCGTTGACGATGATGGCAATCCGCTTGCCGCCGGCATTTTCCAGGAGATGGCGGACCAGCGTCGTCTTGCCGGCGCCGAGGAAGCCGGTAACGACGGTGCAGGGAACGCGGGAGAGATTGCCGGCCGAATTTGGAGCGGTCATATCAAGTCCTTCAGCATGTCGAGAGGAGGGATGCGGGCAACGAGGCCGCGCTTGAGGCTATCGGGCCGGCCGCGCCAGGGAATGAGGCCGTCGGTCGAGGTGGCGAAGAGTTTCGCGCCGGCGACGAGATCGGCGCCGCTGGTTGTGGTCAGGTCGCCGAACACATAGCTCCAGCATCCGTCGCGCAGGATCGCGGCGCTCAGCCTGCGCTTGCAATTGCCGAGGCATTCGACCGTGCGGATGCGAATTTGCTCGCCCGAGGCGGCTTGGCGGGTATCTTCAGCCAGAAGTTCGCCGGCCCGGGGATGGGCGTCGGAACCGGTCTCGTCGCGACAGGAGGCGCAGACGATGACAGTGATGCCGGCCAGGGAATCATCCCCGCCGGACGAAATGTCCGTTGTTTCAGCCGAGAAACTGCTGTCGCGATCCAAATCAGGCTCCTTGCCCGGAAAACCCGCCGGGCGATCGGATTCTTGCATTCCAGACGGCAGGTCTCCTGGCTCGCGGGTCATCGCCTTGGGTAGCCGCCTTCCCGGGACAATCCCAGTGGCTTTCGGCCTTGGCTCTTCGCTTACAGTTGCGGGGACAGCCGCGGATTTGGGCTTTTCGGCCCGCACCGCATTCCCTCTTGGCTCCTCCCTTTGCCGAGAGGAGACCGTCTGGATCGGATTTAGGCTCTTGCGGGCAGCGGTGTCAACGCGAGCTTACGACACCGCGATGTCGGACAGCGCCGGGCCGAGGTCGCCGGCAGGCGTCACTTCGATGCGTTCAAGCCCAAGCCAGCCCTGCATCTGCTTCAATTCCTCGAAAAGTTCAGCGGCGGTTTCAGGCGGCGCGCCGGGCTCGGCATAGGCGGCATGGACGCGCAGGACACTGGCCGGCCGGTCGGCTTTGAGGTCGACGCGCGCCACGATCCTGTCGCCAAGCAGGAAGGGCAGGACATAGTAGCCGTATTGGCGCTTCTCGGCCGGGGTGTAGATTTCGATGCGATAGTGAAAATCGAACAGCCGCTCCGAGCGCGAGCGCTCGAAGACGACGGGATCGAACGGCGCCAGCAGGGCGCGGGCCTCGATCTTGCGTGGCAAACGCGCATCCCTATGAAGGTAAGCTGGCTTGTCCCACCCCTCGACACGGACCGGCAACAACTCGCCGAGTTCGACCAGTTCCTCGAGCCGGCCTTTCATGTCGGCGGGGGAGAGCCGGAAATAGTCGCGCAGGTCGCCTGATGTGGCGATGCCGTGGGCGCGGGCGGAAATGCGCAGCAATTCGCGATGTGCATCCTCGGCCGCCGGTACCGGCAGGTCGAGGATCGCTTGCGGCAGCACCCGCTCGGGCAGGTCATAGAAGCGCTCGAAACCGCGCCGGTGCGCCGTGGTGATGCGGCCGGCCCAGAACAGCCATTCGAAGGCGTGCTTGGCGTGGCTCCAACCCCACCAGCCGCCGGAGCCTTTCTGGCCTTCCAGCGCCGAAGCGGCGATCGGGCCACGATCGACGACCTGGCGGTAGATCTCTTCTATATAGGCAGCGTGCTCACGGCCCCATTTGGCCAGCCCCAGATACATTTCATCGCCTTGCTCGGCGCGCTGCATGCGCCAGCGCATCAGCGGGTACGTCTCGACCGGCAGGAATGAGGCCTCGTGCGCCCAATATTCGAACACCGTGCGCTTGCGCGTCACGGCGGCGTTGTCGAGCAAGGCGACGGGATAGGGACCCAGACGCGAATAGAGCGGCATATAGTGGGCACGCACCACCGCACTGACGGAATCGATCTGCAACAGGCCGGTGCGGGACAGAACGCGGGCGAAATGGCGGCGGTCGGGCATGCCGGCGGGGCGGGGATCGAGAAATCCCTGAGCGGCGAGCGCGATGCGCCGGGCGGCGGCTAGCGAGATCTTTTCCTTCATGCAGGCGTCACTCTGAGGGTGCTTTGACAAAGATGTGATGGGTGATTCCAGCCCATGCTAGCAGGGTTTTGGCGGCAACCCTGTCAGGAGAGAAAAGTGGAGTAAAAAGAGAAGGAAATCAAACAGGAGCCTATGAGACCAGTTTCTCCCGGAATGCCGTCCAGCTCGTTGTTTTGAACAAGGTTTGACTTGCTTCGCTGGAAGTGCTGCGCTAACCCTCGCCGCGTTGCAGCATAGGCTCCTTAAAACGGTTCAGCGGTTAAACTGTCACGCTTCCGCATTAAGGTCCGGTGCTGTAATCAACGTGGATTGGCGCCAACGGAAAGCCGCTGCATGAACGCACTCCTCAGTTCGTACCTGCCCATCGTCCTGTTCATCGGCGTGGCGCTGGTGGTCGGCCTGGCGCTGCTGGTCGCACCGTTCCTGGTGGCCTACCGCAACCCCGATCCCGAAAAGCTGTCCGCCTACGAGTGCGGTTTCAACTCGTTCGACGATGCCCGCATGAAGTTCGACATTCGTTTCTACCTGGTGTCGATCCTGTTCATCATCTTCGACCTCGAAGTGGCCTTCCTGTTTCCCTGGGCAGTGTCCTTCTCGAAGATCGGCATGCTCGGCTTCTGGTCGATGATGGTGTTTTTGGCGGTGCTGACCATCGGCTTTGCCTATGAATGGAAAAAAGGAGCGCTGGAATGGGATTGAACGACAGTTCAGGCACCCTCGTCGCGCCAAAGCCCAAGGGCATCATCGATCCCAACACCGGCAGGCCGGTGGGGGAGGACGATCCCTTCTTCCTCGAAATCAACAATGAGCTTGCAGACAAGGGTTTTCTGGTCACCTCGACCGAGGCGCTGATCACCTGGGCGCGCAGCGGCTCGCTGATGTTCATGACCTTCGGTTTGGCGTGCTGCGCGGTCGAGATGATCCACACCTCGATGCCGCGTTACGATTCGGAGCGCTTCGGTGTCGCGCCGCGCGCGTCTCCGCGCCAGTCCGACATCATGATCGTGGCCGGCACGCTGACCAACAAGATGGCGCCGGCGCTGCGCAAGGTCTACGACCAGATGCCGGAGCCGCGCTACGTCATCTCGATGGGCTCCTGCGCCAATGGCGGCGGCTATTACCACTATTCCTATTCGGTGGTGCGCGGCTGCGACCGGGTCGTGCCGGTCGACATCTATGTGCCCGGCTGCCCGCCGAGCGCCGAAGCCCTGCTCTACGGCATTCTTCTCCTGCAGAAGAAGATCCGCCGCACCGGCACGATCGAACGGTAAATCCATGGCCGCATCCCTTAGCGAACTGTCGACCTATCTCGGCGAGAAGCTGCCTGGCCGCTTCAGCGACGCTGTGCTCGCTTATGGCGAGCTTACCGTTCACGTCGAGCCGCAAAACCTGATCGAGGTAATGACCTTCCTGCGCGACGATGCGCGCTGCCAGTTCATTTCGATCATCGATGTCTGCGGCGCCGACTATCCGTCGCGGGCCAAGCGCTTCGACGTCGTCTATCACCTGCTTTCGCCGAAGCAGAATGTCCGCATCCGCATCAAGGTGCAGGCCGACGAGGAGACGATGGTGCCGTCGGTCACCGGCGTCTATCCCGGCGCCGACTGGTTCGAGCGGGAGACCTACGATCTCTATGGCGTGCTGTTCTCGGGCCATCCGGACCTGCGCCGCCTGCTGACCGATTACGGGTTCGAAGGCCATCCGCTGCGCAAGGATTTCCCGCTGACCGGTTTCGTCGAAGTGCGCTACGACGACGAAGCCAAGCGCGTCATCTACGAGCCGGTCGAGCTCAAGCAGGAATTCCGCAATTTTGATTTTCTTTCCCCTTGGGAAGGCACCGACTACGTGCTGCCCGGGGACGAAAAAGCCAAGACGAATTGAGGCGCCAGAATGGCTGAAACCTCCGTCCGCAATTTCAACATCAACTTTGGACCTCAACACCCTGCGGCGCATGGTGTTTTGAGATTGGTCCTCGAACTCGACGGCGAAGTCGTCGACCGCGTCGATCCGCATATCGGCCTGCTGCATCGCGGCACGGAGAAGCTGATCGAGGCCAAGACCTATCTGCAGGCGGTGCCTTATCTCGACCGGCTCGACTATTGCGCGCCGATGAACCAGGAGCACGCCTTCGCGCTTGCCGCCGAGCGCCTGCTCGGCATCGAGGTGCCGAGGCGCGGCCAGCTGATCCGCGTGCTCTATTGCGAGATCGGCCGCATCATGTCGCACATCCTCAATGTGACGACGCAGGCGATGGACGTCGGTGCGCTGACGCCGCCGCTGTGGGGCTTCGTCGAGCGCGAAAAGCTGATGGTGTTCTATGAGCGCGCTTCCGGTTCGCGCATGCATGCGGCCTACTTCCGGCCCGGCGGCGTCCACCAGGACCTGCCACGGCAGCTGGTCGAGGACATCGGCAAATGGATCGACCCGTTCCTGAAATCGCTCGACGATCTCGACAAGCTGCTCACCGGCAACCGCATCTTCAAGCAGCGCAATGTCGATATCGGCATCGTTTCGCTGGCCGATGCCTGGGCCTGGGGCTTTTCGGGCGTCATGGTGCGCGGCTCGGGCTCGCCGTGGGATCTGCGCAAGTCGCAGCCCTATGAATGCTATTCGGAGATGGATTTCGACATCCCGATCGGCAAGAACGGCGACTGCTTCGACCGTTATCTCGTGCGCATGGAAGAAATGCGCCAGTCGGCGCGGATCATGCGCCA
The DNA here is from genome assembly GCF_004792105.1 of Mesorhizobium sp. M8A.F.Ca.ET.161.01.1.1. Lineage (NCBI taxonomy): Bacteria > Pseudomonadati > Pseudomonadota > Alphaproteobacteria > Hyphomicrobiales > Phyllobacteriaceae > Mesorhizobium > Mesorhizobium sp. M8A.F.Ca.ET.161.01.1.1. The sequence goes on along the minus strand of NZ_SRTD01000003.1, from coordinate 87,245 downwards.
GTGCGTCGATCTTCTGCTCGGCAAGGAAAGCACCGGCCCGGTGTCGAACCTCGACGGCAAGGTGGTGCCGCCCAAGCGCCAGGCGATGAAGCGTTCGATGGAAGCGCTGATCCACCACTTCAAGCTCTACACCGAGGGCTATCGCGTGCCGGCCGGCGAGGTGTATGCGGCGGTCGAGGCGCCGAAGGGCGAGTTCGGCGTCTATCTCGTCTCCGACGGCACCAACAAGCCGTATCGCTGCAAGCTGCGCGCGCCGGGTTTCGCGCATCTGCAAGCCATGGACTTCCTGTGCCGCGGCCACATGCTGGCCGACGTCACCGCCGTTCTTGGCTCCCTCGACATCGTGTTTGGTGAGGTCGATCGCTAAATGTCAGTCCGCCGTCTCGCAGAAGCCAGCGTCCAGCCAGCGTCCTTCGCCTTCAACAAGGCGAATGCGGCGGCGGCCAAGCAGTGGATCAAGAAATATCCGAAGGGGCGCGAACAATCGGCGATCATCCCGCTTCTGATGATAGCGCAGGAGCAGGAAGGCTGGGTCACCAAGGCGGCGATCGAGACGATTTCGGACATGCTCGGCATGCCGCGCATTCGTGGGCTCGAGGTCGCGACCTTCTACACGCAGTACCAGTTGAATCCCGTCGGCACCCGCGCGCATATCCAGGTTTGCGGCACCACGCCGTGCATGCTGCGCGGTTCGGAAGCGCTGATGGATGTGTGCCGCTCGAAAATCCATCACGACCAGTTCCACACCAACGACAAGGGCACCTTGTCGTGGGAGGAGGTCGAGTGCCTCGGCGCCTGCGTCAACGCACCGATGGTCATGGTGTTCAAGGATACGTTCGAGGATCTGACGCCTGAACGGTTGGCCGAAATCATCGATCTCTATGATGCCGGCAAGGGCGCCTCGGTGGCGCCGGGACCGCAGAACGGCCGCACCGGCTCGGAGCCGGCCTCCGGTTTGACGACGCTCAAGAGCGAAAAGGCGATCCTCAAATCGACCCGCGACCGTGAAGCCCGGGAAGCAGCCAAGGCCGCCAAGGCAGCGCCCGGCGCGATCATCGCGGCGCCGGTGCCGGCACCGGCTGGCGCTCCTGTCGCGCCGTCCAATGCCAGCAAGCCGAAAACCGATGCGCCTGAGACCAGCCCGGCGCTAAAGACGCCATCAAAGGCCAAGGTGGCGCCGGCGGCGGAAAAGGCGGCGAGCGTTTCGGCGCCGCTGCATTCGGCCGCCAACGCGAATACGGCAGCGCCGGAAGTCGAGAAGGTTGCCAAGCAGCGCAATGGGCCGACGGCCAAGGTCGAACCGGCTTCGGCCTTCAAGGCGCCGGAAGCCAAGGTGCCAGCCGCGAAGCCGGCAAAACCGTCGCTCGAGGACAAGAATCGTCCGGCCGGTATCGACAGGCCGGCCGCGGTCGACGATCTCAAGCTGATCTCGGGAGTCGGCCCGAAGATCGAGGGCATCCTGCATACGCTCGGCATCTTCACCTTCGCGCAAGTCGCGTCGTGGAAGAAGGCCGAGCGCGAATGGGTCGACGGCTATCTCTCCTTCCAGGGCCGCATCGACCGCGACAACTGGGTTGCGCAAGCCAAGGCGCTCGCCAAGGGCGGCGTTGCCGAATACATCCGCGTTTTCGGCAAGAAGCCGGTCTGAGGGACGAAAAATGCTTCAGGACAAAGACCGCATCTTCACCAACATCTACGGCCTCTTCGACAAGTCGCTGGCCGGCGCCATGGCGCGCGGCGCCTGGGACAACACGCCCGGCATCGTCGCCAAGGGGCGTGAGTGGATCGTCAACGAGATGAAGGCGTCGGGCCTGCGCGGCCGTGGTGGCGCCGGCTTCCCGACGGGCCTCAAATGGTCGTTCATGCCCAAGCAGAGCGACGGCCGGCCGAGCTATCTCGTCATCAACGCCGACGAATCCGAGCCCGGCACCTGCAAGGACCGCGACATCCTGCGCAACGATCCGCACACGCTGGTCGAGGGCGCGTTTCTGGCCGGCTTCGCCATGGGCGCGATTGCCGCCTATATCTATGTGCGCGGCGAATTCATCCGCGAGCGCGAGGCGCTGCAGCGGGCGATCGAAGAGGCCTACGAGGCCAAGCTGATCGGCAAGAACAACACGTCGGGCTACGATTTCGAAATCTACATGCATCACGGCGCCGGCGCCTATATCTGCGGCGAGGAAACCGCGCTGCTGGAAAGCCTCGAAGGCAAGAAGGGCCAGCCCCGGCTGAAGCCGCCATTCCCGGCCAATGTCGGCCTCTATGGCTGCCCGACCACGGTCAACAATGTCGAATCGATTGCCGTGGCGCCGACCATCCTGCGCCGGGGGGCCGCGTGGTTCTCGTCCTTCGGCCGGCCCAACAATGTCGGCACCAAGCTGTTCTGCGTCTCCGGCCACGTCAACAATCCGTGCACCGTCGAAGAGGCGATGTCGATCCCGTTCCGCGAACTGATCGAGACGCATTGTGGCGGCATCCGCGGCGGCTGGGACAATCTGCTTGCGGTCATTCCGGGCGGCGCCTCGGTGCCGCTGGTGCCGGCCGAGCAGATCATCGACACGCCGATGGATTTCGACGCGCTGCGCGACCTCAAATCCGGCCTCGGCACCGCGGCCGTCATCGTCATGGACAAGTCGACCGATGTCGTGAAGGCGATCGCGCGGCTTTCCTACTTCTACAAGCACGAGAGCTGCGGCCAGTGCACGCCATGCCGCGAGGGCACAGGCTGGATGTGGCGGGTGATGGAGCGGCTGGTGCGCGGCGAGGCGCAGAAGCGCGAGATCGACATGCTGCTCGACGTCACCAAGCAGGTCGAGGGCCACACGATCTGTGCGCTGGGCGATGCCGCGGCCTGGCCGATCCAGGGCCTGATGCGGCATTTCCGTGGCGAGGTGGAGCGGCGCATCGACGAGTTTTCACGCAACGCGCACCGGGCCGAACCGGTGATGGTGGCGGCGGAATAAAAAGAAACTTTTGAATTCGGGAAGAAAACGGGGCGGGGCGGACGAAGAAACGACCAGGAGAACTCTATGGCGCCGTATTCGACACCCTACTCATTGATGCCCAATTTGGAACAGATCGACAAGATGAACCAGGACCTGACCAGGATGATGCCGAAGGAGATGGCCAGCGCCGTCAACCTTTTCGCGCATCCTGTCGCGGGTGCGGTGGCGATGTCGGCGCTTGGCATGGGGCTCGCCAATCATGCCTTCGGCGTCTGGATGGGAGCGCTTTCGGGAGCCGCCGAGGCGTCACATCGGCTCATGCAGCCGTTGATCGAGGATTTCGAGGCACGCGTCGAGCAATTCGAGGGCGCGAATTCGTCGTCCGCCAGGGCGCGGGCGACGGCGAAGACCATGATTGCCGAGGCGCAGTCCTTCGCCCAGGAGGTCACCGATATCGCAGCCAGGGAAGCCGCTGTCATCGTGCCGACCGCGAATGCCGCTCCGGCAGCGGGTGAGGCCTCCGATGTGCTGCTGCCGGAAGATTTCAGGCAGCCCAAGGCCATGGAGAAGCCGGCGAAACCGTCCGACCTCAAGGCGATATCGGGCGTCGGTCCGAAGCTGGAAAAGGTGCTGAACGGCCTGGGTATCTGGACCTACGCCCAGATCGCCGCATGGTCGCCGCAGGAGATCGCCTGGGTCGACGATTATCTCTCGTTCAACGGCCGTATCGGCCGTGACGACTGGACTGCCCAGGCCGCGGCGTTGGCCGCCAAGAAGTAAACGAAATGTCGGGCGCTGCTCCTGCCGCGCCCGGGAAATGAGATTGCGGGAAATCCGCAGGGGTTTGAGACGAATGGCAAAGCTCAAGGTCGACGGGAAAGAAATCACTGTACCCGACCACTACACGCTGCTGCAGGCGGCGGAAGACGCGGGCGCGGAAGTGCCGCGCTTCTGCTTCCACGAGCGGCTGTCGATCGCCGGCAACTGCCGCATGTGCCTGATCGAGGTGAAGGGTGGGCCGCCCAAGCCGCAGGCCTCCTGCGCCATGGGCGTGCGCGACCTGCGCCCCGGCCCCAACGGCGAGCCGCCGGAAATCTTCACCAACACGCCGATGGTCAAGAAGGCCCGGGAAGGCGTGATGGAATTCCTGCTGATCAACCACCCGCTGGATTGCCCGATCTGCGACCAGGGCGGCGAGTGCGACCTGCAGGACCAGGCGATGGCCTTCGGCGTCGATTCCTCGCGCTATCACGAGAACAAGCGCGCGGTCGAAGACAAGTATATCGGCCCGCTGGTCAAGACGGTGATGAACCGCTGCATCCACTGCACGCGCTGCGTCCGCTTCACCACCGAGGTTGCCGGTATTTCCGAACTCGGCCTGATCGGCCGTGGCGAGGATGCCGAGATCACCACCTATCTCGAACAGGCAATGACCTCGGAGCTGCAGGGCAATGTCATCGATCTCTGCCCGGTCGGCGCGCTGACCTCCAAGCCCTTCGCCTTCCAGGCGCGGCCGTGGGAGCTGACCAAGACCGAATCCATCGACGTCATGGACGCCGTCGGCTCGGCGATCCGCGTCGATAGCCGTGGCCGGGAAGTGATGCGCATCCTGCCGCGCGTCAACGAGGCCGTGAACGAGGAATGGATTTCCGACAAGACCCGCTTCATCTGGGACGGCCTGCGCACGCAGCGCCTCGACCGCCCCTATGTGCGCAAGGACGGCAAGCTGGTTCCGGCGAGCTGGGCCGAAGCGTTCGCATCTATCAAGGACGCGGTGTCGAAGACGACGCCTGAGAAGATCGGCGCGATCGCAGGCGATCTCGCGGCGGTCGAGGAAATCTTTGCGTTGAAGCTCCTGATGGCTTCGCTCGGTTCGAAGAACACCGATTGCCGCCAGGACGGCGCCGCGCTCGATCCGGCGCTCGGACGCGCCAGCTATATCTTCAACCCGACCATCGAAGGCATCGAGCAGGCCGACGCGGTGCTGATCATCGGAGCCAATCCGCGCTTCGAGGCCTCTGTGCTCAATGCCCGCATCCGCAAGCGCTGGCGCCTCGGCAATCTGCCGGTCGGCGTCATCGGCGATGTCGGCGACACGCGCTATGACTACGAACAACTGGGCGCCGGGCCGGACTCGCTCAAGGATCTGGCGGACGGCAACGGCAAGTTCTTCCAGACGCTGAAGAAGGCGACGCATCCCCTGATCATCGTCGGCCAGGGCGCGCTGGCGCGCGCCGACGGTGCGGCCGTGCTCGGCCAGGCGGCCAGGCTCGCCGCTGCCGTGAATGCTGCTCGCGCCGACTGGAACGGCTTTGCCGTGCTGCACAATGCGGCGGCACGCGTCGGCGGCCTCGACCTCGGCTTCGTGCCGGGCGAAGGCGGCAAGAACGTTGCCGGCATGCTGGGCGAGACGGATGTGCTGTTCCTGCTCGGTGCCGACGAGATCGACATGAGCAAGACCGGCGGCGCCTTTGTCGTCTATGTCGGCACGCATGGCGACGCCGGCGCGCACCGCGCCAACGTCATCCTGCCGGGGGCGGCCTATACTGAAAAGTCGGGCACGTACGTCAACACCGAGGGGCGGGTGCAGCAGACAAACCGCGCCGGCTTCGCACCGGGCGATGCGCGCGAGGATTGGGCGATATTGCGGGCGCTGTCCGACGTGCTGGGCAAGAAACTGCCGTTCGACTCGCTGCCGCAACTGCGTGCCAAGCTCTATGGCGAATACCCGCATCTGGCGCGCATCGACCAGGTCGCAGCCGGCAACGCCGAGGATATCGCCAGCGTGGCGAAGCTCGGCGGGCGGCTGAACAAGGGCACCTTCACCTCGCCGGTCAAGGATTTCTATCTGACCAACCCGATCGCGCGGGCATCGGCCGTGATGGCGGAATGCTCGGCACTGGCCAAGAGCGGCTTCAAGCAGGCGGCGGAATAAGCATGGACACCTTCTTCTCCTTCTACGTGCTGCCGGCGCTGCTGATCCTTCTGAAGTCGGTCGTGCTGATCGTCGTGCTGCTGATCTTCGTCGCCTATATCCTCTACGCCGACCGCAAGATCTGGGCGGCCGTGCAGCTTCGCCGGGGCCCGAACGTCGTCGGCCCCTGGGGCACGCTGCAGGCCTTCGCCGACCTGTTGAAGTTTGTCTTCAAGGAACCGGTCATCCCGTCCGGCGCCAACAAGGGCGTCTTCCTGCTGGCGCCGCTGGTCTCGGCCGTGCTGGCGATCTCGGCCTGGGCGGTCATTCCGGTCAGCCAAGGCTGGGCGATCGCCAACGTCAATGTCGGCATCCTGTATGTCTTCGCCATCTCCTCGCTGGAGGTTTATGGCGTGATCATGGGCGGCTGGGCGTCCAACTCGAAATATCCGTTCCTCGGCGCGCTGCGTTCGGCCGCGCAGATGGTATCCTATGAAGTCTCGATCGGCTTCGTCATCGTCACCGTGCTGCTCACCGCCGGCTCGCTCAACCTCAGCGATATCGTGCTGTCGCAGCATGACGGAATTGGCACACGGCTCGGCCTGCCCAACACGTTCCTCGACTGGAACTGGCTGGCCCTGTTCCCGATGTTCATCATCTTCTTCGTCTCGGCGCTGGCCGAGACGAACCGGCCACCCTTCGATCTGGTCGAAGCCGAATCGGAACTGGTCGCCGGCCACATGGTCGAATATTCGTCGACGCCGTTCTTGCTGTTCTTCCTCGGCGAGTATGTCGCGATCGTCTTGATGTGCGCGCTGGCCACCATCCTGTTCCTCGGCGGCTGGCTGCCGCCCTTCGACTTCGCGCCCTTCACCTGGGTGCCCGGCGTCATCTGGTTCGTGCTGAAGGTCTGCTTCGTGTTCTTCGGCATTTCGATGGTGAAGGCCTTCGTGCCGCGCTACCGCTACGACCAGCTGATGCGGCTGGGCTGGAAAGTGTTCCTGCCGATCTCGCTGTTCATGGTCGTCGCCACCGCGGCCTTCCTCAAGATCACGGGGTTTGCGTGATGTCCGCTTTGTCCCAGGCCGCAAAATCGCTGCTGCTGCAGGATTTCGTCAGCGCTTTCTTCCTGTCGATGCGCCAGTTCTTCGCGCCGAAGGAGACGATCAACTATCCGCACGAGAAGGGGCCGGTCAGCCCGCGCTTCCGGGGCGAGCACGCGCTGCGCCGCTATCCCAATGGCGAGGAGCGCTGCATCGCCTGTAAATTGTGCGAGGCGATCTGCCCGGCGCAGGCCATCACCATCGAAGCCGGCCCGCGCCGCAATGACGGCACGCGCCGCACGGTGCGTTACGACATCGACATGGTGAAGTGCATCTATTGCGGCTTCTGTCAGGAAGCCTGCCCGGTCGACGCCATCGTCGAGGGGCCGAATTTCGAGTTCGCGACTGAGACGCGCGAGGAACTCTACTACGACAAGGACAGGCTGCTGGCGAATGGCGACCGGTGGGAGCGCGAACTGGCGCGCAACATCTCGCTGGACTCGCCCTATCGCTGAGATTTGACGCATGGACGGGGCGAAGGGCCTCGTCTAGAGGATGATCCCGAAAAGTTGCAGACTTTTCGGACAAGATCATCCTCCGGAAGACAAAAGTGTCGCATGTTTCTTTCGATCGGGTATTTCAACCCGATCGGAACATGCGATAGGACAACGCGGCTTCGGTACGACGAAGCCAGAGACAACGAACAGGGCGAGTGTCCTGTTTGGACAGGAACCCGGGGGATCCCCAATGCTGAGTGGACTAGAGGCGGCCTTTTTCTACCTCTTCGCCTTTGTCGCGGTGGCATCGGCGTTCATGGTCATTTCGTCGCGCAACCCCGTGCATTCGGTGCTGTTCCTGATCCTGACCTTCTTCAACGCCGCCGGCCTGTTCATGCTGACCGGCGCCGAGTTCCTGGCGATGATCCTGCTCGTCGTCTATGTCGGCGCGGTCATGGTGCTGTTCCTGTTCGTCGTCATGATGCTCGACGTCGACTTCGCCGAGATGAAGGAGGGAGCCCTGCAATACGCGCCGATCGGTGCGCTGGTCGGGCTGATCCTGGCGGCGGAGCTGATCGTCGTGCTGGGCGGCTACACATTCGCCCCGAAGCTCGCCGCGACGGTCGCAAAGCCCATCCCGGATCTCGCCGCGCGCTCGAACACGGCAGCGCTCGGCGACATCCTCTATACCGACTACCTCTACTACTTCCAGATTTCGGGCCTCATCCTGCTGGTTGCCATGATCGGCGCCATCGTCCTGACGCTGCGGCACAAGGAAGGGGTCAAGCGGCAGTCGATCGCCGCCCAGGTCGGCCGCACCGCGGCGACCGGCATGGAAATCCGCAAGGTCAAGTCGGGCGAAGGAGTCTGAGATGGTCGTCGGCATCGCACATTATCTGACCGTATCGGCTGTTCTGTTCACGCTCGGCGTGTTCGGCATCTTCCTCAACCGCCGCAACATCATCGTCATCCTGATGTCGGTCGAATTGATCCTGCTCGCGGTCAACATCAACTTCGTCGCCTTCTCGGCGGCGCTCGGCGATCTGGTCGGCCAGGTGTTCGCGCTGTTCGTGCTGACGGTCGCGGCGGCTGAAGCCGCCATCGGACTTGCCATTCTCGTCGTCTTCTTCCGCAACCGTGGCTCGATCGCGGTCGAAGACGTGAACACCATGAAGGGTTGACGGGGCGACTATGTATCAAGCGATCGTCTTCCTTCCACTGCTCGGCTTCCTGATCGTCGGCCTGTTCGGCAACGCGCTCGGTGCCAAGGCATCCGAATACATCACCTCCGGCTTCCTGGTGATCGCGGCCGTGCTGTCATGGGTCGCCTTCTTCAGCGTCGGTTTCGGCCATGGCGAGGTGTTCACCGTGCCGGTGCTGCACTGGATTCAGTCCGGCGGGCTGGACGTCTCCTGGGCGCTGCGGATCGACACGCTGACGGTGGTGATGCTGGTGGTGGTCAACACCGTGTCGGCGCTGGTTCACATCTATTCGATCGGCTACATGCACCACGATCCGAACCGGCCGCGCTTCTTCGCCTATCTGTCGCTGTTCACCTTCGCCATGCTGATGCTGGTGACGGCTGACAACCTCGTGCAGATGTTCTTCGGCTGGGAAGGGGTGGGCCTCGCGTCCTACCTGCTGATCGGCTTCTGGTACAAGAAGCCATCGGCCAATGCTGCGGCAATAAAGGCCTTCGTCGTCAACCGCGTCGGCGATTTCGGTTTCGCGCTCGGCATTTTCGGCCTCTTCGTGCTGTTCGGCTCGGTCAATCTCGGCACCATCTTCGCCAATGCGGCGACGTTCATTCCCGCTGAAGGCGCGCCACAGGGTGCCGCTGTGCTCACCTTCCTCGGCCATGCGCTCGACAAGCAGGCGGCGATGACCGTCGTCTGCCTGCTCTTGTTCATGGGCGCCATGGGCAAGTCGGCGCAGGTGCCGCTGCACACCTGGCTGCCCGACGCCATGGAGGGCCCGACCCCGGTGTCGGCACTCATCCATGCCGCCACCATGGTGACGGCCGGCGTGTTCATGCTGGCGCGGCTGTCGCCACTGTTCGAGCTGTCGCATTCGGCGCTGACGGTGGTGACCTTCATCGGCGCCTTCACCGCATTCTTCGCCGCGACCGTCGGTCTCGTCCAGAACGACATCAAGCGCGTCATTGCCTATTCGACCTGCTCGCAGCTCGGCTACATGTTCGTGGCGCTCGGCGTCGGCGCCTATGGCGCTGCCATCTTCCACCTGTTCACGCATGCCTTCTTCAAGGCGCTGCTGTTCCTTGGCTCGGGCTCGGTCATCCATGCCGTCTCCGACGAGCAGGACATGCGCAAGATGGGCGGCTTGAGGAAGCTGATCCCGACCACCTACTGGATGATGGTGATCGGCACACTGGCGCTGACCGGCGTCGGCATTCCCGTGACCGTGATCGGCACCGCCGGCTTCTTCTCCAAGGACGCCATCATCGAGACGGCCTTTGCCGGCCATAATTCGGCTGCGGGCCTGGCCTTCGTGCTGTTGGTGATCGCCGCCGGCTTCACCTCCTTCTATTCCTGGCGGCTGATCTTCATGACCTTCCATGGCGAGCCGCGGGCGAGCCACGATGTGATGCATCACGTCCATGAATCGCCGCCGGTGATGCTGGTGCCGCTGTTCATCCTGGCGGCCGGCGCTTTGTTTGCAGGCATCATCTTCCACGGCGCCTTCATCGGCGAGGGCTATGCCGAATTCTGGAAGGCGTCACTGTTCACCCTGGCGGACAACCATATCCTGCACGAAATCCACGAATTGCCGCTGTGGGTCGAGCTGTCGCCCTTCATCGCCATGCTGATCGGCCTGGCATTGGCCTGGAAGTTCTACATCCGCTCGCCGGAAATGCCGGTCGATCTCGCCGCGCGGCATCGCGGGCTCTACGCCTTCCTGCTCAACAAGTGGTACTTCGACGAACTCTACGACTTCCTGTTCGTGCGGCCGGCCAAGCGCCTCGGTTCCTTCCTGTGGAAGACCGGCGACGGGACCATCATCGATGGCCTGGGGCCTGACGGCGTTTCGGCGCGCGTCGTCGATGTCACCAACCGCGTCGTCAAGCTGCAGACCGGCTACCTCTACCACTATGCCTTCGCCATGCTGATCGGCGTTGCCGCACTCGTCACCTGGATGATGCTCTGATGACCGCCTGGCCAATCCTCTCGCTGGTCACCTTCCTGCCGTTGGTTGGTGTGCTGCTGATCCTGTTCATCAATGATGACAGTGAAAACGCACGCCGCAACATCCGCGCCATCGCGCTGTTGACCACGACATTCACGTTCATCATCTCGCTGTTTATCTGGACCGGCTTCGACAATTCGCAGGCCGGCTTCCAGTTCGTTGAGAAGGTGGCCTGGCTCGACTCCGGCATTTCCTACCATATGGGCGTCGACGGCATTTCCATGCTGTTCGTCATCCTGACGACCTTCCTGATGCCGCTTTGCATCCTGGCGTCGTGGGAAGCGATCGAGAAGCGCGTCAAGGCGTACATGATTGCCTTCCTGCTGCTGGAAACGCTGATGATCGGCGTGTTCTGCGCGCTGGACATCGTGCTGTTCTACGTCTTCTTCGAGGCCGGCCTGATCCCGATGTTCATCATCATCGGTGTGTGGGGCGGCAAGCGGCGCGTCTACGCCTCGTTCAAGTTCTTCCTCTATACGCTGGCCGGCTCGGTGCTGATGCTGCTCGCCATCATGGCGATGTTCTACCAGTCCGGCACGACCGACATTCCGACGCTCCTGACGCACAGCTTCCCGGCCAACATGCAGACCTGGCTATGGCTCGCCTTCTTCGCCTCCTTCGCGGTGAAGATGCCGATGTGGCCGGTGCACACCTGGCTGCCCGACGCACACGTCGAGGCGCCGACGGCCGGTTCGGTCATCCTGGCGGCCATTCTCTTGAAAATGGGCGGGTACGGCTTCCTGCGCTTCTCCTTGCCGATGTTCCCGCTGGCGTCCGAAATGTTCGCGCCGCTGGTGTTCACGCTGTCGGTCGTCGCCATCATCTACACCTCGCTGGTGGCGCTGATGCAGGAGGACATGAAGAAGCTGATCGCCTATTCGTCGGTCGCCCATATGGGCTTCGTCACCATGGGCATCTTCGCCATGAACCAGGAAGGCGTGCAGGGCGCGATCTTCCAGATGCTCAGCCACGGCCTGGTCTCGGGCGCGCTGTTCCTCTGCGTCGGCGTCATCTATGACCGCATGCACACGCGTGAGATCGCCGCCTATGGCGGCCTCGTCAACAACATGCCGAAATACGCCACCGTGTTCATGGTCTTCACCATGGCCAATGTCGGCTTGCCGGGCACGTCAGGCTTCGTCGGCGAGTTCCTGACCATGCTCGGCGTGTTCCGCGTCAACACCTGGGTGGCGTTCTTCGCCGCCACCGGCGTCATCCTGTCGGCCGCCTATGCGCTCTGGCTCTATCGCCGGGTGATTTTCGGCGCGCTGACCAAGGACAGCCTGAAGGGGCTGCTCGACCTGTCGACCCGCGAGAAGGCGATCATCTATCCGCTGGTCGTGCTGGTCATCTTCTTCGGCGTCTATCCCGCACCCGTCTTCGACGCGACGGCCCAGTCGGTCAAGTCGCTCGTCACCAATGTCACCGCATCCATCGGCGCCGCGCAGACCGCGGCGGCGAACTGACCCAGGGGTTTTGCGAACCATGACGCCGGACCTTCTCTCCAGCCTGTCGCTCTCGACGCCCGAGCTGATCCTTGCCATCGGCGCGCTCGCGCTGCTGATGGTCGGGGCCTATTCGCGTTCCAAAACCGCAAGTACGGTGACCGGCCTTGCCGTGGCCGTGCTGGTGATCGCGGGCGCCTGGCTGATCTTCCACGCAGGGCAGGGCAGCGCCTATGGCCACGCCTTCATCCAGGACTCCTTCGCCCGCTTCATGAAGGTGCTGGCCCTGGTCGGCTCGGCGGTGACGCTCATCATGTCGATGCGCTTTGCCAAGGCGGAGCGTTTCGACAAGTTCGAATATCCGGTGCTGATCCTGCTTTGCACGCTCGGCATGATGCTGATGATCTCGGCCAACGGCATGATCGGGCTCTATCTCGGCCTCGAACTGCAGTCGCTGGCGATCTATGTGCTGGCGGCGATCAACCGCGACAATCTGCGTTCGACCGAAGCCGGCCTGAAATATTTCGTCCTCGGCGCGCTGTCATCGGGCATGCTGCTCTACGGCATCAGCCTGGTCTACGGTTACACCGGCAACACCGGCTTCCAGGAGATCGCGACCGCGCTGGGCAGCGGAGAACGCCAGCTTGGCCTCGTCTTCGGCCTCGTCTTCGTGCTGGCCGGACTTGCCTTCAAGATATCGGCGGTGCCGTTCCACATGTGGACGCCGGACGTCTATGAGGGCGCCCCGACCCCGGTGACGGCCTTCCTGGCGGCGGCGCCCAAGATGGCGGCGATGGCGCTGATCGTGCGCGTCACCATGGGCGCGTTCAAGCCGATCGCTTCCGACTGGCAGCAGATCATCGTCTTTATCTCGATCGCCTCGATGGCGCTTGGCGCCTTCGCCGCCATTGGCCAGACCAACATCAAGCGGCTGATGGCCTATTCCTCGATCGGCCATATGGGCTACGCGCTGGTCGGCCTTGCCGCCAACAGCCAGGCCGGCGTGCGCGGCGTCGCCATCTATATGCTGATCTACCTGGTGATGACGCTCGGCACCTTTGCCTTCATCCTCGCCATGAGGCGCAAGGAAGGCAATGTCGAACAGATCAGCGATCTCGCCGGCCTGTCGTCGACCAACCCGGTCATGGCGACGATCCTGACCATCCTGATGTTCTCGCTGGCCGGCATCCCGCCGCTCGCCGGCTTCTGGGGAAAATGGTACGTCTTCCTCGCCGCCATCAACGCCAATCTCTATGCGCTGGCGATCATCGGCGTGCTGGCCTCGGTGGTGGGCGCCTACTATTATCTGCGCATCATCAAGATCATGTGGTTCGACGAGCCGGTCGGCGGCTTCGTGCCGATGGCCAGCGAATTGCGTGTCGTGCTCGGCGTCAGTGGCGCCTTCGTGCTGTTCTATGTGCTGATCGGCGGGCCGATCGGCACCTATGCCGAAGCCGCCGCCAAGACATTTTTCTGACGGGATGGCATTTCGGCTGGCTCCAACCTCGGCGTCGGAAGGGTTCCGGCTCGAGGCGCATGACAGTGTCGGCTCCACCAACGCGCTGGCGCTGGACCATGCCCGCGCCGGCGACCCGGGCAAGCTCTGGGTCGTTTCCAAGAAACAGGAAAGCGGGCGCGGCCGGCGTGGCCGTGCCTGGGCAACGCCGGAAGGCAATCTGGCGGCGACGCTGCTCGTCATCACCGGCGGTGAACTGCGCCTTGCCGCGACGCTCGGTTTCGTCGCCGGGCTGGCACTGGCCGACGCGCTCGACGCGGCGGTCCCGAAGGGCCGCATTTCGGTAGGCCTAGACGGTGCGAGCCAGGGACAGAACCGCTTCGAGCTGAAATGGCCGAACGATGTGCTGGCGTCCGGAGCCAAGCTGGCCGGCATCCTGCTGGAGTCGGCGATGCTCGACGGCGGCCGCTTCGCGGTGGCGGTCGGCATCGGCGTCAATGTGGTGGCGCACCCGCAGGACTTGCCCTATCCCGCGACATCGCTTCATGCATTGGGCGCTGCCTGCGATGCGGAAACGCTGTTTCTGGCACTGTCGGATGCCTGGAGCGAGAATGCCCGCCTTTGGGACGAAGGACGAGGCCTTGCCGCGATCAGAAAGCGTTGGCTGGCCCGCGCCGCGGGCCTTGGCGGCGAGGTTGCTGTCAGAATTGACGGTAATGTGGTGCGTGGCGTGTTCGAGACCATTGACGAGGACTGCCGTTTCGTGATCCGCGACGATGACGGGGCTGTTCTGACGGTCGCCGCCGGCGATGTTCATTTCGGTGCGGTCGCGTCCGCGCGGGTTTAGTTTTGTTTTTTGGGCAATTCGGGACTGAAAACCGTTAGACACCTTTGCCGGAATTGCTTTAACGGCTTGGCCTGAGGGCCAGGAAGGGAAAAATCATGGCGAAAGCGGACAACGCCGAACTCGTCTTCGTGCCGCTCGGCGGTGTCGGCGAGATCGGCATGAACTTCGCCCTCTACGGCTACGGCCCGCCGAGCGCGCGCGAGTGGATCGTCATCGATGTCGGCGTCACCTTTCCCGACGCCGCGCATCCGGGCGTCGACCTGATTCTGCCCGACACGCGCTTCATCGAGGAGAACCTCGCCAATCTGCGCGGCATCATCATCACCCACGCGCATGAGGACCATTACGGCGCGCTGCTCGACACCTGGCCGAGGCTGAAGGCGCCGGTCTGGATGACGCCGTTCAGCGCCGGCCTGCTGGAAGCCAAGTGGCAGGGCGAGCAGGGCGCGCCGAAAATCCCGCTGACGATCTACCGCGCGGGCGAAAAGTTCACCGTCGGTCCCTTCGAGATCGAAGCCATTCCGGTGGCGCACTCGATTCCCGAACCCATGTCGCTGGCGATCACGTCGCCTGCCGGCACCGTCATCCATACCGGCGACTGGAAGATCGATCCGGAACCGACGATCGGACCCAAGACCGACGAGGCGCGGTTCCGCGCCTATGGCGACAAGGGCGTGCTGGCGCTGATCTGCGATTCGACCAATGCGCTGCGTGAAGGCGAGTCGCCTTCGGAAGTGGCCGTGGGCGAGGGCCTGAAAGGCGTCATCCAGGCCGCCAAGGGCCGCGTGGCCGTCACCACCTTCTCCTCCAATGTCGGGCGCATCGTCTCGATTGCCAGGGCTGCGCGCGATGCCGGCCGCCAGTGCCTGGTGCTCGGCCGCTCGCTGAAGCGCGTCATCGATGTGGCTGACGAGCTTGGCTATATGGACGGGCTGCCGGAGTTCATCGCCGAGGAGGATTTCGGCTTCATCCCGCGCGAGAACCTGGTCATCATCTGCACCGGCAGCCAGGGCGAGCCGCTGGCGGCGCTGGCGAAACTGTCGCGCGACGAGATGAAATCGGTGTCGCTGACGGCGGGCGACACGGTGGTGTTTTCCTCGCGCACCATTCCCGGCAACGAGAAGGCGATCCTCGAAATCAAGAACCGCCTGATCGATCTCGGCATCAAGACCATCGAGGACGGCGACGCACTGGTACACGTCTCCGGCCACCCGCGGCGCAGCGAACTGCGCAAGATGTACGAATGGGTGCGCCCGCAGATCGGCGTTCCCGTGCATGGCGAGGCCGCGCATCTGGTGGCGCAGGGCTCGCTGATGTCGACCTCTGGCATCGGCCAGGTGGCGCAGGTGCGCGACGGCGACATGCTGCGGCTCGCGCCAGGACCCGCCACCATCATCGACCAGGTGCCGTTCGGCCGCGTCTACAAGGACGGCAATCTGATCGGCACCGATCAGGCGATGGGTATTCGCGACCGGCGCAAGCTGTCCTTTGCCGGTCATGTCGCGGTCAATGTCGTGCTCGACGAGAAGTACGAGCTGGCCGGCGATCCCGACCTGGTCGCAATCGGCGTCGCCGAGGCCGATGCCCGTGGCGAGACGCTCGAGGACCTGATGATCGACGCGGCCGTAGGCGCGGTCGATTCGATCCCCCGTCAGCGCCGCAAGGACCTCGACCTCGTGCAGGAGGCGGTGCGGCGCGCGGTGCGCGGCGCGGCCAACGAAGCCTGGGGCAAGAAACCGCTGGTGACGGTTTTCGTCACCCGCTGAAGGCGGCGGCTGGTCAGACGTTCAGCTGATAGCTGCCGGAATCCAGCGAAAGGACCCGCCTGTCTGCCCGACATGGCCCAGGCCCGGAAACGGCATGTGATGGCCGGCGACGAGCAGGCGCCGCTCCGCAGCCATGCTCAGCAGCCGCTTGCGGGTTTCGACCGCCTTTTCCTTGTCGTCGTCGAAATCCGCATGCCACTCCGGACGCTGGATGGACACGACATAGTGCAGGAAAGCGTCCGACCAGATCAGCAATTGCTGTCCGCTGCTTTCGACCAGGAATGCCAAGAGCCCGGGAGAGTGACCGGCCGCGTCGATGGCAGTGATGCCCGGCACCACTTCGTCTCCAGGCGCGATGAATGTCGCGTGGTCGGCCAGGCCGGTGCAAATCCGCCTGAACAGATCACGATTGGCCAACCTTGCCGAGCGCACCGCATTTCCTTCGGTCCAAAAGGCGAACTCGGCCGCGCCGAATACGTATCGCGCTCGGCTGAAGACAGGTTGGCCATTCCTGACCAGCCCGCCAATGTGGTCCGGGTGCCCGTGCGTGATGACCACCACGTCGATGTCATCGGGGCCGAGCCCAAGGGTTTGCAGGCAGTCCGGGAGTGAACCGCCGTCATCTCCGCAGCCAGTGTCGAACAGGATCTTTTCGGAACCGGTGTCGATCAGCGTCGGGATGAAGCAATGCTCGTAGCGATCCTGGTCGATGAAGTTCGAGGCCGCGAGTTCGAGCACCGCCGCCGGCGGCTGTCCGGCCGCGAAGGCCGATGCAAGCTCGTCTCTGATGTCGACGGCATCGAGCAAGGCGGCAACTTTGAACGACCCGAGATCGAAGGTAAAAACACGGGGGCGGGCAGAGCTGATTCAAGACATTGCCGTTTGTACTTCGCCGATATCGGTTGGAACAGGTGCGACAGTGCGCGCTTCCCGAATGGCTGTTGATCGCGGCTGATTTAACGTATGACGCCAGTCATTGGATCTGGGAGAAAGAAGCTCGGACATGCTCGGACGGCTGAACCATGTCGCGCTTGCGGTGCCGGATCTGGCTGCCGCCATTGCAGCTTACCGCAACACGCTCGGCGCCGAACTGACCGAGCCGCAGGCTTTGTCGGAGCATGGTGTCACCGTGGTGTTCGTCAATGTCGGCAACACCAAGATCGAATTGCTGGAGCCGCTTGGCGAGGGCTCGCCGATCGCGGCATTCCTGGCAAAGAACCCGTCAGGCGGCATGCATCATCTCTGCTACGAGGTCGACGACATCCTGGCGGCGCGCGACCAGCTCAAGGCCGCCGGCGCCCGCGTGCTTGGCGACGGCAATCCCAAGATCGGTGCGCATGGCAAGCCGGTGTTGTTCCTGCATCCGAAGGATTTCTTCGGTACGCTAATCGAACTGGAGCAATCATGAGCTGGGTCTCGTTCACCGCCCTGTTTTTCGCGACCTGGTGGGTGGTGCTGTTTGCCGTTCTGCCGTTCAGCGTCAAGACGCAGGACGATGATCACGACGTGACGCTGGGCACGGTTCCGAGCGCGCCGCGCGGGCCGCATATGTTGCGTGCCGTGATCCGCACCACCATCGCGACGGCGATCCTGATGGGCATTTTCTACGGTCTGACGCACGGGCTGGGATACAGCCTCAACGACATCCCGCACATCGTGCCGGATTTCGGCCAGACCCCAGCGAAGTAGAGAGCCGGCAAGTCCTTTCGACCACATCGAGCATCGGATGCTGATTGGGATGCTGCCGCGTTTTCGCCGCCGAACGTCTGGTGACGTAAGGTCACGCAACCTTGCAACTTGCGGCGCTAACCAGATGATTGCACAAAAAAAATGCAAGGCACGAGGCCTTGCAATTAAACGCGTCCGATCTGTTTCCGTTATCCGGCGGCAGCGAGTAACCGCGCCTAGATCGCATCCTCCCAAGACTTTGACCGCGTAGGAGGGCAGATTTTTCTCCGCCCTCTCGGTTATCGGGGCACATTAGCCCAACGGAAATGAAAATGTCACGAAGAATTTTGCCTTGAAACGGGCATTCTCGTGTTGCACTGCACAATAGTGCGGCAGGCTTTGCTTTTGAAACGAACAGGCGAGTTCGACAGAGCCTTTGCGGCATGTTCGCAATTGACGCGCGCAAAGAATTGGCGGCTCGACCCGAAGACGTTCGGCGCGTTCCATTGTCGGCGCCGACTGATCCGGAAGCGAGGGATTCCGGGCCGGAAGGGGGTGATGTATAGGGATGGCCGGGTTTCCATTCCGTCATGAAATCGCTATGAAGCCGGGGCAAGCAAGCCTGCGCCGCGCCGATTCTGGCGTGGCCATTCTCATTCACGGACCAGTCCATGCGTTTGTCGCGCTATTTCCTGCCTATCCTCAAAGAAAATCCGCGCGAGGCCGAAATCGTCTCGCATCGGTTGATGCTACGCGCCGGCATGATCCGCCAGCAGGGGCAGGGCAGTTTTTCCTGGCTGCCGCTGGGCAAGCGGGTGCTGGACAAGGTCTGCAAGATTATCCGCGAGGAGCAGAACCGCGCCGGCGCGCTGGAGATTCTCATGCCGACCATCCAGTCGGCCGATCTGTGGCGCGAGAGCGGGCGCTACAACGACTATGGCAAGGAGATGCTGCGCATCAAGGACCGCCAGGACCGCGACATGCTCTACGGACCGACCAACGAGGAGATGGTCACCGAGATTTTTCGCGCTTACGTCAAGTCCTACAAGGACCTGCCGCTCAACCTCTACCATATCCAGTGGAAGTTCCGTGACGAGGTGCGGCCGCGCTTCGGCGTGATGCGTTCGCGCGAATTCCTGATGAAGGACGCCTATTCCTTCGATCTCGACTTCGAGGGCGCGCGAGCCGCCTATAACAGGATGTTCGTCTCCTATCTCCGGACCTTCACCCGCATGGGCCTGCAGGCAATCCCGATGCGGGCCGACACCGGGCCGATCGGCGGCGATCTCAGCCACGAATTCATCATCCTGGCCGACACAGGCGAGAGCCAGGTCTTCTGCCATCGCGATTATCTGTCGCTTGCCGTGCCCGGCGCGAACACCGACTTCGCCAATGACGGCGAAATTGCCGATATCGTCAAGACGTGGACGACGCCTTACGCCGCGACCGACGAGATGCATGACGAGGCGGCCTGGGAGAAGGTTCCGACAGGCGACCGGGTCTCGGCGCGCGGCATCGAGGTCGGCCATATCTTCCACTTCGGCGAGAAATACTCCAAGCCGATGGGCGCCAAGGTGACCGGGCCCGACGGCAAGGATCATTTCGCCTCGGGCGGCTCCTACGGCATCGGCCCGTCGCGGCTGGTCGCGGCGATCATCGAGGCCAGCCACGACGAGAATGGCATCATCTGGCCCGAAGCGGTGGCGCCGTTCGATATCGGCCTGATCAACATGAAGGCGGGCGACGCCGACTGCGATCGCGTCTGCGACGAACTCAATGCCGCCTTCACCGCGGCCGGCAAGGATGTGCTTTACGACGATACCGACCAGCGGCCGGGCGGCAAATTCGCCACCGCCGACCTGATCGGCCTGCCCTGGCAAGTGATCGTCGGGCCGCGCGGCGTGGCCGCCGGCGAGATCGAGATCAAGAATCGCAAGAGCGGCGAGCGCGTGACGCTGCCGATCGCCGACGCGAAAAAACGCTTCGGTGTCGCCGCATGAGCGAGGCGGCGGCAGCGAGATCGGCCGGCGCCGGCCCTTTTTCCATCTTCGAACGCACGGTTGCGTGGCGCTATTTGCGTTCGCGGCGCAAGGAGACGGTGATCTCGGTGATCGCCTCGATCTCCTTCCTCGGCATCATGCTGGGCGTTGCCACGCTGATCGTGGTGATGGCCGTGATGAACGGGTTCCGCGCCGAGCTTTTGACGCGCATTCTCGGCGTCAATGGCCATCTGATCGTGCAGCCGCTCGATTCGCCGCTTGAGGACTATGCCCAGGTCGCCAGCCGCATCAACGGTGTGGCCGGGGTCAAATACGCCATTCCGCTGATCGATGGCCAGGTGCTGGCGCAAGGCAATGTCGGCGGCGGCAGCGGCGCGCTGGTTCGCGGCATCCGGGGTGAAGACCTCGGCAAGATCGCCATCGTTGCCAGCAACATCAAACAAGGCTCGCTCGACGGCTTCGATACGGGCGACGGTGTCGCCATCGGCAAGCGGATGGCCGAGAATCTTGGCCTGACGCTCGGCGATACCATCACCTTGATCTCGCCGGACGGCGATGTGACGCCGCTCGGGACCACGCCGCGCATGAAGGGTTACAAGATCGCGGCGATCTTCGAAGTCGGCATGTCGGAGTATGACAGCTCCATCGTCTACATGCCGTTCTCCGAGGCGCAGCTCTATTTCAACATGGACGGCCGGGCGCAGACCATCGAGATCTATGTCGACAATCCCGATGATGTCGACGCGCTGAAGCCGAAGGTGGAGGAGGCGGCACAACGCCCCATCGACCTGGTCGACTGGCGCCAGCGCAACGAGACCTTCTTTTCCGCCTTGCAGGTCGAGCGCAACGTGATGTTCATGATCCTGACGCTGATCGTGCTGGTGGCGGCGCTCAACATCATTTCCGGGCTGATCATGCTGGTGAAGGACAAGGGGCATGACATCGCCATCCTGCGCACCATGGGCGCCTCGCGCGGCGCCATCCTGCGCATCTTCCTGATGACGGGAGCGGCGATCGGCGTGACGGGCACACTCGCCGGCGTGCTGCTCGGCGTCTTGATCTGCACCAACATCGAATCGATCCGCCAGTTCTTCTCGTGGATGACAGGCAAGGTGCTGTTCAATCCGGAACTCTATTTCCTCAGCCAGTTGCCGGCCAAGATGGACCCACGCGAGACGACCTATGTCATCATCATGGCGCTGGCGCTGTCCTTCCTGGCAACGGTGTTTCCGGCATGGCGGGCGGCCCGCCTCGATCCGGTCGAAGCCTTGAGGTACGAGTAGTGGCCGAGGTCATTATCGAGCTGAAGAGTGTCGAGCGGCACTACGTCCAGGGGCCGCGCAAGCTCACCATCCTGAACGGCGCCGACTTCTCGCTGCGGCGCGGTGAGATGGTGGCGCTGGTGGCCCCTTCGGGCTCCGGCAAGTCGACGCTGCTGCACACGGCGGGGCTGCTGGAGCGTCCTGACGCCGGAGACGTGATCCTGTCCGGACGCGCCTGTGGCCGGCTGTCCGATGACGAGCGCACCTCGATCCGCCGCAACGATGTCGGCTTCGTCTACCAGTTCCATCATCTGTTGCCGGAGTTTTCCGCGCTGGAAAACATCATGATGCCGCAGCTCATCAAGGGCCTGCCGCGCAAGGAAGCAGGCGAGCGCGCGGCGCAACTGCTCGACTACATGCAGATCGGCAAGCGCGCGTCGCACCGGCCATCCGAGCTGTCCGGCGGCGAGCAGCAGCGCGTCGCCATCGCACGCGCGGTCGCCAATGCGCCCTTGGTGCTGCTCGCCGACGAGCCGACCGGCAACCTCGACCCGGTGACCGCCTCCTACGTCTTCGAGGCGCTGGAGGCGCTGGTGCGGCAATCGGGGCTCGCCGCGCTGATCGCTACCCACAATCATGAACTGGCATCGCGCATGGACCGGCGTGTCACGCTGGCCGACGGCAAGGTGGTGCCGCTGTAAGGAACGGTTCTCGCCTGGAATGTACCGCGCGGGGGTAGCTTAGAATCGCCAGTGAGCGTTCATTGCGATCAGAGTGGACGATATCGCGCTCGTCGCCAGGATGAACAACCAGATTACAAGGTTGCGAGAGAGGCGTCGCCGGCGGCCTTGTCGCATGCGCTTTCGCCAACGGTCACCTTGATTCGCGCCTCCGTACTTCCCCATATCCATCGCCCGGCAGTGCCCCAGCCCAAGAATTATTGCTTCGGCCACGCTTTAATACAAGCGCGCGCTAATCCTGATCTCCAGGACTGGAAGCCTACGCCGCCGCGCTTTCAGCATCGTCTCGTGGCGAACGATTAACCTTTCGCTAACCGTGCAAAATTCCCCGCCTATCGCTCTATCCCCTAGCGATTGACATTGGAACAAAATTAGAACAAATTGGAAACATATCGACAACAGGAGAGAGTTATGACCGATCTGGTTCAGGATGTCATCTCGCTGGTTTGCATGAGTGCGTTTCTTGTTTCCATGGCGATCTGGATCGGAGCCATGTGAGATGGCGGCGTCTGCCATCGCTGTTTCCCGATGGCCCTAAGCCGCTCCGCCGTTAAGCTTTTCTTGCCGCCGCGACGTTAGGGTGCGTCCTCCAGGCAGGGAGCAGCGTCCAGGTGTCGCCCATCGTCACGGCCATTCTCGTGGCCAGCAATCTCGGACTGATCTTTCTCTTGATGACCGTGCCGCTTGGTTTGCGCACGGTCCGGTCCAGCCGCATCGTGGCACTGGACCGGCAGCGCCTGTGGCAGGCGCTGTGGCCGCTTGGCAGCGATGCCGGCTGGTCCGGCGAGATCCTGTCGGCGCAGCCGCTGGACGAAGAGGGCGTGGCTCGCATCATGCTGTCGTGGGAAGGCCGCGACGGCAAGCCGATAGAGCGCAGGGCGCGGTTTGAAGATGTCGTCGAGGGCAGCCGCTTCTCGATGCGGGTGATCGAGGATACCGCGCTCGATGGCTCGTTCTGGAAGGATTATGGCGAGACCGCCGAGCTGGTTTCGGAGGGCAGCGGCACACGCGTGACGCTCAGCCGGACCGACCGGTATCGCGGCGTCGCCTTCCTGGTGTTCCGCTACTTCGCCATGCGCCGCGAGCTTTCCAAGCTGCAGCGCTGGGCAAGGACCGGGCAGTACCGCAAGGGCGGATGGTTCGAGCATCCTGTGAGCCAAGTCGGCTTTGCCGTGCTGTCGGCATTGATCCTGTGGCCGTTCTTCGGCCTCCACCTCGGCGGGCTGGCGCTGGCCGCGATCCTGACGTCGGTGGTGGCATTGCACGAACTCGGCCACATGGCGGCGTTCCGGCTGACGGGCCATCGCAGGGCGCGGATGATCTTCATCCCGCTGCTTGGCGGCATCGCCATTGGCGGACGACCCTACAACAGCCGTTTCGAAGTGGCCTTCGTGGCGTTGATGGGGGCGGGGTTCTCCGCCTTCCTGGTGCCGATCGTCATCGCCGCCAGCGTGCTTGCCGGGAACGAGGGTCACAAGGTTGCCGCCGCGCTGCTGGCCGCCCTCGCAGGTTGTGCTGCCCTGTTCAACATCGCCAATCTGGTGCCGGTGTGGAAATTCGACGGCGGCCAGGTGCTGCGCCAGATCTGCCCAGGGCCGGTGGTCCTGGCGCTGGCGTCCTTCTCGCTGCTTTCGGCCTTTCTGGCGCTTGGCTGGCGGGCTGGTTTTTCCTCGGGCTTCCTGCTGGCGGCCGGTGCGGTGTTTTCGATCCTCAGCCTGCTCACCGTCGGCAGCGGGGTGAAGCCGCGTCACGAACTGGAGCCGATCGGCACCCTCGACCGGTTCGTCATCGCAGGCGCCTTGCTGGCGGTGTTCGCCATCCATGGCTGCGGCGTGCTATGGGCTTCCGCCCAACTGATCTAAGGGGCGCTCGGAACCCACAGCTTTCGACTCGGCCTGACCTGAATCTCAATACACCTTATGCAGTTCCCAGGCCGACAGTGTCAGCCGGCCTTGCGCGAAGCTTCGGCGGGCAAGGCCGTCGCGGGACCGAACACGTCCTCGAAAGCGGATTTCAGTGCCAGGTCGAGATCGGCCATGGTCAGGGGCAGGCCGAGATCGACGAGGCTGGTGACGCCGTGGTCCTGCACGCCGCAAGGAACAATGCCGCCGAAATGGGCGAGGTCCGGCTCGACATTGATGGCGATGCCGTGAAAGCTCACCCAGCGCCGCAGCCGGATGCCGATCGCCGCGATCTTGTCCTCGGCCGGCGCACCGTCCCGCAGCGCAGGGCGATCGGGCCGCACCACCCAGACACCGACCCGGTCCTCGCGGCGCTCGCCGCGCACGTTGAAGGCGGCGAGCGTGCCGATGATCCATTGTTCGAGCGCGGCAACGAAGGCGCGCACGTCCTCGCGCCGACGCTTCAGGTCGAGCATGACATAGGCAACCCGCTGGCCCGGCCCATGATAGGTGTATTCGCCGCCGCGTCCTGCCGAAAAGACCGGAAAGCGGTCCGGCTCGATCAGGTCTTCGATGCGGGCGCTGGTGCCGGCGGTGTAGAGCGGCGGATGTTCGACCAGCCAGACGATCTCGGCGGCAGCTCCGCTGCGGATCGCCTCGGCGCGCGCCTCCATGAAGGCAAGCGCGTCGGGATAGGCGGTAAGGCCGGGTTCGACCAGCCATTCGACCGGCGCCGAACCGGACAAGGGCAGGAACGACGTGGCGATCTGGCTGCGTTCAGTCATGACGTATCGCTTTGCTTATCCATGTCACGGCCCCAAAACCGCCTTGCACTTTTGGGCGACATGCCTTTGGCCTCCATATGGCTATATCGGGCGCAAACGTCCAGTTCGGGATGCTCATTGCAATCCTGTGGAACGTTATCCCAATTGCCTGACATTATTGCTCGCCACGCACTTGTTTCGCCGGAAACGATTTGCTACACGCCGCGAGCCGGTCGGTTCCGGCTCCTACCACGTGCGGTCGTGGCGGAATTGGTAGACGCGCAGCGTTGAGGTCGCTGTGGGGCAACCCGTGGAAGTTCGAGTCTTCTCGACCGCACCAGTATTCCTGAGGCAAGCCTTCGGACGTCTTGAAATGACCTCCTGCAATCTGGCGATCATCAGATCCTGAGTATGGCGCCGGCCTGCTATAAGGGCCGGATCTCGGTTCCACTCGGCAGATCAAAGGTCACGACGAGGCCGCTTGGCTGGTTGTCGTGCAACTCGATCTTGCCGCCGTGCCCCTGGATGATATCCGCTACGATGGAAAGGCCGAGCCCGAAGCCGTGCTTCGAGGCAACGCCGCGTGACATGTCCTCCTTGAAGAACGGTTCGAACACGCGCGAGCGCGCTGTCATGGAAATGCCCGGCCCGTCGGGAGGCAGTAAGAGGCCGATGCCCGGACTATTTCAGGTGAAAATGGCTGTATGCATGAAGTGATGTTAAGTTTTGTTGCGCAATCTTGGCTTGATCTTGGCTCCGTGCGCGCCTCTAGAACGGCAAAGCGTCAGACTCGGGAATGTTTGATAGTCCCGCTCGTCAGGACGTTGGGCCGGCCTGACCGCTGTCGAGAGGGATTTTTGTCGGCCAACTAAAGTTCACCAGCGGCGGGCCGCTTCCTCAGCTGAGCTGCTAAACAAGGCTGTCGCTGTTTTGTTATTGCTCTCAGCTCGCTTGACAAAGCGATCCAGACCACGGCACGAATCGCTTCGTGGGTTTTGGCAAAGGGGAGATACCATGAAGAAGACTTATGTGAAGCCGATGTTCGTAAGGCGCGAAAAGCTGTCCGCCGTGACGGCGATAGCTTGTCCTAGCTTCGGCTGCCCGACCTAAGGGCTGGGCCGAACCGGCTTCTGCCACATCGCCCGCCGTCGAAAGCGGGCGGGCTTCCATCGTGGCGTGAGCTTTTCGACTGTTTGGAAGGGACCGCTGGGCCGCGCATTCAGATCGCGCCGCCCCGTGCTCCGGGAACTGCCCTTAGGCAGCCTGTTCCCAGAGGTTATGCAGCCTTCTTCATCCGTGCCAGCGTATCGGCCACCTCCTCGCCGAAGGACGACGGCGTCGGCACGATGATGACGCCGGCATGGCCCATGCGGCGGCCTTTCGGGGCAGACAGGCCGATGATCTGGGCGATCGGCAATCAGCCCAGAATGATGAAGCAAGGTGACTGACGTAACTCGGCCAGCCGGCGAGCTACCCCGTCCACCCCAGCCCAGCCGAGATGCAATTAATCGACACCAGCAAGGCGTCGGTTGCCCGCTTTTGATCCATCGTCCTTGCCCTGACATCACGCAGCAGATCGACCTGCAGCCGGTGGATGTCGTCCATCTGCCGCCGCAGGCTGTCGAAACGCCGCTTGAACATCGGAAAGCGCTCGGAAAGATCACCCCCGGTGAGGTCGCCGATCAGGCGTCGCGTCAACTCGTACTCCCCGGCGATGCGGGCAAAGATTCGTTTGGCGGCATCGCTGTCGGACACGAGGCCGGCGTAGAGCCGCGCGATCTCCATGTCGGCCTGGTAGAGCGTCTTCTCGGCTTCGTCGACGATCAGGCGGAAAAAGCGCGAGTGCTCGAACATGCGGGCCAGAAGGTCGCGCCCGACCTCGCCGCGCACCGCGACGAAGGCGCTCAGCGCGCTGCCGATGCCATACCAGCCGGTCAACAGATGACGGTTCTGGCTCCAGGCGAACACCCATGGAATGGCGCGCAGGTCGGCGATGCCGTTGGCGCCGAAACGGCGGTCCGGCCGGGAGCCCATTTTCAGGAGCGCCAGTTCCGCGACCGGGCTCGCCTGGTTGAAATAATCGAGGAAGCCGGGCTCGGCCATCAGCGTGGCATAGGATGCCTGCGACATGCCGGCGAGCGCCTCGAGCGCTTCGTCGAACTCCGGCGTCTCCTTCGTCTCGGCATCGCCCGGCGATCCGACGCTGTGGACCAGAACGGCGGCGGCGAGGATCTCGAGCTGGTTGAGGCCGGTGCCGCGATTGGCGAATTTCGACGATACAACCTCGCCTTGCTCGGTCACCCGCATGGTGCCGGCGACGGTGCCTTGCGGCTGCGCCGCGATCGCCCGGCCGGTCGGCGCGCCGCCACGGCTGACGGAGCCGCCGCGGCCGTGAAAGAAACTGATCCCAACCTTGTGCTTGCGCCCGACGGCAGCGAGCCGCTTCTGCGCTTTGGCCAGTTCCCAATTGGAGGCGAGGAAGCCGCCGTCCTTGTTGGAATCGGAATAGCCGAGCATGATTTCCTGGCGCGCGCCGAAATCGCGCACCGTGCGCCTCACCAGCGAGACGTCGAGCAATCCGTTCAATATGCCAGGGGCGGCCTGCAGGTCGGCGATGGTCTCGAACAAGGGCACGATCCGCAGCCTGATTGTGCCGCCGGCGGGCGCGGTCGAAAGTCCGCAATATTGCGCCAGCAGATAGACCGCGAGCAGATCGTCGGCGGAGCGGGTCATCGAGAGAACGAAAGAGCCGACAGCGTCGGGATCAGAGCTGGAGATGTGCCTGGCGATGACGGAGAATGTCGAAAGCAGTTCGCCTGCTTCAGCCGAGAGCCGCCCAGCGTCTATCTCCAGCCGCTCGCCCTCGCTGATGGCTTTGCGAATGCGCGCCGACCATTGCGGCGTGCCAGCCGCGACCGGATCGGCGGGGTTCGTCAGCGCAAACAGCTCGGCCAGCACGCGGTTGACGACCGTGGAGTTCTGCCTGAGGTCGAGCGAGACGGTGCGGAAGCCGAAGCTGCCGACCTGCCAGAGCAGAGGCTGGACGAAACGCCTGGCCACCGCGCGCCCGCCGATTGCTTCGAGAACGCTCGACAGCCCCTCCAGATCGGCACGAAACGCGTCCGGCGACGGGTACGCCGCCGCACCGCCGTCCCGTGTCGCCTCCAGCCGGGCAAGCAGGGCCGAAGCGAATTGGCGGAGCGGTTCGTCAGGGTTGCGGGCGTTGATCCCATCAGCCTGTCGGCTTTTATCAAGCGCCGTTTGCAGCACCGGCTTGAAGCTCGTCGGCAGGTCGATGACGTTCGAGCTGGCGCTGAGCACCGTCACCAGCCGCTGCATCTGCGCCAGATACCAGCCTATGGCCGTATCGCGGTATTCGGCCAGGGCATGGGCGGTGACGGCGGCCGTCACATTCGGGTTGCCGTCGCGGTCGCCGCCGATCCACGAGGCATAGCGCATGAAGGAGGGGATTCTGATCGACGCTGCCGGATAGTGGCGCTCGAAGGCGCCTTCAAGCCTGCCATAGAGCTGCGGCGTTGCCTCGAAGATGACTTCGCGGAAGAAATGCAGGCCCCAGGCGATTTCGCGTTCGACCGTCGGGCGCTCCAGCCGCAGCTCGCCGGTCATCCACAGAAGCTCGATCTCGCTTTCCAGATCGGCGACCAGCAGGTCGCGTTCGCGCGGCGCCCAGCGCGGCTGGTCGAGTTCGGTCAGCTTGCGATAGATACGGCGGTGGATCTCCAGCACCGTGACGCGTTTGGCCTCCGTCGGATGCGCGGTCATGGTCGGGCCGACGCAGAGTTCGTCGAGGCTCGCCTGGACCTGCTCCGCCGAATGGCCGTTCGCCGCCATCCGCGCGATCACACTGCCGAAGGAGCCGGGCACGTCGTCGACACCCGCGCCTTGTTCGAGTTCGCGGCGCGCCCGCATGGCGAGCAACTCGTCGGCAATGGCGAGCAGCTGGAACCAGACGCCGCTCGCCTGAAGCGCCGGGATGCGCTGCTCCGCGGCAAGCGAGACAAGCGACCGACGTCCGGTCAGAACGGCGGCGATCTCCGGCTCCCGCGCGCTTGCGACCTGAAGCAGCAGGCGCAACAAGAGGCTGCGCTCGTCCTCCCGAAATTTGATGCGTCTGCTCTGTTCCAACCGCCTCAAGCCGCCTTCTTCGTGCGCTCCAGCGTCTCGGCCACGACGTCGCCGAAGGACGACGGCGTCGGCACGATGATGACGCCAGCCTCTTTCAGGATCTCGACCTTCTCCTGCGCTGACTCGCCGAAAGCCGAGATGATGGCGCCGGCATGGCCCATGCGGCGGCCTTTCGGGGCGGAAAGCCCGGCAATGTAGGCGATCAGCGGCTTCCTCATATTGTCGCGCGCCCAGATCGCGGCTTCGGCTTCCTGCGGCCCGCCGATCTCGCCAATCATCACCACGGCGTCGGTCTCGTCGTCCTGCTCGAACAGCTTCAGAACGTCCTTGAAGGAGGAGCCGTTGATCGGATCGCCGCCGATGCCGACGCTGGTCGAGACGCCGATGCCGAGCGCCTTCATCTGCGAGGCGGCCTCGTAGCCCAGCGTGCCCGACCGCCCGACGATGCCGACGCGGCCGGGAAGGTAGATGCTGCCGGGCATGATGCCCATCAGCGCCTGTCCGGGCGTAATGATGCCGGCGCAGTTCGGCCCG
The DNA here is from genome assembly GCF_004792105.1 of Mesorhizobium sp. M8A.F.Ca.ET.161.01.1.1. NCBI lineage: Bacteria > Pseudomonadati > Pseudomonadota > Alphaproteobacteria > Hyphomicrobiales > Phyllobacteriaceae > Mesorhizobium > Mesorhizobium sp. M8A.F.Ca.ET.161.01.1.1. The sequence goes on along the minus strand of NZ_SRTD01000003.1, from coordinate 58,113 downwards.
ACCAGCCGCATGCGGTCCTCGAAGCGGTAGCGACGCATGTAGCGCTTGACCTGCATCATGTCTTGCGAGGGGATGCCGTCAGTGATGCAGACGCAGAGTTTTATTCCCGCGTCCGCCGCCTCCATGATCGAATCGGCGGCGAAGGGCGGCGGCACGAAGACGATGCTGGCCTCGGCACGGGTTTCGCGCACCGCGCCCTTGACGGTGTTGAAGATCGGCAGGCCAAGATGCGTCTGGCCGCCCTTGCCGGGGGTGACGCCGCCAACGAGCTTGGTGCCGTAGCGCTTCATGTCCTCGGCATGGAAGCTGCCGATCTTGCCGGTGAAACCTTGCACGATGACGCGCGTGCTGCGGTTGAGCAGGATTGCCATTCTTCTGTCCTCCCTCAGGCTGCTTTTTTACTGGTGGCCGCGCGCCATGCGGCGACGGCTTTTTCGGCGGCTTCGGCGAGCGTGTCGGCGACGATCACCGCCTCGCCGGAATCGGCCAGGATCTTGCGTCCTTCCTCGGCCCTGGTGCCGGACAGCCGCACCACAAGCGGCACGCTGACGCCGACCTCGCGGATCGCCTTGATGACGCCCTCGGCAACCCAGTCGCAGCGGTTGATGCCGGCAAAGATGTTGACCAGGATGGTCTCGACATTCTTGTCGCCGAGCACGGCGCGGAAGGATTTCGCCACACGCTCGGGCGAGGCGCCGCCGCCGATGTCGAGGAAATTGGCCGGCTCGCCGCCGGCGATCTTGATCATGTCCATCGTCGCCATGGCGAGCCCGGCGCCGTTGATGATGCACCCGATATTGCCTTCGAGGCCGACATAGGAGAGGCCGCGGTCGCTGGCGAAGGTTTCGCGCGGATCTTCCTGGCTCTTGTCGCGCAATTCGGAGATTTCCGGCCGCCGGAACAGCGCGTTCTCGTCGAACGACATCTTGGCGTCGAGCGCCACCAGGCTGCCGTCGCGGGTCACCACCAGCGGATTGATCTCCAGCATCGAGGCGTCGTAGTCGCGGAACACTTGGTAGCAGCTGAAGATGGTCTCGGTCGCCTTGCCGATCAGGCTGTCCTCCAGCCCGAGCCCGAAGGCGATCTCGCGTGCCTGGAAGCGCTGCATGCCGACGCCCGGGTCGACGGTGGCGCGGATGATGGAATCCGGCGCTCTTTCGGCGATCTCCTCGATCTCCATGCCGCCGGCGGCCGAGGCGACGATCATGACGCGCTCTTCCTTGCGGTCGAGCACGAAGCCGAGATAAAGCTCCTGCGCGATGTCGACGGCTTCCTCAAGGTAGAGGCGCGAGATCAGCTTGCCGCGCGGGCCGGTCTGGTGGGTCACCAGCTTGCGCCCGAGCATGGCTTCGGCGGCGCTGGAAATCTCCTCATCATTGGCGCAGAGCTTGATGCCGCCGGCCTTGCCGCGCGCGCCGGAATGAACCTGCGCTTTCAGCACCCATTTGCCGCCGCCGATTTCGCGCGCCCGGTAGGTGGCCTGCTCGGGGCTGTAAGCCAGGCCGCCGCGCGGCACATGCACTCCATGCCGGGCGAGCAGCTCCTTGGCCTGATATTCGTGGATGTCCATTTTTTCTCCTCCGCAAATCGTCAAAGTGCCGCGACGCGGCCCCTGTTGGCTAATTAAGCTGGCCGGCGCGTTCGATGGCGTCGTTGACCACCAGCACGTTGCGCGCCATGCGTTCCGAAGCGGCGTCGATCATCTTGCCGTCGAGTGCGGCGGCGCCTTTGCCCTGCGCCTCGGCTTCCTTCAGCACCTCCAGGATGCGGCGGGCGCGCGTGACTTCCTTCTCCGGCGGCGAGAACACGTCGTTGGCCAAAGCAATCTGCGAGGGATGGATCGCCCATTTGCCTTCGATGCCGAGTGCGGCGGCGCGCCGGGCGGCCGCCTTGTAGCCTTCCGGATCGGAGAAATCGCCGAACGGCCCGTCAATGGCGCGCAGGCCATAGGCGCGGCAGGCGACGGTCATGCGCGACAGGGCGAAATGCCACTGGTCGCCGGGATAATCGGGGTTGAGGCCGCCAATGTTGACGGTCCGCGCCTTGTTGCTGGCGGCATAGTCGGCGACGCCAAAATGCATGGCTTCCAGCCGGCCGGGCGTCGCGGCGATGGCCTCGACATTGGCCATGCCGAGCGCGGTCTCGATCAGCGCTTCGAGACCGACCCGGGTCTTGTAGCCCTTGGCCATCTCGATCTGGTTGACCATGGCCTCGACCATGTAGAGGTCGGCGGGCACGCCGACCTTCGGCACCAGGATGGTGTCCAGCCGGTCGCCGGCCTGTTCCATGACATCGACCACGTCGCGATACATGTAATGGGTGTCGAGCCCGTTGATGCGCACCGAGACGGTCTTGCCCTTGGCGCGCCAGTCGATGTCGTTCAGCGCCTGGATGATGTTCTTGCGGGCGCGCTCCTTGTCGGGCGGCGCGACCGCGTCCTCGATGTCGAGGAAGACGAAGTCGGCGGCACTGTTGGCCGCCTTGTCGATCATCTCCGGGCTGGAGCCGGGAACCGCCAGCTCGCTGCGCTGCAGCCTGAGCTTCTTGAGATGGTTGATGGTGTGGCTCATCTTCTCATCCTCAAGCGGCTTCGGCGACCGGCACCGCGGCCGAGGCGCGGAAATGCTGGATGGCGGCGCCGACTCCGGAACCCGGCGCCAGCCGCACGCCGCAATCGAGCAACGCCATTTCGGCCGCCGACAGCGAGGCCAGCACCATCACCTCGTTCAGCCAGCCGAGATGGCCGATACGGAAGACCTTGCCAGCCACCTTGTTGAGGCCGCCGCCAAGCGACGTCTGGTACTTCTGGTAGGCCTTTTTGACGATTTCAGCGCTGTCGATGCCTTCGGGCACCAGGATGGCGCTGACCGTGTCGGAGTGCCATTTCGGCGCCTTGGCGCAGAGCTTCAGGCCCCAGGCGTCGACCGCCTTGCGCACGCCTTCGCTGAGGCGATGGTGGCGCGCAAAGATATTCTCAAGCCCTTCATCGGCGATCAGGTCGAGCGAGGCACGCAGGCCGCGCAGCAGCTGCGTTGCCGGCGTGTAGGGAAAATAGCCGGCATCGTTGGCGCGGATCATGTCCTCGAAGGAGAAGAAGCAGCGCCGGTGAGTGGCGGTTCTCGAAGCGATGAGAGCCTTCTTGCTGACCGACAGGAAGCCGAGGCCGGCCGGCAGCATGAAGCCTTTCTGCGAACCACTGACGGCGCAGTCGACGCCCCATTCCTCCTGGCGGAAGTCGATGGAGCCGATCGACGAGACGCCGTCGACGAAGAGGAGCGCTGGGTGGTTCGCATCGTCGAGCGCCGCGCGGCAGCCGGCGACGTCGCTGGTGACGCCGGTCGCGGTCTCGTTCTGCGTGCAGAAGATGGCCTTGATGCGGTGCGTCTTGTCCGCCTTCAGCCGCTCCGCATAGAGCTCGAGCGGAACGCCGGTTCCCCATTCGCAGTCGATCACGTCGACCTCGAAGCCGAGCCGCTCGGCCATGTCGACCCACAGATGCGAGAACTGGCCGAAGCGCGACATCAGCACGCGGTCGCCGGGGCTGAGCACATTGGTCATCGCCGCTTCCCAGGCGCCGGTGCCGGAGGACGGATAGATGAAGACGCGGCCGGTCTCGTTCTTGAACACCGCCTTGATGTCCTCGAACAGCGGCAGGGTGAGATTGGGGAAGGAGGCGGCGCGCATGTCCTCCATGGGCAGGTTCATCGCCTGCCGCACCTGCTCGGGAATGTTTGTGGGTCCTGGGATGAAGAGATGAGTGAACCCAGCCATGTACGAACTCCTCCGATCTTTTTGGATTGTGGAGGGAGTGTCGCGTCGATGCGGCCGGCCAACAACACCTTGCCGGGTAAGTAGTTGGCCCGCGCGGGTGGGGTGCTCCTACCCGGTTGGCCTACCCGATAGGTGACTTGGGGCTTCGGCGCTTCTCGCTCGAATAGAGCGCTACCGCCATGGCGCGGTTGCGGACATCCAGCTTGTCGTAGAGATTCTTGAGGTGATATTTCACCGTATTCTCGGAGATGCCGGTCCGGGTCGCGATCTGCAAATTGGTCCAGCCGTCGGACAGCACCGCCAGCAGTTCACGCTCGCGCACGGTCAGTCGAGACAGAGGCGTGTCGTTGACCTTGTTGATGTCGATATAGGGGATGCAGATGCGGCCGTGCGCGACCGCCAGGATCGTGTCGAAGATGATGGCGGGATCGTCGAACTGGAAGCAGTAGCCCTGCGCCCCCAGGCGCACGCACTGTTTCAGGATGCCGATGTCATGGTCGTTTGAAAAGACGGCGATGCGAACGTTGAGCTTGCTGCCCTGGACCTCGGCCAGGACGTCCGCGCCGTCCATGTCAGAGAGCTTCCAACCGATCACGGCGACATCGAACTCCTGTGCCGTGGCAAGCTCCAGGAAATGCCTGCCGCTTCGTACCGAGGCCAAAAGTTCGAACCGCCCGTCGCATTCCAGCATTTCGCGCAGAGCCGATATGACGAGCGGATTGCGTTCGGCGACGACCACGCGAACGCGCCGCTCTTCGATTGCCTTGTTCTCTGTCCGTGACCTGATCTTCAAGGGCTTCCGGCTTTTTTGTTGCGGCCTGGCGGGTCCTGGCGATGCCTGGACCTGCGTCATGGTAATTCTGCCCCAATGGCGCGAGGGTGCTCTTTCCCCAGCGACATCAGCTGTCGCGCCGCCGGAAGCCGAAGGGCGCCCTTCTTTTGATGAAATCGATAGTCCGCGCGCGCATGACAACACGGCATCGGGGAAGCCCGACGTGAGCGGGCAAGCATGCGTTTGACCTGAGATTCCCGAGCGTTAGAAGGCCATGTTGCGAAGTTGAAGCGTGTTGGGCCGACTTCGCTTTTGCACAGGCACCGGGCCGAAAAACCGGTTTCCACTTTGCGGACTCATGGTCTAGACCTGATTTGCACCTTTTCCGGGATTCTGATGGCGGGAGGCGCTGGTGGAAGGCCAGGACGAACGGACGACGGGCGCCAGGGCCGCCGACGAGCACCACGCCGACATCTATGGCGAGGACGGTGCCGTCCTTTCGTCCTTCCTCGCCCGGATTGGTGCGGCGATCGCCGACCGCGACACGCTGACCCTCAAGCGTGAAGTCGACGACCTGCATCAGTCGGAACTTGGCGACCTCATCGAGGCGCTGCACCCCGAACAACGGCTTGCCTTGGTCGATCTGCTGGGCGCCGACTTCGACTTCTCCGCTTTGACCGAAGTCGACGAGGCGATCCGCATGGATATCGTCGACAATCTGCCCAATGCGCAGATCGCGCAGGCCGTGCAGGAGCTCGATTCCGACGATGCGGTCTACATCCTCGAAGACCTCGAGCCGGAAGACCAGGACGAGATCCTGTCGCAACTGCCGTTCACCGAGCGGATCAGGCTGCGCCGTTCGCTCGACTACCCGGAAGAGACCGCCGGAAGGCGCATGCAGACCGAGTTCGTCGCGGTGCCGCCCTTCTGGACCATCGGCCAGACCATCGACTACATGCGCGAGGACAAGAACCTTCCCGAGCGCTTCAGCCAGATCTTCGTCATCGATCCGACCTTCAAGCTGCTGGGCGCCATCGATCTCGACCAGATCCTGCGCACCAAGCGCGCGGTCAAGGTCGAGGAAGTCATGCATGAGACGCGGCACGCCATCCCGGCCACCATGGACCAGGAAGAGGCGGCGCGGGAATTCGAACAATACGACCTTTTGTCGGCCGCCGTGGTCGACGAGAACGAGCGGCTGGTCGGCGTGCTGACCATCGACGACGTCGTCGACGTCATCCAGCAGGAAGCGGAGGAAGACCTGCTGCGCATGGGCGGCGTCGGTGACGAAGAGCTCTCCGACAGCATTCTGGCGACCTCGCGCTCGCGCGTTCCCTGGCTGCTCGTCAATCTCTTGACCGCATTTCTGGCGGCATCGGTGATCGGCCTGTTCGACCACACGATCGAACGGATCGTGGCGCTCGCCGTGCTGATGCCGATCGTGGCCGGCATGGGCGGCAATGCCGGGTCGCAGACCATGACCGTCACCGTGCGGGCGCTGGCGACCAGGGATCTCGACATCTACAATGCCGGCCGCATCATCCGCCGTGAAATGGGCGTCGGCTTCATCAACGGCATCGTCTTCGCCATCCTGATCGGCATCGTCGCGGCGGCGTGGTTTCGCGATCCTAATCTGGGCGGCATCATCGCCGCGGCGATGATCATCAACATGTTCGTGGCGGCCCTTGCCGGCATCCTGATCCCGCTGCTGCTCGACCGCTTCAAGGTCGATCCCGCGGTCGCTTCGGCGGTTTTCGTCACCACGGTCACCGATGTCATTGGATTCTTTGCCTTCCTCGGCCTCGCGACCTGGTGGTTCGGCGTCCGGTAAGTGTCTCAATTGACTTTTACGTAAATGCCGTGCGAGGCTCGTGCGGGGGTGCCGGGTTCGATTCCGGCGGGCAAGGGTTTGGTTCGGGACAGATGGGCGACGCCGCATGGCGATCACCCGGAATTCTGGCATGGAGTGACAATGCGGGAATATTATTCGATCACCGAACTGACCCGCGAATTCGACGTGTCGACGCGGACGCTGCGTTTCTACGAAGACGAGGGGCTGGTGCAGCCGGTGCGTCGCGGCCGCACGCGTCTGTTTCGCCCTTCCGATCGCCATCTCATCCGGCAGATCATGCGTGGAAAACGGCTCGGCTTCTCGATCAACGAGATCCGCGAGATCATCCAGATGTACAAGGAGCCGCCGGGCGAGGTCGGGCAGCTCAAGCTGATGATCAAGCGCATCGAGGAAAAGCGCGAGGATCTCAGGCAGAAGCGCCGCGACCTCGAGGAGACGCTGGCCGAACTCGACCAGGCCGAAGAGTCCTGCGTCGAGCGGCTGGTCGAGCTCGGCGTCAATACCTGACCTGTGCGGTTGCTCCGATGCCTCGCCGCCAGGAACTGTGAAGGCTGAACCGGCGGTCGATCACGTCATGTTCATCACTCTCGCTTGGCTGTTTGTCGCCGCTGTCACCGTCCACAATCTGGAGGAGGCGGTTTTCCTGCCTGCCTGGTCCGAGCAGGCGGGGCGCTGGCACCGTCCCCTCGCGGCCAACGAATTCCGGTTCGCGGTGTTCGTGCTGGTTGTTCTTGCTGGCGTTGCGGCTTTGCTCGCCACCGTGCAGGGACGGGAGAGTTTCGGCGCCTACGTCCTGTCGGGCTATGCGCTTGCGATGCTGCTCAACGTGGCTTTTCCACATCTCCTCGTCACAATGGTCACGCGCCGCTATATGCCGGGGACCGCGACCGCTCTCGCATTGAACCTGCCGGTCACCGCGGCTCTGCTGCATCAGGCATTTCGCGAGGGATATATTTCGGCGACCGGCTTCGCCTTGACGGCGCCCGCCATTGTCCTGGCCATCGTGCTTCTGCTCCCGGTGCTGTTTTATGTCGGCCGGAAACTGCTTCCGGACACGGCAGGCGCTCCAGGCAAGGCTTCTGACTGATCCCGCCGGACCTCAGATCCAGCGCCGCACTCTTTTTGCATAGTCGCGATATTTCTTGCCGAATTTCGCCGCCAACATCTTTTCCTCGCGCTCGATCGCGACCTTCTGGGTGACGAAGGCGGCGACGAAGGCAAGCAGGAAGAACCAGGCGATGCCCGAGACGAAGGCAACGCCGATCAGCATCAGCGTGTTGGCCAGGTACATCGGATTGCGGGTGACGCCGAAGGGACCGGTCGTGACGAGATGATCGGGCACGGCGTTGGGATTGAGCGTTGTCCTGGCCCGTATCATGGTGCGGATCGCGGTGAACCAGAGGACGGCGACAGCGAACAAAGCCACCCAACCGGCGGCGAACAGGATATCGCCCAGCAGGTCGCCGATCCAGGGCAGGGGATAGAGCAGGCCGAGGATGATGCTGAGGGCGATTGCGGCGACGTAGATCACCGGCGGCCACGGTATCAGCCCAGGCTTCGGCTCCGTCATTGCGTCCCTCCCTCCGTCATCTTGTCCTCGGTCTTGGCGGTACACGTTGCGGCAAGATCGGACAGATGCGCCCTGAAGTCCGCAGTCTGGTCGTTGTTGTAGAGCCGATCAAGAGAGCCTTCACCTTCGAGAGTCTCGAGCATACAGCCGCAATAGCTCGAACAGAAGGTTGCGTTGCGCATCTGCTCGCACGAGCGCTGGCAGGTTTTCAGGAAATTGACCCGCGGGGGGTCGACCTGCGCGGGCATCACTTGCGAGAACAGCCAGACGCAACCGATCAGCAGCGGCTGGTGGATCAGGTAGAAGGCCAGGCTGTGGCGGCCGATGAAGACCAGAGGATTGGCCCAGCGGCCTGGCACGCGGCTCGCCAGACGTGCCCGTATACCGGAAGCGGAAGCGAGTTTCGCCGCCCCGAGGCCGAGAAGCACGGCGCCGAACCATGGAAACAGCGGCACATAGTCGTTGGAGCGCGGATTGATCGCCGACAGGCCGATCCACCACAGCCACGGATGATCGAGGGCCTCGAAGCGCAGGTAGGCTGGCGCCGCGATGACGAGCGCGGCGACGACAAGCGTCAGCAGCGCCGGCAGGCGCAGGAAGGCGAGGCCAAGCAGGCTCGCCAGCGCGATCTCGTGCAGGATGCCGAAGAAGATGAACCCGTCGGGCGTGGCGATGCGGGTGACGACCGAGATGGCGACCGCCGCGCCGGCGACCATGGCGGCCCGCTTCCAGAAACCGTTCCAGCGGATCTGTCGGCCATGGGCGAGATAGAGGCTGACGCCCACCAGGAACAGGAAGGTCGAAGCGATGCAGCGGGCGTAGATCTTCCACCAGCCGAAGGCGGTGAGACCAGGGTCGGTGTAACCGAAGAATTCCAGGTCCCAGGTGAAGTGGTAGCTCGCCATCGCGATCAACGCGATGCCGCGCACGATGTCGATGGCGACGATTCGCTTCGATGGCTCCGGAACGGGTGCGGTCGGCGTGTTGATGCTCATGGTCTCGTGATCTGATTCAGCCCCTCCAAGACGACTATCACGGTTGCACCGGATAGAAGAAGACCGGTCGCCCTGGCCCGGACCGCGCGGCGGAGCCCGCGCCAGCCGCCGGGTTTGGGCCAGCGCGGGAAAGCCTTTGACCGGCTTCGCTTTTTGCCGGGTGTGCGTCGGTTTCCTCTTAATGGGCCTGAAATGTCCGCGCCAGATTTGGCGCCGCGATTCTGTTTGGGGAAGCAATGTCCACCCATGTGCGCCATCCGATCTGGCTTCCGGCCCTCAAGGCCGCGGACGCGCGCACCTTCGCCTCGCTCTACGCGGTCGAATCCTTCGCCCGCGCCATGGTGTCGAGCGTCATCCCGATCCAGGCCTACGAAATCCTGCACAACGAGCAGGTCGTCTCGATCCTCTACACCGTCGTGTCGCTGCTCGGCCTGTCGGTGACCCTGTTCATGCCGATGCTGATCCGCCGCTTCGCGCGGCGGTGGGTGTACACCGCCGGCGCCTGCCTGCTTGCCATAGGCTCGCTGTTCTTCGTTTCCCATACGCTCGCCGGGCAACTGGCCGGCATGCTGTGCCGCGTCATGGGCGCCAGCGCGCTGTCGATCACGCTCAACCTCTACATCATGGACCACATCCGCAAGACCGACTTCATGCAGGCCGAATCGCTGCGCATGGCGTGGTCGATGGTTGCCTGGACCTGTGGGCCGACGCTCGGCATCTTTCTTTACGCGCATTTCGGCATCTATGCCGCGCATGGTGCGGTGGCGGTGTTCGCCCTGGCCTTGCTGGCGCTGTTCTGGACCTACCGGCTGGGTGACAACCCGTCGATCCGCCCGGGTAAGACGCGGCCGGCCAATCCGCTCGCCAATATCGGCCGCTTCGTGGCGCAGCCGAGGCTCAGACTCGCCTGGCTGATCGCCTTCGGCCGCTCCTGCTTCTGGACGACATTCTTCGTCTATGGGCCGCTGTTCATGGTCATCACCGGGCAGGGCGATATCGCTGGCGGCCTGCTGGTCTCGGCCGGCAACGCGCTTTTGTTCATGGCTATCTTCTGGGGCAAGGCAGGAAAGCGCTTTGGCGGCCGGCGCACCATGACGTTTGCCTATTTCGCCATGTCGGCATCGCTGCTGGCCGCCGGCACGATCGGAGCGACAGCACCGTTGCTGACCGGCGCCTTCCTGTTGTGCGGCGCCTTCTTCACCATCGCGCTCGACGCCCTGGGTTCGACCGCCTTCATGCGCTCGGTACGCTCCTATGAGCGGGCGCAGATGGCGGCGGTCTACCGCACCTATCTCGATTTTTCCGAACTGACGCCGCCGCTGGTCTATTCGGTGGTGCTGGCGTTCTTCGGCCTGGGATCGGTGTTCGTCACCCTCAGCCTGCTGGCGGCGTTTTGCGGCTTCATGACCTGGCGCTACCTGCCGAAGTCCCTGTAGGTATGTCGATATTCAGGTGATGCCGGCCTGACCTGAATCTCGACATACCCTCATGTCACCGCCGCATGGCGCTCGCGCACCCAATTGTGGAAGCGGTGCAGATCATATTCCTCGGGCATCAGCACGCCGGCTGTGTGGCGCATCGAGCGCAAGCCCTTCTGGTTGACCTCGCAGATGGCGGCGTCCTCCTCCAGCACCTGTGTGCCAAAGGTGATGATGTTGTCGATATCGGTCTCGGCGAGGGCCTCGGGCGCGAACAGCCACTCCGCGACAAGCTCCGTCTGTTCGGGACCGAGCGGCACCAGGCGCACGGTCCTGACATAGTCGACATGGCCGACGATGAACATCGAGGGCAGGCTGGTGGCATAGGTCTGGCCGGCGCTGCGTTCCGCCGGCTTCAGCCCTGAGAAGACCGGCCCGTGCGTCTGGCCGTCGCGCGACCAGGTCTGGGCGCCTGCGCGCAAGCCGCCGGAAAATTCCGGCGCGTCATTGTCGGCGTGGCGGAGCCATTCGGGATCGTCATGCCGGCTCATCAGGCCGCGGCCATAGATCGGCACCAGCCGCGACAGGTCCTTGTGGACGCCCGGACAGTGCAGGCACTCGTTGAAGTTTTCCCAAAAGATCTTCCAGTTGCAGTTCATGACCTTGCGCAGCACATGGCCTGAGACCAGCGTTTCGAGCGGCCAGTTGCCGAGGTTGCCGGACGCGGGATCGAAGGAGGATTGCGCCGAGCCGGCGGCATCTTCAGCAAGATTGACGAAGACGAAGCCGCGCCACACCGAGAGCGCGACGCGATAAAGCGGGTGATCGGCCTTGTCGAAGCCGTCAGGCAGCGATTTCGACGGCACGCGCACCAGCTCGCCGCGCAGCGAGTAGGACCAGGCGTGATACGGGCAGGTTATCAGCCGCGCTTTCAGGCGGCCCTCGCTCTCCTGGCAAAGCTGCGAGCCGCGATGGCGGCAGGTGTTGTGGAAGGCGCGCAGCTCACCTGTGTCGTCGCGCAGCACGAGGATGTCCTGCGTGCCGATGCGGAATCGGCGGAAGGCTAGCGGCTGCGCCAGATCGGCCTCGCGGCAGACGAGCAGCCAGTCTCTGTACCAGATGGCGTCGAGATCACGCTTATAGCTCTCCTGGTCCCAATATGCCGATGAGGGCAGCGTCGGCTCGGTACGGGTCAGCCCGTTATAAGGATCGCGCTCGCTGGCATTGGGCTGCATGGCTGGCTTCCTGTGAGGCTTGCCAGCCGACACCCGGCCATGAAGTTTGTCAATCAGGACGGGATGGGAGCGGCTTTGCCGATACGACGCTCCTGCGCTGGCGGCTGTCGGAATTTGGTTTGCCGCGCGCGGCGAATTTCCCTATAGTCACCAACGTCGTCGGTTCCTTTTTGGGAGCCAAGAGGGAATGCGGTGCGGGCGAGGTTTCGCCCAATGCCGTGGCTGCCCCCGCAACTGTGTGCGGTAGTCCTCTCCATATGCCACTGAAGATTTTTCTTCGGGAAGGTGGGGAAGGGCGCTTATCCGCGAGCCAGGAGACCTGCCGGCGGCGAAAAGACTGACTTCTATGCCCTCGGGTGGAGGGCGAAAGGACTGGAAATGACCACTGCTACCGTCTCCCTCGGCGCCTCCGTCTCCTCGCAGTCGCGCTTCATGCAGCTCGCGCTCGCCGCGCTGCTCGGCATTTTCGTTGTCGGCTTTGTCGGCTTCTCGCACATCGATGCGGTCCACAACGCCGCCCACGATTATCGCCACTCGATGGCGTTTCCCTGCCACTAACTGGGATCTGACATCATGAACCTTTTTCGCAACGTCGTGTTCGTCGCGGCGATCGCGGGGCTCGTGGCCGGTGTCGTTCTTGCCTGCATGCAGGCCTATGCGACCGTTCCGCTGATCCTGAAAGCGGAAGTCTACGAAAAGGCAGGCGGCGGCCATCATCACGACCATGGCGCGGCACCCGCGGCAACCGATACCGGCGCCGTGAGCACGGCCGCTCCGGCAGGCAATGCCATGAGTTCCGCCGCGCCGGCAGCGGAAGCAGCTGCTCCGGTAGCGGAGGATGAAGGCTGGGCGCCGGCCGACGGCTTAGAGCGTTTCGCCTTCAGCGTGCTTGCCAATATCGTCACCGGCATCGGCTTCGCATTGGTCCTGGTCGCGGTTTCGGAATTCGCAGGCGGCGTCGGCAACTGGCGCCAGGGCGTTTTCTGGGGTCTGGCCGGCTTTGCCGTGTTCACACTGGCGCCTGGCCTCGGCCTGCAGCCGGAGCTGCCTGCAATGCCGGCGGCCGATCTCCTGCCGCGCCAGATCTGGTGGTCGGCAACGGTGGCGGCAACCGCTATCGGCCTTGGCCTGATCGTGTTTCGCAGATCGCTGCCGTTGACCATCCTCGCGGTCTTGCTGATCGTCGCGCCGCACATTGTCGGCGCGCCGCAGCCCGACAGCTTCGAGACACCGATCCCGGAAGGCCTGCACCATCAGTTCGTGGTGGCGGTGACGGTGACAAATCTGGTGTTCTGGCTGGTGCTCGGCGCGGTCGTTGGCGTGGTTCGCGGGCGCTTCACCGGCACGGCGACCAGCCTGCGCGACAGCTTTGCCTGATCTGGGCAAGCTGACCTTCATCATCGGTGGTGCGCGCTCCGGCAAGAGCGCGCACGCAGAAACCCTGGTGGCGGCGTTGCCCTCGCCATGGGCCTATATCGCCACGGCGCAAGCCTATGACGACGAGATGCATGAACGCATCGCGCTGCACCGCTCGCGGCGCGGCGAGGGCTGGTCGACCATCGACGCGCCACTCGACCTTGCCGAAGCCCTGGAGGCGTTGCCGGATGATCAGCCGGTGCTTGTCGACTGCCTGACGCTGTGGCTGACCAATCACATGCTGGCGGATCACGACGTCGAGGCCGCGTGCCGACGGCTGGCGGACGTTCTGTCGCGGCCGCGCGGGCCGTGGTTCGTGGTGTCGAACGAGGTCGGGCAAGGCATCGTGCCCGACAATGCGCTGGGGCGGCGTTTTCGCGACGACGCCGGTCGGCTCAACCAGCGGGTCGCCGCGGTCGCCGATACGGTGCTCCTGATGGTGGCGGGGCTACCGCTCAAGGTGAAATGAAATGACCGAAGACAAGGGCTCCAAAGACCGGGATGAAGAACGCCATCGCGCCAAGATGGCCAAGCGCAAGGCGGTGCAGGACGCCGAGGTCGCGGGCAAGACGATCGAGAAGGGGTTGCTGATCGTCAACACCGGCCCCGGCAAGGGCAAGACCACGGCCGCCTTCGGTCTCGCACTGCGGATGCTCGGCTACGGCAAGCGCGTCGGCGTCGTCCAGTTCATCAAGGGCAAATGGCACACCGGCGAGAAGGACGCTTTCGCCGCCTTCGGCGACCGGATCGTCTGGCATGCGATGGGCGAGGGGTTCACCTGGGAAACGCAGGATCTGAAGCGCGACATCGCGGCCGCCGAAGCCGCCTGGGCCAAGGCCGTGGAATTGATTGGCGACCCCTCGATCAGCCTTGTCGTGCTCGATGAACTCAACATCGCGCTGCGCTACGATTATCTCGATCTCGACAAGGTGGTTGCCGCGCTCAAGGCTCGCCGCGAGGGCCTGCACGTTGTCGTCACCGGTCGCAACGCGAAGCCGGCGCTGGTCGAGGCGGCGGACCTGGTCACCGAGATGGGGCTGACGAAGCACCATTTTTCCGCCGGCGTAAAAGCGCAGCAGGGCATCGAGTTCTAGAACACCAGGATTGCGATCACCGCGATCAGCCCAAACAGGCCAATCAGCAAATAGTCGGCGACACGATAAAGTTGGAGCGCCCGCCGGATGTCGCCGCTGTCGACATCGCGTCGTCCGTCTTCGCCCATGAAGACGTCGTCGACCACGACGCCGCCATAGCTGCGCGGCCCGGCGAGCGCGAGGCCAAGTGCGCCGGCCATGGCCGCTTCCGGCCAGCCGGCATTGGGCGAGCGGTGTTTTTTCGCGTCGCGCCGTACCGCCTGCCAGGCATTGCCGGGGTCGGTGCCCTTGACCAGGAAAGCGGCCAGCACAATCAGCACCGCCGTCAGCCGTGATGCCGGCAGGTTGATCCAATCGTCGAAGCGTGCCGCCGCCCAGCCGAAGGCCTCATGGCGTGGGGTGCGGTGGCCGATCATCGAATCGGCGGTGTTGGCGGCCTTGTAGGCGGCGCCGCCGGCCAGCCCGCCGACACCGGTCCAGAAGGCGGGGGCGACGATGCCGTCGGAGAAATTCTCCGCCAGGCTCTCGATCGCCGCCCGGCAGACGCCGGCGCGGTCCAGCGTTTCGGGATCGCGGCCAACGATTCGCGAGACGGCGGCTCGGCCCATGTCGAGGCCTCCGCTGTCGAGCGCGTCGGCGACGGCTTCGACGTGTTCGTAAAGGCTTTTCTGCGACAGAAGCGATGTCGCCAGAAGGACGGCAATGATCAATCCCAAGGGGACGAACCAGAGCAGGACAAGCTGCACGCAAAGACCTGCTGCCGCCGGCACCAGCACGATGACGAGAAGCGCCTGGACACCACGTTGGCGACGCAGCGCGTCGGGATCAGTGGCGCGGTTGAGCCTCAAGTCGAGAAAGGATATCAGCCTTCCGAACCACGTCACCGGATGGCCGATGGCGCGAAACAGCCAGTCGGGATAACCGAGGGCGAATTCGACAACCAATGACAGGAAAGCGATCAGGACTGACATGAAGCTTCTTGAAGGAGCGGTGGACCATGGTGGAAGTCTTGGCCGGGCAAGGGCGCTTTTCCCCAATGCCGTGCTGCCGTTCGTCGACCTCTCGACCGGTATCAATCCGCACTCCTACCCGCTTTTCGACCTGCCCGCCACCGCCCTGTGGCGATTGCCGGAGGCCGCGCGTGGGTGCGAGCTGATAGAGATTGCGGCCCAAACCTATGGCGCGCCTTCAGCGGGCAACGTCGTGGCGGCGCCTGGTACGCAGATTCTGCTGCCGCGCGTGGCATCGCTGGTGCGGCCCGGCAAGGCATTGGTGCTGGCGCCGACCTATGCGGAACACGCCAGGGCGGCGGCAATCGCCGGGCACGAGGTGGCCGGGGTCGGCGATTTCGCCGCGCTGGCCGAAGCCGACCTCGCCATCATCGTCAATCCGAACAATCCGGATGGGCGCATCATCGAGCGCGACCGGCTGCTGGCGCTGGCCGCCAGGTTGCGCGCCAGGGGCGGGTTGCTGGTCGTCGACGAGGCGTTCATGGATGTCGGCCCGCGCGAGCACAGTCTCGCCGGCGATGTCGGCCAGGGCGGCATCGTTGTGCTGCGTTCCTTCGGCAAGTTCTTTGGTCTGGCCGGCCTGCGGCTTGGGTTCGCGCTTGCCGATGCGCCGACGGTCGAGCGGCTGGAGACACAATTCGGACCTTGGGCCGTCGCCGGGCCGGCGTTGGAATATGGCATCCGCGCGCTCGCCGATCTTGGGTGGCAGGATGCGATGCGGGCGTCGCTGGTGGATGCGTCGGCGCGCCTCGATGCGCTGTTCGGCCGTTTCGGCGTTCGCGTCGCTGGCGGCACCACATTGTTCCGCTATCTCAGCCTCCCCGATGCCGGCGGCCTGTTTTCCGCGCTTGGCGAGAGCGGCATTCTGCTCCGGCATTTCTCCGGCCGGCCGCATGTCCTGCGCGCCGGCCTGCCGGGGAGCGAGGTGGAATGGCGCAGGCTCGAATCCGCGCTTGCCGATTGGGCGTCGCGGCGCGAGGATCGGTCGAAAGGTTAGAAACAATGATCCATGTCTGCTCGCTGGCGAAGATCGAGGAAACGGTGGCCAGGACAGGCGCCGACCGCATGCTATCGCTGCTTGCGGCCGGGACGGATGTGGTGCGTCCGGCCTCGATCCCTAGGGAAAACCACCTGCATCTGGTCATGCATGACATTGCGATGGCGCAGGACGGCATGACCATGCCTGGCGAGGAGCATGTGCGCAGTCTGCTCGATTTCGCGCGCCGCTGGGACCGGGCAAGGCCGATGGTGGTTCACTGCTATGCCGGCATCAGCCGTTCGACGGCTTCGGCCTACATCATCACCGCGGCGCTGGCGCCTAAGCGCAATGAGCTGGAACTGGCGCAGACGTTGCGCGCGCTGTCTCCTTCGGCGACGCCCAATCCGCGACTGATCGCGGTGGCCGACACGCTGCTCGAGCGCAAGGGCCGCATGATTGAGGCGATCGAGTCGATCGGGCGAGGGGCCGACGCCTTCGAAGGCACGCCGTTCGCGCTCAAGATCGATATTTAGGCGGCTATTTCAGCCACTCCGCGAGCTTTGCCTTGCGCATGTCCCGCAGCAGGTTGATGAAGCCGTCGGCCTGATATTGCGCGGTCAATCGGCCTTTCTCTGCCGTTGCAATGCTGGCGTCGCCGACCACGCCGTTGGGGTTGAGATCCCCAGCGATCCAGGCGAAGGCATGCGTGCCGGTGTGGCGCAGCAGCGAGAAGTCCTTCTCGGCCTTGGCAACGTTGGAAATGAAATTGTCGGCCTTGCCCATGTCGACGAGATCCGGCCGGAAATGCAGCATCAAAGAGGTCTCGACATCGCCGCCATGGATGCCGTGACGGTCCTCGAGCTCGGTGTACATGCCGGCCGGGCGGCCAAAGCGCTGCCAACTGGTCTTCACCGCCAACATCTTTTCGCGCACGCGCAGTTCGCGCGTGACGATGCCCATGATCTCCTCATTGCCGCCATGCGAATTGACGACGATGAGCTTGCGCACGCCGGCGCGCGCGATCGACAGCCCAAGCTCGGTCCACGCCTCGATCAGCGTCGTTGCCGGCAGGGTCAATGTGCCCGGCGCATGGAGATGCTCATTCGACTTGCCCACCGCCTGGACCGGCAGGATACGGATGTCGAGGTCCTCGGGCAGGCGTGCGATCACCGTGTCGAGCATGCCGTTCATGATCGAGGTGTCGGTCGACACAGGAAGATGCGGCCCATGCTGCTCGATCGCCGCCAGCGGCAACACCGCTATAGTCGCCTCGGGATCGATCGAGGCATATTCTGATGTCCGGTAGTCGCCCCACCAGACGCGTTTTTTTGTCTCGTTCATTTTGTGCCTCAACGGAACTGATTTGGCGTCGGCGCTGCCCCTCACCCTTACCCTCTCCCCGTAAGGACGGGGAGAGGGGATCGCCAGCCTCGGAGCGCTTCCCTTCTCCCCGTCTCTATACGGGGAGAAGGTGCCGGCAGGCGGATGAGGGGCAGCGCCAACTTCGCGTGACTTTAGACGATTGGACTGTCGATTCGTAGGGTTTCACTGGCGCTTCTTACCCGGCCGCGATGACCTCGACCTCGACCTTGAATTCGGGCCTGGCAAAGCCGGAAACGATCATCAGCGTCGAGGCCGGCGCCGGGCTGGAGAACATATGGTCACGGACCCCCATATAGGGCCGCAGATGCGCACGGTCGGTGACGTAAGCGTTGATGCGAACGATATCAGGCAACCCCAGCCCGGCTTCGCCCAGGATCGCCGCGATGTTCTTGAAGCAGAGTTCGGCCTGCGCGCCGGCGTCTTCCGGTATCTGGTCGTCCGCCGTGATGGCGACCTGGCCCGAGCACAGCACCAGCCGCTTGCCGGCCGGCACCTGGACGCCGTGGCTGTAACGGGCAAAGGGCGGCTTGATCGACTTCGGGGTGAGAAACTTGAACATGGCAATCTCCTGGATATCGTCAGCCTAGGGCCGGATGCATTGCACCATCAAGATGGCGGTGCATGTCGCCCGTGCGATTGTGGACAGGCGTTCAAAAAATAGGCACGATGCCCTTCGGTGCAGCACGACCTTTCCGGCTTTCGCAGATGGCTGTGGTGCAGGCGGGCGGGTCCCGGCGCGCGACGCCGGTGGCATGTGTCTTGCTTCTTGAATCTTTGGTGTCAAGCACGGCGCGCAACGCGCCGGTGCAAATAAAGGGCGGTGTCAATGTACGTGAAACAGAAGATTTCGGTGGCTGTCGTGGCTCTGCTTGCGGCCAGCACGCTGGGCGCGGCGGCGAATGAAAAAGTCACTTTCGGCACCAACTGGCTCGCCGAGCCGGAGCATGGCGGCTATTACCAGGCCGTGGCGGATGGCACCTATGCCGCCTGCGGCCTCGATGTCACGATCATGCAGGGCGGCCCGCAGGTCAGCGGCCGGCCGATGCTGCTCGCCGGCAAGATCGATTTCTACATGGGCGGCAATTTGCTGTCGGCCTTCGATGCCGTCCAGCAAGGCATTCCGATGCGCGTGGTGGCGGCGGATTTCCAGAAGGATCCACAGGTCATCATGTCCCACCCCGGCGAGGGGCTCGATAAATGGGAAGACCTGAAGAACGCCGAGCAGTACATTCTGGGCGATGAAGGTGCGCAGACCTTCTTCCAGTGGATGGTCATCGAGCTCGGTTTCGATGCTTCAAAGCGCGCGCCCTACACCTACAACACCGCTCCTTTCCTCGCCAACAAGAAGTCGATCCAGCAGGGCTACGTCACCTCGGAGCCGTTCGCGGTCAAGAAGGAAGGCGGCTTCGTGCCGAACCAGTTCCTGCTCGCCGACTATGGCTGGGACACCTATTCGACCACGATCGAGGTGATGCAGGACACGATCGACAAGAAGCCCGAGGTGGTCCAGTGCTTCGTCGATGGCTCGGCCAAGGGCTGGTACAAATACCTCTACGGCGACAACAAGGCCGCCAACGACATGATCAAGAAAGATAATCCTGACATGAGCGACGAGCAGATCGCCTTCTCGATCGAGCAGATGAAGAAGTTCGGCCTTGCCGATTCCGGCGACACCGAGAAGCTCGGCATCGGCGCCATGACCGATGCGCGGATCAAGAGTTTCTACGACAAGATGGTCAAGGCCAAGGTCACGCCTGCAGGCATCGACATCACGAAGGCCTACACGCTGGCCTTCGTCAACAAGGGCGTCGGGCTCGAGCTGAAGAAATAGGCCGGTCCCGGCATGAAGAGGGAGAAGGTGGCGCAAGCGCCGGCCTTGGACGTCGCTCCGACCTTGTTGGCGCTGCGTGGCGTCGGCAAGGTGTTTTCCAATGGCGTGACGGCGCTCAGCGATGTCGACCTGACGATCCGGGAAGGCGACTTCCTCAGCCTGCTCGGACCGTCCGGTTGCGGCAAGTCGACGGCGCTGCGGCTGATCGCCGGCCTGTCGACGCCGACGTCAGGCGTGCTCGACTGGCGCGGCGGCGGCTCGCTCGACCGTGCCAATATCGGCTTCGTCTTCCAGGAGCCGACGCTGCTGCCCTGGGCCAGCGTCTTCGACAATGTCTGGCTGCCGCTCAGGCTGAAAGGCATTTCTCGCGCCAAGGCCGCACCGGCAATAACGGAAATGCTGGCGCGGGTTCACCTCACCGGGTTCGAGGACGCGGTGCCGCGCGAGCTGTCCGGCGGGATGAAGATGCGTGTCTCGATCGCACGCGCCATGGTGACCAAGCCGCGCGTGCTGTTGATGGACGAGCCGTTCGCCGCGCTTGACGAGATCACTCGCTTCAAGCTCAACAACGACCTGCTGGAACTGTGGCAGGACGAGCGCTTCACCGTCATCTTCGTCACCCACAGTGTGTTCGAAAGCGTGTTTCTGTCCAACCGCGTCGTCGTCATGGCGGCGCGGCCGGGCAGGGTGTTCGACGAACTCGCCATCGAGGCATCCTATCCGCGCGACGAGGCTTTCCGCACGTCGCCGGATTATGCAGCGCTGTGCCGGCAGGCCTCCGACGTTCTGGTCAATGCCATCAATTCAACGGCGGGCTCGCATCATGACGGTCATTGACGGCACGTTGAAACTCGACCCCGAGGAAGCGCGGCGCGTGCGCCAGGAGCGACTCGAGCGGATCGGCCGCTGGGTGCTGCCGCTGGCGATCATGATCCTGGCGATCTGGCTTTGGGACCGCATCTGCGTCTGGAACGAGATTCCGCAGTACATCCTGCCGCGGCCGGGCGTGGTGCTGTGGACGCTCTACAACGATGCTGGCCTGTTGTTCTCCGCACTGCTGGTCACCTTACGCATCACCTTCCTCAGCCTGCTCCTCGCGGTTGTCGGCGGCGTCGGCCTGGCGGTCTTGTTCGCGCAGTCGAAATGGGTGGAGATGTCGTTCTTCCCGTTCGCCATCGTCCTGCAGGTGACGCCGATCGTGGCGATCTTTCCGCTGATCAACATCTATGTCGACAACCAGACGACCAAGCTTCTGCTCTGCGCCTGGATCGTCGCCTTTTTTCCGATCCTGTCCAACACCACGCTCGGCCTCAACTCCGTCGACCGCAATCTGCGCGACCTGTTCAAGCTCAATGGCGCGACGCGTTGGCAGCAGCTGCGCTATCTCAGACTGCCGGCGGCGATGCCGTATTTTCTCGGCGGGCTGAAGATTGCCGGCGGCCTGTCGCTGATCGGCGCGGTGGTGGCCGAGTTCGTCGCCGGCGCCACCGGCCAGTCGTCGGGGCTCGCCTCGCGCATCATCGAAGCCGGCTACCGGCTGAATGCGCCAAGGCTGTTCGCGGCGCTGTTTTTGATTTCGCTCACCGGCATTCTGATCTTCCTCGTGCTGTCGCTGATTTCGCATCTTATATTGCGGCGCTGGCACGAGAGCGCGTTGAAGCAGGAGCGCTAGTGCCTTGATACCAGCCTCAGGTCCCTACCACTTAACCAATGTCCGGCTTCACGCGTCGCTGACGCCGGGCTTTGCCTCGGTCTTCGACAGAGATGGTTTTGCGCTGGCCGACATCACCGTCGCCGATGGCAAGATTTCCAGCATCGCGGCGCATGCCGCATCGAAAGTGCCGGCCGGCGCCATCGATCTTGGCGGCCGTATCGTGCTGCCGTGTTTCGTCGATTGCCACACGCATATCGACAAGGGCCATATCTGGTCGCGAAAGCCCAATCCCGACGGCAGTTTCATGGGTGCGCTGAACGCCACCGGCGCCGACCGCGCGGCGCGCTGGAGCGCCGAGGACGTGGCGCGGCGCATGAATTTTTCGCTGCGCTCGGCCTACGCGCATGGCACCAGGGCGCTCAGAACCCATATCGACAGCGTCGCCCCGCAGGAGGAAATCTCCTGGCCGGAGTTCGAGACGATCCGCGAGGCCTGGCGCGGCCGCATCGAATTGCAGGGCGCCTGCCTGCTTGGCATCGAGGGCGTGCGCGACAGAAAATGGTTCGACAGGCTGGCCAAACGAGTGGCCGCCGCCAAGGGCGTGCTGGGTGTGGTGACCTATATGGTGCCGGACCTGGAGGAACTGCTCGACCACGTCTTCGCGCAGGCGATCAAGCACGGGCTCGACCTCGATTTTCACGCCGACGAGACCAACGATGTCGCCGCGATCTCGCTGAAAAAGATCGCCGAGGCAGCCCTGTGGAACGGATTCGAGGGCAAGATCCTCGTCGGCCATTGCTGCTCACTGGCGCGGCAGCCCGATCTCGAGGTGCTGGACACGCTGGACAAGGTGGCGAAGGCCGGGCTCGCCATCGTGTCGCTGCCGATGTGCAATCTTTATTTGCAGGATCGACGGAGCGACGGCACCACGCCGCGCTGGCGTGGCGTGACTCTGCTGCACGAGATGAAGGCGAGGGGCATTCCGGTGGCCGTCGCTTCCGACAACACGCGCGACCCCTTCTACGCCTATGGTGATCTCGACATGCTGGAAGTCTATCGCATGGCGACGCGCATCCTGCATTTCGATCATCCGGTCGCCGACTGGCCGCAGGCGGTGACCGCGACACCGGCCAAGGTGATGCGGCTCGATGGCTTCGGCATGCTTGCCGCCGGCGGCGACGCCGACTTCATCCTGTTCAAAGGTCGAAGCTGGACGGAATTGCTGTCGCGGCCCGAATCGGATCGCATCGTCGTGCGCGCCGGACGCGCGATCGACCGGCAATTGCCCGACTATGCCGAACTCGACGAGCTGATGGTGGAATGATGGATGTTTCGGCGCTCAAACGCGATCTCGACGGGATAAAGCTCGACGACAATCCGGCGATCGTCCAGCAGAAGAGCCGCGACTTCTACTGGTACAGCCCGGTGCTGAAACGGCAGCTCGACCACGTCACCGGCGACCTCATCGTGACGCCGAAGACCGAGGCCGAACTGATCCGCGTGCTTGCCGCCTGTCACCGCCATGGCGTGCCGGTGACGCCGCGCGGCAGCGGCACCGGCAATTACGGCCAGGCAATGCCGCTGTCGGGCGGGGTGGTACTCAACCTCGCCGAGATGAACGAGATCAAGTTGATCGGCCCAGGCCGCGTGGTGACCGGACCCGGCGCGGTGCTGGCCGACATCGACAAGGCGACGCGGGCGCATTCCGGCCAGGAACTGAGGCTGTCGCCCTCGACCTACAACACCGCCTCCATCGGCGGCTTCATCGCCGGTGGTTCTGGCGGTGTCGGCTCGATCAATTTCGGCGGATTGCGCGACTTCGGCAACGTGCTGCGGCTGCGCGTGGTGACGATGGAGGCCGAGCCGAAGGTGCTCGAACTGACAGGCGAGAACCTGCACAAGGTGACCCACGCCTATGGCACCAATGGCATCATATCCGAGGTCGAGATGCCGCTGACGGCAGCCTATGACTGGATCGATGTCATCGTCGGTTTCGACGCCTTCATGGAAGCAGCCCGTTATGGAAACGCGCTCGCCTGCCAGGACGGCATCCTGACCAAGCTGATCACGCCGATCGCGGCACCCGTGCCGCAACTCTACTTCAAGCGGCACCAGAAATTTTTCAGGGAAGGGCAAAGCATCTGCGTCGTCATGGTGGCTCGGCACGGGCTGGACGCCTTCCTGGCCTTTACGCGCCGCGCCGGGGGCGACGTGATCTTCAACGCTGCCCTTGTCGCGCCGGAGGAGAAAAAGGGCCTGCCGCCGGCCTACGAGCTGGCCTGGAACCACACCACGCTCAGGGCACTGCGGGTCGATCCGTCGATTACCTATCTGCAATCGCTCTATCCCTTTCCCGACCAGTTGGCGCTGGTCGAGAAGATGGATGCAATGTTCCCTGGCGAGGTGTTCTCGCATCTCGAATTCGTCCGGCTGGACGGCAACATCACCTGCTTCGGCCTGCCGCTGGTCAAGTTCACCACCGAGGCGAGGCTCGACGAAATCATCCGCCTGCATGAGGACAATGGCTGCCCGATCTTCAACCCGCACCGCTACACGCTGGAAGAGGGCGGCATGAAGCAGACCGACGCCGTGCAGTTGGCCTTCAAGCGCGAGACCGATCCGGAAGGCCTGCTCAACCCCGGCAAGATGATCGCCTGGGAAAACCCGGACTACGACTACCGTTCGGGCCGGACTTTTCTGTTCAAGGGGCTGCAAAAGGCAGGCTGATGAACATCCTCGTGCTCTACGCCCATCCGGTCGAGACCAGCTTCAATGCCGGCCTGCACCGGATGATCGTCGAGCGGCTGACGGCGGCGGGTCATACAGTCGACAACTGCGACCTCTACGCAGAGAATTTCGACCCGCGCCTGACGCGGGCGGAACGGCTTGGCTATCACGACCCGCGTGGACCAGGGGATGCGGTTGCCGGCTACATTCAGAGGCTGCAGGCGGCCGAGGCCCTGGTGCTGTCATTTCCGGTCTGGAACTACGGCTATCCGGCGATCCTGAAAGGATTTTTCGACCGCGTCTTCCTGCCCGGCGTGTCGTTCAAGCTGGTCGATGGCAAAGTGCAGCCGACGCTGCACAACATCCGTAAACTGGCGGCTGTCACCACCTATGGCGGCAGCCGGTTCCGCGCCATGGTGATGGGCGATCCGCCGCGCAAGGTCGTGAAGCGCATGCTGCGCGCGACGATCAAGCCCGGCGCTCCCGTCTCCTATCTCGCCCATTATGCGATGAACCTGTCGACCGACGAAACGCGCAAGTCCTTCATGACGAAGGTCGCGGCCAGCATGGATGCATTCTGATGCGTGCGCTTGTCGTCTATTGCCATCCGGTGCCGGAGAGCTTTTGCGCCGCGATCCGCGACACCGCCGTGGACGTGCTGACGCGTCGAGGCTGGGACGTGCGGCTGCTCGACCTCTATGCCGAGAAATTCGATCCGGTGATGAGCTGCGAGGAGCGGCGCAGTTTCAACGACCATGCGCCGCAGGATCCGGCGCTGAAGCCGCATTTCGAACTGCTCAATTGGGCCGAGGCGATCCTATTCGTCTATCCGACCTGGTGGTATGGGCTGCCGGCGATGCTGAAAGGCTGGCTCGACCGGGTGTGGGCGACCGACATCGCCTTCAAGCTGCCGGCGGGCAAGGGCGGGATCAAGTCGCTGATGACGCATGTCACCAAGGTCGGCGTCATCACCACCTGTGGTGCGCCAACCTGGTGGAGCGTCGTCGTCGGCCAGCCCGGACGCAAGACCTTGCTGCGCGGCATGCGGGCGCTGTGCGCCAGACGCTGCAAGACGTTTTTCCTGGCGCATTATTTGATGGATGCCTCGACGCCGGCGACGAGAGCGGCGTTTCTGGTCAAGGTGCGGGCGAAGCTGGAGCGTTTTTGAGAGCAGCACTTGCCTTCTCCCCTTGTGGGAGAAGGTGGCCTCGCGAAGCGAGGTCGGATGAGGGGTGCTCCAGGGAACGCCAACGCCTCACTCCGCTGGAACACCCCTCATCCGTCTCGGCGCTGCGCGCCGATCCACCTTCTCCCACAAGGGGAGAAGGAAGAGGCGCCGCGCTACATCCTCACCCGTTCCGACCTCGGATCATACATCGGCTTCAGCGATGATTCGGCGGCAAACCGTTCGCCGGCGATCTCGATCTCATAAGATGAAGCGAGCACATCCGCCTCGCTTTCGCCCTGGCATGGCACATAGCCAAGGCCGATGGCGCCGCCGAGATGATGGCCGTAATTGCCGGAGGTGACCGGACCGACGATCTTGCCGTCGCGCAGGATCGCCTCGTTATGGAAGAGCAGCGGCTGCGGGTCCTTCAGCCGGAACTGGACCAGCCGGCGGTTCAACCCGGCCTCCTTCTTCTTCAGCACGGCGTCGCGGCCGATGAAATCGCCCTTGGCTGTCTTCACTGCGAAGCCAAGGCCTGCTTCCAGCACATTGTCCTCATCGGTGATATCGTGACCGAAATGGCGGAAAGCCTTTTCGATGCGGCAGGAATCCAGCGTGTGCAGGCCGCAGAGTTTCAGGCCGACATCCGCGCCGGCCTCGTCGACCGCCTCGAAGACATGGGCAGCCTGTTCGGTAGAGACATAGAGCTCCCAGCCGAGTTCGCCGACATAGGTGACGCGGTGCGCCCGGGCGAGCCCCATGCCAATCTCGATCTCCTGGAAGGTGCCGAACGGATTGTTCTCGTTGGAGAAGTCGTTGGGGCTGACCTTCTGGATCAGTTTTCGCGCATCCGGACCCATCAGGCAGAGCACGCTTTCGGCCGCGGTGACATCGGTGATGACGACGAACGCCTCACCGACATGCCGGCGCAGCCAGGCGAGGTCGCGTTGCAGCGTGGCCCCTGGCACGACGAGGAAATAGGCCGTATCTGAGAGGCGAGAGACGGTGAGGTCGCTCTCGATGCCGCCGCGCTGGTTGAGCATTTGCGTGTAGACGATCTTGCCCGGCGCCACATCCATGTCGTTGGCGCAGAGCCTTTGCAGGAAACGCTGAGCGTCGCGACCTTCGACACGGATTTTGCCGAACGAGGTCATGTCGAACAGGCCGACCTTGTTGCGGACCGCCAGATGTTCCTCGCGCTGGTTGTCGAACCAGTTCTGCCGCTTCCAGGAATAGCG
The DNA here is from genome assembly GCF_004792105.1 of Mesorhizobium sp. M8A.F.Ca.ET.161.01.1.1. Taxonomy (NCBI): domain Bacteria; kingdom Pseudomonadati; phylum Pseudomonadota; class Alphaproteobacteria; order Hyphomicrobiales; family Phyllobacteriaceae; genus Mesorhizobium; species Mesorhizobium sp. M8A.F.Ca.ET.161.01.1.1. The sequence continues at coordinate 32,000 of NZ_SRTD01000003.1, read as the reverse complement.
ATATTCGCGCTCCTGGCCTTCGCGCGCGAACCAGTTGGCGCGCTCCCAGCCGGCAACCTCGCCGAACACGGCGCCACGCGCCTTCAGATGTTCATGCAAGGGCGAGCGGCGCACGCCACGCGATGTCGCCATCTGCCGGTAGGGAAAATGGTCGGCATAGAGCAGGCCGAGCGTTTCGGAGACGCGCTCCTTGAGATAGCGGCGGTTCTTCTGGAACGGCTGGGTGCGGCGGATGTCGACTTCCCACAGGTCGAACGGCGCTTCGCCATCGTTGATCCACTGCGCCAGCGCCATGCCGGCGCCGCCGGACGAGACGATGCCGATCGAGTTGTAGCCGGTCGCCATCCAATAACCGCGCAGTTCCGGCGCCTCGCCGAGATAGTAGCGGTCGTCGGGGGTGAAACTTTCCGGGCCGTTGAAGAATGTGTGGATGCCGGCGGTGGCCAGCATCGGCATGCGGTTGACGCCCATTTCGAGGATAGGCTCGAAATGGTCCATGTCCTCGGGCAACTGGTCGAAGCAGAAGTCCTCGCGGATGCCGTCCATGCCCCATGGCTTGGCCACCGGCTCGAAGGCGCCGAGCATCATCTTGCCGGCGTCTTCCTTGTAGTAGGCGCATTCGTCGGGCACGCGCAGCACCGGTAGGCGGCCGAGGCCTGAGATGGGCTCGGTGACGAGATAGAAATGCTCGCAGGCATGCAGCGGGATGGTAACGCCGTTCTGGGCACCGAGTTCGCGCGCCCACATGCCGGCGCAGTTGACGACGATGTCGGCCTCGATGGTGCCTTGCTCTTCGCCCTGCGCCCAGGACACGCCGGTGACGCGGCCATTTTTTGTATGGACCTTCGTCACCTTCACATTCTCGACAATGGTGGCGCCGCGCTGGCGCGCGCCCTTGGCCAGCGCCATGGCGATGTTGGCCGGGTCGCATTGACCGTCGAGCGGCAGATGCACGGCGCCGACCACGTCGGAGACGTTGAGATGCGGATACATCTGCTTGACTTCATTGGGAGAAATCTCGCGCACATCGACATCGAAGGCGCGGGCGAGCGATGCCTGCCGGTAGATCTCGTGCTTGCGCTCCTCGGTCAGCGCGACGGTGATCGAGCCGACCTGGCGCATGCCGGTGCCGACCTCGGTCTCGGCCTCCAGCTTCACGTAGAGGTCGGCCGAATATTTCGCCAGCCGGGTCATGTTCTGCGAACCGCGCAACTGTCCGATCAGGCCGGCGGCATGCCATGTCGTGCCCGAGGTCAGCTGCTTGCGCTCCAAAAGCACGATGTCGGTCCAGCCGAGCTTGGCTAGGTGGTAGGCGACCGAGCAGCCGGAGACGCCGCCGCCGATGATGACGGCCCGCGCCTTGGTGGGAATGGTCTTGACGGTCATGCGGCCTCACGACGGTAGCTGGAAACAAAACGGCGCAGCCGGGCGGCTGCTTCCCGCAGTACCGGTTCGGGCTGGCACAGGCTGATTCTGATATGGCCGGCCGCGGCTTCGCCGAAGCTGGAACCGGGCATGACGCCGACCTTCTCCTTGTCGAGAAAGGCGAAGGCGAACTTCTCGTCGTCGGGTTCGACATCCGATATGTCGAGCATGACATACATGCCGCCTTCGGAACCGCGCACGGTGACATCGTTCATGCCGCGCACCGCGTCGAGCAGGACGGTGCGGCGTGCGGCGTAGCGTTCGGCGATGTCCTTGACGCCATAGTGCTGCTCCAGCGCCTCGGCGCAAGCGATCGAGATGAAGGCCGGCAGGCCGTAGGTTGTCACCAGGTTGAGGTTGGTCAGCAGCGTGATCATCTCCTCCGGACCCGTCAGCCAGCCCATGCGCCAGCCGGTCATGCCGTGGCTCTTGGACATCGAATTGATGACCAGCGTGCGCTCGGCCATGCCGGGCAGCGAGCGCGGCGAGACATGCTCGCCGCCGCCCAGCGTCCAGTAAACCTCGTCGGAAAGCAGCCAGAGGTCGTGCTCGCGGCAGAGCTTTGCCAGTTGTTCCAGCCGCTCGCGCGAGTAGACCGCACCGGTCGGATTGTTCGGCGTGTTGATCAGGATGGCGCGCGTGTTGGGCTTGATTGCCGCACGGATCTTGTCCGTACGGGGTTGGAAGCCATCCTCGGCCGGTGTCTCGACCACGGTGAAACTGGCGCCGGCGGCACTGAACGTGTTGGGGTAGGTGGCATAGTAGGGCGCCACCACGATGGCGTGGTCGCCCTGATCGAGCACGGCTTGCACGGCAGCGTAAAGTGCCGCCTGGCCGCCCGGCGTGGCGATGACCTCTTCCGGCATCGTCTCGACGCCGGTGCAGGCGCTGGAGGCCGCCGCCATGGCCTTGCGCAGGCGCGGCAGGCCGGGCAGCGGCGTGTAGTGATGGTTGCTGCCACGGACCGCTGCCACACAAGCTTCGATCGTCTGCGACGGCGTGTCGAAATCGTGGTCGCCGACCGACAGCATGATGATGTCCTCGCCGGCCTCCTTGCGGTTCCAGGCGGCGAAATGAACCTCCCAGCCATCCTTGCCCGATGGCACGATGCCGGTAATGCGCGATGATGGTTTAGGCATGTAAGACTCCCGTGATCGCGTAACCGTTCTGTTGCAGCCGGTCGCGCAAGGCGGCGATATGGGCGGGACCGACCTCGCAGCAACCGCCGACGATGTCCGCTCCAGCTTCCACCCAGCCGACAGCCTGATCGGCGTAAGCATCCGGACCGAGGTCGTGGCGGGCATGCAGCACGTCCACGGTGCCGCCATGCTTGAGTGCTTCGGTGGAGGTGAAGCCATTGGCATAGGCGCCGACCGGGCCGCCGAGCTCGACCAGTTCCGGCAAGGCCGCCGCGATGGCTTCCGGGCGACAGCAGTTGAGCAGCCGCGCCGCCACCGGCAGATTTCCGAGCGCGTCCGCTGCCGACGCAATCGTCTCGCCGCTGCGCAAGCGTGGCGTGCCGTGATCGGCCAGCGTCCATGACACCCAGACGGGCTTGCCGCTTTCCGATGCGGCGGTGACCGCCGCGCGTGCCTCTTCGGCAGAGGCCATGGTCTCGCACAGGAACAGGTCGACGCCATCAGCCTGTTCGGCGACGATGCGGCGGTAGATGTCGAGCGTATCCCGGTAGGAGATCGTCAGCGCCGGCGCGTAGCTGCCGAAAAGCGGTGACAGGCAGCCGGCGATCGCCGCGTCGCCGGCCTCGTCGCGGGCTTGCCTGGCGAGGTCGATGCCACGCTTCTGCAACGGCTTGAACAGGTCTTCCGCGCCCTCGCGCGCCAGGCGTTCGGGCGTCGCCGAATAGGTGTTGATGGTGATGACCCGGGCGCCGGCGCGGATGAATTCGGCATGCAGGCCGCGCACGAGGTCCGGTTCGTCGATCAGCACCCTGGCCGACCACAGCGGCGTCGGCTCGGACTTGCTGCGCCGCACCAGCTCCTGGCCCATGCCGCCATCGGTGAGGATAACCGGCCTCATGCGCGCAGCCTTTCGTTCTTCGGATCCCACAACGGCTCGTCCTGCTGCACGACCGCCTTGAAACGGTCGCCGAAGATCTCGACCTCGACAGAGGTGCCGGGTTCGCTCAGATCGGCGCGCAGCATGCCGAGCGCGATCGATTTGTCGACACGATGGCCCCAGCCGCCCGATGTCGTCTCACCGACGATCTGGCCGTCATGCCAGAGCGTCGACATGTAAGGCGCGTCGCAGTCGCCGGGGTTTTCGACCACTAGCGTGACGAAGCGCTTCTTCACGCCTTGCTGTTTCTCGTTCTGGAGTGCCGCCTTGCCGCGGAAGTCGGGCTTTTCCCATTTGACGAAGCGCTCGAGCCCGCCCTGCAGGATCGAATAGTCGGTCGACAGGTCGCCCTTCCAAGTGCGGTAGCCCTTTTCCAGGCGCAGCGAATCCAGCGCGTACATGCCGAACGGCTTCAGCCCGTGGTGCTGCCCGGCGGCACAGATCGCATCGAAGATGGCGGCGGTGTCGTCGACCCTGGTGTGGATCTCCCAGCCGAGCTCGCCCGCGAAGGAGACGCGAACCAGCTTGGCCCAGCGGCCGGCGATCCTGGTTTCCTGATGCGTCAGCCATGGCAAGGTCAGGTCGGCCTCACAGACATCGGCAAGGATTTTTCGCGAATTGGGGCCGGCCAGGATCTGCGTGGAGAATTCCTCTGTCCGGTCGATCAGCTTGAACGCGGCATCCCTGGGCATGTGCGACTTCAGCCATTCGAAGTCGTGCCACTGCGCCACCGCCGCGGTGATCAGCGTCATGGACTCCTCGCCATGGCGCACCACCGACATTTCGGTGACGATGCGGCCCTTGTCGTCGGAGAAATAGACCAGGCCGATGCGACCGGGCTTCGGCACCAGGCCGGTTACCTGCCGGCTCAGCCATTCGGCGGCGCCAGGGCCTTCGAGATTGAAGCGCGAGAAGCCGGGCAGGTCGAGGATGCCGGCGGCGTCGCGGACCGCGAGACACTCTTCGCGGACTCGTTGCTGCCAGGGCCCCTCGCGGCGGAAGGTCAGCGTGGCTTCCTCGGAGATGTCGTCGCCGTCCTGCGCGTACCAGGTGGCGCGTTCCCAGCCATTATAGGCATCGAAGCGGGCGCCCAGCGCCTTGATGCGATCGTGGATCGGCGACAGTTTCCTGTCGCGGCCTTCCGGCCAGGCGTGACGCGGGAACTGGATGGCGTATTCGTTGCCGTAGATTTCCATGCCCTTGGCCACGCAATAGTCCGGCGCGGAAGCAAAGGAGGTGAAGCGGCGCGGATCGCACGACCACATGTCCCATTCGGTCTGGCCCTGCGTCACCCATTCGGCCAACACCTTGCCGGCGCCGCCGCCCTGGGCGATGCCGAAGGTGAAGACGCAAGCCTCGAAGGCGTTGGGAACGCCCGGCATCGGCCCGATCAGCGGATTGCCGTCGGGCGCATAGGGGATCGGTCCGTTGATGACCTTGGACAGGCCGGCGGTGCCCAGGATCGGCACGCGGGCGACCGCGTCGGCCAGATAATGCTCCAGCCGATCGAGATCGTCGGGGAAGAGCTGGAACGAAAAGTCGTCCGGCATGGGATCGTTGTGGGTGGCCCAATGCGCGCGGCAATTACGCTCATAGGGGCCGAGATTCATGCCGGCCTTTTCCTGGCGCAAATAATATGAAGTGTCGACGTCGCGCAGCAGCGGCAACTTCTTGCCCTGTTCCTTCGACCATGCGGCGAGTTCGGGGATTTCCTCGAATAGAATGTACTGGTGGCTCATCACCATCATCGGCACTTCGCGGCCGAACATCCTGCCGACTTCGGCGGCACGGTAGCCGGCAGCATTGACGACGATCTCGCAGCGGATCTCGCCCTGCGGCGTCTCGACCACCCATTCGTCCTTCTCACGGCGCACGCCGGTGACAGGGCAGAAGCGGATGATTTTCGCGCCCATGTCACGCGCGCCCTTGGCCAGCGCCTGCGTCAACTGCGCCGGGTCGATGTCGCCGTCGCTCGGATCGTAGAGCGCGCCCTTCAATTCATGCGTTTCGAGGAATGGATAGCGGCGCTTGATCTCGTCGAGCCCGACCACGTCGATGTCCATGCCCTGATAGCGGCCCATGCCCTTGGCGCGCTGGAACTCCTGCATGCGCTCCTTTGTGTGGGCGAGCCTGAGCGAACCGGTGACATGGTAGTTCATGGGATAGTCGACCGCGTCGGCGAGGCCACGATAGAGCTCGGTCGAATAGCGCTGCATGTTCATCAGCGACCAGGAGGAGGAGAAGGTCGGCACATTGCCGGCGGCATGCCAGGTCGAGCCGGAGGTCAGCTCGTTCTTTTCCAGGAGCACGCAGTCGGTCCAGCCGGCCTTGGCCAGATGATAGAGCGAGGAGGTGCCGACAACGCCACCTCCGATGATCACCACGCGCGCCGTGCTCGGCAAACCCGCCATGTTCTTCTCCCAATCTTCAAGCGCGCCGCGCTTTTCTTTTTGTTTCTATGCGTGTCGCTATCGCAAAACCGCTGCACGGTTCCGGACGACATGCATTCATCAATCAATAGACCGGTGGCGAAACCACCCAGATGACAACAGCCGGTTCGCTACCCGGATTGCGCCAGCGGTAAGGCTTGCCTTCGAAGCGGAAGGAGTCGCCTTCGCCAAGCCGGTGCCAGACCCCGGCTATTTCGATGTCGAACTGGCCGGACGCGATGTATCCGGCCTCCTCGGTCGGCCGGCGGGCCTCGTTCTTCAACTCCGCTCCCGGCGCGAAGACCGACCGCACCATCTCGAAGCTACCACCGAGGTCCGGTGACAGAAGCTCCTCCACCAGACCGGATTCGCTGGTGCCAAGCGTGCGGCGCTTGCCGGCGCGCACCACCACGCCGCGCTCGCTCTCCACGGGCACGTCATGGCTGAAGAACAGGCTGATCGGCACGCCGAACAGGTCGGCAAAGGCCCGGAGATCACTGAGCGATGGCGTCGACAGGCCGCGCTCGACCTGGCTGACCCAGCCGACCGAACGGCCGAGCTTCAGCGCGATCTCGGCCAGCGTCAGTCCGCGCACCCGGCGCAAGGCCCTGATATCGCCGGCCAGGACGCGCTCGTCAGGTCCCTGTAATGTTCGTGCGCTAGGGGAGACCAAATCGCTCACTTCATGAAAATTTTCAGCCGAATTTCATGAGAAATCAAGCTCATGAAAAAATCAAGTAGATTTTCACCAATGCTCAAGATTTGCTTGCAGGATTTTGACGGTTCATGCAAAGGCTCCGCCGCGAGCGGCGAGTGGGGACGTCCGATCGACACAACGGCTAAGGGACGGCCCATGCTGGAAAAGAAGGCTCGAATCACGGTTGATGCCGAGATCGTCGACGACGCGATCATGTCGCGCCGTTCGGTGCGTGCATTTCTGCCCGACATGATCGATGACGAGACGATCCGTGACATACTGACTGTTGCGGCGCGCGCTCCCTCCGGCACCAATATGCAGCCGTGGCGAGTCTACGTTACCAAGGGCGGGACCAAGCGGCGGATCACGGATGCCATCATGAATTCCGGCATCCGCGCGGAAAAAGCCGACTGGGACGAATATCGCTATTATCCCACCCAGTTCTTCGAGCCTTATCTCACCCGCCGCCGTGCCAACGGGTTCGGCCTTTATGGCGCACTCGGCATAGGCCGCCGGGAGGTCGACAAGATGCGCGCCCAGCACGACCGCAACTTCGTCTTCTTCGACGCGCCGGTCGGCATGATCTTCACCATCGACCGCCGGCTCAACCAGGGTTCGTGGATCGATTACGGCATGTTCCTGCAAAACATCATGGTCGCGGCGCGGGGCAGGGGTCTGCATACCTGTCCGCAAGCGGCCTTCGCGCCCTATCACCGGCAGATCCGGCCGGTGCTCGGCATTCCCGACGAGGAGATCGTCGTCTGCGGCATGGCGCTCGGCTATGAAGACACTTCCAAGCCCGAGAACGCCTTCCGCACCGATCGTGAGCCGCTCGAGGAATGGGTGACGTTCAGCGAATAGGTCTCGGCCGCCAACCGGGACAGGGCCGCTATTCCGTATTCATGTGCGCGCCGTGGCCGCTGACATGGGCGCCGTCCTGCGGCGTCAGCTTGAGATAGGCAAGCAGCGCGCAGAGCGTGATGATGCCCTCGATCACGAACAGGATCCGGAAATCGCTGGCGACGGCCGGCCCGCCGCCGGCGAGAAACGACAGCATCGCGGCCGCGAGGCCGACGCTGATGGCGATCGCCAGCTGCCACAGGATGTAATAGAGCGCGCTGAAGCGGGCGAGCTGCTCGGGCGCGATGTCGGAATAGGCTAGATTGCCGGTCGAAGCCCATTGCACCGAGCGGAAGACGCCAAAGACGAAGATGTAGGTGAGCGTGATCCAGACCGGGGTCGTTGCTTGGATCAAGGCGAAGCCCGCGACCATGGCGGCAACCACGGGCGTGTTGAAGACCAGCACGCGGCGAAAACCGAAACGGTTGAGAAGGCGTGGCATGAAGAAACGCATACCCACCGAGCCGACCGCCGCAACGAAGGTCAGCGATCCCGCCTGCACCGCGCTCATGCCGAAGCCGAGCTGGAACATCAGCGGCAGCAGGAAGACGACGGAGCTGAGACCGATCGTGTCGAGGCCGCCTCCGGTAAGGAAGGAGATGCGGAAGGTGCGGATGCGCAGGAGCTTGAGATCGAGCAGGGGATTGCGCACACGCAGGCAATAGAAGGAGGCGGCCGTCAGGATGATGAGCGCCAGCGCAAGCTCGGCCGCGATCATGCCGCTGGCGGCGTCTTTCGCCGCAAGGGAGTCCATGCCGAAGACCAGCAGCACCATGCCGCTGCCGACCAGCACAAAGCCTGGAAAATCGAACCGCGTGCGCACGGGCTTGGTCATTGTCGGGAACAGTGAGGCGGCAAGGATTGCGGCGGCGAGCGCGAACGGCACGTTGATGAAGAAAATCCAGCGCCAGGAGATGTAGGTGGTCAGCGCGCCGCCGACGAGCGGACCGACCAGCGGCCCGGACTGGCCGGCCAGCGAGATATACATGTTGATCTTCAAGGTCCGGCTGCGCGGGAAGGTCGACAGGATGACGACCTGGCCGAGCGTGCCCATCAGTGCGCCACCGAAACCCTGCAGCGCGCGGGCGCCGACCAGCATCCAGATGTCGTTCGAGAGCCCGCACAGAGCCGATGAAGCGGCAAACACCAGCAAGGCGAAGCAATAGACGTTGCGCAGGCCGAAACGATCGGCCGCCCAGCCGCCGAGCGGCATGGAGATGATCAGGCTGGCGACGTAGACGGTGATCAGCAGGCCGAGCTGGCTCGGCGGACGGCCAAGGCTTTCGCTGATGCCCGGCAGCGCCGTCACCACGACATTCTGGTCGAGGCTGGTCATGAACACGCCGCAGGCGACCGTCAGCGGCAGCAGGAGCAAGGCTCTGGCCGGCACATCGGCGCGATCGGTGGCGCCGGCGGATAGTTCAGCAGTCATGGGGATGTTCGAACCAAATATGCCGACTTTGAGACGGGATTTTCATATCCCTTGGACCGTGGGCGGCCATGTTTTGCATCATGGGCGCCCGCGGCAGGATTCTCTAGCGGCAGAACTGGCCGGTATTGAGGCCAGAAGCAGCGGCAATGGGCACATCCGGCCGCACTGCCTACTGCACCTCGTAGCCGACTTCCTCGCTGGCATGGCAGAGCGCCTTCCAGAACGAGCGGGCGAAAGAGCGGAAGACATAGATGTCGAACTGGTCGGTGCCGGTGCGCTGGATCTGGGCGAAGACATCGTGATGCGTTGTCGAGCGGCCGGCGCCGACCGGAAAGGCGGGCAGAACGAAGTCGATGGCAAAGAATTTCGACAGCACCCATTCGGCTTTCGGCCCGGCAATGCGGATGGCGGTGCGGCCATGCGACAGGTCCGTCACCGTGCCGATGGCCGGCGTCACCGCCTTGGCGAAGGCCGCGGCCAATCCTTCGGCCTCATCGGTCACGGTGAATTTTCCCGGTGCGAAACCGAACACCGACTTCGCGCCGTCGCTCAAGCCGCCGCCGGCGCCGTCCGGCAGAGCGAGCCCGCTGACGGCGCGGATCGCTGCCATCAGTTTCTTCTCTTCGCCAGGCCATGCCGCGAGTTGCACGATCGAGCCCGGCCTGGTTTCGGTGAGCAGGATCTCGACGCCATGTTCGAAATTGCCGTGCGAGCCGACATGGAATTCCGGTTCGAGGGGCGATTGACGCTCAGCCATGCATGCGGGTCCCTTCCGGATCGTAGAAGTGGTTGGAGACGATCTCCACGGGTCCGAAGCGGTTGCGCAAGGGGTCGGAGACATGGGCACGCGTGCCATGCCTGGCCTTGCCGCCCTTGACCAGCGCCAGCGCGATATGCTTGCCGAGCGCCGGCGAATAACAGCAGGCGGTGATGTGCCCGATCGAGCCGTGCGGATTGGCTTCGTCGACTTCCTCGACAATATGCGCGCCGCCATTGAGCGGCCGGTTGTCGAGCGCGATCAGGCCGACCAGTTCCAGCCGCTCGGACGCGACGAGGCCTTCCCGGTCCATCATCGCGGAGCCGATGAACGGCTTCTTCTTCGACAGCATCCAGTCGAGATGCAGGTCGCGCGCCGTGGTGCGGCCATCGATCTCGGCGCCGGTGACATGACCCTTCTCGATGCGCATCGTGCCCAGCGCCTCGAGCCCGTAGGTCACCAGCCCGAACGGCTTGCCGGCCTCGACCAAGGCTTCCCAGACATGGGTGCCGTGGCCGGCGCCGGAATAGACTTCGAAGGCCATTTCGCCGGAGAAGGATAGCCGGCAAATCATTACCGGCACACCTGATATCTCGCCGTGCACGATGCCCATGAAGGGCAGCGTCGCATTGTCGACAGCCGTGCCGGTGACACAGGCCGCGAGAATCTGCCTCGCTTTGGGGCCGCCTATCGCGGCTCCCGCCCATTCGTCGGTCACCGAGGTGACATGGACCTTGAGTTCCGGCCAGATCACGTCGAGGAAATATTCCAGATGCTGCATCACCTTGCCGGCATTGGCCGTGGTGGTGGTCATCAGGAAATCCTGTTCGCCCAGCCGCCAGGTGGTGCCGTCGTCGAAGGCAAAGCCGTCCTCGCGCAGCATCAGCCCGTAGCGTGCCTTGCCGACGGCGAGCGTCGAGAACATGTTGGTGTAGACGCGGTCCAGGAACGCGGCCGCGTCGGGGCCTTGCACGGCGATCTTGCCCAGTGTCGAGACATCGACCATGCCCGCACTTTCGCGCGTCGCCTTGGCTTCTCGCACATAGGCCTGTTCGACAGTCTCGCCTGAAAGCCCGTAGATCATCGGCCGGTACCAGAGGCCGGCCGAATACATGGTCGCGCCATTGGCGAGGTGCCAGTCATGCATCGGCGTAAGCCGCTCGGGCTTGAGGTCACCGAAACGTTCGGCTGCCAGCGAGCCGATCGACACCGGCGCGAAGGGCGGCCGGAAGCGGGTCGTGCCGACTTCCGGGATCGGCTTGCCGAGCGCTTCCGCCATGATGGCAAGGCCGGGGATGTTGGAGCTCTTGCCCTGGTCGGTGGCCATGCCGAGCGTGGTGTAGCGCTTCAGGTGCTCGACAGAGACGAAGCCTTCGCGATGCGCCAGGCGGACATCCTCCGCCGTGACGTCGTGCTGGAAGTCGACAAAGCTCTTGCCGCTGCCCTTGATTTCGAACACAGGGGCGGGATCTGGATCTCCGGGAGTTGCCTCGACAGTGGGCAGCGCAGCCGGCGTGCCTGTTCCTCCGGCCGCGGCAAGGCCTGCGGCGCGGCCTTCGGCGATCGCCTCGACCGTCGAAAAGCTGCCGGTGAAGGCGCCGGCGCCAATCCAGTTTTGTGTCGGCTTGGGCGGCAGGAAGGCCTGCCGGGCGGCGTTCCATTCCGCTTTGGCGCCGGCCTGGCTGGCCAGATGGATGGTCGGCGACCAGCCGCCCGACATCAGCAGGCAATCGGCATGGACGCTGCGCGCATCGCCGCTCAGCGCACCGGCGACCATGTCGAACCGCTGGACCTTGAGGCCGGACAAGGCCTTGCCACCTTCCGTGGCGACCACCGCATGACCGGATAGCAATTCCGCCTCGGCTTCGCCGGCCAGGGAGCTCATCTCGGCGGACGGTTGCGGGCGCACGTCGACGATGGCAACGATCGCAGCACCAGCCTGCTTCAGCGCCAGCGCCGACCGGTAGGCGCTGTCATTGTTGGTGAACACCACGACCCGCTGCCCCGGCAGCACGCCGAATTCGCTGGCGTAGCGCTGCGCCGCGTGCGCCAGCATCACGCCGGGCCGGTCATTGCCGGGAAACACCAGTGGCCTTTCGAAGGCGCCGGTGGCCAGCACCACGGAACGGGCGCGGATCGCCCAGTAGCGATGGCGCGGCTCACCCTTGGCGGGCTGCGCCTTGTGGTCGCTGACCCGCTCGAGCGCGGCAAGCGTGTTGTTGTCGTAGTAACCCCAGACCGTGGTGCGCGGCAGAAGCCGGACATTGTCGCGGGCCTCGAGCTGGGCGACGGTGCGCCGCACCCATTCAGCCGCCGGTGCGCCATCGATGGTTTCGCCCGACCAGTTGCCCGAACCGCCGAAACGCGGCTCGAGATCGGCCAGGACAACGCGTGCGCCTTGATCGGCGGCAGCCTTGGCGGCCATCAGCCCGGCCGGGCCGGAGCCGACCACAAGCACGTCGCAAAACGCGTTCATGCGTTCATAGCGGGCCGGGTCCTTTGCCGATCCGGCGCTGCCAAGGCCGGCGGCGCGGCGGATGAAATGCTCGCAGAACATCCAGAAGCGCGTGCCTTTCAGCGGGCCGATAACCGGACCCATGAAGGTCTTGTAGTAGAAGCCGGCCGACAGGATCTTGCCGCCGAGCTGGTTGACGGCATGGATATCCCAGGTGAGCGAGGGGAAACGGTTCTGGCTGACGGCGATCAGCCCGTCATGGATCTCGACCATGGTCGCCGGGATGTTGGGCTCGCGCACTTCGCCCTTCAGCACCGTTACCAGCGCGTTGGGCTCCTCGACGCCTGCGCTCAGCAGGCCGCGCGGCCGATGGTATTTGAAGGAACGTCCGAACAGTGTGACGCCATTGGCCAGCAGCGCGGACGCCAGCGTGTCGCCGCCATGCCCGGTATAGGCGACGCCATCGAAAGTGAAGCGGATCGTCTTCAGCCGGTCGATGCGGCCGCCGGTGTCGGTGCGGCGCGGGCTCATGGCTTGTCCTCCGCCTTGCGGCGCGCGGCCGAGCTGTGATCGCCGCGCACGAAGGCGACACTGGAAATCTCATGCGTCAGCGTGTTGCGCACAACCCTCAGGTGCGCCCGGCAGCCGCCGGAATGCTGCCAGATCTCGTTGTGGTCGCCGGCCGGGTTCAGCCGGTCGTAGACATAGGCGTTCCAGGCCTCGAAATTCTGCGAGGCGGGGTCGGGGCGTTCGCGGTTGCCGTCGCCCTGATAGGTGAACTCGATGACGTCGCGCGGGCCGCAGTAGGGGCAAATGATCAGCACGGAATGTTCCTAATGAAGCCGCGGGTTCGCGCCCTGACCCTTGTCGTCGATCACCAGGCCGCGATGAAAGCGGTCGAGCGTGAAAGGGGCGTTGAAATCGTGCGGCTGGTCCTTGGCGATGGTCCAGGCAAAGCACCAGCCGGAAGCCGGCGTCGCCTTAAAGCCGCCATAGCACCAGCCGCAATTGAGATACATGCCGGGCAGGGGGCCGATGGTGATGATCGGCGAGCCATCCATCGACATGTCGCAGACGCCGCCCCAGGAGCGCAGCATGCGCACGCGGGCAAGGCCTGGGAAAAGCGCCAGCATCTCGCTCATCACCTCGTCGACGATGGGCAGATTGCCGCGCTGGGCGTAGCTGTTGTAGCCGTCGATGTCGCCGCCATAGACAAGGCCGCCCTTGTCGGACTGCGACATGTAGAAATGGCCCATGCCGAAGGTCACGACGGTGTCGATGAAAGGTTTCAGCGATTCGGTGACGAAGGCCTGCAGCACATGGCTTTCGATCGGCATCGTCTCGACGCCGGCCAGTTGCATGACGCGGCCGGTGCTGCCGGCCACCGCGACCGCCACTTTCTTGGCCCTGATATCGCCGCGCGAGGTGGTGACGCCGGTGATGCGGTCGCCGTCGCGCAGAAAGCCGGTGACCTCGCAATTCTCGATGATGTCGACGCCGCGGCGGTCGGCGCCGCGCGCATAGCCCCAGGCAACCGCATCGTGCCGGGCGGTGCCGGCGCGCCGCTGCATCAGGCCGCCAACCACGGGAAAGCGTGCATCATTGGAGATATCGAGCGCCGGGATCAGGCGCTTGATCTCGGCTGGCGTCATCAATTCCGCGTCGACGCCGAGATGGCGCATGGCGTTGCCGCGCCTCGCGTAGTCGTCGAACTGAGCCGGCGTGTGCGCCAGGTTCAGGCAGCCGCGCTGCGAGAACATGACGTTGTAATTGAGCTCGTGCGACAGGCCCTCCCAAAGCTTCATCGAATGCTCGTAGAAGCGGGTATTGGCCGGCAGCAGATAGTTCGAGCGCACGGCCGTGGTGTTGCGGCCGACATTGCCGGATCCCAGCCAGCCTTTCTCCAGTACCGCGACATTGGTGATGCCGTGTTCCTTGGCCAGATAGTAAGCGGTCGCCAGGCCGTGACCGCCGCCGCCGATGATGATGACGTCGTAGGATGCCTTCGGATCCGGCTTGCGCCAGGCCGGCTTCCAGTCCTTGTTTCCCTTGAGCGCGTTCGCGAGCAGCGAAAGGGCCGAGTACTCTGCCATGTGTAAGGTGTCCGTTGCGGGCGATGCGGCAGACTATAGAGCAGGCCGCATCGGCAAAGCCAATATTGCGCCATGGCCTTTCGACTGGCCGACGCCTCGATGCGACGGCTTGCCCCATGATATGGCCGTCTTTATCAAGGACAGGCTTTTTTGAATTGCCTTTGCGCTCCGTGAGTCGCCAACAGATCATGCTTTTTCGATTGCTTCGCCTCATCCTGATCCTCGCGCTTGTCGTTTCGGCGCCGCCTTCGTTCGAGGCGATGGCGCAAGCGCTCGGCCAGGGCGCCGCCGGATTGGTCACCGATCAGCAGAAGGTCATCCAGGGCCTGACAGCCAAAACCGATGATCTCGAGAAGAAAATACAGCAGGACGGTGAGGACGATGCCTCGCTCGTGGATATCCGTCTGCAACTGGAGGATCTGTCGCGGTCGGCACTCACCAGTGCGCTGGCATTCCGTTCGCGCCTCACCGACATCAACAATCGCATCGAGGTGCTGGGCCCGCCGCCGGCGGCAGGCCAGCCGCAGGAGCCCGACATAGTGACCGGCGAACGCCAGGCGCTGGCGTCGGAGAAGGCCGAGATCAACGCGGTCGTCGCCAGCGCACAGAACCTGTCGATCCGCATCAGCGGGCTGATCGACAAGATCGGCAACATGCGCAGCGCGCTGTTCCGCAATCTTTTGACCAAGCGCTACGTACTCTCGGACGCCTTGAGTCCGCAGGTGTTTTCCGATGCGCGCGACGAGTTCGGCAATTTCTACAAGGCTGTGTCGTCCTGGCTGAGCTTCGCCATCAAGTTCAAGTTCCAGGCCATCCTGGCGGCAACCTTCGTGGCGCTCGGCCTGGCGCTGGTGCTTCTGGTCGGCGGGCGGCGCCTGTTCGGGCGGGTGTTCGAGGCCGACCCCAGCAATGAGGATCCATCCTATCTCAGCCGTCTTTCGGTGGCCTTCTGGTCGACCTTGCTGCCGACGCTGGCGGTTGCCGCGTTTCTCGGCTCGACTATCTTCTTTTTCAACTATTACAACGTCTTGCGCGGCGATATTGGGCTTTTCCTCAATGCGTTGGCCACCGTCATCGGCGTGGTGTTTTGCGTCAACCGGCTGACCAACGCGGCACTCGAGCCGCGTTTGCCCAACTGGCGTCTCATCCCCGTCGAAACCGGGCCGGCGCGCTGGCTGGTCCGCCTGACCACCGCCATGGCCGTGGTCATCAGCTTCAACACCTTCCTGTCGATCGTGAACGACAAGATGGGGTCGCCGCTGTCGCTGACCATCGCGCGCAGTTTCGTCGCCACCATCATCGTCGGCGTCATCCTGATCCTGATGGCGATGCTGAGGCCCTTCAAGGCGCGTGACGGAAGCTGGCGCCCGTGGCCGGCATGGCTGCGCTACACCTCGCTCGGGCTCGGGCTTTTCACCATCATCGCGGCGCTGCTCGGTTATATCGGCCTTGCGCTGTTCGTATCGCTGCAGGTCGTGGTCACCGGCACCGCGCTGATAACAGCCTATATCGGCTTCCTGTCGGCGCAGGCGATCGGCGAGGAGGGCGCTTTCGCCAACACCTCGGTCGGGCGCTGGCTGTCGGCCAATTCCAGCTACGAGGATACCGCGCTCGACCAGCTCGGCCTTGTCGTCAGCATCGCCATCAACCTGATGATCGTGCTGGTTTTCCTGCCGCTGATCCTTTTGATGTGGGGCTTCCAGCCCGGCGATATCGAGGCGTGGGCATATAAGCTCGCTACCGGCATCAATATCGGTTCGGTGACGATTTCGGTCACCGGCATCCTGTCGGGCATCGTTGTCTTCGTCATCGGCTATTTCCTGACGCGCTGGTTCCAGGGCTGGCTCGACGGCTCCGTCATGGCGCGCGGCAAGGTCGATACCGGGGTGCGCAACTCGATCCGGCTGGCGGTCGGCTATGCCGGCGTAGCGCTCGCCGCACTGGTCGGCATCTCGGCCGCGGGCATCGACCTCTCCAGCCTGGCGCTGGTCGCCGGTGCTCTCTCCCTCGGTATCGGTTTCGGCCTGCAGAATGTGGTGTCTAATTTCGTCTCCGGCCTGATCCTTTTGGCCGAGCGCCCGTTCAAGGTCGGCGACTGGATCGTGGCCGGCGACGTCAGCGGCACGGTCAAGAAGATCAGCGTGCGCGCCACGGAGATCGAGACCTTCCAGCGGCAGTCGGTGATCCTGCCCAATTCCAACCTGATCAACAACGCCGTCGGCAACTGGACGCACCGCAACAAGCTCGGCCGCATCGACATCAAGGTCGGCGTCGCCTATGGCAGCGACGTCAAGCAGGTCCACGCCGTGCTGCTGGATATCGCGCGCAGCCATCCGCTGGTGTTGAAGAATCCCGAGCCTTTCGTGCTGTTTTCCAATTTCGGACCCGCCGCGCTCGAATTCGAGATTCGTGTGTTCCTGGCCGATGTGATGAACGGCAACATCGTGCAGAACGACGTCCGCTTCACCGTGCTGGAGAAGTTCGACGACCAGCACATCGAAATCCCTTCCACGCCGCGCGCGGTCGTCGAGGCCAAGAAGCACCAGGCTTGGCCAACCGATGACGACAAGATCGAGGCCGATTTCGTGGAGCAGGAAGAGGCCAAGGCGCAAGCCGAGGCGGAGTCGAAAAAGCTGCCGAAGCCGCGCAAGTCCAAGAAGCCCGATCCGGACTAGGCCCGGCATCCGGCCTGCCGGGCGGCGCCCGTCGCTGCCTTTCGGCTCATTTCGTGCCGGGCGGCCAGATTAACGGGGTGGGCAAAAGCCAAAGCCAATTGCGGCATGAATGCGGCATTCAGTTGCGGTTCAGCTTTCATCTCATATAAGCTCCCATGCAACGGCGAAAATGCCTTGTGAAATGCAACAGAGGCGGTGGGAACACCGATACTGCAAATGTGGAAGTCTCTCGTCGCTGCCGTGGCTTTGCTCGCCGTGAGCGGCTCGGCCCATGCCGCCAGCGCGGTCAACAAGGACGCCGAGACCCGCACGCTGGTCGTGACCGAGGGCGGCAGCAAGACCGAGCTTGCCCTGGCCGGCGGTGAAACCGTCGAGTTCTGCCAGAACGGCTGCTTCGTCACCTTGCCGAACGGTGACCTCGAAGCCCTGACCGGTTCGGAAACCATCGAGATTTCCGGCGGCGTCGCCCGCATCAAGTAATCTCCGTGGCATGGTTGGAAAGGCCGGGCATTTGTCCGGCCTTTTATCGTTTCCGGTAGCTGTTGCTTAACAGTGACGCCTGAAATACCGCCGCGGCAGCCGCCTGCAACCGTACGTTTTAACGTTCGCTAGGCGATCCCCCGCTATACCACTGTCCAAGACGCCGAAATACGGCGCTCAAGGGGTTCCGGTTTCCGGATCATATGCTGGCAGGGCAGGACGGGCATGGACGCGCGGTCGGACAGGAACGCAATACCGCTTGCGGTCGATCTCGACGGCACGCTGATCGCGACCGACCTGTTGTGGGAAGGACTGTTCATCCTCCTCAAGAAGAACCCGCTCTATCTTTTCCTGGTGCCTTTCTGGGCGGCCGGGGGACCGGCGCGGCTGAAGCAGGCGATCGCCCAGCGCGTGGACATCGACCCCGCCACGCTGCCCTATCGGGCGCCGCTGCTCGACCGGCTCCGCACCGAGCACGCCGAAGGCCGCAAGCTCGTGCTGGCCACCGGCACGCCGCGCAAGTTCGCCGATGCCATTGCCGTCCATCTCGGCATCTTCGACCGGGTGCTGGCCACCGACGGCCTCGACAATCTCACTTCGGGCAAGAAGCGCGCCTCGCTCCTCGCAGCCTATGGCGATGCCGGTTTCGACTATGCCGGCAACAGCCGCCATGACCTCCAGGTCTTCGACGCGGCGCGCAGCGCGATCGTGGTGGCGCCGGACCGTCATGCCGCACGCTGGCAGGCGGCGCATGGCGCCGAAACGATGCCGGCTCCGAAGCCGACATTGCCGACCATCATCAAGATGCTGCGCGTCCACCAATGGCTGAAGAATTCGCTGATCGCCGTGCCGATGATGCTGTCGCACGAATATTTCAACTCCAACATGATCTGGGAATGCCTGCTGGCGTTCGTCTCGTTCAGCGCCGTTGCCTCGGCGATCTATATCCTCAACGACTTCTTCGACCTTGCGCTCGACCGCAAGCACGTCACCAAGCGCAACAGGCCGTTCGCCAGCGGCGCGCTCTCGATCCCGTTCGGCCTTGGCGCGATCGCGGTGCTGCTGGCGATCGGCGTCGGCACCGGCTGCCTTCTGCCGATCGAATTCCTCGGGGTGCTCGGTGGCTATATGGTCGTTACGACCGCCTATTCGCTGTCGTTCAAGCGCATGCTTCTGGTCGACGTGCTGACGCTTGCCGGGCTCTATACGATCCGTGTGCTGGCGGGCGCGGCCGCCACAGGCGTCGACGTCTCGTTCTGGCTGCTCGCCTTCTCGATCTTCTTCTTCCTGTCGCTGGCGCTGGTGAAGCGCTTCGTCGAATTGCGCACCACCGCCATTCCGCCAGGCGAACGCATTGCCGGCCGCGGCTATCGCACCGAAGACCAGGAGATCGTCGCCCAGGCCGGCATGGCTTCGGCCTTCTCCTCGGCGCTGGTGCTGGCGCTCTACATGGACAGCGTCGCGGTGCGCGAACTTTATCCGCATCCCTGGCTGATCTGGCCGCTGTCGCCGATCGTGCTCTACCTCACCATGCGCGTCTGGATCCTGGCGCGCCGCGACGAAATGCACGACGACCCGGTCGTCTTCATCATACGCGACTGGCGCAGCCAGATCGTGGTGGCGATCGGCGCCGTGCTGCTGGTCATCGGGGGCTGGTAGGCATGGCCGAGCGCTTCCAGAGCTTTGGCCTTGCCACGCCGCCTGCGGCAAGGGCGATCCATGCCGATGACGCCATTGCACTGCTGAAAGGCGGCCAGGCCAGGCAAGCATCGCTGCTTGCCTATGGCAATGGCCGGTCCTACGGCGATTCCTGCCAGAACCAGGCCGGTACGGTCATCGACATGCGGCCCCTGAACCGCATTCGCGGCTTCAACGCCGAGAGCGGTCTGCTCGAAGCGGATGCCGGTGTGCTGCTCGCGGATGTCATTGCACATGCCGCGCCTCACGGTTTCTTTCCGGCGGCGGTCCCCGGCACACAATTCGTCACGCTCGGCGGCGCCATTGCCAACGATGTCCATGGCAAGAACCATCACCGGCGCGGCACGTTCGGTTGCCATGTGGAAAGCTTCACCCTGCTGCGGTCGGACGGGCGCAGCTATCGCTGCTCGGCGACTGACAATCCGCGCCTGTTTCGGGCGACCATCGGCGGCATGGGCCTCACCGGCCTGATCCTGTCGGCCTCGATCCGGCTGATGCGGGTTCCCTCGCTCGACATCATCGAAAAGACGGCGCGGTTTCGCGATCTCGGCGAATATTTCGACCTTGCCGAGGCTGCGGACCAGGCCAATGAATATGCCGTCGCCTGGATCGACCAACTTGCCGGTGGCCGCGACAGCGGACGGGGCTTGCTGTTTACCGGCAACCACGCCGAGCATGGCTCGCACGCGGCCGCGCGTGCAAACGGGAAATTCTCGGTGCCGTTCCAGCCGCCTTTCAACGTGCTCAGCCGGCCGTTCCTGACCGCGTTCAACGCCGCCTACAGGTGGAAAAAAGGTCCGGCTACTGTGCCGCGCCAGGTTGAATACCAGAGCTTTTTCTTCCCGCTCGACGGTGTGCGCGACTGGGCCAGGCTCTATGGCCCGAAGGGGCTGTTCCAGCATCAAAGCGTGGTCCCGGAAGAGGCCGCCCGCGCGATCGTGCCGGCATTGCTGACGGCTGCCCGGCAGGCCAGGCAGGGGTCCTTCCTCACCGTCCTGAAGCGCTTCGGCGGAGTCCGCTCGCCGGCACTGCTGTCGTTCCCGAGGCCGGGCTACACGCTGACGCTGGACTTCCCCAACAGGGGAGCGGCGACGCTTGCCCTGCTCGGCGAGCTCGACCGCATGACCATCGCGGCCGGCGGGGCGGTCAACCCTTACAAGGATGCACGCATGTCGGCTGCGACCTTCAGCGCTTCGTTCCCCGACTGGCCGAGACTGGAAGCGTTGCGCGATCCCGCCTTCATGTCCGATTTCTGGGCGCGTACGGCCGGGAGCATCGACCACAGGCGCCGCGGCGCCGAGGCGGCCGAATAGATAAAATTGGAATTAATCATGGTTTCTGAGCGCTTAACGGCAAGATTTACTCAAAACAGTTTCGTGAGTTCACGAAATCTTTTCAGGTTTGTATTACCTGATATTGCGGGGGTGGCGGGTTGAAATGAAATATATCGTCTTCATTCTCTTTACGGTCATGACCAATGCCGCCGCGCAGCTTATGCTGAAGCAAGGCATGATGTCGCTCGGACCGATTTCGTTCGAGGGCACCAATCCGCTGATCAAGCTGTTGCAGATCGTCTTCAGCCCCTGGGTCTTCCTTGGCCTGTGCACCTTCGTCATTTCGATGGTCTCGCACCTCTATGTGCTTTCCAAAGTCGAACTCTCCTTTGCCTATCCGTTTCTCAGCCTGGCTTA
Source organism: Mesorhizobium sp. M8A.F.Ca.ET.161.01.1.1 (assembly GCF_004792105.1). Taxonomy (NCBI): domain Bacteria; kingdom Pseudomonadati; phylum Pseudomonadota; class Alphaproteobacteria; order Hyphomicrobiales; family Phyllobacteriaceae; genus Mesorhizobium; species Mesorhizobium sp. M8A.F.Ca.ET.161.01.1.1. The sequence continues at coordinate 11,192 of NZ_SRTD01000003.1, read as the reverse complement.
CGTCGCCGTCGCGATCTTCGCCTATTTCGTGTTCCGCGAGGATCTCAACGGCTGGCGCATCGCCGGCATCGCCTGCATCTGCGTCGGCACGGTGCTGATCGCGCAAAGTGGGCGAGGGCATGAGGAGCAGAGCGCGTCCATCACCTCCGACAAGATACAGGCAAACGAGATCGTTCGATGAGACATGTGATTTTCGGCGGTGACGGCTTCGTCGGCCGCCACCTTGCGCCGAAGCTTGTGGCCGATGGTGAGGAAGTCGTCGTCGTCGACATCGCCAAGAGCGACCTTGCGCATTACCGCAATGTCCGCTTCATCAAGTGCGACGTCACCGACCCGGGCTCGGTTGCCGCGGTCGGGCTGAAAGCCGACGACATGGTCTACAATTTGTCGGCCAAGATGCTGTCGCCGATCCAGGTGCGTGCCAAGCGGCACGATTTCTTCTTTCCGGTCAACGTCCACGGTACCGAGCACATCATGCAGGCCATGGACAAGGCTGGCGCGCCGAAGCTTGTCCACTACACGACCGACATGATCTACGGCCACACGGTCACCCAGCCGATGACCGAGGAGCATCCGGTCGCGCCGCTCGGCGAATATGGCTGGTCGAAGCAGAAGACCGAGGAACTGGCCGCCGAATGGCGCAGGCGCGGCATGTCGATCTCGCTGTTTCGTCCGCGCCTGATCATCGGACCCGGCCGGCTCGGCATCCTGGAAAAGCTGTTCAAGCTGATCGACTGGAGTTTTCCGGTGCCGATGATCGGTTCGGGCCGCAACCCTTATCAATTCATCTCGGTGTTCGACTGCGCCGAGGCCGCACGCGCGGCCTGGAAGGCCGGTGTGCCCAACGAGGCCTATAATCTCGGCTCGCTCAACCCGCCGCCGGTGAGAAAATTGCTCGGTGACCTGATCCGGCATGCCGGCTCGAAGTCGATCCTGCTGCCTACGCCCGGCTGGGCGGTCAAGCGCACGCTCGACCTGCTCGATCTCATCAACCTGCCGATCATGGATCCCGAGCAATATCTGATCGCCGACGAGGAATGCGTGCTCGACGTATCCAAGGCCGAGCGCCAGCTCGGCTGGGTGCCGCAATACCGCGACGAGGACATGCTGATCGCCGCCTACAGCGAATACCGCGCCAAGAAGGCAGGTCCCGCTGTCGCCACCAAACATGTGCCCGGCGAATAGCGGCCTGCCAACACAGCTTATTGCGCACGACGCTGGTCGGAGCGCTGACAGGAGATTGAAATGACCGTCATGGCCAAGCCGGAGCAGACGAATACGCGCACCCTGGTCAGCGCGCCGACGCTGTCGCCCGCCACCATCGCCAAGCCCGACCTGATCAGCGTCGAGCAGGCCAAGGCGATGGATGTCGCAGGGATGACCGACCTGTTCAAGGCGCATCTCAACCCGGGCCAGCTGCATTTCATGAAGTTGCTCGGCTTCCACAAGATCAAGATCGAGCGTGCCGAGGGCATGTTCTACATCGACCAGAACGGCCGCAAGATCCTCGATTTCTTCGGCGGCTTCGGTTCGTTGGCCTTCGGCCACAACCATCCGCGCATTCTGGAAGTCCGCAAAAAATTCCAGGAGGAAAAGCGGCAGGAAATCGCCATCGCCTTCATGTCGCAATATGCGGCCGCGTTGGCGCACAACATCGCCAAATGCTCGCCTGGCGATCTCGATATGGTGTTCCTCGGCTCGTCCGGCTCGGAAGCGATGGAAGCGGCGGTGAAGCTCGCCGAGCGCGCCGCCGGTCCGAAGCGGCCGAAGATCGTCTATGCCGAGAATTCCTTCCACGGCAAGACCAAGGGTGTGCTGGGCATCACCGACGGCCAGCTCTATCGCGCCGACTTCAAGATGGCCGACAACACGGTGCGCATTCCCTTCGCCGATATCGAAGCCGTGGAGCGCCTGTTCCGCTCCGATCCGGAAGTCGGCGTCATCGTGCTGGAAACCATCCAGGGCGGCGGCGGCATCATCCAGGCGCCGACTGAATACTGGCAAAAGCTGCGGGCGCTGTGCGACCAGTATGGCGTGCTGTGGGTCGCCGACGAAGTCCAGTGCGGCTATGGCCGCTCGGGCCGCTTCTATGCCTTCGAGCATTACGGCGTCGTGCCTGACGTGACGGCATTGGCCAAGTCGCTTGGCGCCGGCAAGGCAGCGGTCGGCGCGATGATTGCGCGCCGCGAAATCTACATGAAGGCCTATGGCACGCCGAAGACGGCGATGATCCATGCCATGGCCACCTTCGGTGGCATGGGCGAGGCGTGCGCCACCGCGATCGAGGGCATCAACGTGCTCTACGACGAGGGGCTGATCGACAATGCCGCCGTTACCGGCGATTACCTGCTGCAGCGCCTGCAGGCGCTCAGGGAAAAATACCCCAAGATCATCAAGGACGTGCGCGGCAAGGGTTTCATGATTGGCCTGGAGTTCCACGACTTCTCGCAGACCTTGCCTATGGTACTGCGCCCCATCGTCAGCGTGCTCGACGACAAGCTGAAGGGCTCGCTGTCCGGCTTCGTCGGCGCGCTGTTGTTGCGCGACTATGACGTGCTCGTCGCCTTCACCGAATACAACCGCAACGTCATCCGGCTGGAGCCGCCGCTGATCTGCCAGCGCGAGCATGTCGACCGCTTCGTCGACGCCTTCGACAGCCTTTTGTCGCGCGGCATCGTGGCGATCGTTAAGGATTTCGTCAAAAGCCAAGTCCGTTAACGAGGTTCGCTGAACACTGTCATGCTGACCAAGTCGCCCTCTGCAAAGAATCCACTCGACCGGCTCGTCGAGGCCGGCCTGGCGTGGGGTGAGGGAACTTATGCGCGGCTGGCGGCTCCGATCGGCGCCGCGGCTTTCGCGCTCTATATCCTTCTGACGGCGTTCACGGCCTGGGTGATGCCCGACGCCAACTGGGACATGCTGCCCTATCTCGCCATATCGGAGGAGAGCACCTACCCCGATGCGCAAGCGCTGCATGACTATACCTACGACACCGTCAAATCGGGTGTCTCGGCCGGCGACTACAAGGCGCTGACCGACGATGGCGGCGGCTTCCGCAGCCACATGGCGCAGAACGCCGCCGACTTCCATTCGCTGCTCGGCATGTACCGGATCAAGTTCCTCTATGCCGAAATCCTGTCGACGCTGAGCGGGGTGATGTCACCGGTCGAGGCGATGCGTCTGGTGCAGGTGTTTTCGGCACTGCTGTTCGGCGCGATCACGCTGCTCTGGCTGCGTTCGCAAAACGCATTGGCCCTGGCGCCGGTGGTCGGCGCGGTGCTGATCATGGCCGATTTCGGCGATGCGGCGCGCGCCTCGACGCCGGATCTGCTCACCTCGGCGCTGCTGCTCGGCGGGCTCTACGCCTACGTCAGAGGCCGCGAGGCGGCGACGGCGATCCTGCTCTTCCTCGCCTTCATGGTGCGGCCTGACAACATTGTTTTCCTTGCCGTTTTGGCAGTGCTGCTGGTCGTGTTCCGGCAGAGGGCATGGGGCGCATTGGCAGGCTTTGGCGCCTCGCTGGCCGCTTATTTCGCCATCTCACACTGGGCCCATCATCCCGGCTGGTGGCCGCATCTGTGGTTCTCCAGCATCGAGCAGCATTACAATATGGACGGGTTCGAGCCGGCCTTCTCGGTCATCGCCTATCTCAGGGCGTTCGCCACGTCGCTGCTGCGCGCCGTCAACCTGAACAGTTGGATCGGCGTTTCGGTGCTGGCGCTGGCCGGCTGGTATGCGGCGAGCCGTGCCGGCTTCAAGCTCGATCGCCGCGCCGGTATCCTGTTCGCGGCGCTGGTGCTCGGCGCGCTAGCCAAATTCACCGTCTTTCCGATCCACGATACGCGCATTTATTTCCCGCATCTGATCCCGCCATTCCTGCTGCTGGCGCCGCTCTTCATGGAACTGTGGGCGGCGGTCGCCCGTGGCCAGCATCGCGCCGACTTGCACGTCATTCCCGGAGACAAATCATGAGTTCGGTTTCCAGCCTGGCGCGCATTGCCCTGTCGCTTGGCCTTCCCGCCGGCCTGCTCGATCGCGGGCCGTCACTGCGCGGCACCAAATTCCTGGTCAAGGCGGCGCTGAGGGCGCATTTCGGTGTTGGCGGCCGGCCATTCCAGATGGTCAATGTCGGCGCCTGCGATGGCGCGCTGTTCGATGACGTGACGCCCTGGCTGCACCGCATCCCAAGGGCCCGCGCCGTGCTGGTCGAGCCGATCCCGTACAATCAGAAGCGGCTACGCGCCAACTATCCCGATACCGACCGCTTCATCATCGAGCCGGTTGCCGTCACCGAGACCAAGGGCACCATCACCGTCCGCACTTTCGATGCCGCTGCCCTGGAGGCCGGCACGCTGCCGATCGAGTTCATCGGTTGCTCCTCGGTGACCGACACCAATTTGATGTCGGGCAAGAATGCCTGGGGCGAGGCCGACGCCAACTTCAACAAGTTCGCGCCGCATCTGAAAGACATCGAGGTGCCGTCGGAGACCTTGCAGACATTGCTCGACCGCAACGGCGTCAGCCATATCGACGCCTTCCTCGTCGATTGCGAAGGCGCCGACTGGATCGTGTTCGAGCAACTCGACCTCAAACGCTACCGTCCCGGCATGATCAAGATCGAGGTCGGTGCGCTGCCCGCCCCGGAAATCGGCCAGGTCGTGGTCAAGCTGAAGACGGCGGGCTACCAGGTCAGCTTCCAGGCCGAGGACGTCTGGGCGTTTGCCTGACGGTAGCTGTTTTTCCTGAGCCACGACGGGTCGCGCCGCATCCGTGGCGTGTCGCAAACAGGCGGTAGCGCAGTGCCCGCCGCCTGCATATTGTGCGCCGATCAAACGGGCGCCGACGCCGCCCGCAACAGCACTTGGAGTCGCGGGCAATGGCAGAATTTCCGAAAAAGGCGAAGGTCGTCATCATTGGCCTCGGCGGCATTGTCGGTGCATCGATCGCTCATCATCTGATCGAACGCGGCTGGGACGACATTGTCGGCATCGACAAGTCGGGCATCCCGACCGATATCGGCTCGACCGCGCATGCGTCGGACTTCTGCTACACCACCAGCCACGATTTCCTGTCCTGCTGGACGACGCTCTATTCGATCGATTTCTACGAGAAGATGGGCCATTACGCGCGTGTCGGCGGCCTCGAGGTCGCCCGCGTCGGCGACGACAGCCGCATGGACGAGATTAAGCGCAAGATCGCTTCGGCCAAGGCCTTCGGCACGCGCGCCCGGCTGATCGAACCAGCCGAGATCAAGGAAAAATTCCCGCTGATCGAAGAGGATCTGGTGCAGGGCGGCCTGTGGGATCCGGACGCCGGGCTCGTCATCCCGCGCTCCCAGACCGTTGCCGGCAAGCTGGTCGACCAGGCGGAAGCGTCCGGCAAGCTCAAATCCTTCGCCAACACGCCGGCGAAGTCGCTTGTCGTCAAGGACGGCCGCATCAGCGCCGTGGTGACCGACCGCGGCACGATCGAGGCCGACTATGTCATCGTCTGCGCCGGCATCTGGGGACGGCTGATCGCCGAGATGGTCGGCGAGGATCTGCCGGTCATGCCGATCGACCATCCGCTGACCTTCTTCGGGCCCTACACCGAGTTTGCCGGCACCGGCAAGGAGATCGGCTGGCCACTGCTGCGCGACCAGGGCAACTCGGCCTATATGCGCGACACCGGCGACCCCAAGACCGCCGAGGGCGGCCAGATCGAATGGGGCTATTACGAAGAGACCAATCCGCGCCTCTGCCACCCGCGCGATCTCCTTGAGAAGGACCAGGCACGGCTGTCGCCGTCGCAGCGCGATCTCGACATGGAGCAGATCCTGGCGCCGCTGGAACGCGCCATGGAACTGACGCCGATTCTGGGCGAACTCGGCTACAACGAAGGCCATTCCTTCAACGGCCTGTTGCAGGTGACTGCCGATGGCGGGCCGTCGATGGGCGAGAGCCAGAAGGTGAGGGGTCTCTGGTACGCCGTCGCCATCTGGGTCAAGGATGGCCCCGGCATGGGCAAGCTGATTGCCGACTGGATGACCGACGGTCGCACCGAGATCGACCATCACGCCATCGACTATGCGCGCTTCTATCCGCACCAGACGAAGGAACAGTTCATCTGGGATCGTTGCACCGAGACGGCGATGAAGGTCTACAATCCGGCGGTGCATCCGCGCGAGCCCTTCTCCAAGGGTCGCAACATCAGGCGCTCGCCGTTCTGGGAGCGCGAGAAGGAACTCGGCGGCTATTTCATGGAGCTCGGCGGCTGGGAGCGCGCGCATGGTTACGCCGCCAACGAGCATCTGCTCGAGAAGTATGGCAACCGGGTGCCCGTGCGCGAGAACGAGTGGGACAACCGCCACTTCTGGCGCGTCTCGAACGCAGAGCATTTGGCGATGAGCGAGGATTGCGGCATCGTCAACCTCTCGCATTTCTCGATGTATGACATCGAGGGACCCGACCATGTCGCACTGCTGGAATGGCTGTGCGCGGCCAAGATCGGCGGCGACAACAACATCGGCAAGGGCATCTACACCCACTTCCTCGATGAGGAAGGCATGGTGCGCGCCGACTTCACCGTGATCCGCATGGCCGACCGCTGCCGGCTGATCGACGGCGCCGATGCCGGGCCGCGCGACTTCCAGTACATGCGCCGCACGGCTCAGGACAAAGGGTTCGATGTCACCATCACCGATGTGACCGAGAAGTACGTCACCATCGGCATCTGGGGGCCGAACGCCCGCACCACCTTGCAAAAGGTGGTCGAGAACCCGGATGGGCTTTCACCGGAGAATTTTCCATTCGCGGCCATCAAGCCGGTCCGCATCGGTGGCAAGGATGTCACCGCGTTCCGCATATCCTATGTCGGCGAGCAAGGCTGGGAACTGCATATGCGCTACGAGGATGGCCTCGCCGTCTGGGACGCGCTGCGCTCGACCGGCGTCATGCCGTTCGGTGTCGAGACCTATGCCAACACCCGCCGCATGGAAAAGAGCCTGCGGTTGCAGAATGCCGACCTCTTGACCGAGTACAATCTGCTGGAGGCCGATCTCGCCCGTCCGAAGGTCAAGGAGAACGATTTCTGCGGCAAGGCCAAGCATGTCGAATACCGCGAACGCGCGCATCAGCCGGCCATGCTGTGCACGCTGGTGATGACCGAGAATACGGATTCCAGGGGTGTTGCCCGTTATCCCGTCGGCATCATGCCGGTGATTGACCCGGAGAGCGGAGAAACGCTGGTCGACGAACTCGGCCGTCGCTCCTTCACCACATCGGTCGCCTACGGCCCGACGATCGGCAAGAACATCGCGCTCGCCTATCTGCCCTGGGCCTATGCGCAGGAGGGCCGCAAGCTCATGGTCGAGTATTTCGGCGAGACCTATCCGGTCGAAGTCGTCGGCGTCGGTTACAGGCCGCTTTACGACCCGGAAAATCTGAAGCCGCGGAGCTGATCGCCCAGCGGTAGGGCTCGCATAGATTGGATCAGCCCGGCCACGGCCGGGCTTTTCTCTTTTTCGGTGGACGATTCTCGCTTACCCTTGCGCAATGTCTGGTTTGCCCTGCGCAAGACATCTGCTTTCCGCCTCTGCTGCACTGGCGTTGGTGCTCTGGCTGGCGCCAACGTCCCGCGCGGACGAGCCGGTCGATGTCGAGCTGGTGCTGGCGGTGGACGTTTCGCTGTCGATGTCGGCGGAGGAGCTGGAGATTCAGCGCCATGGTTACGCGGCGGCGCTGACGCATGACAATGTGCTGCAGGCGATCGCCGATGGCGCCTATGGCAAGATCGCCGTCACCTATGTCGAATGGGCCGGCACCAGCTGGCAACGCGTCATCGTGCCGTGGACGGTGATCGCGACCCGGGCCGACGCGGAGCGGGTGGTGGCGCAATTGTCGGCCCAGCCGCCCAACAGCGCGCGGCGCACCTCGATCTCCGGCGCGCTGGAGTTCGGCAGCGACCTTTTCGCCGAAAGCGGCTACCAGGGAACCAAGCGCGTCATCGACATTTCGGGTGACGGGCCAAACAACCAGGGCGCGCCGGTCAATCTCGTCCGCGACGGGGTGGTCAGGCAAGGCATCGTCATCAACGGCCTGCCGCTGATGACCCGAGGCGGCTTTTCCGGCGTCTATGACGTCAACGATCTCGACCGCTACTACAGCGACTGCGTCATCGGCGGCGCCGGCGCCTTCATGATCCCGGTCAACGACTGGACGCAATTTCCCGAAGCCATCCGCCGCAAGCTGGTGCTGGAGCTTGCCGGCCCGGCGTCACCGCAATGGGCGGCGGAGGAGGCGGATCACCCGCCGGTGGTGCTGGCGCAGGACAAGCCCGCCGCCGACTGCCAGATCGGCGAGAAAATGTGGCGCAACCGCAACTGGATGCCCGACAGCCGGTAGGGCAATCCCAAACCGGGTTGTCGGCTGCTTTCCGCGCGAACACGTTCCTGTTGATTGACAAGCCCATCGGCCTCTGTGAACAATTTCCCCCAGAAAAACAAAGGGGAACTGATATGAACAGGATAACCGTATTTGCCGCGACATTGACGCTTGCCGCGGGCTTATCCGCACCGGTGATGGCCGCCACGTCACTCACCATCGGCATCAGCGGCTGGACCGGCTTCGCGCCGCTGACACTCGCCAAGCAGGCAGGGCTGTTCGAGAAACACGGCCTCGACGTGACCTTGAAGAAGGTGCCACAGGCCAGCCGGCCGCTTGCCATCGCCAGCGGCGACCTGCAATGCGCCGCCACCACGGTCGAGACCTGGCTGGTCTGGAACGCCAGCGGGGTGACCACCAAACAGATTTTCCAGCTCGACAAATCCTATGGTGCCGACGGCATCGTGGTGCGCAACGACATCAAGACCGTCGCCGATCTCAAGGGCAAGAACGTAGCGTCCTCCGCGCCGGGAACGTCGCCCTATTTCATGCTGGCCTGGGTGCTGAACAAGAACGGCATGTCGACCAAGGACGTGACGGTCGTCAATCTCGAGCCTGACGCGGCGGCACAAGCCTTCCTCGCCGGCCAGAATGACGCGGCTGTTACCTATGAGCCTTTCATCTCGGCCGTGCGCGACAAGGCCGACCAGGGCCATATCCTGGCGACCACGCTCGACTATCCGATGGTTCTCGACACGGTCGGCTGCACGCCCGAATTCCTCAAGGCCAATCCCGACGCCGCCAAGGCGCTTGCCGACAGCTATTTCGATGCGCTCGACCTGATCAAGAAAGATCCGCAGAAATCCTACGAGATCATGGGCGCCGACGTGAAACAGTCGGCCAAGGAATTCGAGGATTCGGCGAAGTACCTGAAATGGGCCGACAAGGCCGACAACAAGCAGTTCTTCACCAAGGAATTCCAGGACTTTTCCAAGACCGCCGGCGACCTGCTGCTGCAGATGGGGCTGATCAAGGAGGCGCCCGACGTCGCCACGCTGGCCGACACCAGCGCCGTGGCGAATTGACGGCTCAACCCCTGGATACCGTGCGGCGGCGCAGAGCGCCGCCGCCTTCCTGCTGACAAAGGACGAAGATGCGCCCCTTGCATCCTGTCTCGCCGGGCCTGCGAACAGTGCTCGGCATTTCCTTCTTCGTGCTGTTCGTGGTCTTCTGGGCCTGGATCACGCTTGGCGGCCACGTCAACCGCATCTTCCTCGCCGATCCGTTGTCGATGCTACGGGATGGCTGGCGGCTGCTGGTCGAGGACCGTTTCTGGCTCGACATACTGATCACCATCTGGCGCGTCTTCGGCGGCTTTGTGCTGGCCTCGGTCGTCGCCGTGCCGCTCGGCATCGCCATGGGCGCCTGGAAGCCGGTGGAAGCATTTCTGGAGCCGTTCGTCTCCTTCGCCCGTTATCTGCCGGCATCGGCCTTCATTCCGCTGCTCATCCTGTGGGCCGGCATTGGCGAATTGGAAAAGCTGCTCGTCATTTTCGTCGGCTCGGTGTTCCAGATCATCCTGATCATCGCCGTCAAGGTCGGATCAACGCGGCGCGACCTGGTCGAGGCGGCCTATACGCTGGGCTCGACCAACAATGGCATCGTCAGGCGGGTCATCATGCCGGCCAACGCGCCTGAAATCGCCGAGACGCTGCGGCTGGTGCTCGGCTGGGCCTGGACCTACGTCATCGTTGCCGAACTGATCGGCTCGTCGTCGGGCATCGGCTATATGATCATCAACAGCCAGTCGCGGCTGGCGACCGGGCAGATCATCTTCGGCATCATCGTCATCGGCCTGATAGGGCTGTTGTCCGACTTCGCTTTCAAGGCGTTCAACCGCTGGCTCTTTCCGTGGAGCCTGGCGTGAGCAAGCTTCTCATCGAGGGTGTTTCGCGCACCTTTGCCGGCGTGCGGGGCGGAGAACCTGTCAGGGCGCTGATGCCGGTCGACCTGGCGGTCGCGGCCAATGACTTCATCACCATCCTGGGGCCGTCGGGTTGCGGAAAGTCGACGCTGTTGAGGATCGTCGCCGGTCTGGAGGCGCCAAGCGAAGGCCGCGTTCTGCTCGACGGCAAGGCGGTGACGAGACCGGGACCGGACCGCGGCATGGTCTTCCAGTCCTACACGCTGTTTCCTTGGCTCACGGTCGCCGAAAATATCGCCTTTGGCTTGCGCGAACGCGGCATGGCCGAAGAGGAGCGGGACGGGATCGTCGCCTCCTATGTCGATCTCGTCGGCCTGAAAGGGTTCGAGAACCATTGGCCGAAGCAGCTTTCCGGCGGCATGCAGCAGCGCACGGCGATCGCCCGGGCGCTGGCCAACGATCCGGAAATCCTGTTGCTGGACGAGCCGTTCGGGGCGCTGGACAACCAGACGCGTGGGCTGATGCAGGAATTGCTGCTCGGCATCTGGGAACGGCGCAAGAAGACGGTGCTGTTCGTCACCCACGACATCGAGGAGGCGATCTTCATGGCTTCGCGCGTGATCGTGATGACGGCGCGGCCCGGCCGCATCAAGTCGGATGTCGTCATCGACCTGCCGCATCCGCGCTATTACACGTTGAAGACCAGTCCGGAATTCTCGGCGTTGAAGGCGCGGCTGACCGAGGATATCCGCGTCGAGGCGATGCGGACCGCAGACGTGCACTAGAGCGGTTCCTGTTTTGAGAGAATCGTAGGATTCCCAAAGCAGCTGGTTTGTGATTCAAGATGCTGGCTGGATTGGAGGCCAGCATCTGATGACGCGAGCGCTTTCAAACGATCTCCGTGAGCG
>NZ_SRTD01000039.1:0-1886 GCF_004792105.1 Mesorhizobium sp. M8A.F.Ca.ET.161.01.1.1 | reverse complement strand
CTGGTCGCGCAAGAGAAGAAGTCGCTGCTGCGCTTCCTGACCTGCGGTTCGGTCGATGATGGTAAGTCGACGTTGATCGGTCGGCTGTTGTCCGACACCAAGCAGATTTTCGAGGACCAACTCGCCGCGCTCGAACGCGATTCGCGAAAGCATGGCACGACGGGCGACGACATCGACTTCGCGCTGCTGGTCGACGGCCTCGAGGCCGAGCGCGAGCAAGGCATCACAATCGACGTCGCCTACCGCTTCTTCGCCACGCCGAAGCGCAAGTTCATCGTCGCCGACACGCCCGGCCACGAACAATATACCCGCAACATGGCGACCGGTGCCTCGACCGCCGATCTGGCGATCGTGCTGATCGATGCCCGGCAGGGTATGCTGCGCCAGACCCGGCGCCATTCGATCATCGCCTCGCTGCTCGGCATTCGCCACATCGTGCTGGCGGTCAACAAGATCGATCTCGTCGATTTCGACCAGGCGGTCTTCGACAGCATCGTCGAGGACTACCGGCAGTTCTCAGGCGATCTCGGTTTCCAGACCATGGTGCCGATCCCGATGTCGGCCCGTTATGGCGACAATGTCAGCCGCCGCTCGGACAGCATGAGGTGGTATTCCGGCCCGACGCTGATCGAGCAACTCGAAACCGTCTCGGTCGACGAAGTCACCGCCGAGCTGCCGTTCCGCTTTCCGGTTCAGTACGTCAATCGCCCCAATCTCGATTTTCGCGGCTTCGCCGGCACCATCGCGTCCGGCACCATTGCGCAAGGCGACGAGGTCGTCGTCGCCAAATCGGGCAAGTCCTCGCATGTCAAACGCATCGTCGCCTATGGCGGCGATCTCAAACAGGCGGTGGCCGGCCAGGCCATAACGCTCGTCCTTGACGACGAGGTCGAGGTTTCCAGGGGCAACATGCTGGTTTCACCGGCCGCGCGGCCGCAGGTCGCCGACCAGTTCGCCGCCAACATCGTCTGGTTCGACGAGCATGCGCTGCTGCCGGGCCGCTCCTATATCCTGCGCACCGAGACCGATCAGACCAGCGCCACCGTCACCGACTTGAAATACCGCATCAACGTCAACGACTTTGGCCATGAGGCGGCCAAGTCGCTCGAGATGAATGAAGTCGGCATCTGCAACATCTCGACGCGGGCGCCGATTGCCTTCGACCCGTTTGGCGAGAACCGGACCACTGGCGCCTTTATCCTGATCGATCGCATCAGCAACGCCACGGTTGGCGCCGGCATGATCGTGCACTCGCTGCGCCGCGCCGAAAACATCCATTGGCAATCGCTCGATGTCGGCAAGCGCGTGCGCGCCGACATGAAGAACCAGCGGCCGGCCGTGTTCTGGTTCACGGGGCTTTCGGGTTCCGGCAAGTCTACCATCGCCAACCTGTTCGAGAAGAAGCTGTTCGCCACAGGCCGCCATACCTATATTCTCGATGGCGACAATGTCCGTCACGGTCTCAACCGCGACCTCGGATTCACCGATGCCGATCGCGTCGAGAACATTCGCCGCGTCGCCGAAGTGGCCAAGCTGATGGCCGATGCCGGGCTGATCGTCATTGTCTCCTTCATTTCGCCGTTCAGCGCCGAGCGGCGCATGGCCAGGGAATTGATGGCCGATGGCGAGTTCATCGAGGTGTTTGTCGACACGCCTTTCGAGGAATGCGCCAGGCGTGACCCGAAGGGTCTCTACGCCCGCGCGCTGAATGGCGAGATCAAGAATTTCACCGGTGTCGATTCTCCTTACGAAGCACCGGAGAAACCGGAGATCCATCTCAAGACGCTCGGCAAGTCGGCCGAAGAGATGGTAGATACCCTGGAACACTGGCTGGACGAGCGTGACATTGCCGAAGAGCAATATGACAATGGCGGCGGCATCTGACG
>NZ_SRTD01000397.1:0-300 GCF_004792105.1 Mesorhizobium sp. M8A.F.Ca.ET.161.01.1.1 | reverse complement strand
CGACGTGCAGGTCTTCACCCGCGACGGCATCGAGAAGGACAAGCGCGCCCGCCAGATCGAAGAGTCTGAAATCAAGCGCGTCAAGAAGGACTTCGACGACCAGTTCCGCATCCTGGAAGCCGCCATCTACATGCGTCTGCGTTCGCAGATCGTGGGCAAGGTGGTCAACGGCGGCGCTGGCCTGAAGAAGGGCGACGTGATCACCGACGCCTTCCTGGACGGCCTGAAGAAGGCTGACTGGTTCGCGCTGCGCATGAAGGACGAAGACGCTTCGGAAGCCATCGAGCGCGCGCAGAAGCA
>NZ_SRTD01000396.1:0-300 GCF_004792105.1 Mesorhizobium sp. M8A.F.Ca.ET.161.01.1.1 | reverse complement strand
CATCCAGATCGTCGCCACGCAGGACCCGTTGGGTCAGGGAAAGCATGACAGCGACGTGATGATCATCTTCGGCACCCGGCAAGAGGCGGGTGACGGGGCCGTACTGCTGCTTTCGGAAAAAGTCACGCCGGTCTGTTCACCTGCGTTTTTGGCAGCAACGCCGGCGCCCGCAGGCGTTGCTGATTTTTCGCGGCGGAAACTCATCCACCTCGAAAATACCTCATCAGCGCACTGGTTCGACTGGCCTTCCTATTTCAAGCATTTCGGCGTTCAGAGAGGCCCCGAAAACGACGGCGGCGA
>NZ_SRTD01000395.1:0-300 GCF_004792105.1 Mesorhizobium sp. M8A.F.Ca.ET.161.01.1.1 | reverse complement strand
TGATCTCTCTCCTGCCGAGCAGGAGAGGCTGAATGCCCAGATCGAGCGTTTCAGCACCGCCCTGAATGCGCAGGATTTCGAAACGGTCGGCAAGACTGTGCCGCCGAAAATCTTCGAGTTCATCGCCAGTGATGCGGGTGTCACCGTGGAGCAGTTGCGGAGCGCCTTGACGGCGCAGATGCAGATGGCGCTCGCGGCGGTCAAGATAACCGAATTCACCATGGACGCGCAGGCGATCAGCCTGACTGAGACGCCGGATGGCACGCCCTATGCGCTCATTCCGACAAAAACCGTGATGGA
>NZ_SRTD01000394.1:0-301 GCF_004792105.1 Mesorhizobium sp. M8A.F.Ca.ET.161.01.1.1 | reverse complement strand
GTCGCTTCCGGCGCCGCCATCAAAAGGTTTTCCTTGATGGTCCCCGAAAACAGATCGCCGGCCTGCGCGACGATCCCGACCGCGGCGCGAACCTCGGATGGATGGTATTGGCGGATGTCGATGCCGTCGATGAGCAGCTCTCCGGCAGTCGGCAGAAAGAGCCTGCCGATCAGGCGACCCATCGTGGTCTTGCCGGAGCCGATGCGGCCGATCATGCCGCCGCGTCCACCAGGCCGAATCGCAATGTTCAGCCCCTGCAGAACCTCGTTCTCGGTCCCCCGACAGCCAACGCCGACATTCT
>NZ_SRTD01000393.1:0-301 GCF_004792105.1 Mesorhizobium sp. M8A.F.Ca.ET.161.01.1.1 | reverse complement strand
GACCATCCGGTGATGCGGGCAATCGTCTCCGGCGATTCGGAGGCTTTCTACGAGCGCGAGATCGCCGAGCGCGAAAGGGCGGCGCTGCCGCCCTTCGGCCGGCTCGCCGGCATCATCGTCAGCGCCGCGACGCGGGGCGAGGCCGAAGGCCATGCGCGGGGATTGAGACGGGCGGCACCACAAGCCTCCTATCTCTTCGTGCTCGGTCCGGCCGAGGCGCCGCTGTCGCTGATCGGCGGCCGCCACCGTTTTCGCCTGCTGGTGCAGGGCGAGCGGCGCGCCGACATGCAGGGGTTCATTC
>NZ_SRTD01000392.1:0-301 GCF_004792105.1 Mesorhizobium sp. M8A.F.Ca.ET.161.01.1.1 | reverse complement strand
CGGCGAACGCCTCCTCTATCGACGCTTCATCCGCCACGTTGCAGACGATGCCACGCGAGGCGTCGATACCGAGCTTCTCGCAGGCCGCGTCCAGCGCTTCGCGCTTGAGATCCAGCAGCCAGGGTTGCCATCCGCGCGCCATCAGCAGCTGCGCGGTGGAAAAACCGATGCCGGATGCTCCGCCGGTGATCGCGACAGCCCCTTTTGTCCCTGCCGTCCGTTGTGTCATACCCTCTCCTCCCGGTTGAATGCCGCGCGCGTCAGCCTGTCCGCTTTTCCTCGAAAACCGGCATCTGGCCGC
>NZ_SRTD01000391.1:0-301 GCF_004792105.1 Mesorhizobium sp. M8A.F.Ca.ET.161.01.1.1 | reverse complement strand
CCACGCCCTGAATGGCCGGGACGGCGACTTCGCCCGTCTTGCGCGGCTCGGCGAAGGTGGGCGCACCCAGCGCTTCAGCACGCGCCAGCGCCGCTTTGGCGTCATCGACCTTCAGGCCGAATGCATAGGCATTGGTGCCGTGGATGGAATAGGACGCCCCGGCGAAACTTTCGCCGCCATCACTGGTATTGATGACGATGCGGATATCGCCCTGGGTGTAGAGGACGACATCGCGATTGCGGTGATGTGCGGTTTTCTCGAAACCGAGCGTGGCGAGCAGCGCCTCCAGATTGATCTTTTC
>NZ_SRTD01000390.1:0-301 GCF_004792105.1 Mesorhizobium sp. M8A.F.Ca.ET.161.01.1.1 | reverse complement strand
TCGATTTCCTGCGGCGGGTGCCCTATCTCGATTTTGTCGTCTCGGCCAACCTGCTGTCGCAGCTCGGTACGGGTGCACAGCATCGGCTGGAACGGCAGAAAATAGCGGCTGCGCCTGATGATCTCCTGCCGAAACTCATTCATACGCATCTCGATGCGCTGGCCGGTCTGCCCTGCAAGGTGTGCCTGGTGACGGACACCGCCTTCGATGTCATCGGCAAGGATGGAAGCCTGCACCAGCACGAAGACCTGCTGCACGGCATTGAGCTTGCCGCGCCCGCCGCTGCATGGGAGTGGCCGCT
>NZ_SRTD01000389.1:0-301 GCF_004792105.1 Mesorhizobium sp. M8A.F.Ca.ET.161.01.1.1 | reverse complement strand
GCAGGGATATCTGATGATCGCAAGGCCGCGTAAGATCGGGCCGACATCGTCAGATATCCCTGCATGGCTGCAGGCCCATGTCGGTGAAGGCGACGGCCAGATCGCTCAAGTGGTGCTGGAACGGGCCCGCGCGCTCTACCTCAAAAAGGCAAGCGAAGGATCGGTCCGGAACCCCTGCTACTTTGCCATGGACGCGACACGCCCCGGCGACTTGGGCAATGGGGTCCTGGGGCGCCGTTATTACATCATCTGCGAGGCCGAGCAGTCGTTCCGAGCGGTTTCGGCGGGCCATGGCGGCGGC
>NZ_SRTD01000388.1:0-301 GCF_004792105.1 Mesorhizobium sp. M8A.F.Ca.ET.161.01.1.1 | reverse complement strand
TCTTCCGATCTCTGCAACCGCGCAGGTCGTCACCTCGTTCCCGGACGCGCCGGCACAGCCGGCGATGGCATTTGAATCGACGCCCGAGAATACCGACGCCATCGGCGCGATGATCGCCAGCCAGAGCCGTCCGCTGGAAGCATACTAAAGACAGCGCGCAGCGCTGGTGTTCCAAAGCGCGCGGAAAAATCCTAAACCGATGCGATGTCCAAGCGAATCGCCGGTCCCGAGATCGAACGCCTGATCCAGTTGCTGGCCAAGGTGCCGGGGCTCGGTCCGCGTTCGGCTAGGCGCGCCGCAC
>NZ_SRTD01000038.1:0-4172 GCF_004792105.1 Mesorhizobium sp. M8A.F.Ca.ET.161.01.1.1 | reverse complement strand
GCTTGGTGATGATGAACTCGGCCAGCAGCTCGGCATCCGAATGGCCTTCCCATAAGCCGAAGGAATCCTGAGTACGAATGAGCCGCAGGAGGCATTTGACGAACGGGGAAGCAAGGGCCTCGTCGTCATTGTTGACAGCAGGGCCAACCGGAGGAATTTCGTTGTTCGTCATTTCAGTCTTCGTCTTCGAGGTACGATTTCCTTTTCCTGCGATGCCCACTCCGGGTCCGCTTGCGTGGCCGACGAATGGCTTGGGCGGGCCAACCCCAAGAGTGCCCCGTGGCCGACCTCGACATGTCCACGAGTGCGAGACCTGCGGCGCGAATTCGCGGCGCACATCGTCTGCGCCGCGATCCGACCGGTGGTCAACGCAATTGAAATCCAACCTTCCGCAAGCCGCCGCCCTGCTGCATCGACATACTTGCTGCGAAGAGAGCTTCGATGGGCGGATTGGCCAGTGTTCAATTCCAATTGTCAGTCCCTTCGCGATTCTTGCTCAGGAAGTGACTTCGTTTTGAGTTTCGGGTGCCTTCTTTTGCGGAGCCACACAAAGATCCGCGTGACAGGCAGGCTCACCCGTGTAGTTGGCCAGTGCTTCGAGCAATGGGGTAAGATAGTACTGTTTGGTGTGGTCCGGAATTGGCCCCAGCCGGTCCACCGATTTCAGTGCCACCTCGATCAACTCGATTGCGCGATCTTTGTTGCCGCTCTCGTAATAATACTGAGCTACCGGGAGGTACCGGAGGTATTTAAACGGGCCATCGCCGTTCGGGGGATTGAGTGCCAGTATCTGTTCCGAGAGCTCGTTGCCCATCGCAAAGCGCTCCGCGCGCGGAAGATGGGAATTGTCCATCGTGGGATCGAAGAGTTGGTTGAGGGCCAAGGCCATCCACGACACCGCGTCGGACGTTTTGTCGATCGCGTCCTCGACCAATTCTCGCATGACCGGCATGCCGGTCTTGATGTCGCGCAGCTTGTGAAGCAGAAGATCCGCATGAATCTGCCGGAACTCACAAGAGTCTGGCATCAAGGCGAGGCCTTCTTCGATGGCCAAGAGCGCCGCCGTCCAATCCTCGGCCTGCATCGCCGGCTCAAGTTTGGCGTATATCGGCCCGGTAAGCGACATTTCGCGCGCTGCAAGTTGGTTATGCGCGATGCGCTTTGCATCGGCGGCTTTCGCTTCATAGCTGCTGCGCCAGCTGCCGTTAAGGACTTTCGGCAAAACGTCATCGAGTTCCGCCGGGTGGCCGATAAAAGCGATGTGGCCGTCGCGGTCGACCACGAACGAGGTGGGAATCCCAATCGAAGAGCTGGGATCCATCCAGAGCTTGTTCATTTCGCCAATGTAATCGAACCCGATACGATAATTCAGATTCGGGAACTCCTCGGTCAGCCAGGCATCCACGTTGGTCCGCGCCTCGTCTGCGGTAGGACCCTGTTCGCAGGCGGCAACTCCGACCGCCTCAAATCCGCTGCCTTCATATTTCTCCTGCAGTTCGATCAAATGGGGCATGGCGTCGACACATGGTCCGCACCAAGTCGCCCAAAACTCAACGAGGTAGACCTTGCCGGGCCGAAAGTTCGTGAGGGGCTCGCCACGCAGCCAGTTCTCCACTTTGATCGCAGGAGCCGGGGACCCCATACGCAGTTCCATCTTGGTGTCCAAAGTCATTCCACACCTTTCGTCTCTTTTGTCGCGGAATATTTTCCAGTCAAAATCGGACACGGTCTCGAGGGCATCGCTCCCTCTGGCTTGCTTCAGCGAAGCTCTCACCGTGTTGCCGCACATCAAGCTGCAACGGAGGTGCCAATTCCCTCAGCTCCGGTAAGCGGCGGGAAATGCTTTGAAATTCTCCACGAGGCCAAATGCGGCCGATTGTCGTGAACCCGACATGTCTTCTGCCGCTGTCGGGTTTCGCCCTATCACTCTTGAGAGCTTGGACGGCTCGCCTGTGATTAGACTGGCCTCGGTCCTCGAGCAGTGGCAGTTTGGCGCCAGTTCGAAAGCCCGAACTCGCCGGCTTGGTCCTCGTGCCGCCACCGCCGCGTGTGGATTCTTGCCCCGGAGTCAAAATTCGCCTCGCGGTTGCCAACGGCGGCATGCGCTCAATGCGCGTGGCGTTGAGCACCGACAGCACGTAATGGTACCAATTAGTGGATGCCCGTCGCTGCCTCCACTTCTCCAGCCAAGCGCTCGAACGACGCTACCTACCCACGTTCGAGCGCGACCGCGGAATCGCAGACTGCCGAACGTCAGCCGTTGCGAAAGGTGTAGCCGTACCCGTTGATCGCCGGTGCGCCGCCTAGATGTGCGTAGAGGACCCTCGATCCCTGTGGAAAGAAGCCCCTCTGGACGAGGTCGATCATCCCTTGCATCGATTTGCCCTCGTAAACGGGGTCCGTAATCATGCCCTCGAGCCGCGCGCACAAACGGATTGCCTCTTTGGTTTCCTCCGATGGAACGCCATAACCCGGGTACGCGTAGTCCATGAACAACACCACGTCTGCCTCGACAATTTCCGCTCCGAGGTGGACGAGCTTCGCTGTATTTTGGGCGATGCCAAGCACCTGCGCCTTGGTCTTGGCGGGCATGGCGGAGGCATCGATACCGATCACGTTGCGCTGTCGACCATCCTTGGCGAACCCGACGAGCATGCCGCCGTGGGTTGAACCAGTCACCGTACAGACGACGATATAGTCGAAGGCAAACCCAAGCTGCTCTTCCTGGGCACGCACCTCCTCAGCGAACCCCACATAGCCCAGGCCGCCGTATTTGTGGACAGAGGCGCCGGCAGGTATCGCATATGGCCTGCCGCCCCTTGCCTTGACTTCATAAAGTGCCTTTTCCCAGCTGCGGCGGATGCCGATGTCAAAGCCCTCGTCAACCAGGCGCACCTCTGCCCCCATGATGCGGCTCAAGAGGATATTGCCGACCCGGTCGTAGACAGCATCATCATGTGGGACCCAGCTCTCCTGGACCAGGAGGCATTTCATGCCGATCTTGGCGGCGACCGCAGCGACCATGCGCGTATGGTTGGACTGCACGCCACCGATTGTGACGAGCGTATCGGCATCTGACGCGATCGCGTCGGGCACAATGTATTCGAGCTTGCGCAGCTTGTTTCCGCCGAACGCGAGACCGGAGTTGCAGTCCTCGCGTTTGACGTAGATTTCCACCTTGTCGCCCAGATGCTTGCCGAGGCGGTCGAGCCTCTCGATCGGCGTGGGTCCAAAGGTGAGCGGATAACGTTCGAATTTTTCCAGCATGCTATCTCCAGCAAAAAAGTACCTGAACCTGCTACGCACCGGTCAGCCCAGGGGTATGGTCGCGTGTTAGCCGAACACAGATTCCCTATACGATCAGCTCAGTCATCAGAGGGTGACCAAAATTGGTGTGGGTCTGAGCACTGATCCTGTCATCCGCGCATCAAAGCAGCAGCACATGCTGGGCATTCGACCAAGCCGGGACACAGCTGAAAATTGCATTCCGCAGTTGATCAGAGTCAGACGACTGGTACCCGAGCTTTCCTGTAACCATCGGCATGCTGGCCCCTGTGGCGAGTTCCACGAGCGCGGCTAGAGGACTGCCAGATCAGAAAGAGCACGCGGCCGAAGTAGCCGGCCTGAAGCAGCAGCGAACAGGCCAGCGTCGTGACGACTGCCACACGGAGCGAATCCAAAGCGAAGTAAACCATCGACGCATTGCTGCACAGGACCAGCCCCACGAGCCGACAAAAAGATGAAGTGCACGCCGCTCCCCTGGTTTTCGCCAGATCATGTTGCGAGCTCGTCGGCCGCAACATGCGTCTGGCAGTTCTTGGGGCAGACGCGGCCGCAGGCTCCGCAGCCTATGCAGCGGCCGGCATCATCGACAACCATGATCATGCGATTGAGCTTGCCGTCGAAATCGTCGTCCTCGTCATCGCAGGGGCGAGGATTTCACCCGCATCATCAACGCCGTGAAGATGCATGACATCGCGCGAGCAGACCTTGAAACAACGGCAGCAGCCGATGCAGATTTGCTATCGATGGAGGTCAGGTACGGCGGCATCCAAATGGAGCCGTCACGGGTGGTGAATGTGCGCATCATCCTAAATTCTTCATTGAAGCGAGTTCTCTCTTGGCAACATCCAACTCGGCATAAACGGCTTGGGTTTTCTCGGCGACTTCCT
>NZ_SRTD01000387.1:0-301 GCF_004792105.1 Mesorhizobium sp. M8A.F.Ca.ET.161.01.1.1 | reverse complement strand
GATCAGAACCGGCTTCGAAAACGGCCGGTTGCGGGTCGCCACTTCGCGGGCAATGGCAGCGTGGACGCCACCGACCTCGCGCGCTTCGCCTTCCAGCGCGTCGGAGAGGATCACGGCCTCGATGCCCTGCCGCTTGGCTTCCGCGGCTGCCGCTTCCAGCGACACGCCTGCGGAGGCGATCAGATGCATCTCGTTGCGCGAAAAGCGCTGGTCTTCCGGGTCTGGCGCATCGGAGGCCGGCGACTGGATATGCGCCATCACGGCGTCCGGCAGCTTCCTGCCGTAGGCCGCTATCGAGGCC
>NZ_SRTD01000386.1:0-302 GCF_004792105.1 Mesorhizobium sp. M8A.F.Ca.ET.161.01.1.1 | reverse complement strand
GTGGCCTTCGGCGCGCAGCTGTTCGCTCAGCTTGAGCATGCGCCGGCGCACCGCCAGCAGTTCCTCGCGGGTGCTGATCATCGGCACCAGCACGCGCAGCTTGCCGTAGGCGGAGGCGCGCAGGATCGCGCGCAGCTGGGTGTCGGCCACTTTGGGTCGGGCCAGCGACAGGCGCACGCCGCGCAGGCCCAGCGCCGGATTCTCTTCGTTGCTCAGGGTCAGGCCGGTGCGGTCGTTGCGGGCATTGGCCAGCGCGGTATTGCGCAGGATCGGGCTGCTGCCGGGGTTCCAGTCGGGGTTGC
>NZ_SRTD01000385.1:0-302 GCF_004792105.1 Mesorhizobium sp. M8A.F.Ca.ET.161.01.1.1 | reverse complement strand
GTTGAGGAAGCCGTTGAGGTTGCTTTCCGCGTAGGCGTGCGGATTGGTCAGTGAATAGCGTACGCCGGCCTGAGCAGCGAGATTGACGACGGTCTCCGGCACGGCCGACTGAAACAGCGCCGAAATGCGGTCGCGGTCGGTGAGGTCGACATGCTCGAAATGAAAATTCGCGGACGCTTTCAACCGGTCGAGCCGCGCCTGTTTCAGGGTGACGTCGTAGTACTTGTTCATGGAATCGAGGCCGATAACCTCCCGGCCTTCGGCAAGCAGCCTTTGGCACAGATGAAACCCTATGAAACCGG
>NZ_SRTD01000384.1:0-303 GCF_004792105.1 Mesorhizobium sp. M8A.F.Ca.ET.161.01.1.1 | reverse complement strand
CGCTCGACAGCACAAAGACCATCGACATCTCGACGTTTACGCCCCGTGACAGCATCGAGTGGATATGGCTCGACACGCCCTATTATCTTTCACCCAACGATGCCGTCGGCCAGGAAGCATTCTCGGTCATCAGGGATGCGATGGAAGCGCAGAACATGGTGGGGATTTCACGTCTAGTGATTACCCGCCGCGAGCGCGCCGTCATGCTTGAGCCACGCGGCAAGGGTATCGTTCTGTGGACGCTGCGCTATGGGGATGAAGTCCGTGACGAGAATACTTACTTTGGCGGGATCGAAGAAGATG
>NZ_SRTD01000383.1:0-303 GCF_004792105.1 Mesorhizobium sp. M8A.F.Ca.ET.161.01.1.1 | reverse complement strand
AAAAGGGAGCCGGGCAATGAGCGGCGATTATCGTATCAAGGGCGCAGGCCGTCTCACGCCGGCGAGAACCGCGCGCTTTACCTTTGACGGCAAGATCTATCCGGCGCTGGAGGGCGACACCGTCGCGTCAGCCCTTCTGGCCAATGGCGTGCATCTGATCGGCCGCTCGTTCAAATATCACCGTCCGCGTGGTTTCCTGTCGGCCGGGCCGGAGGAACCGAATGCGCTGATCGACGTGTCGCGCGACAGCCTGCGCAAGCAGCCCAACGTGCGCGCTACGGTGCAGGAAGTCTTCGACGGCGC
>NZ_SRTD01000382.1:0-303 GCF_004792105.1 Mesorhizobium sp. M8A.F.Ca.ET.161.01.1.1 | reverse complement strand
CACGGACACCCCCTCGCCAAGCGGCACCCACACGGTAGAGCGTATCGCGCTCAATCCGGGCTACACCTATAATCCCAAGATCAACTTCAAGCAGGGTCAGAACGACAAGATCCTGCAGATCCCGCCGGGCCCGAACGGTCCTGTCGGCACGGTCTGGATCGCCCTGTCGAAGCCGACCTACGGCATTCACGGCACGCCGGAACCCTCGAAGATCGGCAAGACGAACAGCCATGGCTGTATTCGCCTGACCAACTGGGATGCCACCGAACTGGCGAAAATGGTCCGTCCCGGTGTGGTGGTCGA
>NZ_SRTD01000381.1:0-304 GCF_004792105.1 Mesorhizobium sp. M8A.F.Ca.ET.161.01.1.1 | reverse complement strand
GTCAACCAGTACGTGGCGGCCTTCCTGATCCTGGAAGGCCTCACCGTCGCCATCTTCGCCGCGACGGACGCGATGCTGTTCTACGTGTTCTTCGAAGCGATGCTGATCCCGATGTTCCTGATCATCGGTGTCTGGGGCGGTCCGCGCCGCATCTACGCCGCGCTGAAGTTCTTCCTGTACACCTTCCTCGGCTCGGTGCTGATGCTGGTGTCGCTGATCTACCTGTACATGAAGGGCGGCAGCTTCCAGCTGGCCGACCTGTACGCGCTGCCGCTGTCGGCCAAGGAGCAGACCTGGATCTTCT
>NZ_SRTD01000380.1:0-305 GCF_004792105.1 Mesorhizobium sp. M8A.F.Ca.ET.161.01.1.1 | reverse complement strand
GCCGCCCTCACGCTGACTTCGCCGGCGTGCAGCAGGCGCTCACGGCCATCGATGCGCACGCGCAGCGCGCCGTCATCGGCCAGGCCGAGTGCGGTGCCATGCTGCCACTGCCCATCCAGTTCCACCCGCACCTCGCGGCCGGCCAGCATGTCGAAGGCGGCGTAGCGCGGCAGGAACGGAGCAAGACCTTCACGATCGAATTCCTCCAGCGCCGGCAGCAGGCGCGCCAGCACGGCGGCAACGACCACGTTTCGATCCACTGGCTTGCCAGCCAGCGTGTCCAGGTCCACCCACGGCTGGCTGAT
>NZ_SRTD01000379.1:0-306 GCF_004792105.1 Mesorhizobium sp. M8A.F.Ca.ET.161.01.1.1 | reverse complement strand
CAGCCGGTCACTGAACAGGCCGCCGACGATGTTCAGCGGCATCATCACCAGCATCACGATGATGATCAGCAGCAGGCCCTTGCTCTCGGCATAGCCCATCGTGACGCTGAGGTAGCTGGGCATGTAGGTCAGCAGCATGTAATCGGTGACGTTGAACACCAGCACCAGGCCCATGCACACCAGCAGCTGGCGGCCATGCACCTGGAACAGCGCGCCCAGCATGCAGCCATTCATCAGGATGATCAGCACGCTCGGTACCGCAAAGGCAAAGCCGAGCGCGAAGGCCAGGATCGACACTTGTGTGTT
>NZ_SRTD01000378.1:0-306 GCF_004792105.1 Mesorhizobium sp. M8A.F.Ca.ET.161.01.1.1 | reverse complement strand
GGTGGTGGCATAGGCGGCGACGTTCTGCTGGCAGGCAGTGCCTTGCACCGAGGCGACGTTGACGATGGCGCCGCCGCCGCGCTTGATCATCTTGGGAATGCCGAAACGGGCGGTGAGGTAGATGGAACCGACATTCACCGACATGGTGCGGTTCCAGGTCTCGAAATCCGTGCTGGTCGCGGTGCCGTATGGGTGCACGGCGGCCCAGTTGACGATGATATCCAGCCCGCCGAAGCGCTCGACGCCGACTGCGATCGCGCTTGCCACATCGTCGGGCACCGAAACGTCAGCAGTCACCACCCAGGC
>NZ_SRTD01000037.1:0-7992 GCF_004792105.1 Mesorhizobium sp. M8A.F.Ca.ET.161.01.1.1 | reverse complement strand
TCTCTTCACCCGAAAGGCAATCCACAACAAACCGTAGCCGCTCGTCCATGATCCCAGTTTCTCGCCAAACCATCGCCGGTCCTCCCGGCGGACAAGAAAACTGTCACCCATGCTATCGGTCCATTCTGTTACCTATCTATCCGGTTCGGACACCGGCATCCTCTCCCCGTATAGAGACGGGGAGAGGGACGCTGTCATCGATGGTTTCGCCAATTTTCAACGTTGCAAGAGAAGGCGGCGAGGTTGCGTCCAGTTTCTTCTCCCCGTCACTATACGGGGAGAAGGTGCCGGCAGGCGGATGAGGGGCGGCGCTGGCCTGATGTGATTGTCAGCAAGAAGCCTATGGCGACTCGCTAGACAGCAGCTTTGGGCCTAATCACGGATCCTGCTTTGTCGACAGCCTGGCCAGCCTCCCTTATAAGGACCGGAATCGCACGCAACCAGAGGCCTTCATGATCATCGTCACGGGCGGCGCCGGCATGATCGGCTCCAACATCGTCGCCGCGCTCAATGCGGAAGGTCATGACGACATCCTGGTCGTCGACGACCTCACCGACGGCCACAAGATCGCCAACTTGGCCGATCTCAGCATTGCCGACTATCTCGACAAGGACGACTTCCTGGCCCGCATGGAAGCCGGCTCGCTCGGCCGCATCGAGGCAGTCTTTCATCAGGGGGCTTGCTCGACCACCACCGAATGGAACGGCAAGTTCATGATGGACGTGAACTACGCCTATTCGAAACGGCTGCTGCATGCATGCCAGGCGCTGCGCGTGCCCTTTCTCTACGCCTCCTCGGCTTCGGTCTATGGCGGCGGATCCGAATTTCGTGAGGAGCCGGCGTTTGAACGGCCACTCAACGTCTATGCCTATTCCAAGAAACTCTTCGACGACTATGTCAGGCGCACGGTGTTCGACAGCGATCATTCGCAGGTCGCGGGGCTGCGCTACTTCAATGTCTATGGCCCGCGCGAGGCGCATAAGGGCGCCATGGCCTCGGTTGCCTTCCATCTGTTCAAACAGGTCGAGCGCGGCGAAAACCCGAAGCTGTTCGGCGCCCATGACGGCTTCGGACCGGGCGAACAAAGCCGCGACTTCATTCATGTCGGCGATGTCGCCGACGTCAATCTGTGGCTATGGAAGCGTGGCGCGAGCGGCATCTTCAACTGCGGCACCGGCCGCGCCCAGCCGTTCCGCGCCATCGCCGAAACGGTCATCGACACGCTGGGCAAGGGCGAGATCGAGTTCATAGAATTCCCCGACCATCTCAAGGGCAGCTACCAGAGTTTTACCCAGGCTGATATGTCCCGCTTGCGCGCGGCCGGCTATAACGGGCAATTCCGCACAGTGGAAACCGGCGTCAGAGACTATGTCGAATGGCTGAAAGCCCAACGATCCTCGTGATCGGCCCACGCTGGGTGGGCGATATGGTGATGGCGCAGTGCCTGTTCTCGGCGCTGAAGGAGCTCCATCCCAACGCCGCGATCGATGTGCTGGCGCCCGCCTGGGCGGCACCTCTGGTCAAGCGCATGCCGGAGATCCGCCAGCAGATCGACTTTCCGCTGAAGCCCGGCACGCTCGAATTCAGCCATCGCCGCCGCTTCGGCCGCCTGCTGCGCGGCCGCTACGACTTGGCCTATGTGCTGCCAGGCAGCTGGAAGTCGGCGCTGATCCCGTTCTTTGCCCGCATTCCGCGCCGTTTCGGCAATCTGCGCGAAATGCGCTATGGCCTTTTGACCGACATCGTACCATTGCCCGACGCCGTGAAACGGCGCACCGCGCAGGCCTATTTCGGCCTCGCCCAGGGCGGCAGTTTCCGCGCACCCCGGCTGACCGTGGACGCGAAAAACCAGGCCGCCCTGCTCGACCGCATCGGTCTGGCGCCGCAAAAATTCGTGGCCCTGATGCCCGGTGCCGAGTTCGGCCCGGCCAAGCGCTGGCCAAGCGAAAGCTATGCCGGCCTTGCCCGCGAATTCATGGGCAAGGGACTGAAGGTCGCCCTGTTCGGCTCGAAGAACGACCGCGACGTGACGGCCGAAATCGCCGCATTGGCCCCCGGCGTCGTCGACCTCGCCGGCCAGACGCGGCTGGAGGACGCCATCGACCTGATCGCGGCCGCCCGGCTCGCGGTCTCCAACGACAGCGGGCTCATGCATGTCGCGGCCGCCGTCGGCACGCCGATCGTTGCCGTCTACGGCTCGACCTCGCCTGAAAATACGCCGCCACTGGCGGAACGGCGCGAACTGGTCTGGCTCGGCCTGTCCTGCTCGCCTTGCCACCAGAAAATCTGTCCGCTCGGCCACCTCAACTGCCTCAAGACATTGGAAGTCGGACGGGTCGCCGCGGCGGCGGACCGGCTGCTGGAAGTTCCGGCCGCGGCATGAAGGTGCTGATCGTCAAGACATCGTCGATGGGCGATGTCATCCACACCTTTCCGGCACTCGAGGATGCCTGCCGCGCGCGGCCCGATATCGCTTTCGACTGGTGCGTGGAGGAGGCGTTTGCCGGCATCGTCGCGCTGCATCCGGCGATCGGCACCATCCACACGGTGGCGATAAGGCGCTGGCGAAAGAGCCTCTTCGACACGAACACCTGGCGCCAGGCGGCGGCCCTGCGCCGTGCCTTGCGCGCCTGCCGATATGATCTCGTCGTCGATGCGCAAGGCCTGCTGAAATCGGCCCTGGTGGCACGCCAGGCGCGTGCGCCGATCGCCGGCTTCGACCGGTCGAGCGCGCGCGAACCCTCGGCGACGCTGTTCTACGACGTCCCCTACGCCGTGCCGCGCGACCTGCACGCCATCGAGCGGACAAGGCGGCTGTTCGGGCTGGCGCTCGGCTACCGGCCCGATCTTTCGACGCTCGACTCCGGCATCGTCGCACCGATGGGCACGATCGCCGGCATCGACGGAAAAGCGGCCTTCCTGCTGCACGGCACCAGCCGCGACGACAAGAAATGGCCTGCCGAGGACTGGATCGGAACCGCCCGCCTGCTGGTCGAGCGCGGCATGACGCCGGTCACCACCTGGTCGAACGAACGGGAGAAGGCCGTGGCCGAAGCGATCGCCAAGGCCGTGCCATCCACGGTCGTGCTGCCCAAATCGCCGCTGGCCGACATCGCAGCCATTCTCGGCCGCTCGACGCTCGTCATCGGCGCCGATACGGGATTGACCCACCTCGCCAGCGCCTTCGGCCTGCCGACGGTGGCGGTATTTTTGGCAACTGAACCGGGTTTGACCGGGCCGCGTGGGCAATATGCATCGACGCTGCTGGCAGCGTCCGGCGCGCGCGTGACGCCGGCGCAGGTGGTGGCGGAAGCGGAACGACTTTTAGAGCTTAGCCGGGCAAATACCCGGAAATACTGACTTTTCTACCGAACGATTGGAAAGGCTAGCGCCGCCCCTCATCTGCCTGCCGGCATCTTCTCCCCGTATAGTGACGGGGAGAAGGGGCTGAAATACGCGGTCGGCGCCAGCCACTTGGCGAAATCATCGATGACAGCGTCTTTCTCCCCGTCACTATACGGGGAGAAGATGCCGGCAGGGCAATGAGGGGCGGCGCAAACCTTCGCGCGAATAGCGCCTGTCAGCGCGGAGCCGCACCCAGCCGACGCCCTCAGATAAACTGCACCTGGACGATTTCGTACCCGCGTGCGCCACCAGGCGCGTTGACCTCGATGGCGTCGCCGACTTCCTTGCCGATCAGCGCGCGCGCGATGGGCGAAGAGATCGAGATGCGGCCGGACTTCACGTCGGCTTCCTGGTCGCCGACGATCTGGTAGGTCTTCTTCTCCTCGGTGTCCTCGTCGACCAGCACCACGGTGGCGCCGAACTTGACCTTGTCGCCGCTGAGCTTGGTGACGTCGATCACCTCGGCGCGCGCGATATAATCCTCGAGCTCGTTGACGCGGCCCTCATTGAGGCTCTGCGCCTCTTTCGCGGCATGGTATTCGGCATTTTCGGACAGGTCGCCATGCGAGCGCGCCTCGGAGATCGCCTCGATGATGCGCGGCCGCTCTTCCTGCTGGCGCCAACGCAGTTCTTCCTTCAATGACGCGAACCCCTCGCCTGTCATCGGGACCTTGTTCATAGTGCCTGACCTTTCCTGCCGCCGCCCCCGCGTTTCGGGGGAAGCCTTGTCGTTGGGTACAAAAAGAAAACGGTCCGGCAGCCTCGGGCTAACGGAACCGTTTCACCGCAATTTCCCTGAATATAGCAATCTTTGCGGGCTTTTCACGCTCAAAAATCGGTTTTGCAAAAATCATCCCTTCTTTTGTCAGCGAAGGTGGCTGTGGAATGGAGCGAACAAAAACGGCCGCGATCGCTCGCGGCCGCTTCGAGAAACCATGGTGCCCGATCAGCTCCTCATGAAATGTTCGATCTGCTCGGACAGCATGCCGTATTCGCGCGAACCCTTGCCGGTGCGCTTTTCGATCTCCGTCAGCTGCTGCTGGGCGCCGGCCAGGTCACCGATCTGCAGATGCGCCTCGCCGAGATATTCGCGCACCAGCGTGTAATTCGGGTCGATGCGCAGCGCTTCCTCGTAATAGCCGAGGCCGACGGTAACGCGGCCGGAATGGCGGTGCGAATAGCCGAGATAGTTGAGGATGCGCGGATCCTGCTTGTTGGCGGCCAGAACGAGAACCGAGATCGCCTCGTCGTAGCGGCCGGCCATCGCCAGTGCATGGCCCGCATCATAGATACTGTCGTCGTCCAGCATGCCTTCCTTGGGCGGCACGCATTTCTGCTTCTTCTTATCCCAGACCTCGCCCTTTTTGCATTGGGTGACAGTCTGGTCGCTGCCACCGCTGCTGCCGGCGGCAAACGCCGGAACGGCGAGGAACTGCAGAGCGACAAGCGCGCTCGCCGCCTGGATAAGCACTCTTTTATGCATGGAAACCTCCTGAGGCTGTGACAATGCCACACTAACGCCGAGCAGTCCGCGTTTCATCCCGGAAAAAAGCCCGCCTGGAGAACATGAGGTGACGGATGCCGCAAATCCGGTATCATCCGGCAAACGACTGACGGAGAGGCCCGTGCAGCGGCGGCGTGAAAAGACCTGGGATCTGACGATCGGACCCGACACCGTGCGGCTGTTCATTCTCAAGGCCAAGGCGCTGAGCGCGGCCGTCAACGAGGACTATGCCGACGGCGCCGAACACGAGGTCGAGTTCGACGGCGACAGGCATGACAACCATCACCACGACGGCCTTGCCGAGGAAAGCTCGGAAAACCTCACCGAGGAAGAGCTGCGCGAGCTGATCAACGACCTCAATATCGACGAGGCGGCCGAGCTGATCGCGCTGGCCTGGGTCGGCCGCGGCGACTACGACGCCTCGGAATGGGCCGAAGCGGTGGCGGCGGCGCGGGAGCGCGCCAACAAACGCACGGCGAAATACCTGCTCGGCATGCCGCTGCTCGCCGACTTGCTGGAAGAGGGGCTGGAAGCAATCGGCGCGTAACGCGGAGGTAACCGATTGTGATCGGGTCGAAGCGCCTGTCCAGGCAACTTCAGCCGACCGGCGCCGTTTCCGAGCGATGGCAACGCTGAGCTTTTCCCGATTCTGCACTCTGGCGCTGCTTTTGGCGGCGGCGGTTCTGCTGGTGACGCCGGCCGACGCCAGACATCGTCACAGACACCACGGGCCGCTAAGCCCGCGCGTGGATCAGCCGCTGACGCAGCGGGCCGACCAGCCGCTGCGGCCAAGAGGCAAGCGACAGTCGAGAGCGCGGGTCAGGCAGCATATCGCGCCAAAACCCGCACCGCAAAAAACGCAGGATGCCCAGCCGTCCGCCGATGTTCCGGTGCCCGAGCCACGTCCGGCGGACGCCCCAAAGGTAGACGCTCCAAAGACGCAGGACCGGAACACCGAAGGTCCGAAGAGCGGCGGAGCGCCCGATCTGCTCAAGGACGAAAAGTCCCATCGGAAAAGCCAGACACCGCCCGAACCACCAGCCGAAACGGAAAGCGAGCCGGAGCCGCCAGCCGCGGTGCCAACACCGACGCCTAAGCCCGACACCACGACGCCCGAGCCTCAGCCGCCGGCCGTCGCCCCCCAGCCGACGCCAAAACCGGCGGATGCGGGCGACGAGGAGAAGATGCTGCCCGATCCGCGCTCGGCCGATCTCCCCGCCGACAAGATGCCGGCTGAGGAAGTCGCCTGCCGCGAGCGCCTGAAGACGCTCGGCGTCGAATTCGAGGACCACAAAGCCGAGAGCAATCCCGAAATCGGCTGCTCGATCCCCTACCCGATCGTGCTGAAGTCGCTCGGCAAGTCGATCGCGATTATCCCCGGCACCGAACTCAACTGCCCGATGGCGGAGGCGGCAGTGCATTTTGCCGCCGACGTCATCCAGCCGGCCGCGAAAGCCGAATTCGGCGCGGACCTGAAATCGATCAGCCAGGCATCCGCCTTCGTCTGCCGGCCGCGCCACGGCACGCGCAAACTGTCGGAACATGCTTTCGGCAACGCGCTCGACATCGCCAGCTTTACGCTGTCCGACGGCAAGACGATCGAGGTCGGCCCGACACCGCCGGAAAAGGACGGCAAATTCCTCGACGCCGTGCGCAAGGCCGCCTGCGGACCATTCAAGACCGTGCTCGGCCCCGGCGCCGACGCCGACCACGCGCTGCACTTCCATCTCGATCTCGAACCGCGCCGGCATGGCGGCACGTTCTGCCAATAAATGCGGCTGTTACAGGCTCGCTGCCGCATTTCAGCCGCAGGCGTGAACGCGGGCGCTGAGTTTTCCTTTACCCTTGATCGTTAAAATGCCGGATATCCAACAGGATTCCGCCAATGGCCGGCACATTTCGCGCCGTTTTCCGCGCCGCCGCGCGGCAACTGAAACCTGCATCGCTGCTGGCCGCCGGTCTGGGGATGGCCGCGGTTTCGGCCTGCAACACCGGCAGCGTGCTGTCGTTGCAGCCCGCCGTCGATGTCGGCTCGCAGACCGCGACCGTGCCTCAATATACGGGCATGCAGAGGCTTGTCCCGTCCAATCCCTACATGACGCAGGCCGCCTATCCACGCATGGATGAACCGATGTCGCCGGTGGAGCAGATGCCGGCCAGCGAAACCGATTGCCGCCAGCAGCTGAAGCGCCTCGATGTCGCCTACACCGACCTGGCGCCGATCCATGAAGGCCAGTGCGGCATCGACTATCCGGTCAAGGTCACCGCAATCGGCAGCATCCAGATGAAACCGGCCGCGACGCTGACCTGCGACATGGCCGCCACCTTCGCCGCCTGGACGAAGAACGAACTCGTTCCCTCCGCCCGCTGGCGCTATTTCTCCGGCGTCAGGACCATCCACCAGGGCTCGAGCTATTCCTGCCGCAACATTGCCGGTGAGGGCGTGCTGTCCGAGCACGGCAAGGGCAACGCGCTCGACGTCATGAGCATCGAACTCAACAATGGCGATGACATCGACGTGCGCAAGCCCGGCCTGTTCGCCTTCCGCACCCGGGGCTTCCTCAACAATGTGCGCGCCGACGGTTGCCAGTATTTCACCACCGTGCTCGGCCCCGGCTACAATTACGACCACCGCAACCATTTCCACTTCGACATCAAGAACCGCAAGAACGGTTATCGCGCCTGCCGGTAGAGCACCGCAATCAAGGACGATGGAATTTAGCCGGAGCCGGTACTTCGTCATCCTAGGGTGGAGCAGTCGCGAAGCGACGTCGCGGAGACCCTAGGATCCATGCCGTGACCCCTGAGCAGGTGCGACGGTGAGATGCTATCAGAAGAACGTGTGTCCACTCTCAGGCAGTTCCGCTCATTCTGAACCGCTGTATTCTTCGGCCGTTGTCGTGGCATGGATCCTAGGGTCTGCGCTGCGTCGCTTCGCTCCTTGCTCCGCCCTAGGATGATGGGTGGACGGCCCCTTGCGGCATCGAATGTGCCAAGCTGGTCGTGTTGAAACACCAGCGGAGGAGACCGTCCGTCATGCAAGCTATCAGATTTGGAATCGATCTGGCCAAGAATGTGTTTCA
>NZ_SRTD01000377.1:0-306 GCF_004792105.1 Mesorhizobium sp. M8A.F.Ca.ET.161.01.1.1 | reverse complement strand
CGAACTGGCGGCTCTGTATGCCACCGGGTTCCGCGCGCTCAACCCGCGCTGGACCCTGTTCGCGGGCGTGGACCTGACCGACAGCAGCGCTGCCGACCCGGCCAACGGCTACCGCCAGCGCGGCGTGCGGCTGGGCGCGGCCCGTCAGTGGCGGGGTACCACGGCCACGGTGTTCATCTCCCTGCGCCACCGCGATTACGCGGCCTGGAGCCCATTGCTGGAGGCGCGCCGGCAGGACGAAGAACAGACCCTGATCGCCATCGTGCGCAGCGAGCGGCTGGCGGTGGCCGGGCTGGTACCCAGCCT
>NZ_SRTD01000376.1:0-306 GCF_004792105.1 Mesorhizobium sp. M8A.F.Ca.ET.161.01.1.1 | reverse complement strand
CGCGTCCGGCATCGAGCGCCGCGAGCACGGGCCGGCCGGGAAATTCCGCCGCCGCTTCGGCGGCCAAAGCCTCCAGCGTCGTCACTCCGATCGCCGGCACCTTCAAGGCCAGCGCCAGGCCGCGCGCCGTCGACACGCCGACGCGCAGGCCGGTGAACGAGCCCGGCCCGACGGACACGGCGATGGCGCCCAGACCTGAGTAATCCATCGCACCCGCCGTCAGCGCCTCGGCAATGACCGCCATCAGGTGCTCGGCATGGCCCTTGCCGAGATCGAGGACCGAGCGGCCAAGCTCCCGCTTCGCCC
>NZ_SRTD01000375.1:0-306 GCF_004792105.1 Mesorhizobium sp. M8A.F.Ca.ET.161.01.1.1 | reverse complement strand
GCGAATTCCGGCGAGGCGCTGATTTCGGTCGACACCTACCGTGCCGAGACCGCCCGGCTGGCCGTCGCTGCCGGCGCGCATATCGTCAACGATGTCTGGGGCCTGCAGCGCGAGCCCGACATTGCCCGGGTCGCGGCTGAAACCGGCGCCGGGTTGATCATCATGCATACCGGCAGGGATCGCCAGAAATTGCCCGACGTGATTTCGGACCAGTTCGCATTCCTCGAAAAGTCACTGGACATCGCCCGCCGCTGCGGCGTCGCCGACGATCAGATCGTGCTTGATCCGGGCTTCGGCTTCGCCAAG
>NZ_SRTD01000374.1:0-306 GCF_004792105.1 Mesorhizobium sp. M8A.F.Ca.ET.161.01.1.1 | reverse complement strand
CTTCAACGATCTGGCTGCGCACGGCGACCTTGCTGCGTTCCTTGATGTAGTCGTCCTCGCGGAAACCGGAATTGCGCAGGCGCTCCGTAAAGAGGTTGCGGTCGAACTGGCCATTGACCGATTTAAAGGCGGGGTCTTCGGCAATGAGTTTGGCAAGACGGTCTTCCGAAAGACCGAGGTTCATCTTCGAAGCGAGTTCGTCAAGCGATGCCCCGGCTGCAAGCTGGCTGAAGACCTGGCGGTCGATGCCGAAGGCCTTGGCCTGTTCGGTCGTCAGCCTTGTGCCGAACTGGCGGCTGAGATCGG
>NZ_SRTD01000373.1:0-307 GCF_004792105.1 Mesorhizobium sp. M8A.F.Ca.ET.161.01.1.1 | reverse complement strand
TTCGTCGTCGTCGCCTTCCAGATCGGCGGCTACGAGCCCTGCACCGTCACCGACTTCGAGGTGCCGAAGAAATACGGCCTGCGCCAGACGATCGCCGACACGGTCGGCGTCGGCGGCATCATGCGCGGCTTGAGGACCGTGCCGCATCTGTGGACAATCTGCGAGGACATGCTCGCCGTCTGCCCGGAGGCGATCATGCTGCAATATGTGAACCCGATGGCCATCAACACATGGGCGATCGCGGAAAAATACCCTCAGATCAAGCAGGTCGGGCTCTGCCACTCGGTGCAGGGCACCGCCATGGAGC
>NZ_SRTD01000372.1:0-307 GCF_004792105.1 Mesorhizobium sp. M8A.F.Ca.ET.161.01.1.1 | reverse complement strand
GCTCAACGTGATGACCCAGGACCAGGTCACCGCCAAGTCGGAGGCCGAGCAGGCTGCCGCCCGCCAGCTGTTCATGGACAAGCTGGAAGTGGACGAGGAAATCGCCGGCATCCTGGTCAGCGAAGGCTTCGGCACCGTCGAGGAAATCGCATATGTCCCGGTCGGCGAACTGCTGGCCGTGGAAGGTTTCGACGAGGACATCGTCGAAGAGCTGCGCGCTCGTGCCCGCGATGCGCTGCTCAATGAGGCCCTGGCAGTCGAAGAAGGCCTTGAAGACGGCCAGCCGGCGCAGGACCTGCTGTCCCTG
>NZ_SRTD01000371.1:0-307 GCF_004792105.1 Mesorhizobium sp. M8A.F.Ca.ET.161.01.1.1 | reverse complement strand
GCCCAACACCGCCGGCCTGCGCGAACTGCAGGAAGAAACCGCGCTGCGCCAACTGGTCAGCCAGCTGCGTGACCGCCAGGAAGAGCTCGCGGCCCGCCACGGCCGCCGCGTGCCGATGCTGGTGAAGGTGGCGCCGGACCTCAGCGAGCGTGACATCGATGCCGCCGCCCGCGTACTGGGCGAGCTGCAGGTGGACGGCGTGATCGCCACCAACACCACCATCGACCACAGCAAGGTGGCCGGCGACCCGCTGGCCAACGAGGCCGGTGGCCTGTCCGGTGCGCCGGTGCTGGAGCAGTCGACACTG
>NZ_SRTD01000370.1:0-308 GCF_004792105.1 Mesorhizobium sp. M8A.F.Ca.ET.161.01.1.1 | reverse complement strand
GCGACGATATAAGCGACCTCGATGGGATAGCCGAACTGGGCGGCGATCGGGCCGGGGTCCTGCAACATCAGCGCCGGGGTGTAGACCGCCATGAACGGCACGACGAAGCCGGCGACGGCAAGCTTGGTGGCCTGGATGCCGATCTTGAGGCCGCTTTCCCTGGCCATGGGCGCGGCGGCAAAGGCGGCAAGCGCCACCGGCGGGGTGAGGTCGGCCATGATGCCGAAATAGAAGACGAACATGTGGCTGACGATGAGCGGCACGCCGAGCGACAGCAATGCCGGTCCGGCCAGAGACGAGGTGATGAT
>NZ_SRTD01000369.1:0-308 GCF_004792105.1 Mesorhizobium sp. M8A.F.Ca.ET.161.01.1.1 | reverse complement strand
GGCCGGATGTGTATCGTTTAGCTGGATCGAGACCTTCTCCGGCAGCGAAGTAAAATCCGGATATTGCTGCAGATGGCGGCGCAGAATGTCCTGCAAGGAGGCGGAGGAGAAGAAGAATTCCTGCCGCAGGCGCAGTTCCTGACCGGCAGGCGTCGCGTCAGCAGGATAAAGAACCCGCGTCAGGCTCTCCGCCTTGTTGCTTTCACGCAGCGCGCCGATGTGGTCGCCAGCGTTGAAGGCAGCCAGCAGAATAGGATCGATCGGCTGTGCCGACCAGAGGCGGAGCGTATTGACGCGGGTGCCGCGCC
>NZ_SRTD01000368.1:0-308 GCF_004792105.1 Mesorhizobium sp. M8A.F.Ca.ET.161.01.1.1 | reverse complement strand
GCTGGAACCGGGCCAGAGCGCGCGCATCGCGTTCCGCGTGCAGGAGCCCGCCGCGTCCACCGTCGCATTCACCTTCGACTTCCTCTGACCAAGGTAGAGGCGACCAGCCGTGGCAGGTCGGGCACGCTCGCGCTAGACTGGCCGCCACCACCTCGTCCGGCCGCGCGCTCCGCGCGCACGGGCCAACCAGATCGGGAACCCCCTTGAACGCTGTCCTCTCTCGTCCTGACAACAGTCGTGGCGCTCCCCGGCCACCGCTGCGTGAACACGTCGCCCAGTCCGTACGCCGCTACCAGATCGGAAGAGCA
>NZ_SRTD01000036.1:0-8725 GCF_004792105.1 Mesorhizobium sp. M8A.F.Ca.ET.161.01.1.1 | reverse complement strand
TGGCTCGAGGAAGAGCCGGCGCTCTCGGCAGCAAGTGTGTTGCAACGCCTGACAAAGATCGACCCCTCGCGCTTTAAGGAAAAGAACCTGAGAATGGTGCAACGGCTTGTGAAGGTCTGGCGCATGGAAATGGCTGGGCTGATCATCCTCGATGGCGGTTGGATGAAGAGCTGGCCGCTATCTCCCTCCGCCGCGACGGATGGAGAAAGGGCCCATGTCGGCCCTATCGCGTTCGGGAACATTCCTCGGTGAGGCAATAGGAGGGGTCACTTCCGGATGTCGCTTGATAGGTAAGGCGCAACGCCCCGGTAAGATAGTGGCTATGAGGCACGCCGGCCCGAAAGCGCTCGCTCGTGGAGCATGGCCCCTCAGGCGAGCTATCTGTAATTTAAAAGTGCAAGCTTCAAACCTTCCAACTATTCTGAATCGAATATGTATTTAAGGATATTTTGAGTGCCAACCGGGCCGCAGTAAGTAGCGCCGGTATCGCAAAAGCCCGACCTCAGGTAAACGTTTCTAGCTGTGAGATTGCGGACGTTTGCTGCAAGCAAGAGGCAGGCGACGGCTGGTCGGTTGACTAAGACCCATTGGACGGCAAGTCTCATTGCTGCCTCACCGTATCCGCTGCGTTGATGTGTAGAGCCCACGCGAAGGCTATGCAAAGTGATCACATCCGGCGGTGCCCACTCTGGCAAAGCCATTTTTTCGCGCAGGACAAAAAAACCGACAGCTTCGTCGCGAACTACAATCGAGAAGGGATGCTCACATTCGGGCCAAGAGCTATTTCGAAGATCCGAGAACACCACTTCCAACGGATCCACAAACTGCTCCTGCTCTGGATCAAGCTTTAAATGGATGACCGCGGCATCATCAAAGCGAGACAAAGCTATTAGCCTCGCACCGCACCCTTCGGAGGGAGGCGTAATCGGCTTGAGGTGCATTGCCCCACTGGGTCTTTTTTGCTTTATCGACTGCGGAGGCAAACGGTTTTCGAAAGATGACCGGAGGGGCGCATACTCCATCGCGCTGGCAAGCACTTGATCGAGTGTTCGCCTGCCCCAGGCAAAATAGGACCAGCCCGTCAATTCCCCCGTGGGCGCGGCAACAGGCACTGGCTGTTCGCGCAACGATTCACGCCATCCAGGGACGGATCTAAGCCAGTCCTCGTTATAGACAGTTTCGATGTAGCGATGCCCCTCATCAGGAAATATGGCGACAACCTTCTTGCCAGGATTCCTCTGAGACCACCAGTTCGCGACCCTATACGCAGCACCACCGGTAGGTCCCATAAATAGCCCATAGTCTCGGTGTAAACGATGAGTCGCATGAAATGCTTCTGCTT
Organism: Mesorhizobium sp. M8A.F.Ca.ET.161.01.1.1; assembly: GCF_004792105.1. Lineage (NCBI taxonomy): Bacteria > Pseudomonadati > Pseudomonadota > Alphaproteobacteria > Hyphomicrobiales > Phyllobacteriaceae > Mesorhizobium > Mesorhizobium sp. M8A.F.Ca.ET.161.01.1.1. The sequence goes on along the minus strand of NZ_SRTD01000036.1, from coordinate 7,383 downwards.
GCGTCAGCCAATGTACCTCGTCGAAATGACTGTGATTGATATTGGAGGGAATGATGCTCCGTTCCAGCCCGCTAAGCTGTCGCTTGCCGCTAAGTTGGCCAAATAGAACTGACTTTGGCGAATCAATTCCAATAGTATGCAATCCGGGGAACGGCACTCGTAAGTACCTGGACGTGCCGCACATGGAGCCCCCTGACCCGACGGGGCCCACCAGGCAGTCGATTTTTCCCACTCGATCGATGAGCAACTCCGCTAGCTTCGCGTAGGCGAGCGGATTATCCGGGTTTGAGTGGGGCGCGGGCCAATAGCTGCCGGGTATCTCCCTGAGATACCTGTTCAGCCTTTCCGAGCGCGCCTGTTGAAATCCACCACCGCGCGCTGGCTTGCTGACGACGTCTACGTGCACATTAAGCTGGGCAAGGCGTGTATGAAGGTGCCGATCGAGCGACGGGTCGCTCACTAGTGTAAGTTTGTAGCCATGCTGTGCAGCAAGCATGGCCAAGGCGAGCCCAAAATTCCCTGAAGAAGAGTCACAAATGCTGGCACCTATTTTCAGTGCTCTTTGCTCCACGGCCCGTTCTAGGATAAACCGGGCTGGAAGAAGCTTCATTAGAAAAAAACTGGCGCCATACAGGCCATCGTTCAATTCGATGATTCTAGGGTTCTCGAAATCCACAAGATTGCGCATTAGAGGTTTGCTAGCCACTTTTTACTCCCAGACCGATTCAGTGCCGAAATGCGGAAGGGTTTAAACCTATGTTTCTAAGGTCACACATCGCGAGATCCATGTTTTCGGTGCTCCTTTCCTTCGCCGGGTCGAACATTAAGCCGACAACTGTCCCGCTATGAGCAACTTGTACCCCGAGAGCGCCATGGCGAGCGCCAATCGCTTCGATATCGAACAGTCGGGGCTTGGGGAGGAATCTCTCGTTTATTCTAGCGCTTGCGGTGGCAACTCGTCCAAGCAGACCAACGTCGGAGTCGTCGATCGCTCTACGGAGAAGACTCCGGAGTGGCCGAAAGACTCCGACCTCGAACGGATCGTACTGAGCCGGCTTGAATACAAGAGTGTCAACGGTCTGGTTGGGAGTTGTGTCTATGCTGATGAAGTCGATCGCCGGAAGCGGGTTTCTGAAGGCCTCTATCACGAAACCTTCGCGATGCGAGAAGAGCACCGCTTGCTGGGAAAAGAGCGTCGAATCGCAAGCTGCCTCCGCGCCAACCGCAATTGCCATTATGCGATGAGGTGTTGATTCGAGGTCGAGGTAATTGAGAACGGCCAAGATGCTGGCCAGCACATCAGCGGTAGATGAGCCCATGCCGCGTCCAATAGGGATATTGCTTTTTATTGTCAGACGTCCGCCGATCGAGCTCCGGGCAAAAGTCTTGAGCGTGAGCTCCGCGGCGCGTTTTGCCTTTTGGCAATGCTGCGGGGTGACGGACAACCTCTCTTCGCCGTTATTCTTGAAATTCGCCGTGGACTTGAGGTGGCGGCAAGGAAGCGATATCAGCCCACGGTGCAGACGAGCATTTTGGTCTTCAAAAACGCCTTGAATGAGCTCGCCATGATGGCCGATAGCTTCGCCGCGTCCTTCTGTTGCCCGCATGGTGAACCTCGCAATATATCTGAATACCGGAGTGAGACTTACATTTGCTGCCGTCGATCAAGTCCCGCCGCTTTAGGCGACAAGTGCCATGGGCTCGGGCAATTGCACTGCCCCTCGCGGTACGATGCTATCTGACGCGAATCCGGTTTAACTTCCTTGTGCGCCCGATCGACATCAACGCTGCCCGCAACATCAAATCGGCACATTTCTACCGCCTCACTACGCAAAGTCTCAAAAATCGGGCCAACTGCACAGAGCGACCTGAGAAGATACCTTTCTGTTGCTACTCAACGGCTTACTGAGAAAGTCTGGAGGAGTGATCCCAGATAGCACCTGTCATAGGTGTTACAAAAACAGTAGCGTAGGACCCGTCGTTCTGACCAGTTGTTTGGGGGCTCCGAAGGAATCCAAGAGTCGGCTTCTAACTCCCTCCATCAAGAAGCTCGACGGCAACGCCGAACCTTTCGAGCGCGAACGCCTGCTCGCGGATTCCGATTCAAACCGGCCGGGTATTCCGATTTGAAGCCGGCCACCATTCCGGAATGAAGCCGGCCAGGACTCCGATCAATAACCGGCCACTTTCGAGCGACTGAAGAGCACCACCTGGGTCAGCAACTGCGGCATGACGCTCCTTGTATCGAACAAGGAAAGCGTGATGCCGGCAAAGAGGAAGCTGACCATGAGACAATGGAGACAAATGCTCCGGCTTGGCAGGGACGGGACCAGCGCCCGGGACATCGCGCGACGCTCGGGGTGGCGCGTAGCACCATTCAAGACAACCTGAAGCGAGGGACCACGGCGGGGCTGACCTGGCCGCTGCCGGGCGAACTGACCGACGATGCCCTCGAGGGCAAGCTGTTCGCACGGGCCGGGGTCAAGCAGGGCATGCGGCGTCGCCCTGAACCGAACTGGGCCGACCTTGTCGTCGAGCTCAAGAAGCCGGGCGTTACGCTCCTCATTTTGTGGGAAGAATATCGCGCCGTGCATCCCGGCGGCTATGGCTGCAGCCGCTCGGCGATCTCTTTCGCGGTTTCGAACGGCGGCTTTCGCCGACGATGCGGCAGCATCACGTCGCCGGCGACAAGGTCTTCGTCGACTATTCGGGCACGAAGATCGCCATTGTCGACCCGCGCACCGGCGAGATCCGCCAGGTTCGGGGCCTCCAGCTTCACCTATGCGGAGGCGACGTGGACGCAGACCCTGCCGCACTGGATCGGCACCCATGTGCGGATGTTCCGTTTCTTCGAGGGCGTTCCCCCGCCTGATCGTGCCCGACAAGCTGAAGGATGGACGGTCACGCGATATGCGCCGGTCAGTGACGGATTTGTCGCCTGCTAGCGAGGATGATCATGAACATCGTAGCGCGGCGAGAAGTTAATATCCATTCTGATTTTGCTTCCTTTAGTGTATTATGCGCGAATCATCTTTAGTAACTCAAGAGAGAGTTGCGATGGTTGCTCATGCTTGGCGCATCGGACTGCGGTGTCTCTACCGGAGACCAGTGTTCCACTGGTACGGATCAAGCCAGATACGCCCAGCCTTTGGAACAATCTCCTACCGGTATCTCAGCACCAAGTCGCGCAGATGCTCGCGACTCTGATCCGCCGGATGCCGCCGAACGCGCCAGCGGCCAGGGAGCGGTTTGATGTTGGCTATTCCGAGCAGTCCTGACGAGCGGCTCACAGCCGTCCGACGTTCACAGTTCTTACGTCTATGTGCGCCATTTCCTCAATAAACCAGGTGCGCCACCACCAGGAAAGCGCCGAACTTCAGTACAGTTTGGTGGACCGCGCCGTCAGATTAGGCTGGCCGCCGGATCGTGTCGTCGTAATCGACGAGGATCTTGGAAAATCAGGAAACGGCCAAGTCGAGCGCGGCGGCTTCCAACGGCTCATCGCCGAGATCGGGCTGGCAACGCGGGTCTGGTGGTCAGGCTCGATGCATCTCGATTGGCGCGCAACAACCGGGATTGGCATCAACTCCTCGAGTTGTGTTCATTGTTCGGCGTTATCAACGCCCGATGGCGAGCGCCTCTACGATCCCTGCGCCTATCACGACCGGCCATGGTTAGTGGCTCTCGGGGATCATGAGTGAAGCGGAGTTGCACCAGATCCGCATCCGCCTGAATCAAGGGGAGCGGCAGAAGGCGGCGCGCGGCGAGCTTCGCATACCGCTGGCAGGTGGCTTGACCTACAACCGCCCCGGCCAGATCGTGTTCAACCCTGATGAAGAGGTTTTCAGGCTCGGCTGCGTCTGATCTTCGACAAATTTTGAGAGCTTCAGACCGCGCGACGCGTTATGCGTTATCGGATCGAGCTGTCCGGCGAGAGCATGCCAAAACGATCAATCTCGTCGCCGGACACATCGCCTGCTTGACCTTCACCGAACTCGAACCAAACATCCAAACGACCCAGGTTCAGACCCAGAAAGTGACCGGCTTCAAATCGGAACAGTGGCCGGAATGAAATTGGAATAGGTGGCCGGCATCAGTTCGGAATGCATGCCCGGCTTCGCCGGAATCCGCACTTGCTCGCCGCCCACATGCTACACGTCAGCGTCCCGATGACGCAGATTGCCCAGTGGACGTTCAAAGGCTCGCGCGTCCCGTCACGCCTTGGCGGGACACTAGGCATGACCCGGCCGGTTAAGACGAAGGCGTGGATCGATTTCTATCTCGCGGAGCGTCGGCGCCATAGAGTCGCACTTGAGACTTTGGGTCGAGCTTCCACTTAGCCGATCGGTCTGGCTCTGTCGGCCCAATTAGCGATTGCGATCGTGCTAGCACACAGCAGGCGCCATATTCAGGAAGCGCACCGGCGGGATTGCGGTGCGATAGGGCTGCTTTCAGCGAACGCGGCGCTGGGCCCAAGTCCGCCAAATAATCGACGCGAATAGATCGTGACAGAGGTGTGGAATGGGGCTGGCCGCGGCCAGGCCGAAAGCAAACAAAATGGCTGGAGTCGTACGCACATCGGCCAATCCTTCAAATGCGCTGTAGTTAATTGGATGGGCCGAATAGCGGAAATGCAATCCTCCCCTTCTGCAGCTCGACCAATCCGAATTGGCATGAGGTTTGGGTCATTCAGAGGAAAGCCGCGGGAGCTCTCTACCGGCCCGACTGTTCAGCTTCAATGGAAGGAGCGAAGGGAAAATGCCGAGCGTCAATGCGCTTTCAACGCCGGCATCGTCGCTGACCCAATTAAGCCGCGCGCTAAAGACGCCTCGGCCAGCTGCCTTGTCGTCCGAAGAAGACGGCTCGTGAGGCAGTAGTTCTACCGTTCCGCTATTTCAACATAATGAGGGGCAATCGAATCATGGATCTACCTTCCGTAAAGCTATTTCACCCCGACATAGTCGAAGAGCTTTCCTTCCCAAAGCTCGTGCAGGTCGCGCAAAATCTCGTCGTCGCAAAGTTCGACCTGATGAAATTTACGCCTGCGAAGCACATTCTTGATGCTGCGCTGGCGAGCGGACATTTACGAGCCGGCGGCCGCGTCATTGAAAGCAGCTCTGGCACGTTCGCCTTGGCACTCTCTATCCTGTGTTCGCTATATGATCTGCGCCTGACGCTGGTTACCGGTCCAACGTCGCAAATCGTCCGCTGGAGGTTGGAGAATATGGGCGCAGTCCTACACACGGTCCACGCCAGCAAGAACTGCGAAGGTGGGATACAGCAGGCCCGTCTGGAGATGTTGGCCGAGTTACGCTCATCAATGCCGGACAGTTTTTGGCCACAGCAGTACACAAACCCATTGAATTCTCTCTCTTATAAACCGATTGCGGAGAGAGCCCTGCTGACACAGCCAAAGATTGATTTAATCGTGGGTACGGTCGGCAGCGGGGGGTCGCTCTTTGGAATTGCGTCCGTATTACAACGAGAAAATCCAGACTTAAAGGTAATCGCGGTCGACCATAATAGAAGCGTGATATTTGGTGCCAGGGCCACGCGCATCAGCAAGATGTGTCGGGAGACGTCTGAACAGATTCTGGCGATGGGCGCAGGAATTCCCATGGGCAATGTGAATTTTGAACTCTGCGACGAAGTCCACTGGGTGCCGGTTCCGAAAATGGTCCAAATGGTCCACGATTTCCATCGTCGTACTGGGATGCTTGTCGGGCCATCGAGCGGTGCCGCTCTTGCTGTCGCAGAGTGGCGCGCAGCTCAGGAGCCTTCGCAGTTCGTTCTGACACTTCTCCCCGACCACGGAGTCCGTTATGTCGAGACGGTGTTTAATCCCAGTTGGTTGAACAATTGGAACGAGGACCTTGCTCGTGGTTGGGGGGAGCCAAGGGAAATTTCCTCGCTAGAACAAGTATCGGAGGGATGGTGCCGATTCAAGTGGGATCGGCGTCGATACCGAGATGTCACCGGTAGTGACCCGGCGCCTCGCCCGGCCGGGTACAATCCGTAAGGTGTCGTTCGATACGCACTTTTAGCGGATTTCAGGAAGGTGTGAGAGCGGTTTTGGTTTGCGATTCACACGAGAGCGGCGCGGCATGCGTTATCTGTGCATCAGGTCAGAACACATTGAGTTGATTGAAGGTGCTGGTGCGAGGCACGCCGGGACCCAGAACTCAACATTCGGCAGGCGTTGTGCTAGATGTTTAGTCCCGGCATTTGCTGGAGCGGATCGAGTTTGAAGCGTTCCGGTTGTGACGCCCACGCCTTGCAGATGAACTCGTAGGGCGTAAGGCCTTTGAGGGTCTTGAGCCTGCGACCGAAGTTGTAGGCCGAGATGAAGTCGGCAAGGTGCTGGCGGAGTTGGTCGTGGCTCTCGTAATAGAAACGCCTGACGGTTGCATCCTTGATAGTGCGGTTCATCCTCTCGACCTGGCCGTTGGTCCACGGATGCCTTGCCTTGGTCGTTCGGTGCTCGATGTCGTTCGTGGCGCAAGCGTATTCGAAGGCATGGGCCCAGAAGCGTTCGCCGTTTGCGATGGCCTCCTTGATCAATGGCACGGCCGAACCGCCGGCGCCGGGCGTCGTGAACTGGATACCGTTGTCGGTGAGGACAGTGTGGATCTTGTAGGGCACGGCCGCGATCAGGCGCAGTAGGAAGTCTCTCGATATGGCGCTGGTGGCCTTCTCATGCAGTTCGACGAAGGCGAATTTCGAGGTGCGGTCGATAGCGACGAACATGTGCAGCTTGCCCTGTTCTGTGCGCACCTCGGCGACGTCGATGTGGAAGTAGCCGATCGGATAGCTCTTGAACTTCTTCTTCGCCGGCTTGTCGCCTTCTACGTCCGGCAGGCGGCTGATGCCGTGGCGCTGCAGGCAGCGATGCAGTGATGAGCGCGTCAGGTGTGGGATCGTCGGTTGTAAGGCATAGAGGCAGTCATCGAGTGGCAACAGAGTGTAGCGCCGGAAGGCGACTATGACGGCCTCCTCCTCGGGCAAGAGCACTGTCGATCTAGGCTCTCTCGGACCGGTCGGCAAATCTGCCACCGAGGTCCGTTCCCGCCATTTGGCAACAGTCTTTTGGTTGATCCCGTAGCGCTTCGCCAGCGCCCTCAGGCTCTCTTGACTATGCTGTATCGCTCGACGGACCGCCTCTGTCGTCGTGGCGCTCCCATGAAGAACCTGGCCCATAGCGCATCCCTTGATTCGGAGGACAAGGATGCCCCATCAAAATCTGGGATCAAACATCTAGATGTAGCACTGGTACGGTGTATATGTCGCAAACTACCGGGAGGGGAAAAGGATACGTGGACCTTTCAGAGTTTGGCCTCGACAGCGCACTCTTGCTGCCGAGAGCGCCGGCTCTTCCTCGAGCCT
>NZ_SRTD01000367.1:0-308 GCF_004792105.1 Mesorhizobium sp. M8A.F.Ca.ET.161.01.1.1 | reverse complement strand
GCCGGAGTTCCCCGGCGCCTTTGTTCATCGATAGTCTTGCGGCGTATCACCCCGCCATGCGCAGCTCATGCGCCATGGCATGAAGCTGGTGACCGGACGACACGCGGAAGCCGCGGATGAGGTTCAGCAGTTCCTCGGTGTCCACGGCAAGCGCTTCCGCCGAAGCCGTGGTTTCTTCCGCCATGGCCGCATTGTGCTGGGTGGCGACGTCGAGCTGGTTGAGCGATGAGGAGATCGAGCGCAGCGTCGTATCCTGCTCGGCTGCCGAGTGGGCGATCTTGCTGACGATCTCGTTAGCGGATTTGATC
>NZ_SRTD01000366.1:0-309 GCF_004792105.1 Mesorhizobium sp. M8A.F.Ca.ET.161.01.1.1 | reverse complement strand
GTGGTCATCGATGTTCTTCGGTAGGGTTGGGTTGCTGACACAACCTGATTCGAAGGAAGCACCGATGACCGACGACATGATGGACCTGCGCACGCTCGTGGAGAAGACCCCCGACGCCGATATCTTGCGCGAGATGATCGGCTTTGCCGCTGACCGGCTGATGGAGCTGGAAGTGGGCGCGGCGACCGCCGCGGCCCATGGCGAGAAGAACCCGCTGCGGCTTGTCCAGCGCAACGGCTATCGCGACAGGGACTGGGAGACGCGGGCCGGCACGGTCGAGCTCCGCATCCCAAAGCTGAGGAAGGGCTC
>NZ_SRTD01000365.1:0-309 GCF_004792105.1 Mesorhizobium sp. M8A.F.Ca.ET.161.01.1.1 | reverse complement strand
ACACTCGCACCGGTCGCCGGTCCGGGAACATTGCCGGGGCTAGGTGGTTCGGAATCAGCGAAACGAATCAAGAAAAAAAAATGGGCAATAATTCTCCAAGCGACGGTGCGCCTGGCACCACCGACCAATCACCGCGCTGGGAGGGGCCGGAAGAAAACAGGCCGCGCGGCTACCTGAAGCCCAAGGACGATCCAGAACGTGACAGGGACGCCGTGGGCGAAAATCTGCGCGATCCAAGGAAAAAACGCGTCTCCGACGCGATGAAGACCAAGGACGACCAATAGGACAGGAGGAAACGATGTCGACCTC
>NZ_SRTD01000364.1:0-310 GCF_004792105.1 Mesorhizobium sp. M8A.F.Ca.ET.161.01.1.1 | reverse complement strand
GCCACGGTTCTCCGTATCGGGTTTGCCGCCGTCACCGTACAGCTTCTTGCCATCGTCGGCCTGCAACTCTTTGGCGGCCTGCTGCTCGCCTGGGTCTGCTGGAAGATGTGGAGCGAACTGCGCGAAGCTTCGGGATCCATCGAGGACGAGGTGACGGATGAAGAGGCCGACCTGACCAAGGGCCACAAGACGTTCTTCCAGGCAGCGACCCAGATCGTCATCGCCGACGTCTCCATGTCGCTGGACAATGTGCTCGCCGTCGCCGGCGCCGCGCAGGAACATGTGACTGTTCTGGTCATCGGGCTCATCG
>NZ_SRTD01000363.1:0-310 GCF_004792105.1 Mesorhizobium sp. M8A.F.Ca.ET.161.01.1.1 | reverse complement strand
GTCTTCGACCACGCGCGCCCTGCCCCAGATCTTGATGCGTTGCCGCAGCATGTAGTCGATCAGGAACAGGAAGGCCTGGGCATTGTCCGCAAGATTGCCCTGGGTGATGAACTGCCGGTTGCCGGAAAAATCGGCAAAGCCGATCGTGTGCTCGTCAAGCACCTTGAGGAACCCGGCCGGGCCGCCGCGATGCTGGATATAGGGCTGGCCTTCGGCATTGGCCGTCGCCAGGAACACGCTGGTCTGCGCCTCGACGAAGGCGGCAGCTGGCGGGCGACGGTCACGCCCGATCTTGCCGCCTTCGTCGAGG
>NZ_SRTD01000362.1:0-311 GCF_004792105.1 Mesorhizobium sp. M8A.F.Ca.ET.161.01.1.1 | reverse complement strand
CAATTGGGAAGTGTTCCGCGATACGCTGATCGAGCAGGCGGAGCAGGGTGTGGATTATTTCACCATCCATGCCGGCGTCAGGCTGCATTACATACCGCTCACCGTCAACCGCGTCACCGGCATCGTCTCACGCGGCGGCTCGATCATGGCCAAATGGTGTCTTCATCACCACAAGGAAAGTTTCCTCTATGAGCATTTCGACGAGATTTGCGACATCTGCCGTGCTTACGATGTCTCCTTCTCGCTGGGCGATGGCCTGCGTCCCGGCTCGATCGCTGACGCCAATGATGCGGCGCAGTTTGCGGAGCTGG
>NZ_SRTD01000361.1:0-311 GCF_004792105.1 Mesorhizobium sp. M8A.F.Ca.ET.161.01.1.1 | reverse complement strand
GCGGGAAATCGAACCTTCGCGGATATTGTAGATGTAACCCGGCTTCGGTTCGATGACGCAGAGGCCGCCAGCGGCAAGCGCCGAGGCGAGAAGAATATAGTCTTCGCCGATGCGGATATCCTCACGGAAGCGCAGTGCTTCGTTATTAAGGAAATCGCGCCGGAACATCGGTTTCATGTAGCCGAAGTTAAAGGTGGAGCGGAACAGGATGTTGGAGGAAATGAAGTCCTCCAGCGTGAGAACAGGCCGTTCCTCCAGAAACTCTTCGGGAAACATCGTCTCCATCGGCCGGCCATCGGTATAGACGACAT
>NZ_SRTD01000360.1:0-311 GCF_004792105.1 Mesorhizobium sp. M8A.F.Ca.ET.161.01.1.1 | reverse complement strand
GTCGCTGCAGACCACGCTGGACATGCAGCAGGCCGTGCCGCGTGACCGCCTGCTGGTCACCGAGAGCGGCATCCTCGGCCCGCAGGATGTCGCGCTGATGCGCGATGCCGGGATCCATGCCTTCCTGGTCGGCGAGGCCTTCATGCGCGTGGAAGAGCCGGGCGAGGGCCTGCGTCAGCTATTCTTCGCGGCATGACAACGCACTATCTAACGCCGCGCGAGGATGCGCCGCTGGTGGTCTTCGACTTCGACCACACTCTCTACGACGGCGATTCGGGCACCCACCTGTTCGCCTCGCTGATCAAGCGCAA
>NZ_SRTD01000359.1:0-311 GCF_004792105.1 Mesorhizobium sp. M8A.F.Ca.ET.161.01.1.1 | reverse complement strand
AGTTCGATGGATTCCGGCTCGTCGCCCTCCTTCGTCTGCACGCTTAGAACACTTCCGGTGTTCAGCACGCCTTCGAGGAGCGTCTGACCGTCGATGGTGATTTTGACCACCTTGGGGGTTGCGGCCTCTATGTTCAGGCTGTTGCAGGTCTCGTGATCAGTTTCCGGGTCCACGTGCCGACCTCCATTGGCCTCAATCAGGCTAGGAGTTCGTCGTCCACGCTCGCGCCTGCCTCAATCTCCTTGGCCTGGTCGCGCCGCTTGGCGGCGTCCCTCGCCTCGCCCTGTATGGCGCGCGCATGCAGCGCCAGC
>NZ_SRTD01000358.1:0-311 GCF_004792105.1 Mesorhizobium sp. M8A.F.Ca.ET.161.01.1.1 | reverse complement strand
GTGCCGGCGATCATCGATACTTCGATGCCGGCACCTCGATCGGCGCGCTGGTCGGCGGCTGCTATATCGCAGGCAAGCTGGACGAGCTGGAGGAGTTCGCCAGAAGCCTGACGAAGCGGCGCATCTTCGGGCTTCTCGATCTCAATCTGCGCGGCAGCGGCCTGTTCGGCGGCTTGAAGCTCGATGCGCGGTTGCGCGAGCACATGGCAGGCATCCGTTTCGAGGACCTGACAAAGCCATTCGTCGCCGTCGCTTCGGAAATCCGCACCGGCCACGAAATCTGGCTGTCGAACGGTTTGCTGATCACCGCC
>NZ_SRTD01000035.1:0-8788 GCF_004792105.1 Mesorhizobium sp. M8A.F.Ca.ET.161.01.1.1 | reverse complement strand
TCGCTGGGTGCGCCACAATGGCGAGATCAGGTGGAATGGCGGCTTCGTCTATGTCTCGCAATCACTGGCCGGCGAAGCCGTCGCGGCCACCGAAGCCGAGGACGGCCAATGGGCACTTACCTTCCATAATTATCCGCTTGGCATCATCGACACCAGACGCATGAAGCTCGTCCGCCGCAGCGCCGCGCCAACCAAACCGCTTGGCGCTGCGGCGGACGCATAGGGGGAGAACTGTTACCTATGTATCCGGTTCATTCTGTTACCCATCTATCGGCTGGACAGCTGGCCGCAACGCCGGCCGCATCCTTCCAACGTTGATGATTGGCGAAATCATCGGACACAGCACCCCCTCTCCCCGTCACTGTACGGGGAGAGGATGCCGGCAGGCAGGTGAGGGGCGGCGCTGGCCTCCGGCGATGATCTTCCCCGCACGAAGCGTCCGCCCCAATCGCCCAAGGCCACAAGGCGGCAAACCTTGTCTTGTCATGCCGGCCATGGTAGCGAACGCCCGATTTCAATTCGGTCAGCCCCGATTCAATTCGGTGAGCGAGACTGCCCAGGGGAAAAGGATATCGGCTCATGGCCAGCAATGATGACGCGCCGGTCGGCGCCAACGGCAACGGCAATGGCAGCGCGGCGCAGCCGTCGCTCAACGTGCTGGCCCAGTATGTCAAGGACCTGTCCTTCGAAAGCCCCGGCGCGCCCAACTCGCTGCGCGGCCGCGACAAGGCGCCCGGCATCGCCATCAACGTCAACGTCAACGCCAACCCGCTCTCCGACAAGCAGTTCGACGTCAACCTGACGCTGAACGCCAAGGCTTCCTTCGACCAGGAAGTGCTGTTCAACGTCGAGCTGATCTATGGCGGCGTCTTCGCCATTTCGGGCTTCCCGCAGGAGCACATGCTGCCGATCCTGTTCATCGAATGCCCGCGCCTTTTGTTCCCCTTCGCCCGCCAGATCATCGCCGAGGCGACGCGCAATGGCGGCTTCCCGCCGCTGATGCTCGACCCGATCGATTTCGCGCAGATGTTCCAGCAGAAGATCGCCGAGGACCAGGCCGCCTCGCAGACCAAGGTGAGCTGACGCTCGGCTGACAGGGATCGCTTTGAAAAACCCGGCCTCGCCGGGTTTTTTGTTGTGGGCCGCCTCTTCCCTTCGTCATCCTAGGGCGAAGCAAGGAGCGCAGCGACGCGGCGCAGACCCTAGGATCCATGCCGGGACTCTGAAGCGTTGCCACGGTCCAGGTTCTGCTCCGCTGCGCCAGTCGGCGAGGTCGCGGCATGGATCCTCGGGTCTGCGCGACGCCGCTGCGCGGCTGCTCCGCCCGTGGATGACGAAGTCGCGAGCGGAGCACCGCACAAGTCCTGCGGATTCCAGAACACTCCCCTCGATCCCCCAGCCCTATCATCGCGCCCTCAGGCAAAGGCGTCCCGGCGGTCGCAGCCGCCCCCGCGTTGGCGATCGGTCGGGACGCCCAACAAAAGAGGGAACGATGATGAAATTCATGCTGACCGACCGCAAGCTCCACCCGCGCGCCAGACCCGTCGCCGAGGATTTCAGGACGGGCGGCATCAGCCGCCGCGAATATCTGGCGCTCATGGCTGGCCTCGGCGTCAGCGCCGCCGGCGCCTTTGCCCTGGGCGGCATCGCCGCGGCCCCGGCCCGCGCCGCCGAACCCAAGAAGGGCGGCACCCTGCGCGTCGCCATGAACGTCAAGGGCTTCAAGGATCCGCGCACCTTCGACGGCGTGGAAATGTCCAATGTCGCGCGCCACTGCAACGAATATCTGGTGCGCTGGAACACGGATTTCTCGTTCGAGCCGTGGCTGCTGGAAAAGTGGGAGATGAGCGACGACGCAAAAACGTTGACCCTGCATGTGCGCAAGGGCATCACCTGGTCGAACGGCGACGCCTTCAATGCCGACGATGTCGTCCACAACCTCACCCGCTGGTGCGAGGCCGGCGTCGCCGGCAATTCGGTCGCCGCGCGCATGGGCGCGCTGGTCAATGCCGACACCAAGAAGGTGGTCGATGGCGGCATCGAGAAGGTCGACGACTTCACCATAAAACTCAATCTGCCGAAGCCCGACATTTCGCTGATCGCCGGCATGGCCGACTATCCCGCGCTGATCATGCACCGCTCCTATGACGGCGACGGCGACCCCATGAAGGCGCTGGCCATTACCACCGGCCCCTGCGAGTTGGTGAAATGGGACGCCGAGACGGGTGCGGAGGTGAAACGCAAGGACAAGCCGTGGTGGAAGGGCGAGTTCCATCTCGATGGCATCCAGTGGATCGACTACGGCTCCGACCCCAACGCCATGCTGTCGGCGTTCGAATCCGGCGAGATCGACACCGACCACGAAACCGCCTCCGACGCCGTCGCGCAGACCGACAAGATGGGGCTTAAAAATTCCGAGATCGCCACCGGCTCGACCATCGTCGCCCGCTTCAATGTCGCCAATGCGCCCTATGACGACGTCAAGGTGCGCCGCGCCGCCCAGCTCGCGGTGGACAATGCCGCCGTGCTGAAGCTCGGCCTCGACGGCCGGGGCAAGCCCGCCGACAACCACCATGTCGGCCCCATGCATCCTGAGTTTGCCGATATCGGCCCGGCCAAGCGCGATGTCGAGCAGGCCAAGAAGCTGCTCGCCGAATCCGGCAAGGCGGACCACGAATACGAGCTGATCTCGGTCGACGTCGAATGGCAGAAGAACACGGCCGACGCGATTGCCGCGCAGGTCCGCGAGGCCGGCCTCAAGATCAAGCGCACCGTGCTGCCCGCCGCCACCTTCTGGAACGACTGGAGCAAATACCCCTTCTCCTGCACCGAATGGCTCGGCCGCCCGCTCGGCGTCCAGGTGCTGGCGCTGGCGTATAAATCCGGCGCCGCCTGGAACGAAAGTGCCTATGCCTCGAAGGAATTCGACGCGCTGCTCGACAAGGCGCTGGCCATGCCCGACGCCAAGGCCCGCAAGGAGATCATGGCCGAGATCGAGCAGAATCTGCGCGATTCTGGCATCATCATCCAACCCTACTGGCGCTCGGTCTACCGGACCTATCGCAAGGGCGTCGAAGGCTGCGAACAGCACCAGGCGCTTGAGCAGCATTTCGAGAAGGTCTGGATTGAAAGCTGAGGCTAGCGCGGCACTTCTTCCTTCCCCCCTTGTGGGGGAAGGTGGATTGCCGCGAAGCGGCAAGACGGATGAGGGGTGCGCCACGGAGCGAGGCCTTCGTATCTAAAGCTTTGAGTCCGCGCCTATCTTTCCGGCATCGCCAAGCTGGAACACCCCTCATCCGTCTCGGCGCTGGCGCGCCGATCCACCTTCCCCCACAAGGGGGGAAGGAAGAAGCGCCGCGCCCTGCGCCTCACCTTCAGCGCCAGCGCCGCCCCTCATTGCCCTGCCGGGCATTTCTCCCCGTATAGGACGGGGAGAAAGGGGCTGGCCGCAACGCCGGCACTTTTCTTGCAGCGCTGATAATTGGCGAAAGCGTCGGCCACAGCACCCCTCTCCCCGTCCCTATACGGGGAGAGGATGCCGGCAGGCAGGTGAGGGGCAGCACCAACCTTCGTCGTCTTTACCCTAACCTGTGATCCTCACATGCGGCGCGAACACCCTGATCGCCTCGATAACGCATCGGATAGGCGCGAAACCGTACCCTCTCACTCCGTCGCGCACCCTTCGTCCGTCGCCTTCGACGACACCTTCCCCCACAAGGGCGGGAAGGGAGAGCCTACCCGGTCACCGCCACATGCGGCGCCAGCCGCTTGATCGCGGCGACAATGTCCAGCCCGCTCATGTCGAGCGAGTTGACCTCCATGCGCACGGTGTTCCCGCCGAATAGCGCATTGGCCAGCGCGTCGGACGGCTCACCGGTCAGTTCGAAACTGACCATGCCCGAGCCTTTGCCGGAGGAGGAGAGGCGCACGCTCTTCACCGTCTCCCAGGGCACCAGCACGTCGCCGAGGCGGCGATCGCGAAAACCGTTTTCGTCGAGCACCACCTTGACCGAGGTGTCGAAGGCGCCGCGCACCATGTAGCCGCCGAACCCGAGGAAGCCAAGCGCCAGCAGCGCCACCAAAAACACCCGCCCGCCATCGGCGCCGTTGGCCAGCCCCTTCAGCGTATAGAAGCCAAAAATCGCCGCCATCAGCAACGACCCTGCGACGGAAGAGAACTTGTTGGTGGGACTGTTGCGGAGTTCGACGGGGGCGGACATGGGGGCGCACTCACCGGTCGGGCTTCAGCAAGGTCCAGATCCAGCCGGCGAAAGTCAGCACCAGGAAGGGATAGCCGGCGGCCGGCAGCGGCGCCGAGGTCGGCAGCAAGGGCGCGCCCCACAGCACCATGCCCACCGACACCAGGAACAGCACGGCGGCAATGAGCCCGGTGATCCGCATCCACAGCGCAAAAGTGTTGGGCACGCTGACCAGGATCAGCGCCGCCGCCCAAAGCGAGATGCCGCCGACATAGGAAGGCACGCTGGCCTGCAACCCGGCCGCATTGCCGGCCAGAAGCAGGCTCTCGCCGGCAAGGAAGGTCAGGAAGCCCGCGGCGACGCAATCATTGCCGAGCCGCTGATACTTCATGGTCAGCAGCGCGGTCGCCACCACCAGCGCCACGCCGTCGATCGCCCACAGCGTCTCGCGCAGCGCATCGCTCGCCACGAAGGTGCCGGCAAGGCCGAAGATGCCGCCTATGGCGAGACCGATGGAGGCGATGGTGTCGAGGGTGGTGCGCATGTGGTGTCTCCCCAAGCTAGGGGGAGGATACGTCGGAACGGAGTATACTCAAAGGGGCGGTCCGCCGTCCGGTGTGAAGCGCGTTAGCCCAGTTCAAATTGATTTTGGCGAGCTTGGGCGTGTCCGGCGAAAGGAAAGGCGGTAGGTATCCAGGGATGTCCCGTCACCCGCACTGGGGTGGGACCCGCTGCCTCGGGCCGGAGGCCGGACCCCTCAATCCCCCATCTTCAGCGCCTGAATAAACGCCTCCTGCGGAATATCCACCTTGCCGAACTGCCGCATCCGCTTCTTGCCCTCTTTCTGCTTGTCGAGCAGCTTGCGCTTGCGCGAGACGTCGCCGCCGTAGCACTTCGCCGTGACGTCCTTGCGCAGCGCCGAGATGGTTTCGCGCGCGATGACCTTGCCGCCGATGGCGGCCTGGATCGGGATCTTGAAGAGGTGGTGCGGGATCAGCTCCTTCAGCTTCTCGCACATCTGCCTGCCGCGCTTTTCCGCCGCCGTGCGGTGCACCAGCATCGAGAGCGCGTCGACCGGCTCCTCATTGACCAGGATCGACATCTTCACCAGGTCGCCCTCGCGGTAGTCGGTCAGGTGGTAATCGAACGAGGCGTAGCCTTTGGAGATCGACTTCAGGCGATCGTAGAAATCGAAGACCACTTCGTTGAGCGGCAGATCGTAGGTCAGCATGGCGCGCTTGCCGACATAGGAGAGGTCGGCCTGGATGCCGCGCCGGTCCTGGCAGAGTTTCAGGATGCCGCCGAGATAGTCGTCGGGGGTCAGGATGGTGGCGCGGATCCATGGCTCTTCGATGGCCGAGATTTTCACCACGTCGGGCATGTCGGCCGGGTTGTGCAGTTCCTTGACCGAGCCGTCATTGAGCAGCAGCCGATAGACGACCGATGGCGCGGTGGCGATCAGGTCGAGGTTGAACTCGCGCTCCAGCCGCTCCTGGATGATTTCGAGATGCAACAGGCCAAGGAAGCCGCAGCGATAGCCGAAGCCCAGCGCCGCGCTCGTTTCCATTTCATAGGAGAAGCTGGCGTCGTTGAGGCGCAGTTTGCCGACGGCGGCGCGCAGATCCTCGAAATCGGCGGCGTCGACCGGGAACAGGCCGCAGAACACCACCGGCTGCGCCGGCTTGAAGCCGGGCAGCGCATGCGCGGTCTGGCGCTTGTCCTCGGTGATGGTGTCGCCGACGCGCGTGTCGGCCACTTCCTTGATCGAGCCGGTGAAGAAGCCGAACTCGCCGGGGCCGAGCTCCTCGACATTGATGCGGGCCGGCGTGAACACGCCGGTGCGCTCCACCAGATATTTTGCGCCGGTGCCCATCATGCGGATGGTCTGGCCCTTCTTCAGCACGCCGTCGATGATGCGCACCAGCACGATGACGCCGAGATAGGCGTCGTACCAGCTGTCGACCAGCATCGCCTTCAGCGGTGCCGTCGCATCGCCCTCGCGCGGCGGCGGCAATTGGTGGACGATGGCTTCCAGCACGTCGGGGATGCCCAGCCCGGTCTTCGCCGAGATCAGCACGGCGCCCGACGCGTCGATGCCGATCACCTCCTCGACCTGCTCGCGGATGCGCTCGGGCTCGGCGGCCGGCAGGTCGACCTTGTTCAGCACCACGACGATCTCGTGGTTGTTGTCGATCGCCTGGTAGACATTGGCGAGCGTCTGCGCCTCGACGCCCTGGCTGGCGTCGACGACCAGCAGCGAACCTTCGCAGGCGGCCAGCGACCGCGACACTTCATAGGCGAAGTCGACATGGCCGGGCGTGTCGATGAGGTTGAGGATATAGTCCTCGCCATTGTTGGCGCGGTATTTCAGCCGCACCGTCTGCGCCTTTATGGTGATGCCGCGCTCGCGCTCGATGTCCATCGAGTCCAGCACCTGCTCCTTCATGTCGCGCAGCTCCAGCCCGCCGGTCGACTGGATCAGGCGGTCGGCGAGCGTCGATTTGCCATGGTCGATATGGGCGACGATGGAAAAATTGCGGATGTGGTCGAGGGGCGTGCTCATGCCGCGCGCTTTAGCAGGGGCGGCAAGCGGCGGCAAGGCTTGGCGCCCAAGGGCTGCCCGCCGCACACAAAGCGGTGAAATCGGCAAAAGAATCGAAAAACCGGTCTGCGCGCCAACGATGCATAAACTTTAATCGTTCAGATTAGACCTTGGTTTGCCGGCTGCGTGGTAATCGCACGCTCGCTAATGCCTGTTGGGGGTTGGAAATGTTCAAGCTTGCAAGTGGCTTTGCCCGTTCCCGCGGCGGGTCGATGATGCCGCTCTTCCTGGTGAGCCTGATGCCGCTGATCGCGGCCGTCGGCTTCTCGGTCGACTACACCGGCGCGGTCCAGACCAGGTCCAACCAGCAGCAGGCGCTGGATGCCGCGATCCTGACGATCACCACCATGGACACCACGTCGACGCTGCCGCAGCGCCAGACGATGCTGCAGGATTCCTTCATCGCCAACGGCGGACAAGGCACAGCGACGCTGACCAGCTTCGTCGCTGGGACCACCGCCACCGCGACCACCGCGCGGGCCACGGCAAGTTTCGCCATGCCGACCGTTTTCATGACCATCGCCAGGATCGACACCGTGCCGATCGCCGTGGCCTCGGCGGTCAGCAAGCCGCCGGCGCTGGTCGCGGCCAACTTCAAGGTCACCGGCGTATCGGGCTACTGGAACAAGAAGATGACGCTCTACGGCACGCAATTCGGTGCGACGACGGCCAAGCCGCTGATGACGATCGACTACGTCTATGGCAAGACCGGAGACCCGAAGGGCTATGGCACCACCACCACCAGCATCCTTACGACCGATTCGACCGGCAAGACCGTCACCACGGTGGCCCAGACGCAGGTTTGCAAGCTCGCCGGCTCCAACCCGCCCGCCGGTGCGGTGATCCAGACCGACAAGTTCCAGACAAAATTTTACTGTGTCGACACGATGTATCCCGCCGATGGCACCGGCGCGTCCATCGATGTCAGCCAGATGGGTGGCCTCAGTCTGCAGATGTATGTGCCATCAGGCAACCCGCAATATCTCAAGACGAATGATCCGACCACCTCCAACCGGCTCTACAGCGGGATCAAGGATCCGCAGACCAACGCTATCAATTACAATGAGATCGCGACCGGCCAGGTCGTCGATATCTTCGGCCTCGTGCCTTGCGGTTCGACAGCCTATCAGGCCTGGGAAGACGGCGGCAACGCGGTCCCGGCGCCGGTCAGCAACGCCGACTTCTTCTACAACGTCACCGGCAAGTGCGACTTCAACAAGCGGCCCTCGGACACCGCGCTGACGCAGTAACGCCGCCTTCTTCCTTCTCCCCCTGTGGGAGAAGGTGTCGCCGAAGGCGACGGATGAGGGGTGCTCCAGGGAACGCCTACGCCTCACTCCGCTCTCGGCGCTGGCGCACCGGTCCACCCCCGGGGCAAGCCACCGGTCTCGCCCGTCCTTCGGACCCCACAAGGGGAGAAGGAAATGCCACCAGGGCTGTAGACGGACCGCAGCGTCCGACTAATCTGATGTCATGCCGCATCAAGCCGTCCCTCCCGCCAAACGCAATTTTGCTCGCTCGCTTCGTCGTACCATGACAGAGGCTGAGGGCAGGCTTTGGCAGGAGCTGCGCGACCGCAGGCTCGACGGGATAAAATTCCGCCGCCAGGTGCCCTTTGGCAAATACATAGCGGATTTCGTTTGCATCGAAACCAGCCTGATCATCGAGATCGACGGCAGCCAGCATGCGGACTCGGCTTCGGATCGCAGCCGTGACGCCGAACTGAAGGCGAGGGGCTTTCGTGTTCTGCGCCTTTGGAATGACGACGTCCTGAAAGACATGAACGCCGTCTGCGACACGATCATCGCCTATGTGCGGGACACGAACCTGCAGCCTTGGCGTTAGCGCCGCCGCTTCTTCCCTTCTCCCCTTGTGGGAGAAGGTGTCGCCGAAGGCGACGGATGAGCAACTGTGTTTTCAGGCTTTGTCTGGATACCAGGGTTGGTTGTGTCGAAGCATGGCGCTGAGGATGGTCATAATCTTTCGG
>NZ_SRTD01000357.1:0-311 GCF_004792105.1 Mesorhizobium sp. M8A.F.Ca.ET.161.01.1.1 | reverse complement strand
ACATAAGGGTTGGGCGCCTGCTCGTGCGGCAGGACGATATTGAGGCCGATGGAAGGGCCGCCGGCATCCATGGCACCCCGGTTACCCGCCTCCATGACGCCGGGACCGCCGCCGGTGACCACCACATATTCCAGGTGACCGGATTTCGCGCCGTAGTCGGTGCAAAGGCGGGCGAATTTGCGCGCTTCGTCGTAATAAACCGAGGACTGCTCGAGATTGCGCTTCTGCGTTTCATTGCGCGCGGCCCAGGCCTCTCCTCCCGGTTCGGGAATGCGGGCGCCGCCAAACATGACGACGGTGGAATTGATCCC
>NZ_SRTD01000356.1:0-311 GCF_004792105.1 Mesorhizobium sp. M8A.F.Ca.ET.161.01.1.1 | reverse complement strand
GCGTTTGCGTGGCGACAGACGTTGCCGCCCGCGGCATCGACCTGCCCGGCCTCGAACTCGTCATCCATGCCGACCTGCCGACCAATTCCGAAACACTTCTGCACCGCTCGGGCCGCACCGGCCGCGCCGGTCAGAAGGGCGTCAGCGCCATCGTGGTGCCGGTCAGCCAGCGCCGCAAGGCCGAGCGCCTGCTCGAAGGCGCCAAGGTCAGTGCCGCATGGGTACACCCACCCTCCGTTGAAGAGATCGTCGAGCGCGACGGCGCCCGGCTTCTGGCCGATCCTACGCTGAGCGAAGCAGTGGCGGATGAC
>NZ_SRTD01000355.1:0-312 GCF_004792105.1 Mesorhizobium sp. M8A.F.Ca.ET.161.01.1.1 | reverse complement strand
GCGCCCTCGATGTGATCAAAGGCGTTGATCTCGATATCAAGCACGGCGAATTCTGCCTATTCGGAGGCCCTTCCGGCTGTGGCAAGTCCACCCTGCTGCGCATGATCTCTGGCCTTGAAGAGTTGAGCGGCGGCGATATCGTCATCGGCGGTGATGTGGTCAATACGGTGCCGGCTGCGGATCGCGGCCTTGCAATGGTGTTCCAGTCCTACGCCCTTTATCCGCATATGAGCGTGCGCCAGAACATCGCGACGCCGCTTAGGATGCGCCGTTTGCCCTTTGCCGCGCGGCTACCGCTGATCGGGCGGTTTG
>NZ_SRTD01000354.1:0-312 GCF_004792105.1 Mesorhizobium sp. M8A.F.Ca.ET.161.01.1.1 | reverse complement strand
CCTGGAACAACCGACGGCAAGTCGGCCACTTTTCATCTCCCGGTCGTCGAAGAACAGGTCGAAGGCCTGCCGCCGGGCTTCGGCGAAGGGCTTGCCGGCAAGGCGGCCTTCCTGATTGCCGTCGCCTTTTCCGTCTTCCAGATCTACATCGCCGCCTATGGCAGCCTGCCCAGCCAGGTGGTGCGCGCCATGCATGTCGGCTTCCTGCTGCTCCTCGGCTTTGCTCTGATCGGCAATCTGCGCGCCAGGAGCACGCCGGCCAAAGCCGCCTTCTGGGCCCTGGGCGCGCTCGGCTTCGGCACCGGCCTCTAC
>NZ_SRTD01000353.1:0-313 GCF_004792105.1 Mesorhizobium sp. M8A.F.Ca.ET.161.01.1.1 | reverse complement strand
GCATATTTGATATCGATGACGACGTCGTCATCATTCGGCTCGCGGCGTTCGAAGGTGAACGGGGTAAGCGGCTTCGACGCATCTGTCGCAGCGTAACCTCTTGCAATAGCCATCTGAATATCCTTTCGGAAGTTGGGGACGGCGGAATATGCAATGGAAGAACGAACGGGCGTTAGAGCGATCCTCCTAGCTTTTTGCACGATCCTGCAAAAATATGATGGTGCGCTCTTTGCGCGGGCCGAGAGGCTTTCTAGATAGATGACATCAAACACACCTCTTCCGTCAGTCAAGGGATTTCCCCTATGTCCTTGTC
>NZ_SRTD01000352.1:0-313 GCF_004792105.1 Mesorhizobium sp. M8A.F.Ca.ET.161.01.1.1 | reverse complement strand
TCCCGACAGGCTCCACCATGTTTGAGTTTGTTCCGGAAAGTTTTCCGGGTCTGTAGCTCAGGTGGTTAGAGCGCACCCCTGATAAGGGTGAGGTCGGTAGTTCGAGTCTACCCAGACCCACCATTCTCTGAATGACGCATACAATCGATCTTTATACGCATCAGCACTGTGGCTGGTACGTGTTCTTTTAAAACTTGTGACGTAGCGAGCGTTTGAGATGTTCTATCAGACGTGTCGTGAGGCTAAGGCGAGAGACATAAGTCTCTTTATTGATTGAGTCGTTATATTCGTATCCGGGCTTTGTACCCCCGGG
>NZ_SRTD01000351.1:0-313 GCF_004792105.1 Mesorhizobium sp. M8A.F.Ca.ET.161.01.1.1 | reverse complement strand
AAAACAAGTCCGGTCTCCCAGACGAGAGATTTATCGTCGTGACCTGCGCGCCGACACCGTGCCCTACTTCTTCTTGCCATCCGCTGTCGTGGCGTTTGCGAACTTCACCTGCGAACCGGCTGGCGCCGCGGCGGGTGTTTTTGTCTTGTCCTTCTTCGGCTTGCGGATTTCCTTGTTACTGCGCAACTGACCCTTTGCCATGGTGTCGTCCTCCTGCGTTGACCGGGCGATGTAAAAGCGCCCGCTATCTGTTACCGGATCGTTTCTTTGCGGGCACCGGATCGGCGGCGACAACCGCCGCTTCCTGTGCCTC
>NZ_SRTD01000350.1:0-313 GCF_004792105.1 Mesorhizobium sp. M8A.F.Ca.ET.161.01.1.1 | reverse complement strand
GGAAGTTCATGACCTGAAGGACCCGGCTGCTGCCGTGAAAGCCAGCATCGACCATATCGCCGGCGCGCTCTGACCGCGTTGCCGCCCGCGGTGAAGCGCGGGCGGCAACCGGACGATCGCCAAAGCCGGAGAAATCAATTCCGCATTTACGGATGATGCTGTAGTCTCCGGTAACGAGAGAGCAGCAGACCGGCGCGGTTATTCTTCAGATCGATTGCGTGAGTCTTTCCGCCAGGGCCGTCCGAAGAAGAGTGGTTGAATTCCCTTTTATGAAAATAGACAGGAAAACGACGCTCAAGGACGTCGCGCGGGA
>NZ_SRTD01000349.1:0-313 GCF_004792105.1 Mesorhizobium sp. M8A.F.Ca.ET.161.01.1.1 | reverse complement strand
AAACTGATGACGATTTCTGTCGCCACGCTAGCGACAGCGCTTTACAAGCGCGGCCTGCGAAACCAGGTCATTCAGGGCGTTCGCCCGCTGGGCTACAAGGGCAAGAACATGGTGGGCCCGGCCTTTACCCTGCGCTACATGCCGGCCCGCGAGGATCGCAACCAGCTCGTAGAATTCCGCAATCCCGCCCATCCGCAGCGTGTTGCCATAGAAACCTGCCCGCCGGGCCACGTGCTTGTCATGGACAGCCGCAAGGACGCCTCTGCCGCCTCGGCCGGCGATATTCTGGTGACGCGTCTGATGGTTCGCGGTG
>NZ_SRTD01000348.1:0-314 GCF_004792105.1 Mesorhizobium sp. M8A.F.Ca.ET.161.01.1.1 | reverse complement strand
TGCGGTGCTGTGGGTCAAAACTTTCGAAAAATACCGCCGCGTGGTGCTGTCGGCCGGTATGGTCGGCATTTATGGCAAGATTCAAAGGGAAGGCGAAGTCGTGCATCTGGTCGCCCACCGGCTGACCGATCGGTCACAGGCGCTTGCGAGTCTGGGCGAGCGCAACCACGCGTTTCCGCTGCCGCACGGGCGTGGTGACGAGTTTCACCATGGCATGCCACAGGAGGATCACCGCGCCATCAGGAAAAGACCGCCGCCGGCCACCCATGATGAAGATGCGGTGGAGCGGATAAAGGTCATTTCCCGTAATTTCC
>NZ_SRTD01000034.1:0-19939 GCF_004792105.1 Mesorhizobium sp. M8A.F.Ca.ET.161.01.1.1 | reverse complement strand
CAGAAACGCACCGTCGAGGAAACTTGGCGCCACATCGGCCACCTCGTCGAAACCATCGAGGCAGCCGAATGCAAGAACTACTTCGAAAACGCCGGATACGCTTCCGTCAAAACATGAAACGCTCTAGCGGAACGCGCATGGACAGACAAATAATATTATAATAGCATACCATTATAACTCGCAGAGGAGCCGCTGACTCTCCGGTTTGCAAGGGATGTCCGCGAGCGAGCTGTTTCAAATCGTCGGGTGGCCAGGCGCCCCGCACCGTCGATATCGACACGAGGCGCAGAAAATGCATGGGAGGAAAACATGCGGACTTTCGTGAGGGGCGCGATGCTTGCCGGCATCGTGCTGGCGCTGTCGGCGCTGCTGCCGTCGATCGCTTCGGCACAGTCGGTCGATGAGATTATTTCGCGCGGCAAGCTGGTCGTTGCCATCGACACAACCACGCCGCCCTACGGCTTTCTCGACGCCAATCTGAAACCGACCGGCTTCGACATCGAGGTCGCCAACAAGATGGGCGAGGCGCTGGGCGTGCCTGTGGAATTCGTCACCGTCACCTCGCCGGGCCGGATTCCGGCTTTGCTGACCAAGCAGGTCGATGCGGTGATCTCGATCTTCTCGATCACGCCGGCGCGCGCCATCCAGATCGACTATTCGATTCCCTATGCCGGCCAGTCGGCGGTGGTGATCGCGCCGAAGAGCACCTCGATCAAGGGCGTTGCCGACCTCGTCGGCAAGAAGGTTGGCCTGACGCGCGGCACCGGCGAGGACGGATTGCTGACCAAGGCCGCCGAAGCCAATCCGGGCATCGAGATCCTGCGCTTCGACGACTATTCCTCGCTGCTGCAGGCGATGGTGTCGGGCCAGATCGACGCCATGGGCGGCGGTGATTACGGCGAAATCTACCTGAAGAAAGCCGGGAACGGCGACGCCTTCGAGCAGAAATACGTGCTGAAGACCTTCTACTTCGGCATCGGCGTCGCCAAGGGCAACGACAATCTGCGCCAGTGGATCAACACCTGGCTGTTCACCCTTAAGACCGACGGCACGCTCGATGCGCTGTCGATGAAGTATCGCAACCAGCCGCTGCCGGTTCTGCCGGTCTTCTGATCGCGTCATTCCACGGCGGGACCGCGCATGGCAGCGGCCCCGCTTTCTCGACCTCGTGACGGAATGCCCATGCAAACCGCCCTGCAATTCGGCCCGATCCTGGTGCATCTCGACCTGTTGCTGCGCGGCCTGGAGAAGTCCATCCAGCTGGCGGCGCTGTCGATCCTGTTCGGCACCGCCATCGGTGTCCTTGGCGCCGTCGGACGCAGCTTTGGGCCGCGATTTCTGTCGTGGCCGATCGCTGCCTATGTCGAGATGATCCGCAACACGCCGCTCTTGATCCAGCTTTATTTCGTCTTCTTCTCGCTGCCGCTGTTCGGCTTCAAACTGTCGAGCAACACGGCGGCGGTCGTGGCGCTGTCGATCCATCTCGGCGCCTACGCCACCGAGATCCTGCGCGCCGGAATCGAGGCCATCCCCGAAGGGCAGATCGAAGCGGCCAAGTCGCTCGGCCTCAGTCGCTACCGCATCATCCGCCATATCGTTCTGGTGCCGGCGGCGCGCGCCGTCTATCCATCGCTGTCGGCGCAGTTCATCCTGCAGATCATGGGCACCTCGATCGTCGGCGCCATCGCCGCGGAAGAACTGACGGCGGTGGCCAACAACCTCGTCATGCAGACCTTCCGCAGCTTCGAGGTCTCTATCGTCATCGCCATCATCTATTTCGTGCTGGTGCAGGCGGCCAGCCTGTTCTTTGCCGGCATCGGCAAACTCATGTTCCGCTGGAAGGTCTAGATCATGAGCCTGCGCCATTTTGGCCCCAACGAACTGATGTTCCTGCTTCTGGCAACGCGTTGGACAATCCTTCTGGCGCTGATCGCCTTTGCCGGCGGCGGCCTGATCGGCCTCGTGGTGGCGGCGATCCGGGTGGCGCCGGCGCGGCCGCTGCGCTGGCTGGCCGCGGGCTACATCCAGTTCTTCATGGGCACGCCGATCCTGATCCAGCTATTCATGGCCTATTACGGTTCTTCGTTCCTTGGCTACCGGCCGGACCCCTGGGTGGCGGCGGCCGTGACCTTCTCGCTCAATGGCGGCGCTTTTTTCGGCGAAATCTTTCGCGGCGCCATCGAGGCAATTCCAAAGGGACAATGGGAGGCGTCAACGGCGCTCGGCTTCCGCTTTGTCAGGACGCTGCGGCTGGTGATCATCCCGCAAGCGGTGCGGCTGATGCTGCCGCCGACCGTCGGCTTCATGGTGCAGATCGTCAAGACGACATCGATCGCCTCGCTGATAGGCCTGACCGAGCTTGCGCGGGCCGCCACGCAGGTCAACACTGTGACCTTCCAGCCGGTGATGGTGTTCGGTACGGTGTCGCTGATCTACTTCGCGCTGTGCTGGCCGCTGTCGCTCTACGCAGGCTACCTCGAGCGTCGTTTCGCTACCGGAATGACTCGCAGGACCGAGACGCCGCTGGTCATGTCGGCAGTCTGAGCGAAGCCGTCAGCCCTTGAACGCCGGCAAGGTCAGGCCCTTGACGCCGACGTCGAGCGCGAACAGACCGCCCGGATTCTTCTGGCGCACGAAATGGCTGGCCGGGCGCTTGAGGACGGCAGAGGTGACGTAGAGGATGTCGAGGTCCTTGCCGCCGAACTCGCAACAGGTCGGCAGGTCGGTCGGCAGAACCACTGTTTCCATCAGCTCGCCATCGGGATCGTAGCGGCAGACCTTGCTGGTCACAGGGATGGTCACCCAGTAGCAGCCCTCGGCATCGACCGTGGCGCCGTCGGCGACGCCGCCTGTTGCCGTCATGTCGATGAAGGTGCGGCGGTTCTCGATGTCGCCGGTGGCGAGGTCGAAATCATAGGCCCAGACCGCGCCCGCATGGCTGTCGGAGAAGTACATGGTCTTCGAGTCCGGGCTCCAGGCCAGCCCGTTCGAGCAGCCGATGCCGTCGATCATCTTGTGCACGGAGAGATCGGCATCGAGCCGGTAGAGCGCGCCGATGAATTCGATCGGCTGTCCCGCCACCTCGAACATCGAGCCCGACCAGAAGCGGCCCTGGCGGTCCGGCTTGCCGTCGTTGAAGCGGGTCTTCGGCATATGTGCTTCCGGATCGACGATCGCCTCGAACTGGCCGGTTGCCGGGTCGAAGAAATGAAAGCCATTGGTCATGGTCAGCACCAGGCCGCCCTTCTCCCGCAGGCCAAGGCAGCCGAGATATTCCGGTGTCTCGAAGACCTCGTCCTTGCCGGTCGCGGGGTCGTAGCGATGGATCAGCTTCTTCCAGATGTCGATCCACCAGAGCACACCGGCCCTGGGGTCCCAGAGCGTGCCTTCGCCAAGCTCGGCCCTGGCATCGACGACACAAGTGATCTCGACCATTCTTCCCTCCGTTCAGCCCCAGCGCAGCCTGCCGCCGAGGCCGGCAAAGGCCTCGCTGCCGATCGAGACCGTGAGCAGGATCACCGCGCCATAGACGACGAGCAGGGCGCCGCTCGACAGGTTGAGCGCCGGCAAAAGACCAGTGAGGATGGTCAGCACCATGGCGCCGGCGACGGTGCCGAGATAGTGGCCGCTGCCGCCGAGGATCGAGGTGCCGCCAATGGCGACCGCGGCGATCGAGGTGAACAGATAGGCATCACCCATGCCGAGATAGGCCTGGCCGGAATAGCCGGTCAAAAGCATGCCGGCGAAGGCGGCGGCAAGGCCCGAAATCACATAGGTCAGGATGGTGGTGCGTGCCGTCGGCACGCCTGAGAATTCGGCCACGGTGGCGCTGGTGCCGAGCGCATAGAGGTGACGGCCGAAGGCCGCCTTGGAGAGCAGCACGGTCGCCACCAGCGTCAGGGCGAGCCAGATCAGCGCGATGACCGGAAAGCCGGCTATGCGGCCGACCGACAGGAACTGGATCAGCGCCGGCGCCGAGGGGGTCGGCGAGCCGCCGGTCAGCACCAGGATCAGGCCTTGCAGGATGACGTTGGTGGCCAGCGTCATGATGATCGGCGGTACGCCGAACCGGGCGACGCCGACACCATTGATCAGCCCGATGAAGGCGCCGCCGGCGAGCAGCAGCGGCATCACCCAGACCAGCGGCAGATCCTGCCCGCCGCACAGCAGCGCCATGATGATCGCCGCCGAATTCAGCACCCATGGCACCGAGAGATCGATGCCGCCGCCGATGATGACGAAGGTCTGGCCGAGCGCGACGATGCCGACAAAGGCCGCCAGCACGACGGTGGAGCGCATGTTGGAGACGGAGAGGAAGCCGGGCGAGAACAGCGCCGTGACCAGGAGCAGCACGACCATGCCGGCATAGGCGAGCACAATCAGCCGGTTGCGGGCGAGGAAGGCACTCATTGGACGCGGCCCCTTGCGGTTTTCTCGGCGACGGAACTGGCCAGCACCGAGAGCAGCAGGATGACACCGGACGCGACCGGCTGCCAGTAGCTCGATACATGCAGCACGAAGACGAGGTTGCCGATGAGGGTGAGCACGAAGGCGCCGATCAGCGTGCCGGCTAGATGGCCCCGGCCGCCGAACAGGCTGACGCCGCCAATGACCGCCGCCGCCACCGAAGGGAGAATGTAGTCCTTGCCGATGGTCGGCGAACCGGCACCGGTCTGTGTCACCAGGAACAGCGCCGCGCCCGCCGCGAACAGGCCGGACAGGCCGTAGGTGACGAGATTGACGCGGGTGATGGAGACACCAGACAGGAAGGCCGATTTTTCGTTCGATCCGGTTGCCTGGATTGAAATGCCCACCCGGGTGGCGCGGAACCACCACCAGAACAGCAGCAGGACCAGCAACATCCAGGCCGGACTGGTGAGGCCAAAGAGCTGCGTGGAGGCAAAGCCGACCCACCATGTGGGAATGCTGCCGCCGTCGGTCGGCAGGATGATCATGGCGACACCGTTGAGGATCGACCATGTCGCGAGCGTCACCAGGAAGGGCTGCAGCTTGAGCAGTGAGATCAGCAGGCCATTGAGCGCGCCGATGACAAAACCGAGCGCAAGGATGGCCAACGCCCAGAACCCGGTGGTTGACGGATCATCGGCGAACCGTGTCGCGGCGATCACCGTGCCAAGGCTGATCATGCCGCCGATCGACAGGTCGATGCCGCCGCGCAGCAGCACGATGGTCTGGCCCGTCGCCGCCAGCATCAGCGTCATCGCCGCCGCGGTGTCGAGATTGAGTTCGTCCAGCGTGAAGACGCCGGATTGCAGGCTGCCGTAGATGCCGACAATCAATGCCAGCATCAGGCAGGCGACCAGGAACGGCGCGCGGTCGAGCAAGCGGCCGCGCCAATCGATGGCCGGCGTGGTTGATTTCATGTCGGCCGGCCTTTGCATCATCTCGCTAGTCTGCTCCGCGCTCGCCATGACCATGCCTCAAGCCGCCTCGCGTTCAAGCATGGCGGCGCGCAAGATGCCGGCCTCGGAGATGCGATCGCCCTCCAGCGTCGCGGCGATACGGCCGTCGCGCATGACCAGCACGCGGTCGGCGACATGGACGAGTTCCGGCATGTCGCTGGAATGGAACAGGATCGCGTAACCCTTGGCGGCGAGGTCGCGCATCAGCTGGAAGATCTCGCCCTTGGTGCCGACATCGACGCCCCGCGTCGGGTCGTAGAGCAAGAGCACGCGCGCTTGCGTCAACAGCATCTTGCCGAAGATCACCTTTTGCTGGTTGCCGCCCGACAAGGTACCGGCGAGCTGCTCAGGCGTGCCGGCCTTGATGCGCAGGAAATCGACCATCTCCTTGACCAGAGCCGCTTCCTTTTGCCGGCTGAGCAAGCCGTTTTCGGTGAAGCGCTTGATCACCGACAGCGTCAGGTTCTCGCGCACGCTCTTGGTAAGGAGCAGGCCTTGCCCGCGCCGGTCCTCCGGCACCAGGGCGATGCCATCCCTGCCGGTCAAAGCCTGGCGTGGATTGCTGATCGCGACCGGCTTGCCCCACAGCTCGACGGCACCGCTCGCCCTGCTGGCGCCGAACAGTGCCTGGAACAGCTCGCGCTGGCCATGGCCCTGCAAGCCGCCGACGCCGAGCACCTCGCCCTCCCGCAAGGCAAAGTCGACACCGGAGAGCCGGCTGCCGCTCGACAGGCCTTCGACCCTTAGCGCGACGCGATCCGTGGCCGTGGCCACCCGCTCGGGATAGAGCCGGTCGAGATGCCGGCCGATCATCTGGGTGACGATCTCGTTGTCGGACACGGCGTTGGCCTCGTGCGCGGCGACGGTGCTGCCATTGCGGAAGATGGTCAGCCGGTCGGCGATGGCGCGCACCTCGGCCATGCGGTGCGAGATGAAGATGACCAGCCTGCCTTCCGCCGCCAGTTGCCGGGTGAGCTTCAGCAGCCATTCGGCTTCACGCGCGGGCAAAGCCGAGGTCGCCTCGTCGAGGATGAGGATGCGCGGGTCCTTGGCCAACCCCTTGGCGATCTCCACGATCTGCCGTTCGGCCAGCGTCAGCCGCCGCAATTCCTGGTCGGGACGCAACGCCGGAAAATCATACCTTTCGAGCAAGGCAAGCGTCCTGCGGCGCATCTCGGCGCGGTTGACGGTGCGCAGCAACGTCCTTGGCTCGTGGCGGAACCAGATATTCTGTTCCACGCTGAGGTCGGGGATCAGCGACAGTTCCTGAAAGACGGCGGCAATGCCGCGCGCCTGGGCCACGTCCGGATTGGCGGGGCGATAGTCCTGGCCGTCGACCAGGATCGAGCCGCCATCGTGCCGCACCGCGCCCGACAGGATCTGGATGAAGGTGCTCTTGCCGGCGCCATTCTCGCCGAGCAG
This sequence comes from Mesorhizobium sp. M8A.F.Ca.ET.161.01.1.1, assembly GCF_004792105.1. Lineage (NCBI taxonomy): Bacteria > Pseudomonadati > Pseudomonadota > Alphaproteobacteria > Hyphomicrobiales > Phyllobacteriaceae > Mesorhizobium > Mesorhizobium sp. M8A.F.Ca.ET.161.01.1.1. The sequence continues at coordinate 13,094 of NZ_SRTD01000034.1, read as the reverse complement.
CGCATGCACCTCGCCGGCGCGGGCGCTGAATGTCGCATCGCTCAGCGCAACGATGCCGCCATAGCGTTTGGACAGGCCTTTGACGGTGACGAGGTCCATGGATGCGCCTTCGAAAAGCTCTCCCGACATCTTGCGATGCCGGGAGACAGGGTCGTGGTCCCGTGATGTTACTTCGAGCCGGCGGCTTCCGCAGCGGTGATCTCGACCCAGTCGGGCGTGATCGGCAGCGTCAGGCCGGGCGCCTGGTCGGGGAAGGCATTTTCGCCGACCGCGATCTTGATCATCTTGGTGCCCGGATAGAGCTTGGACTCGAAGGGATCGGTGGTGACGAAATCACCCTTGACCGAGACGGAGCGCTCGGCCGGCTTCTTGCCGGTGTCGAGGATGTCGACCGCCAGCTTGATCGCTTCCGACGAAAGGTAGGCCGGATTGGAGCCAAGGATGCACTTGGCCCCTTGTGTCTGCGCGCAGGTGACGGCGGCGACATTGTAGGAGAAGCCGACGACCGGGACGATCGGCCGGCCGGCATCCTTCAGCGCCTGAATGGCGCCCGAGCCGTAGCCTTGCGTCATGATGCCGTCGATCTTCGGATTGGCGGCAAGCAGCGCCGCCACGCCGGACTGTTCCGGCCCAAGCGCGTAGTTACCGTTGTAATAGCCGACGACCTTGATGTCGGGATATTTGGCCAGCACCTTCTCGTAACCTTGCTGCAACTGCGCCGAGATCGGCGCGCCGGCGAGGCCGCGGTCGAGGATGATGTTGCCCTTGCCGCCAAGCTGGGTGGCCATCCACTCGGCCATCACGGAGGGGATGCGATCCCAGTCGGAAGCGACGGCAAAGGCGCAGGGTTCGGTCACCACCTGGTCGAAAGAGATGACGACGATGCCGGCGTCGCAGGCCTTCTTGATGGTCGGGTTGAGCGCCGAATCCGAACCGGCGTCGACGAGGATGGCGTCCGGCTTCTGACGGATGATGTTGTTCAGCGAATTGATCTGCGCCTGGACGGTGTTCTCGACATTCTCGATCTTGAGGTCGACGCGGCCTTTCAGCGGGCCCTTGTTCACCGACACCGTGGCGACGCGTTCCATCTGCTGGCGCCAGTCATTGCCGACGAAATTGTTCGAGAGATAGATGGTGTAGGGCTTCTTGTCCTCGGCGTGACCGGCCTGCATGCCGATCGCCGTCATGGCGACGGCAAGTGCCGCAAGGCCGATGTTACGGCTCAATGTTATCATGATTTTCTCCTCCCGTTTTTCGTTTCGAAACAGCACCGCCGAACAGTGGCGCCTTGCATCCGTAAAGTCAGGTTCCCGAGGCCTCCTTGGGCGTGATTTCAACCCAGCTCGGTGACACCGGCAAAGACAGACCCGGCGCCAGATCGGGAAATACGGTCTTGCCCAATTCGATCTTCACCGCCGACGAATTCGCGGCGTATTTGGCGTCGACCATATCCGTGGTGAGACCCGGCGAGTTGAACAGCACGGTGGTGTCGGCAGGCTTCTTGCCGGTGTCGAGTATGTCGACCGCGAGCTTGATGGCCTCGGCCGACAGCGACGGCGGATTGGCGCCGAGCCAGCATTTTGCGCCCTTGGTCTCGGCGCAGGTAACGCCAGTGCCGTTGAAGGCCGCGGCGACGATCGGCACCAGCGGCCGGTCGGCATTCTGCAGCGCCTTGATGGCGCCGGTGCCGTAGCCCTGCGAGAAGATGCCATCGACTTCCGGATGCGCGGCAAGCAGGCTGGCCACGCCTTCCTGTTCGGGACCGGCGGCGTAATTGCCGTTGAAATAGCCGACGATCTCGATGCCGGGGTATTTCTTCAGCACCGCTCCGAAATTCTTCTCGAACTGCTCCGAGATCGGCGCGCCGGCAAGGCCGCGGTCCATCAGCACCTTGCCCTTGCCGCCGAGGATGGAGGCCATCCATTCGGCCTGGTTGTTGGCCATGATGTCGAAATCGGAATGCATCTTGTAAGCGCATTCGGCCGACACCGTTTGGTCGAAGCTGACGACAATGATGCCGGCGTCGCAGGCTTTCTTGATGGTCGGGTTGAGCGCCTCGGCCGACGACGCATCGATCAGGATGGCGGCGGGCTTCTGGCGGATGATGTTGTTCAGCGAATTGATCTGCGCCTGGACGGTGTTCTCGGCGTTCTCGATCTTGAGGTCGACACGGCCTTTCAGAGGCCCCTTGGTGGTCGCGACATTGGCGACGCGCTCCATCTGCTGGCGCCAATCATTGCCGACGAAATTGTTCGAGAGATAGATGACGTAGGGCTTCTTGTCTCCGCTATGGCCAGGCGTGGCGGACATAGACACCGCGAACCCGGCAAACGCCACGAAGCAGGCGCTCAAGCTCCTCAATTTCATGGTCTCCTCCCTGTGTTCCCTACCCAGCCGGTGATGGACTGCGCCATCTTCATCGGCTGAGGAAGCATTATATGATACCGGTACCAATTGCGGATGTCAATTTGACCGGGACTTTCCCAAGGCTGTGCCTGCAGGCAAAATTCGCCGGATTTCCTCCCTGCGACGTCTCCCGAAGCCGGCATCTCAGCCTAGCTATCATGCTATTATAATTTTATGGCCCTGTCTATGCGGACCGCATCAGAAAATGCCGCGTCGGGCGGGCTTCAGGACAGGTCGTTCGGCGCATCGTAGGTGATGCTGAAAATGTCGGCGGGGTGACGCGCGACGGAGAATTCGATGCTGCGCTGGTCCGCCGACTGGTAGAGCATCTCCACCGTCAGCACGGCGCCCCCCAGCGCAATGCCGAGGTCGGCGGCCACAGCCTCGTCCGCGATTTCGGCGCGCACCGTCACATGCGCCACATCGAGCCGCAGGCCGAGATGTTTCTGCACCGAACGGAAGATCAGCACGTCGGAAAAGTCCTCCCGCTTCAACCGGGCGCCGACATCGGGCGGAAAATAGGTGGTGATCTGCGCCTTCCTCTGTTCGCCGATCGACAGCACGCTGCGCAGGCAATAGCCGGCCTCGTCCTTGGCCATGCCGAAATGGCGCTGGAGCACGGGCGAAACCTCCTTGCGGTAGGATTTCACCGCCAGCTTCGCATCCTTTGTGAAGGCCGCCATGTCGGCGAAGTTCTTGAATTTCCAGCTGAGGTTTACCGACGGATTGCGCGCCGTGACCACCGCCGGTTTCGCCGAGCGCTTCCTGATCAGGCCGTCGGCCTCGAGATCGCGCAGCGCCTGGCGCACGGTGATCAGGCTGACGCCGAAATGCTCGGCGATGGTCGCTTCCTTGGGCAGCTCGCCGCCGACCGGGAAGGTGCCGTTGCCGATCGGCTCGCGCAGGATGTCGGCGAGCTGCCGGTAAAGCGGCCCATTGGCGCGGCCGAGCGTGCGCTTGGGAAGACTTTCGATGGTGGGAACGGAATGGTCCATGTGCCTCGTCGCGCCTGTGTCGAAGCTTTTATAATAGCTTCCTTCGCCCGAGGCTAGGCAACGTCGGCAATGATCAACCCTCTCAGACGAAGAGCCGAAGCGGGTGTTCGATGGCCGATTTCAGGGTAGCGAGCCAAGCGGCGGCGTTTGACTCATCGACGCTCGAGGCATCCGTTATCAGCAGGCACTCGGCTTGATTGCCCGCCGTGTCGAGCGAAACGGCCAGGCGCATGGCACGGTCGGGCAGAAGTGGCATCATAATCGGCCGAATGCTGCTTGCGGGGAGAAGCCGCAGAGATAGAACCGCGAACTTTCCCGCGTCGTCACGGTCGCCACGCAGGGATGCAAGCCGCGCTGCGCGCATCGATGTCAGGGATATCTCCGGAACTGTCGCGAACACTGCTTGCCGGCCGGGCAGCTCCAATGCCACGCAAGCATCGGCGCCCCAATCGATATCTGGGGATTCATCGAATGCTCGACCTGCCGCACGCAAGAGCACATCGTCGATGTCGAACATCCTCCCCGTACTTTCCAGCGCGGCCAGAAGGTCTTTCAGAGCGCCCAGTGCTATCGATGTGGCAAAGGCGGCGATGCTGGATACGGCGACGGAAGGGGAGGCTGGAGCGGCCTCGACAGCTGGCTGACCGACAGGCCGCGGGGGCGCGGCGAAGCTCAACACATCGGCGGCCAGGATGCGCCCACCCGGACCGCTGCCCCGAAGCGTCTCGAGCGGCAGCGCACACTCGCGCGCCAGGCGGCGGGCGTATGGGGAAACCGCAAGACGCCTCGCCTGCACCGCCGCTGCGTTCATTTCAGATACTCGGAGTTGACGCAGTTGGTGAGCCGGCCCTCGGCAAGATAGGCGTGCACGACTTCGATCGATTTCAGCCTGAGGTCGCGCATCGATGCCGGGCTGTAGAAGGCGGCATGCGGGGTGACGATCAGGCGATTGGCGATCCACGGCTCGCGATTGCGCCACGCCGCCAGCAGCGGATGGTCGAGATCGCCCGGTTCGTTCGGCAGCACGTCCAGCCCGGCACCGCTGACCGTGCCGTTGCGCATCGCCGTCTCCAGCGCGTCGAGATCGACGATCGGACCGCGCGCGGTGTTGATCAGCACGAGGCCTGGCCTGGCGGCGGCGAAGGTCGCCGCGCCGAGCAGCTTGCGGGTTTCTTCGCTGAGCGGTGCGTGGACACTCACCACATCGGCTCGCCCCATCAACTCCGCCAGCGAATGGACGCGTTCGTAGCCGGTCGAGAGATCAACGCCGGACAGGAGGTGCGGATCATAGAATACCACCTTCATGTCGAAAGCGGCGGCACGGCGCGCGGTGGCGAGCCCGATACGACCGAGCCCGACAATGCCGAAGGTGGCGCCCTTGTGCCTTCTCACCAGCGGCGCCTTGGAAAAATGCCAGCCTTCGGCTCCATTGCGAAGTTCAGCGCCATAGGCCGAGGTGCCGCGTGTCAGCGCCAGCATCAGGGCGATGGCGTGGTCGGCGACCTCGGTCGTGCCATAATCCGGCACATTGCAGGCCGGGATGTTGCGTGCGCCCCAGCCTGCCGTGTCGATGTTGTCGAAGCCGACGCCGGAACGCACCGCGATGCGTGCCTTGGGAAAGGCCGACGGGGCGGCGGCGACATTGTGGGTCGGCGAATAGTTGATGACGGCGTCGGCCGTCTCGCAGGCTGCCGGATCGAGCGTGGCGGCCTTGTCATTGGTCGAGCGGGCGAGGATGAACTCGATGTCGGGATAATGCTCGCGCTCGAGTTCGGCCTCGTCGGCGGCTTGCCAGTTGGCGCACAGGATCTTCATGCCAGTCCTTCGGATTTGATGTACGGAAGTGGTCTATCTCTTGATCCCGCCGATGCGGCCGCCCATCGGCACCGCCGCGCCAACCGGCTGATCGATGGCGGCAAGCGTTCCGCTGACCGGCGCCTCGATCTCGACCACGGCCTTGTCGGTCTCGATCTCTGCGATCAGCTCCCCCTCCTTGACGGGATCACCGACCGCCTTCAGCCATTTGATGACAGTGCCTTCGCTCACCGTTAGGTCGCCGAACGGCATTGTCACCGGCTCGTCGTCGCTGGCGGCGACCGGGGGCTGGGCCGATGGCGCGGGTGGCACCATCTTGGCCGGGGCAGGTGCTGGCTTAGCCGGCACAGCACTCTTCAAGCCAACCATGTACCAGTGATCCGGCACCGGCGGCCGGCCTGATATGACGTCGCGCACGCCTTGCGCGATCCGGGCCGTATCGACCAGCATGGCGCGCTCCAGCACCGGCGCGAAGGGGTGCGAGGTCGGCGCGGTGTGCAGCCTTCCCGGCGGCGCGTCGAGTTCGTCGAAGGCGAGTTCGTTGATGGCCTGTGCGATCTCGCCGCCCAGCCCGCACATCGCCCAGGCCTCGTCGACGATGAGCAGGCGATGGGTCTTGCGGACGCTGGCGACGATGCTATCGATGTCGAGCGGCATGATGGTGCGCGGGTCGATCACCTCCGCCTCGATGCCTTCGCCGGCCAACAGGTCCGCGGCCTCCAGCACACGCTGCACCATCTGGCCGGCGGCGACGATGCTGATATCGGTGCCGGTCCGGGCGATGCGCGCCACACCGAAGGGCACAAAATGCTCGCCGACCGGCACCTCGTCTTTCGAGGCAAACAGCGCCTTGGGCTCCAGCATGATGACGGGATCGCCGGCCCGCAGCGCGGTCTTCATCAACCCCTTGGCATCCGCCGGGGTCGAAGGCACGCAGACGATGAGGCCGGGCATGTGGGCGAAGATCGGATGGTAGATGCCGCTGTGATGCGGCCCGGAACTGCGCAGCGCGCCGGCACCGACGCGCACCACCATAGGCGCGCTCATCAGGCCGCTGGTCATGTAGCGCAGCTTGGCGGCCTGCAGAAAGATCTGGCCGGCGGTCTCGAAGGCGAAGTCGGCGAACATCAGATCCGAGACGGTCCGCGCGCCGGTGGCCGAAGCGCCGACGGCGGCGGCGGTAAAGCCTTGTTCGGAGATCGGCGTATCGACCATCCGCTCGGCGCCGAACTCCTGCCACAGGTTCTTGGTGTGCGCGAAACTGCCGCCGCGCTCGCCGGTGCCCTCGCCGAAATAAAGGATCGCCGGATTGGCGCGCATCTCCTCGGCGAGGCCGTCGCGAACGGCTTCGAGCCAGCCTTGCATGCGCGTCTCGCCGACCGCGCGCGGCTGCAGGGCGGCGGGCGGATTGATCGGGTCGGCGAAAACATGCAGGCGCACGGTGGCCGGATCAGGCTCGGGCGAGTTGCGGGCGAAGGTCAGCGCCTGCTCGACCACGGTCTCGATCCGCGCCTCGATTGCCGCAAGCGCCTCGGCGTCGGCGATGCCGTAGTCCTCGATCAGTTTCCTGCGGAACATGTCGATCGGATCGCGCTTGATCCAGGCGTCGAGTTCCTCCTGCGTCCGGTAGGTGCCGATGACCGGGTCGCCTTCGTGGTGGCCGACCGTGCGATAGGTCTTGGCCTCGATCAGCGTCGGGCCCTTGCCGGCGCGGGCGCGTTCGGTGGCTTCCTTCATCGCCAGCCAGACAGCGAAGACGTCGTTGCCGTCGACGGCGACGCCGGGCATGCCATAGGACGCCGCCTTGCTGGCGATCTCGGGATTGAGCGTGACGGATTTGAGCGGCGTCGCGGTGGCGTAGAGATTGTTCTCGCAGATGAAGACGGCGGGCGCCCGTTGCACGGCGGCGAAGTTGAGCGCCTCGTGGAAGCCGCCATGATTGGCGGCGCCATCGCCGAAGAAGGCGACGCCGATATCGTCGCGGCCTTGCTGGCGCGCGCTCATGCCGATGCCAACGGCATGGCCGATGCCGGCGGCGACGATGCCATTGGTGCCGAACAGGCCGACCGAGCGGTCATAGAGATGCATGGTGCCGCCGCGCCCGCCGCAGATACCATCGGCCTTGCCGAACAGCTCGGCCATCACCCGGCCGGGATCGGCGCCCTTGGCCAGAGCATGGCCGTGGCCGCGATGGGTCGACGTCACCCAGTCGGTTGGCCTGAGATGCGCGCAGACACCGACGCCGGTCGCCTCCTCGCCGATATAGAGGTGCAGGAAACCGGGCGTTTCGCCCTTGCGGCAGGCGATCTGGGCGATGCTTTCGAAGCGGCGCAGCAGCACCATGCGTTCGAACAGGTCGAGCAGGATTTTCCGGTCGGGCAGATTTGACGCACTCCTGGAATCCTCGCGTGCACGCGCCGCAGACATTGCCACCAAAGCCTCCCTGAATGCGTCTGGCGCCGGGCGGCAGAGCGCCGGCGGCGGGCTTGTTGGTCGCCCGCTTCGACGCATCATAGATTATAATAGCATAATGTCTACTGGCTCTGACCGAGCTGTGCGAGAGGCTAGAGTCTGGTGATCCGCACGGCTGCGTCAGGCCGCTGGAACAGCTCCGGCCGCAGGCTGAGGCCAAGGCCCGGCCCTTCGAGCGGCGCGACATGACCGTCCCTGACCGGCGGGATGTCGGCGACGATCTCGGTGTACCAGCCGGTGAAATAGGCGCGTACCGCTTCCTGGTAATTGACGTTCGGCAAGGTCGCCGACAAGGCGCAGCTCGCCGCGTAAACGATCGGCCCGGTGCAGTCGTGCAAGGTGACAGGCAGTTCGCTGGCTTCGGCCATGTTGGCGATCTTGCGCGCCTCGGACAGGCCGCCGCACCAGGCGAGGTCGATCATGATCACGCTAGCCGCGCGCTTGTCGATCAACTGCTTGAACATCTGCCGCGACGCCAGCCTTTCGCTGGCGGCGATCGGGATGGAGGTGTGGCGGGCGAGCTCGGCCATGGCGTCGAGTTCGTTGTAGCGGATCGGCTCTTCCAGCCAGGCGACGTCATAGGGTTTCAGCGCCTCGGCGATGCGCAGCACCGGCGGCAAGGTCCACAGCCCATGCAGTTCGACCATGATCTCCATGTCGCGGCCGACGGCGTCGCGGATCTTGTGGAAGGGCTCCAGCGCCTTGTCGAGATCGACAAGCGAGATGCGGGTGCCGTTCGAGGCCTCGGCGGCGATGTCGAACGGCCAGATTTTCATGGCGCCAACGCCTTCCGACTTCAGGCTTTTGGCGAGATCGCCGGCATTGTAGCGCCAGGCGAGCAGGTCTTCATACGGACCATCATTCGAATCGCCTGACTTGAGCGACCAGTCCTCGCCGCGCTCGAAAAGGGCATTCTTCTTCGTGGCGCGGACATGCTTGTAGCCGGCGCAAGTGTTGTAGATCGGCACGGTCGCGTGGGTGCGCCCGCCAAGCAGCCGCCAGACCGGCTCGCCGAGCGCCTGGCCATAAATATCCCACAGCGCGATGTTGACGGCGGAATTGCCGCGCACCTCGGCGCCGGAATCGCGGGCGCCGACATAGACGCTGCCCAGCGTGCGGTCGTGCAACTCGATGTCGCGCGGGTCCTTGCCCAAGAGATAGGACGCGACATTGTCGTGGATGTAGGCGGCGACCGGCCCCGGCGCCCAGAAGGTCTCGCCGGTTCCGACAAGGCCGGCGTCGGTGTGGACGCGCAACCAGAACAGGAACGGGAATTCGGCCAGCTGCAGCGTTTCGAGCGCGACGACTCTCATCTTTTCCTCCCAACTCCCGCCGATACTACAGTCCAAGGACAATAGCACATAGCCGTTGACAGCCATTTATGGTACCGGTATCAATTTCGTCAAGATCGCCTCCGGGAGGGTGCTCGCTTGCCTGCCCAAAATCGAAACAAGATGCCGCTCAGGGCGCTGGTCACAGGCGCTGCCGGCGGGCTCGGCCGCGAGGTGGCGGTTCAGCTGGCGCGTCGCGGCTGTTTCGTCGCGGTCACCGATATCAACGGCGATGGGCTCGCCGAGACCGCCAGGCAGATCGGCGAAACCGGCACGGAAACCGAAAGCATCGTCAGCGATTTCACCGGGGAAGGCGCGCCGGAAGCGGCCGTCGAAAAAGTCGTCGCGCGCTGGGGCGGCATCGACATCCTGGTCAACAATGCCGGCTATGGCGTGATCGAGCCCTTCCTCGACGCCACCTTCAAGGCCTGGACGCGTACGCTGGCGCTCAATGTCACAGCCCTTGCCATGGCCTGCAAGGCGGCGGGCCGGGTGATGCGGGAGCAGCGCTCCGGGCGCATCATCAACATCACCTCGCCGGGCTCGCGCATGGCGCTGCCCGACTACACCGCCTACACGGCGAGCAAGGCCGGCGTCGATTCCATCACCCGCGCCGCGGCAGTGGCGCTCGCGCCCTATGGCGTGCTGGTCAACAGCCTGGCGCCGGGCATGATGGACACCGAAATGCAGCGCTCGACCGAAATCGACCTTGCCCGTGCCAATGGCCGCGACGATTTGCAGGCCTTTCTCGACGAGCGCACCCGCCGCATCCCGCTCGGCCGCCGTGCCGAGATTGCGGAAGTGGCCGAGGCCGTCGTCTGGCTCTGCCTCGACGCGCCTGATTACATGACCGCCGAGCGGCTCAACATGTCGGGCGGGCTCGACAAGGACTGATCCAGATGCTGCGAAACGCTCCTCCCGGCTACGCCGACATCGGCGCGCTCGAACGCAAGGCGATGCTGCTGCGCCGTCATATGCTGACGATGGCGCGCGGCCAGGGCCAGGGCTATATCGGCCAGGGCCTCGGCATCGCCGAAGTGCTGGCGGCGCTCTATTTCCACGAGCTGCGCTACGATCCCGGCAATCTCGGTTGGCCCGACCGCGACCGCTTCCTGCTGTCGACCGGGCACTATTCCATCGCGCTGTGGGCGGCTTTTGCCGAGGCCGGCATCTTTCCGGTCGAGGAACTCGCCACCTACGGCGCCGACAACAGCCGGCTGGAGATGTCAACGCTCGACACCACGCCCGGCGTCGAGATGATCGGCGGCTCGCTCGGTCATGGTCTGGGACAGGGCGTCGGCCAGGCGCTGGGCCTGCGTGTCGATCGCTCCGATGCGCGCGTCTTCGTCGAACTGTCGGATGGCGAAATGCAGGAAGGCTCGACCTGGGAAGCAGCCATGTCGGCCAGCCACTTCAAGCTCGACGGGCTGGTGGCGCTGATCGACTGCAACGGCATTCAGGCCGACGGGCCTGTCGTGCTCGACATGGAGCCGGTGGCCGACAAATGGCGCGCCTTCGGCTGGCAGACAGCCGAGATCGACGGCAATGACATGACCGCGGTGGTTGGCGCGCTGGCGGATGCGAGAAACCGCAACGGCAAGCCAAAGGCGATCATCCTGCGCACACGGCCCGGCAAGGGTGTGCCCCGCATCGAGACTTCCGAGAAGTCGCACTTCTTCCGCATCGACGTGGCGCAATGGGATGGCATCATCGCCGAGTTCGAGAAAACCGTGGGAGCGAGCCGATGAGCGGCGCGGCGATGGAGGCCAGCCGCACGCTGGCCATGGGCCAGGACGAGGCCGTCGGCGGCGGACGGCGCAGCGTTGAGGCACCCTTCGGCCGGGCATTGGCAAGGCTCGGCGAGAGCCGCCCCGACATTGTCGGACTGACCGCCGATCTCGGCAAATACACCGACATCCTGCCATTCCGAGACGCCTTCCCGGAGCGCTTCTTCAACGTCGGCATGGCCGAGCAGAATCTGGTCGCCGTCGCCGCCGGGCTGGCGCGCACCGGCAAGGTGGCGTTCGCCACCACCTATGGCGTGTTCGCGACGCGGCGCGCCTATGATTTCGTCGCCATCGCGCTGGCCCACTCCAATCTCGACGTCAAGATCGTCGCGGGCCTCCCCGGTCTCACGACCGGCTATGGCGGCACCCATCAGGCGATCGAGGACCTTGCGCTGATGCGCATGATCCCCGGCCTGACTATCATCGACCCCTGCGACGCGACCGAGATCGAAGCCGCGACCGAAGCGATCGCGCAACATCGAGGACCGGTCTACATGCGACTGCTGCGCGGCAGCGTGCCGGTTGTGTTCGAGCCCGGTTACGTCTTCGAGATCGGCAAGGCGCGCCGCCTGCGCCAGGGTAGCGATGTCGGCATCATCTCGACCGGCCTGATGACCGAAAGGACATTGGATGCAGCCGATGCTTTGCAAAAACGGGGCGTCGCTGCCGGCGTGCTGCATGTGCCGACCATAAAGCCGTTCGACAGCGAGGCGGTGGCCGAATTCGCCGCGTCGGTTGACCGTATCGTGACAGTGGAAAACCACGTCGTGGTCGGTGGCCTGGCGAGCCTTGTGGTCGAGACCTTGTTCGATGCCGGCATTGCGAAGACAGTGACGCGCGTCGGCCTGCCGGACCGCTATATCGAATGCGGCGCGGTGCCGACCTTGCAAGCGAAATACGGACTGACGACCGAGGCCGTCATCGCGACCATTGCCGCATTGAGCTAGGGTTCTCCCATGAAGATTACAGAGATCGAGACCTTTGCCGTCGGCGCCGGCTGGAAGAACTGGCTGTTTGTCAAAGTACATACCGACAAGGGCATCCACGGGATCGGCGAAGGCACGCTGAACGGTTTCATCAAGACTACCGAAGCCGGCGTGCACGAGTTGAAACACCTCGCCATCGGCCAGGACCCGCGCCGCATCAACGCGCTGGCCAAACGCATGCTGGACAGCGTCTCGCTCGACGGCGGCCACATCCACCGCACGGTGATCGCGGCCATCGAAGTCGCATGCTGGGACATACTGGGCAAGAGCCTCGGCGTGCCGATCCACCAATTGCTCGGCGGCCAGGTGCGCGACAGCGTGCTCGGCTATGCCAATGGCTGGTACCGCACCGAGCGCTCGCCCGAGGCCTTTCTCGATGCGGCGAAAGCGGTGCTGGCCAAAGGCTTCAAGGCATTCAAACTCGACCCGTTCGGCACCGCCAAAGGCTTCATTTCGCGCGAGGAGCTGGAGCTTTCCTACGCCATCTGCCGGACCTTACGTGACGGGCTGCCAAAGGACACGCTGATCCTGATTGACGTGCATGCGCGCTTCACCGAGATCGCGGCACTGCAGGCGGCGCAAAAATTCGCCGATCTCGACATCTACTGGTGGGAAGAGCCGACCTCGCGCGACCGCCAGGAGACCGTGCATGAAGTGGCGCACCGCTCGCCCATCCCGGTGGCGACGGGCGAGATGTACGACACGGTCGGTCAGTTCTACACGCTGGCGGCCGGCGGCGGCGTCAACATCTTCCAGCCCGAGCCGATGTCGCTCGGCGGCATCGGGCCGTCGATGCAGGTGGCCAATCTGGCGCTTGCTCATGGCAGCCATATCGCGCCGCACCAGAGCGGCGGACCGGTGGCGACGGCGGTTTGCCTGCAACTGGCGGCGGCGGTGCCGAACTTCCTCATTCAGGAACATTTCGACGCCTTCAACGACCCCTGGACGCGCGAGCTGGTGAGCTGGCATCCGACCGTCAATCCCGACAATGGCCATCTGTCGCTACCGGACGCGCCGGGGCTCGGCATCGACCTCGACATCGATGCGATCAAGGATCATCCCTACGATCCCAACGCCTATCTCAACGTCCACGCCGAAGGCTGGGAGAAACGCCTCGGGCGGCGCGAAGAGGCGGGGAAGCGTGGCCTTTAGGTTGGCAAAAGCCCTCCGGCCATTCGTCATGTATGGACGGCCCCTCTTGGGCAAGAGGCAAAATAGCGGCGCCGGCGCAAGTCTGGAGCGGTCATGTATTCGGCCTTTAATGCGATCGATTTCGATGACCGCTGGCCCTCAGGGGTTACG
>NZ_SRTD01000347.1:0-314 GCF_004792105.1 Mesorhizobium sp. M8A.F.Ca.ET.161.01.1.1 | reverse complement strand
TTCGGGAGATATGCTTCAGCGAATTGGCCTACGCCCGAGTCAGGTCAGCTGCCACGCTGCCGTCAGTACCAGGGCCGCAAGGAGCGCGACGGCGCCGAGGCGAAGCGAAAGATGGGAGGAACGAGGCGATGCCGGCGGATCGGCGTCTTGAAAGCCGCTCATCGAGACGCGGGCGGCCTGCTCCAGCCTGTTCATGTCGGCAACCGTCACGGACCCACCCTCCCTGTCGCGCTGCAACCGGCGAGGGCCTCAGGCCCTGGCAAGTTGCAGCGCCATCTGGGAAGAACAGCATCGGACTTTATGGTGAACAGCCG
>NZ_SRTD01000346.1:0-314 GCF_004792105.1 Mesorhizobium sp. M8A.F.Ca.ET.161.01.1.1 | reverse complement strand
TCGAGGAATTCCACCGCGGCACCCCGCCAACCAATGCCGGGCTTGACGGCGGTGGGCTGGGGCTCGGGCTCGCCATCGTGCGCCGTATGGCCACCGCGCTCGGCCACCCCGTGACGTTCTCGTCCAGGGTCGGGCGCGGCACGATCTTCCACATCGATGTGCCGGTCGGCCTTGGTGCCACCGCCGATGCCGTGGCCAATGCCGCCAGCCTGGAGAAGCCGCGTGGCTACGGCCTGTTCGGCACCAGGGTGCTGCTGATCGAAAACGATGCCGAGGTTCTGCAGGCGATGACCTTCCTGCTCGAACGCTGGCAG
>NZ_SRTD01000345.1:0-315 GCF_004792105.1 Mesorhizobium sp. M8A.F.Ca.ET.161.01.1.1 | reverse complement strand
CCGCAAATAGGTCGAGTCCGGGTGAGAGCGAGCGATCGCTAATTGAGGAGCGAGCGGAATGACCGGTATTGGCGCATTGTGCCGTTTCGGAACGGATGTTCAGGGGCCTAGAGCACGTCCTGTTTAATCCGGTTCATATCCTGCGGCTTTGAAGTAATTGGCGCATTCGGCTGGGGTGAAGAGGTCGACGACCGCGCCGACCACGTCCCACAGAGCCTTGATGGTTCTCTCGGCCTTTGCTCGCAGCAGCGCCTTGAGTTTGGCGAAGGCGTTCTCAATCGGATTGAAGTCCGGACTGTAGGGCGGCAGGTAGAG
>NZ_SRTD01000344.1:0-315 GCF_004792105.1 Mesorhizobium sp. M8A.F.Ca.ET.161.01.1.1 | reverse complement strand
GGAGGGGGTAGCGGAAACGGAGGCAGCAACGGTAACAGTGGCGGTAATGGCAATGGTAATTCGGGCGGCAAGGGAAACAATAGCAGCGAGTCGTCAGGCACCGGAAATGCTGGGAAACCTCAGGCCGATGTCGACGACGCGGCGAATGCAGGTCGCGGTACTTTGACTGTCCGCCACAAGGATGGCATCAGCGAAAGCGTTCAGCGCGGCCGATACGTGATGAAGGATGCAAAGGGCAGAACAATCGTCAATCGCGATGCAACAGTCTCTGACGAGCAGCGGCTCAGGGCCTTCCTCCGCTAACGGCGCCGGTCA
>NZ_SRTD01000343.1:0-315 GCF_004792105.1 Mesorhizobium sp. M8A.F.Ca.ET.161.01.1.1 | reverse complement strand
GCAAGTTCGAGGCGATTGACAAGCAGTACCCCTTCACCGAATGGGGCCAGAAGGCGCTTGTAATGCAGACCTTCATTGCCACGCGCACCAACAAGAACGATGTGGCAATCACCACCGGTAGCCGTTTCCTGCGGCAATATCCGCGTTCCAAGGACGCCGCTTACGTTCAGTACATGATCGGTCTTGCCTATTCGAAGCAGATTTCCGACGTCACGCAGGACCAGCGCGCCGCGCAGCGCACAGTTGAGGCGATGAACAAGGTCGTCAACGATTATCCCGATTCGGAATATGTCGCGGATGCGCAGGCCAAGATCC
>NZ_SRTD01000342.1:0-315 GCF_004792105.1 Mesorhizobium sp. M8A.F.Ca.ET.161.01.1.1 | reverse complement strand
GGTTGAATGTGCCTTCAGCAAAGGCGACGGTGTGGGCGACGTGCGGATCCTGGACGTATTTCAGAAATTCCAGGGCGAGTGGCGAAAGTTCGGGATTGTTGACCGTCGAGGTGATCTCGATCCAGGAAATACCGCCCTTGCCATCCATCGGGCCCTTGAGTGGCGTAATGGCGCGCAAGTTCGCATAGCCGTCGGCACGCGCCGGAGAGACGGAATAAGTGCCACCGGTCATATAAAGGTCGATCTCGCCCGAGACGAGAGCCTGATTGAGTGACGCCATGGCCCCGACCATCTTGGCGCCCTTGAAAACTGTTT
>NZ_SRTD01000341.1:0-316 GCF_004792105.1 Mesorhizobium sp. M8A.F.Ca.ET.161.01.1.1 | reverse complement strand
GGATCGCCATAGGTCTTGAAGTCGTAGTCGATGAGCTTGATGTCCTCGAACTTCGGTGCCTCTTTCGGCACTTCCGCCGTTTTGTTGGACGGCAGCTGGAAGGACTTGGCGTCCTTCATGCGCGACTGGACCTCCGGCTTCAGCGCCCAGTCGTACCAGGTCTTGGCATTGTCGAGGTTGCGGGCGCCCTTGATGATCGACATGGAGCCGATCTCGTAACCCGTGCCCTCGCAGGGAGCGATTGATTTGACCGGAAAACCTTCCGCAGTCTGGGCCACCGCATCATGCATGAAGACGATGCCGAGCGCCGTCTCGC
>NZ_SRTD01000340.1:0-316 GCF_004792105.1 Mesorhizobium sp. M8A.F.Ca.ET.161.01.1.1 | reverse complement strand
ATCGGTGACATCAATATTTTCGACGCCAATGTCGTCGCCAATGCTTCCAATATCGGCAGGCCCGGCCTCGTGACACTGGATTGCGACGGGCTGAAGGTGGCGGTTGAGCAGGAATGCGCCGCTGCTGCCGGTAGCCAGGTGGCTTTCGCAATCCGGCCAGAGAAGGTGCGCATCTCGCTCGATCAGCCTGCCGATAGCAGCATCAACTCCGCCTATGGCGAGGTATGGGATATCGGCTATCTGGGCGACTTCTCGGTCTTCATCGTCAAGCTTGCCGATGGCCGCGTCATCCGCGCCGCACAGGCAAATGTCTCGC
>NZ_SRTD01000339.1:0-317 GCF_004792105.1 Mesorhizobium sp. M8A.F.Ca.ET.161.01.1.1 | reverse complement strand
GCTGTAAGCATCCTCGGCTGCGAAGGCGAAGAAATGAGCAGCAGCGACATCGCCGGTTACAGCACCATCATGTACATGTGGGGACCGAAACGTTGACGTCGACGCCGGCAAGCTTCTCGATTGCCGCCTCCGCCTCCGTGCGAAGCCGATCGGAGCCTATGCCGGAGACGCCGACGAGGTAGATGGCCACCGCTGCCAACAGCACGAGCGCGACGGCGCCGGCAAACAGCCGCGCAACGATGCGAAAGCCGCGTCCGACCGATGCTTGACCCAGCGGCGGAACGCGGCACGCGGACGGCAGTGCGCCCAGGTCGGCG